>JACPCR010000131.1 GCA_016179685.1 Planctomycetota bacterium | reverse complement strand
GTCTCTCAATCGACCGATTGCCCTTGGCCGCCCACGGAACGCTGCCAGCGCCGCCCTGGCTCGCCCGCCCCGCGACCCCCGCTTACGTCTGAATCACAACTGAAGTGGGGAAACCGTCCGATCGTCCCCGCTGACCCATGGACTCGGAATGATTCTTGGCCCATGGCCTGGCGACCATCGTTCGTTGACAGACCCGTCGTGAGCATCAATAATCACGCACTCTTCCCGCCCCATGCACGCTGGTCGGTGGCCCCTCTTTCGACCCCTCGGCCATGAGCCGAAAAGGTCAGCATGAAGTGGATCGTCGCCTTGCTCGTGGTCCTCCTCATCGTTCTGCACCAGGATTTCTGGTGGTGGGACGACCGGCGGATTGTCCTGAGTTTCCTGCCCATCGGCCTGGCCTGGCACGCCGGCATCTCCGTTGCCGCATCCGTCGTCTGGTGGCTGGCGGTGAAAACCTGGTGGCCGGCCTTCCTCGACCAGGAAGCGGACCCTGCCTGCCCGCCGCCTCAAAAAGCCCCCAGCGATAAGAACTCGGGCGGAGAGACCACTTAACCGATGTCGCTCGCCATCATCACCCTCTATCTCATTCTCCTGATTCTTCTCGGGGTCTTCAGCGGCCGCATCCTGCGTCTGACGGGTGGGGACTACTTCCTGGCGAGCCGCGGCATCGGGTCCTTCATGCTCCTCATGACCCTGTTCGGCACCACCATGACGGCTTTCGCTATGATCGGAAGCACCGGTGAGACCTTCGAACGGGGCATCGGCGTTTACGGGCTCATGGCCTCCTGGTCCGGGATCGTCCATTCCGCCATCTTCTTCCTCATCGGCGCCCGCATCTGGGCCTTCGGCAAGAAATATGATTACGTGACCCAGATTTCCTTCTTCCGCGACCGTTACCAGTCCGACGCCTTGGCGTTGCTACTGTTCCCCATCATGGTGGGCCTGGTGCTCATTTACATGCTGACCGGGGTGATTGGCGCGGGCCGGATCCTCGAAAGCACGACGGCGGAGACCTGGTCGCTTCGGGGCCGCATGACCGCAGTCGCTCTGGCCAGCCGCCCCGCTGACCTTCAGATTCCCGATGCCTGGAAAGACCGCTTGAGGCACGACACGGAGGTCGGCCAGCTCGTGCTCGACGGGTCGATCGCACCCAAGCGCAAGCCGGTGCTGCTCAAATTCAGCGCCAGCCCGGAGTGGAAGAAAGCCGTGGAGGAGCTGTTCCAGAAGGCTCCGGCGGGCGCCTTGCCTTACTGGGCGGGCATGGTCCTCACGTGCGTCGTCGTTTTGTTTTATATCTTCTGCGGCGGCCTGAGAGCCGCCGCCTGGGCCAATACGCTCCAGAACATCATCTCCGTCGGCGTGGGACTCATCGCCTTCCTCGTCATTACCCACGCCATGGGAGGCCCCGCCAAAGCCACGGAATTGCTCGCTCAGTCACCGGCGTCGAATCGCATGGCCCGGGAAGGCCTGATCAGCCGCACCGAGTTCCTGACCTACTTCTTTATTCCCCTTTCCGTGGCCATGTTCCCGCACCTTTTCCAGCACTGGCTTACCGCTCGCCGGGCCTCGAGTTTCAAGCTCACGGTCGCCGCCTTCCCGGTCTGCATCCTGCTCACCTGGCTGCCCTGTGTGCTCATTGGGATGTGGGCCGCCGGCGTGCTGCCCCACGGCACTCCTTCCAACGCCGTGCTCGGCATCATGATTAGCCGTTACTCGGGCGAATTCCTCACCGGCCTCATCGGCGCCGGCGTCCTCGCCGCTATCATGTCCGGCCTCGACGCCCAGTTCCTCTGTGTGGGAAGCCTCTTCACCCATGATATCGTCCAACGTTATGTCGCCCATCGGCGACTCGGAGAACGAGAGCAGGTCTTCCTCGGACGCGTTTTCGTCGTGATCGTTGTCCTGATCAGCGTCCTGATCGGATGGCTCAATCCCAAGTCCGTGTTCGATCTCGGCGTCTGGTGCTTCACGGGCTTCGCCGCCCTCTCACCCCTCGCCTTCGCTGCCGTCTACTGGAAGCGGAGCAACTGGCAGGGAGCACTCGCCTGCGTCCTCACCGCCGCCGCTCTCTGGCTCTATTTTCTGCGCCAGGCGCTCGACACCTCCGGGGCGGAGGCCTTTCTCCTCGCCGGTGGCGTCATGCCCGTCACCCTGATCCTCGCTGCCTCGACCGCCGCCTTGGTGATCGTCTCGCTCCTCACTCCGCCTCCCGATCCGGCCCTCGTCGCTCGCTTCTTCCCACCGAAAAACGCCGCCTAAAACCGGCCAGCCCGGCCATGAAAGAACGCCGGCCATCGTCCAATCTTTTTTCGCCGGAGCGCACAGGCGGTTCGGCTACTGAGCCCCGAGTCCTGACCGCCATTTCCCATCAACCATCTCCCATTAACCGCCCCGTCCCCTTGCGTCCCCTCGCTCTCCTGCTACCTTATCGCCGACCATGAGCCTTCAGTGCCAGACCTGGACTGAAATCCCCAGCGATTGGAACAAGGCGGACTTGCGCCCAGGCACGGTCGATGCCATCATCGCCGTCCCTCCGTTCCGGTCTCAGGACCTCGGGCTGCCCGTCTGCCTCGATGCCATCCGAAACCGCGGCTGGCCCTTCATCCGGTGGGTGCGCCAGTGGCTGCTCCGGTCGACGCGTCTGCTGCGGCCACGCGGCCACTTTTACGTCTACGGCCCTCCGGCCTGGATGCCCCACTGGATTCAACCCCTCGACGAGCACCTGGAATTCCGATACTGGGTCGGCATCCAGACCGCCGGAAAGGTCCGCCGCCACAGGCTCAAGGCCGAGCACATGTCCCTCGCGTTCTATTGCCCGAGAGACGCCGCCTTCCACTGCAATCCGGTTCGCTACCCTCATCCCCGTTGCGCCGCCTGCGGCAAGACCCTCAAGGACTACGGCGGCCGAGCCCATCTTCTCGATCCCGGCGGATGCCTCATCTCCGACGTCTGGAAGGACCTGGAAATCGATCCGGAAGAAGAGGGCATCCCGCGGCCGGTCCTCGAGAGAATCCTCGCGCTTTCCCGGCCCGGATGGGTCGGAACGGCCCTCATTCTCCAACCGAGGAAGCTGGCCTGCCCGCCGCTGCCGCGTGCGTTCCAGCTCGAACTGCCTTATGAAAAACCGCGGCCCGTTGCCCCAGCGCTGCTCGGCCAAGTGCATCAAGCCGACATCCTCGCCTTTCTGCAACGCCTGCCCAATGCGTGCGTCGACTTGGCCTTCGCCGACCCTCCTTACAACCTCCAGAAAGCTTATTCCGATTACATCGATGGCCAGACCCAGGAACGTTACCTGCAATGGTGCGAGACCTGGCTCGCCGATTACATCCGCGTCCTCAAGCCCGGCGGCTCGCTTTTCGTGCTTAACCTCCCTCGGTGGTCCACCTGTCTGGCCCGATTCCTCAGCCAGCACCTGTTCCTCCAGAACTGGATCGTCTGGGACGCCCTCGCCGAGCCCCGCGGGAAGATTCTGCCAGCCCACTATGCGCTCCTCTACGCGACCCGCGGACCCGTCCCCAGCACCTTCAATTACCACGGATTCTCACCGCAGCCCGGGGACGTCCTGCCGCCCGATGCGCCCGTCTACTGCCTCCGAGTCCCCTGCCGCCGCGGCCGGGAAGCCCTCGGCCACCAGCTCCACGTCGAGTTGTCCGACATCTGGACGGACATCCACCGCGTCCGGCATCAGCGCCACCGCGATGTCCATCCCTGCCAGCTCCCCGAATCGCTCATGGAACGCATCATTCGCCTGGCTTCCCATCCGGGCGACGTCGTTCTCGATGCCCTCTGCGGGACCGGCACGACGGCGCTGGTAGCGCGCCGGCTCGGCCGCCGCTTCCTCGCTGCGGAGCTCGATCCGAACTACGTGAAAATCTCGCAGCGCAAGCTCTCCCAGCTCGAGGAGCTCGGCGAGGTGGCTCGGCCGCCGACTCGAAAGGCGAAGCCGCCGGTCTCCCTCAAGACCCTCCAGCTCGAGTTGGTCCGTCTCTGCCAGGAGCTCGGCCGCGAGCCAACGCTGGAGGACGTCCGGGCGCGGGCCCGCTACCCCGCCGAGCTCTACCAGGCTCATTTCCCCCACTGGAGCCGCGCCCTTCGTGCCGTACGCGTTCTCCTGCGTTCCGCCGCTCCATCGCCCGTGGCCGAACCGGCCGAAAATCCCTCGGAAACGCACGAGTCGTCATGAACCCCTTCGCGCGCGTCACCATCCTTGGACCCGGACTCAT
This sequence comes from Planctomycetota bacterium, assembly GCA_016179685.1. Classification (GTDB taxonomy): domain Bacteria; phylum Planctomycetota; class PUPC01; order JACPCR01; family JACPCR01; genus JACPCR01. The sequence continues at coordinate 33,618 of JACPCR010000131.1, read as the reverse complement.
CGGCGCATCCCTCGGCATGGCCATCCGACAGAATCAGCTCGCCCGTGAAGTCGTCGGCGTCGGACGCCGCATCGCCTCCGTCCAGCTCGCCCGACAACTCGGCGCCATCGACCGATTCACGCTCGACCCCGCCGAAGGCGTGCGCGAGGCAGACCTCGTCGTCCTCGCTACAGGCGTCGCCACCGCACTCCGCTTGGGCCTCGAGATCATGCCTCACCTGACAACCGGCTGCCTCCTCACCGATGTCTCCAGCGCCAAGACCTTCCTCGTCCGGGGCCTCGCACCTGCCGTTAGGCCCGACGTCGGTTATCTCTCCTCTCATCCCATGGCCGGGTCCGAACAGAAGGGGCCAGCCGCCGCCCGGGCCGACCTTTTCCAAAACGCCTTGTGCATCCTGACCCCCACTCCCGCTTCCCGGCCGGGGGACCTCACCCGGCTACGCGCCTTGTGGAAGGCCGTCGGATGCCGCACCACGGAGCTCGATGACCGCGCCCACGACCACTTCCTCGCCTGGGTCAGCCACCTCCCGCACCTCGCAGCTACCGCACTCGTCGAGGTCGCCAGTCCCGAAGCACTCCCCTACTCCGCCGCAGGCTTCCGCGACGCCACCCGGCTCGCCTCCGGCGACCCCGAAATCTGGAGCGAGATTTGTTCCTCGAACCGGGCCGAGGTCGCCGCCGCTCTGCGCCGGTACGCCCGTGAGCTCGAGTCCATGGCCTCAGCCCTCGCCGCCGGCGATGATTCTGCCGTCTTCCAAAAACTCAACGCAGCAAAAAGAAAGCGCGATGATTACTATGGCGAACGTCCGCAGCCGTGACCCACTGTAATCCGTGATCCGTGCAGGGTGACCGTTGACCAGCCATAAGAGAGCCGGGGACAGGGGCGCAAGTGCCTGACACCTGAAACCTACCCGCGCCGGAAACCGGACTCGGAGACAAATCAGCAGTGGCCTTCTCCGCTTTAACGTTTTCGGTGCACTTCCGGGCTTCGGATTTCGGACACCGGACTCTGCCTCTCCTCCTTTGCCTTCTCACCAGCGCCAGCGCCGAGAGGCCCGCAGGCGACGCGCTCAGGCCGGGAAACTACACACGTGCCATCGAGGTCCAGAATCGAGACCGCACTTATCTTGTACACGTTCCGCCCTCCTATGACGGCGCGAAACCCTTCCCCGCCGTCCTCGCCTTCCACGGGGGAGGGACGAACGCGGAAAGCATGGCTCAGTTCAGCGGACTCGATGAAAAGGCCGATACGGCGGGCTTTATCGCCGTCTATCCCAACGGGAGCGGCCTGCTTCCCAGGGTCCTGACCTGGAACGCTGGCAATTGCTGCGGATACGCATTGAAACATCAGATCGATGACGTCGCTTTCACCCGCGCTCTGCTCGACGATCTCGTAAAGGCCGTTCAGATCGACCCACGCCGCATCTACGCCACGGGCATGTCCAACGGGGCCATGATGGCCTACCGTCTCGCCTCGGAGCTTTCGGACCGTATCGCCGCCATCGCGGCCGTGGGCGGCCCCATGGGCACGGAAACCTGCAATCCCCGCAGGCCAGTCCCCGTCATCCACTTCCACGGCACGGCCGATGAGTTCGCCCCGTTCCATGGCGGCGTCGGTAAGAAAAGCCTTTCCAAGACTCATTTCTATTCTGTCGATGACTCCATCCGTGCCTGGGTGCAGGCCAATGAGTGCCCGAGCGAAGCGCAGACGGCCGAGCTTCCAGACCGGGCCGATGACGGCACGAAGGTCTCCCGGCGCATCTACGGCCCCGGCAAGAACGATGCCGAGGTGGTCCTCATCCTCATCGAGGGAGGCGGTCACACCTGGCCCGGCCGGCAGCCCCGCATCACCAGCCTCGGCGTTTCGACCCGCGACATCTCCGCCAACGACCTTCTCTGGGAATTCTTCGAAAAACACCCGCTCGTTTTCAGCGGCGGAAATGCGGAAACACATTTTCGCCGCTGAAAACGAGATAGAAACACCTCCCGGACCTATCCCATTGTGAGGGATTCCATGAGGCGCTTGGGGCGCCAAACTTGAGTGGAGAAACTGCTGGCCTTGGAGATTGACAGATATCAAGTACCGATGGCCGCGGATGCCAGCAAGATGCTTCCGCAGCCAGGGCCGCACGGAGTCCACAAGCGATCAGGCTGGCCCGGCCCGCCCTCCCCTTTCTTTCGCCCATTGCTCACCCCTGCCCTTTGAGCTGACCCATGTATCGCGCTCGAACCTCGTTGAAAAACTTCACGGTCGCTGGCGTCTGATAGTCCGGATACGTCCAGGGCCACGATCGGAACGAGCCCTCCTGAAAGTGCAACGTCACCTCCCCGTAAATCCCCTGCCCCAGGTAAAGCCGGTGCGAGTAATTCTTCGTCGTGGCCAGCACCACCGAGCCCGTCGACACGTATCCCGGGTCCAGATTCACCGGCCGAGCCACGGGCTGTTCCGGCAGCCTGGCGATCTCAGCCTCCAACTCGTTCGTCCGAAGCTTGATCCCCGGCAGTCGGTCCGGATCGATCAGAGGGCGAAACGTCACGATCTCCCTCATCAGCTTGGACCCCATCTCCGCCGCGTAATAATCCGTGTGGTCAAAAGGGAGAGGCCCCAGACGCTTCTCGACCTCGCCGAGCTCCGCGGAACATCGCTCCACCGCCGTCTCCATCAGCCCTGGCCGGCCGGCCAGGAGTCCGATGAAAAGCTTCACGGGTCTTACCGGCCGCACTTCGCCCATGGTTAATGCCGGAAGGCCCTCTGGCCCGTGAACACCATCGCCACCGGAGGACTCGCCTCGTTGCACGCCTCGATCACCTCGTGGTCGTTGATCGACCCGCCCGGCTGGCACACGCTCGTCACGCCCTCGCGGATGCCCACGTCCACGCCGTCACGAAACGGGAAAAAACCGTCCGAGATCATGGCCGAGCCGATCAGGTCGCCCCGCGCCGCTCTCGCCTCCGTCCGGATCGAGTCGACCTCTTCCGCATGCCGTTCGCCCCTCGACACCGCCAGTTCGAGCTGGTAAAGGGGCAAGCCGAACCGCCGGTAGCAAAGTCCATCCGCGTACTTCTCGTAGGCCTTGTCCCGGGCGATTTTCGCTACGCCGACTCGATCCTGCTCACCTGTGCCCACGCCGACCGTCGCCAGGCCCTTCACGTAGATGACCGAATTCGACGTCACACCCTGTTCCACTTGCCAGCCAAAGAGAAGGTCCCGCAGCTCCTCCTCCGTCGGCGGACGCCGGATTCGGTAATCCACGCCCTTCTTCCGGACCGTCGCTGGCAAGAAGTCCGAAACGCTCCGAATACGGTTCAAGGGCGATTGCTGGACGATCATCCCGCCATCTTGCAGCGATTTGAAATCCACGAAGCGTTCCGCTGCATAGGCCTGAAGCTCCGCCAATGCCCGGATCTCCACGATCCTGAGGTTCTTCCGACTTTTCAAAACGTCCACGGCGCCCGGCTCGTAGCCCGGCGCAGCGATCACCTCGAAATAGCGCTCGCTGATACGGCCGGCCATGTCCCGGTCCACCGTCCCATTCAACACCACGCAGCCCCCCATGGCGGCCAGACGGTCCGCACCGTAGGCCTTCTCGAAGGCCTCGCCGATCGTCTGGCCGCACGCCGCCCCCGAGGGGTTGTTGTGCTTCATCACGACTGCCGCCGGGCGGTCCGCCAGATATTTCAAAATGTTCAGACCCGAATCGATGTCCGTCAGATTGATCTTGCTTGGATGCTTCCCGAATTGGTGAAGTTGATCCTCGCTCAAGGAACTCACCAACCCGCGGCCGGGCTCGATGAATCGGCAGTCTCCCAGCACCAGATTCCCGTTGACCAACTCGTAAAGCGCCGCTTCCTGGCCCGGATTCTCCCCGTACCGCAGACCTTTCTCCGCCACCTCGCCGGTGTCCTCGTCCCGGAGTCGCCAAACCCGCTTGCGATAGACCAGCCGGTGCGGCCCGAACGAGATGGTCATTTCAGCCGGAAAATGGTCGTCCTGGATCGTGTGATAGGCCTTCTTCAGGTCGGACATAATGGAAACCCGTTACGGAGCACCCACCTTCGCTGGCCACCCTCGATAGTATTTCTCTGGATGGGCCTCCACTTCGGCGACCAGCGTATCCACAAAGTCGGTGATCACCGATAGGCGGCACTCTGCGTTCCCTACCCGGCCGCGGTGCACCCGGCCCAGTGAGTCCCAGTATTCCCCGAGCAAAGGGCGATTTCGCCCGATGTAGAAAAAACCCGCTTCAGGGTCCTTCTCCCGGCGTCGGGCCCAATCGATCGCCTCCACGACGTGCATGTAAGTCGAAGAATCGTAACCTACCCCGAGCATCAGGAGCTTCCCGCCGGCCCGATAAGCCCGGATCATGGGCGAATGGGTCCCATAGGTCCGACCCCAGGGCTCGAGGTCCCACGGCGAAGAATAACCCTCGAGGCTGCGGTGTCCCGAAACGAACTCGGCCGCATTCTTGCCCCGCGCTGCAACAGAGTGTGAGTAGTGGTCCGACCGGCACGTCCCCGGCATCTTTCGGAAGAACTCCGTCAGCCAGCCCGTCGTCGCGGGCGTCGTCTCCAAGTTCCAGGTCTCGGAGCGCTTCTCGACCAGATTGAACGACGGCATCAACAGCAGGCCATCGGGCATCAGGGCGTCCTCGAAAGCCCCCACGACGCTTGTCGCTGCGCCTTCGACAGGCCCCAGGCTTCTGAACGATGAATGTACAAAAAGAATATCTCCGTGGCACACGCCCAGCCGCCGGAGGTCTTCAGCCAATGTCGCCCTCGTGTGCGAGACACTCATGGGTGGTTATTGTAGCGCGCAACACGATAATCTCCCACTATGGACGGCGTCCTCGCGATCGCAACCCTTCTTGGCTTCATCGCCCTCCTCGCCTGGCTCTGGCTGCTGTTCGCCCATGGCGGGTTCTGGCGTACCGATGCCTGCCTCGCCGTCCCCGACAGCCCGGAATTCGTCGCCGGGAACTGGGGCGCGGTCAGCGTCATCGTCCCAGCCAGAAACGAGGCCGAGGTGTTGCCGGCCACGCTTCCAACCCTCCTCCGGCAGAATTACCCGGGACCGCTGAATATCGTCCTGGTGGACGACCACAGCGAAGACGGGACGGCCGAGGTCGCCCAGCAGCTCGCCAGCGACTGCGGCGCGCCCGCGCGCCTGACCCTGCTCTCCGCTCCACCCCTCCCGGCAGGCTGGACCGGCAAAGGTGTGGGCACTTCATCAGGGCGTAGGTGTAAGTCCGGAGTCCGAATTCCTGCTCCTCACGGACGCGGACATTGCCCACACATCAGCCACCATCGCCACACTGGTGCAGAAAGCCCGCACGGAAGACCTCGACCTCGCTTCGCTCATGGTCCAGCTTCGAACAGAAACTTTCTGGGAACGGTTGCTGATCCCGGCCTTCGTGTTCTTCTTTGCCAAGCTCTACCCCTTCCGCTGGGTCAACGACCCGGACCGGGCCGAGGCCGCAGCCGCCGGCGGCTGCATCCTTCTCCGCCGAACGGCCCTCGAGCGTGCGGGCGGCCTCAAAGCTATTGCCGGGGCCGTCATCGACGACTGCGCCCTGGCCCGACGTATCCGGGACCTGGGCCGGAATGGCCGCGGCAGGCTCTGGATCGGCCTCTGCCAGCAGGTCCGCAGCCGACGCGGTTACCCAGGCCTCTCCGGTATCTGGAACATGGTCGCGCGAACCGCCTATACCCAGCTTCGATACTCCACGGCACGACTTGTCGGTACCGTCCTCGGTATGTTCGCCTTGTACCTCGCACCGCCGCTTTGCGGCATGCTGGGCATCGCTGCCGCCCTCTACGGACCCCCTCCGTCGCTCCCCCTCGGTTTCGCAGCAGCCCTGTGCGGCTTCACCGCATGGGCCTGCATGACCCTCGCCTATCTCCCTATGAGGCGCTGGTATCGGCTGTCCTCTCTCGCTGCCATCCTCCTGCCGATCGCTGCCCTGCTTTTCACTCTCATGACGGTCGATTCTGCCCGGCGACACCGAAACCGCCGCGGCGGCGGCTGGAAGGGCCGAACTTACCCAAGATAGACCGCGCTTCTCTCGACAAAATTCTTCTTTGATGTGCGTGGTGCGTTATAAAGGGTGAACTTCGCTCATCTTTTACGGTCGTACTTTTGAATATTTTGTTGCAATAAAAGTTATTCTATCACCCGGATGGAGACCCTGAGGTACTCATAATTGACTTCAGGCGCTAAAATGGTTATAAGCCTTTGTCCTACAACAATTTAATACTATTTTTTCATGGCTTAATCAATTCTGATTTGGTTTAATATGTTGTTGTCTCGCCATCCTAGCTTGCACCAGCCGCCGATTGCCTCCGCGGACTTCGTCCCCTCATCTCTCCCTTTGTCCACAACGCCATGTCGAAAATCTTCGCTGAACGGTTTCGCATGGCTCTTGCACAGCGTAACACGCGTGTCGACCAACTTGCCCGCCAATTGAGCATCAGCAGGCACAGGCTCTACAGGCTGCAGCGCGGCGCCAAACCTAAAATCGAGGAGCTGATCGCTATCTCGAAAGCGCTCCTCGCCCCCGTTGAATTCTTGGTCGGACAGTCCCAGTCCCTGCCGGGACACGGACCAGAACGGTCTTCGCCCGCAGGCCTACAGACGTCAGTTTCTCTTGAAAAATCGCAAGAATACCTGGACCGGATGGTCGAACGGGCACACGAAGACGCCCAAAGGCTGGTACTGGAATCCGCTGAGGACTATGGCCTGCCCGCCGAGCTCCTCGGGGACTTCTTCGTGCAGGTGCTGGAATGGTACGTGGAGCAAAGGCAACAGAGCGGCGAGCCCACCCTCGAAAGCTTCGAGAAACACGTGAACCAGACGCTCCAGTCCTTGAGGGACGAGATCGCAAAGTCCGGTTCGCCCCGAGCGCACGTCGGGCCCGTTGCGGCTGTGGACTATGACCAGGTCCTGGCGGCTCTCGCAAGCCTCATCAATGCGGCGAGAAAGAGGACAAAGGGTAAGGGGCGGAAAGGTGGCGCTGGAGTCAAGCGCTCCCAGACACCCGAGTGAGAGCCGACGATGGCCGCCTGGGGAATCGGTTGGTGGTGAAGACCGGGGCCGAGTAAGAACCAGCAAGGGCCACGTCGCGAATCGGTTGGTGGTTGGGGGATTTGCTGCTCACGGATTACCCATTCTGGATTCTGAAGTCCCTCGTCCCCTTGTCCCCTCGCCCCCTTCTGCCCACTGCTCGCTCCTTGCTTCTCGCTTCTCTCTCGTCCCCGAAACCTGAAGCCAGACACCTGACACCTCGATCACCCCCGCTTCGCTTCGAGGCAAGCCCCTGCACCCTCCACATCTCGACTTGACTTGGGCCGGCCCGGACACTACATTCGCTGTCCCGGGTAGAGAAAAGCTCCCGCCATGCATCTGATCGTCAATGGAAAAGATTTGCAGCCGGCCGATGTCCAGACCGTCGAGGACCTGCTGCGCCACCTGAGGGTCGATGCCAAGTTCCGGGCCGTCGCGATCAATCGAAAAGTCGTCGACCGCAACCTCTTCGGCCAAACCCTGCTGTGCGATGGCGACCGGGTGGAAATCGTCCGGCCGGTCAGTGGAGGCTCGTAAATCAAGTGACTCAAGTTGACTGACTCTTGCCCAATCAACTCTTAAGTTCTTAAATATTAGATACTTATAAATCCAGAGTTTAGAGCAATCACCGGGCGAAGAAGACTGCAACTTTCTTGTTTGTAAATATTTATGTGAAAAGTCAGTCCAGTAGTGAAGTGAGAGAGTGCTCGGCGTCATTTCTGAACGAATGGACTGCTGACACCGGTCACCTGAAACCGTCAACAAGGACAAGGAATGAAATCGGATGAACCGCTGATCATCGCTGGCAAGGTCTATCGCTCCCGATTGATCGTCGGAACGGGCAAGTACCCGAATTTTCGCGTCATGCTCGATTGCCACCTCGCCTCCGGAACCGAAATGGTCACCGTGGCGGTCCGGCGAGAGAACATTTCTGACCGGACGAAGGAATCGGTGCTGGACTATATCGACACGAGCCGCATCGCACTCCTGCCGAACACCGCGGGCTGTTATACGGTCGACGATGCGGTCCTGACGTGCCAATTGGCCCGGGAGGCCGGGCTGGGCAGCCTGGTCAAGCTCGAGGTGATCGGGGACCAGAAAACCCTCTTCCCCGACGTGCTCGGGCTGCTCGAAGCCACCCGTGAGCTGGTGAAGCAAGGTTTCACTGTCCTTCCCTACACGAACGACGACGTCGTCGTGGCGAAGAAGCTGGTCGATGCCGGCGCTGCCGCGGTCATGCCCCTGGCCGCGCCGATCGGAAGCGGGCTCGGCATCTGCAATCCCTACACGCTGCGGCTGCTCCGCGAGGCGATCACGACCGTTCCCCTGGTGGTGGACGCGGGCGTGGGCACGGCCTCGGACGCGGTGCGGGCGATGGAGCTGGGGGCCGATGGGGTCCTCATGAACACGGCCATCGCCTGTGCCAAGGACCCGTTGAGGATGGCGCAGGCCATGAAGCTCGCGGTCGAGGCGGGCCGACTCGCCTTCCTCTCAGGCCGGATTCCCAAGAAGCTCTATGCCTCGGCTTCCAGTCCGATCGAAGGCCTCATCGAGTAGCCGACGATGCCGCAATCCCGCCGGGACTCCGGTATCGTTTCTGGGCGGACTCAGAGGAGCGTGGAGTGAACCAGCCGAAAATTCCTGAAAAGCTCCTGGTGGTCGGCGCCGGCACGATGGGGGCCGGGATCGCCCAAGTGTCCGCACAAGCCGGCCTGGCGACCTGGCTGACGGACGTGAGCCGCGACCGGCTGGATCGGGCCCTGGACCGTATCCGGAAGAGCCTGGAGACGGGAGTGTCCCGCGCGAAGATCACGGCGGATGACCAGGCGAGGGCGCTGGCGAACCTGCAACTCGGCGTGGAGTGGCCGCGCGGCGCCGGCGTCGATTTCGTCATCGAGGCCGTCCCGGAGAGGCTGGAGCTCAAGGCGGAGATCTTTCGCGCCCTCGACCAGGCCTTCGGGCCGGAGGTCCGCTTCGCCAGCAACACGTCCTCCATTTCGATTACGCAGCTCGCCGCGACGACGGCACGCGCACCGCGCTTCATCGGCATGCACTTCTTCAATCCGGTCCCCATCATGAAGCTGGTCGAAATCATCCGCGGACTGGACACGAGCGACGAGACCGCGGCCGCGGCCGCCTCTCTGGCGGAAAAACTCGGCAAGACTGCCGTGGTCGTGCGCGATTTCCCCGGCTTCGTCGCTAACCGCGTCCTCATGCCGCTCCTCAATGAGGCCTTTTTCGCCGTCATGGAGGGCGTCGCCGGGCCCCAAGAGATCGATTCCATCGTCAAACTCGGACTCCACCATCCCATGGGACCCCTCGAGCTGGCCGATTTCGTCGGCCTCGACGTCTGCCTCGACGTCCTCCAGGTGCTGCACCGCGAGCTGGGCGACCCCAAGTACCGGCCATGCCCGATCCTCGTGCAGATGGTGCGCGCCGGCCGGCTCGGCCGCAAGACCGGCAGAGGATTCTTCACCTATGAAGGTTAGCTTCAACTGGCTGCAGGACTATTGCCTTTTCACCGGGACGCCTCGGCAGCTCGCCGACCTCCTCCGCAATCTGGGTATCGGACTCGAATCCATCGAGGAGGTGGGCGGGGATGCCTGCCTGGACCTCGAGATCACGAGCAATCGGCCCGATCTCAACGGCCTGATCGGGATCGCACGGGAGGTCGCGGCAGCGACCGGCACGGCCCTGACGCTGCCGGAGGTGAAGCTCCGCGGCGGCGGGCCACCCGTTGAGGCCCTCTCCCGCGTACAGGTCGACGCGCCCGATCTCTGCCCCCGCTATACGGTGCGCGTCCTCACGGGCGTTCGCATCGGACCCTCCCCGGACTGGATGCAAAGGCGTCTCGCCGCAGTCGGACTCCGCCCGATCAACAACGTGGTCGATATCACCAATTACGTTCTTTTCGAGGCGTCCCAGCCGCTTCACGCTTTCGATTTCGACCGCCTTGCCGAGGGACGGGTCATCGTACGGCGCGCCCGGGCCAACGAAACGATCACCGCCATCGACGGGAGCGTGTGCCGGCTCGGTCCCGAGATGCTCGTCATCGCCGACGCGGCCCGGCCCGTTGCCCTCGCTGGCATCATGGGCGGGCGAGATACCGAGGTCTCCGAGGCCACCGCCACCGTGCTCCTCGAAAGCGCTCAGTTCCATTCCGCGAACATCCGGCGCACGTCACGCGCCCTCGGACTCGCCTCCGATTCCTCCTACCGCTTCGAGCGCGGAGTGGACCCCGAGGGCGTCGAATGGGCGTCGCGCCGCGCCGCGGCCCTGATCGAGGAGCTTGCCGGGGGCAAGACCGCCGAGGGCCTCGCCGATGCCTGGCACGGCCGGCAGGAACGCCGCCGTGTCCAACTCCGCGTCCCTGAAGTGGAACGTGTCCTCGGCCTCGCCGTCCCGGGCCACCGAATCGAACAGATTCTGAACCGCCTCCAGCTCCGTACCCTCGAATTACGCCCGGACGAGATCACCGTCGAAATCCCGCCCTTCCGGCCCGACCTCGAACGCGAGATCGACCTGATCGAAGAAGTCGCCCGGATGGAAGGTTACGACCGCATTCCCACACGACCCGGGCTGGGCATCTCGCCGGTCTCCGTGCCGCTCTGGGAACGGTTCGAGGCCATGCTGCACTCGCTGCTGACCGCCTCCGGCTTCGATGAGGTCCGCACCACCACCTTCCTCCCGGAATCCCTCGCCGTCGAGGTCAGCCCCTGGTCCAACGGGCCCGCCCTGACCATCCGAAACCCGGTCCGAAAGGAAGAAGGCGCCCTGCGGCGCTCGCTCATCCCCCACCTCCTCCAGGTCAAGAAAACCAACGAAGACCATGGTCATCCCTCGGCTCGAATCTACGAGGTCGCCCCCGCATACCTGGGCGGACCACCCGACGCTGGCACCCGTGAGAAGCCTCTCCTGGGTTTCCTGCATGACGGAGAATTCGGAGAGACCAAGGGAGTGCTCGAGATGCTGGCGGAGCGCCTGGGGGTGACGGCGTCGGCGGGCTTCGAGAACGCCGATGCACCGTTCCTCGAGACCGGCGGGGCAGCGGTATGGAAGTCCGGCGGGCGCATCTGGGGCTACCTGGGAACGGCCAGCGCCGCGCTGGTGCAGCGTTATGACCTGCGCCGGGCGCCGTCGATCGCCGAGGTGGACCTCGAGGCCCTGCTGGGCGCGGCCTCGTTCGATAAACGGCTGCGGCCCCTGCCGCGCTTCCCCTCGACGGACCGTGACATCGCCATCATCGTGCCCGAAGAAGTGACGTGGGCCCGGATTGTCGAGGCCGTACAATCCCTCCACCTGCCCCTCCTGCGCTCGATCGAGTTCTTCGACCTCTACCGCGGAACAAACATCGAAGCAGGCAGGAAGAGCATCGCCTTCCGCCTGGTCTTCCAGTCGCCGGACCGAACCTTGACGAACGAGGAAGTCAATGGACACCGCGAGGCCATCGCCGCCCGGCTCGTCGAGCAGATCGGCGCCCGCCTACGGTAGCGCAAACACAGTCATCAGTAAGCTGTGGGACAGATTTCCCAATCTGTCTCGTGGGGCAGGCTCCTGACCTGCCTTTGACCGCTCGGCGTCATGTCTCCTGCCACAGTTACGCCGGCGTCAAAGGGCAGATTGGGAAGTCTGCCGTACATACGGGTTCGGCGCTCGGGGCGCCAAACTTGAAAGACCTTTTGAGTTTGAGTTGCCCTTCAATGGATAAGAATTCTTTCGATCCCGATCCCGACGTGCGCTCGATTAAGATGTTTCGAGATGAACCAAGAACAGGACTTGACGGACTCTTCACATAACTATTTATAAAAAAAAGAGTTATAGTCTTGCTCGCCCGGTCATTGGTCTGAACTCTCGATTCATAAGTATCTAACAAATAAGAACTTAATAGCTGATTGGGCAAGCGTCAGTCAACTTGAGTCAGAAGTTGGAAACTTGAGTCAGAGATTTCTGCTGACCCGCCCGGGCTGGGCCGGCGAAGCCGGGCCAACCCGGGCTCTGAAATCCGCGAGCCCGAAGGGCGCGGCGGATTTCATTAGGATATTCTTTGAACTCAAGTGAGTCGCGGCAGCCAAGGGGACATGAAATGATCAAGAAGACCGCACAGGAGCTTGACCGCGCGGTGCGGCGGATAGTGGAGGCGGTAGGCACGCCTCCGGAAAACGCCGCGCGGGTCGCCCACATCCTCGTCGGCGCCCACCTGGCCGGGCACGATTCCCACGGCATCCAGCACCTGCCCCGCTATATCCGGGAGGTCCGTGCAGGTGACATCGTGCCGGCCGGGCAGCCGGAGGTCCTGCGGGAGAGCGGTCCGGTCGTGCTGGTTCGGGGGCGCTGGGGCTGGGGGCACGTCACGGCCGAGTTCGCCACGCAGCGGGGCATCGAGAAGGCCCGCCGGTTCGGGATGGGCCTCGTCGGGGCCGTCGAGGTCAACCACATCGGCCGCCTCGGCCATTACGCCGAACAGGCCGCGGAGCAAGGCGTCGTCATCCTGCTCAGCGCCGGATTCAAGGCGCTGACCGCTCCGACGGCAGCGCCCCACGGGGGCCGTAAGGCGCTGCTCGCCCCCAATCCCATCGCCATGGGCTTCCCCTCCACGCCCGGCGCGCCCGTCATTCTCGATTTCGCCACGACCCAGGTCGCCGGAGGGAAGGTGGCGCTGGCCAAGGCCAAGGGCGAGACCTTGCCGCCCGGGTGCATCATCGACCGTGAGGGAAGGCCATCGGTGCGGCCAGACGATTATTTCGAGGGTGGTGCGCTGCTTCCCTTCGGTGGCCACAAGGGCTTCGGAATCATGGTGGCCACCGAGATTCTGGGCCAGATTCTGCCGGGGGCCGATGCCTTTTCCGAAACGCCTCACGGGGGCGTCCACTACCGGCACGCTGGCCTCAGCCTTGTGGCCATCGACAGCGGCGTATTTTCCTCCCGGCACGAATTCGCTTCCCGTACGGAACGGCTTGTCGAGCGCATTCATGGCGTGCCGCCGGCGCCCGGAGTCCATGAAGTCCTTGCTCCGGGCGACTTCGAGCATCGTGCCCGAAGCCTCCGCGCTCAGCAAGGAATCGACGTGCCCGAGACGACCTGGAAAGAGATTCTCGAAACCGCGGAGTCGCTGGGGGTGGGTTCAGTGATGCCGAGTTAAGACAGAGTTGCTGCGTCTCTGACTTCCCCTCTTACTTTTCATCTCCCGTTCAGATGAAATTTCAAGACGGGTCATGAGTGGAGGTGACTGAGCATGTCCGACTCCTTGTCTTCCCGCGCTGTTCTGGAAGGTTTTCGGGCCGTGGACAGCGCGACCGTTTCCAACGCCATCGAGGCTTTCCAGGTGCGGGACCGGACCCAGGGATACGCTTCCCTCGACCTGCGCTGCCTGACGCCCGAGTTGCCGCCGCTGGTCGGCTACGCCGTGACGTGCCGGGCCGACAGCACGACGCCGGGACCGCGGAGGCCCAACCGGCTGAATGACCTCCTGGATGCCCTGGTCCGGGCGCCCAAGCCGGCAGTCATCGTGGTTCAAGCCGTGGGCCCCGACCGCCTGCGGAGCTGCCTTGTCGGCGATATGATCTCTGCCGCGTACCAGAAGCTCGGCGCATCTGGAGTGGTCACAGATGGGGGAATCCGCGACCTCGCGGGCATCCGGAGAAGGGCGCCCGGCTTCCACGTGTTCGCTCCAGGGATGGTGGTCTCCCACGGCAATGCGGCCATCCTCGAAGCAAATGTGCCCGTCTCCGTGTGCGGGCTTGACGTCCGGCCCGGCGATTTGCTTCACGGGGATGCGAATGGGTTGGTCCTCGTGCCTGCGAGCTTGGCCGCCGCCGTGCTGGACCGGGCCCGGAAGACCCTGGATGAGGAGAACCAATTTTTCGACTTCCTGGGCGGACCCGCCTACAGCTTCGAGGGTCTCAAGAGGCTCTTGGGAGGATGATATGGCCGACACGCGCCCGAATCTCCTGCTCCTCGTGACGGACCAGCAGCGAGGAGACTGTCTCGGCATCGACGGACACCCGGTGTTGCAGACGCCGAACCTGGACTGGCTGGCGCGCTCGGGAGCGCGTTTCCGCCGCGCCTATTCCGAGTGCCCGAGCTGCATCCCCGCCCGGCGCGCCCTCATGAGCGGGCAGGCCCCGGCCGTCAACGGCATGGTCGGATACCAGGAAGGCGTCGAGTGGCAGCCCGCACATGTGCTCGCCGGGGAACTCTCTCGGGCGGGTTATCAGACGGAGATGGTGGGGAAGCTGCACCTCCACCCGGTTCGCAAACGCTACGGATTCGATCATCTGCGGCTCACCGATGCGACTCGAGGATCGACCAGCGACTACGGAGACTGGCTTCGAGCGGGCGGTACGACGTCGCTCGATGTGGGTGTGGCGCACGGCGTCTCCGCAAACGGGTGGGTGGGAAGGCCCCACTACCTGCCCGAGGAAAAGACTCTCACCTTCTGGTGCGTCTCCCAGGCGATCGATTTCCTGCATCGGAGGGACCCGACCGTTCCGTTCTTCCTGAACGTCTCGTTCATTGATCCGCATCCGCCGCTGACTCCTCCTGCCTTTTATTACGACCGTTACATGGGGATGGACCTGCCGCGGCCCGTGGTAGGAGACTGGTCGCCACGCTTTGATGCGCCGGAAAAGGGGTTGAATATCGACGCTTCCGAGATGTGCGTGGACGACGCGGCGATGAAGTGTTGCCGGGCAGCTTACTATGGGATGATCAACTTCATCGACGACCAGGTGGGCCGCCTGCTTCAGGTCCTGAAAGGGATGGGGCTCTTCCACAATACTTTCATCCTGTTCACCTCGGACCACGGGGAAATGCTGGGCGACCACCATATGTTCCGCAAGACTTTTGCCTACGAGGCCTCGGCCCGCGTGCCCTTCTTCGCACGCGCCCCAAGAGCCCTGAAGTACCCCGCAGAGATCGTCTCGAATCACCCCGTCGGCCTCCAGGACGTCATGCCCACGCTCCTGGATGCGGCCGGCGTCCCTGTCCCCGAGACCGTAACGGGGCGTTCCCTGCTCCCGTTTCTACGAGGAGAGAGCCCGGATTGGCGTCCATTCCTCCACGGCGAGCATGCGGGCTGTTACCGATACGAGGACGGGATGCACTTTGTGACGGACGGGCACTACAAGTTCATCTGGTACAGCCAGACTGGCCGGCAGCAGCTTTTCGATCTCGATCGGGACCCGAACGAGCTGCGCGACCTGGCGCGGGGCAACGAGACTGAGGCCAGGCTGGCCCCCTGGCGCTCGAGGCTCATTCAGGCGCTCGAAGGCCGGCCCGAGGGCTTCACGGACGGGAGGAATCTCATCCCTGGCCGGCCGCATCGGAATCTAGTTCCGGTTGGACCAGCCACAGTGGGATAAGGGCTTGCCTCCTGCTTCCTGCTCCTTTGGGAGAAGCAGGAAGCGGGGAGCGGGAAGCAGGCAGAAAGCCCCAGCCGCCGCGTCACCTTTCCCCGCCCATGCTCCTACACTCCCACACCCCTCTTCTCGCTTCACGCCTCCCCGGACAGCCCCTTGCCCCATCCTCAGCCGGTTCGTTCCCGGGACACCACGCGGTCATCTGGACTTGTCCCCAGGCGCGCCTTCGGCTGCCAGCCGAGGAGCTCGCGAGCGCGGCGCAGGCTCATCTGGCGCTCCTCGTAGTCGCCGGTGATAAAAAGCGCCTCGTAACCGGGCCCAGGCCGTCGCAGCGCCCGGACCATGGCGTCGGCCACGTCCGGGGCGGCGATGTTGAGCGTGTATCCATCCTTGCGCACCGCCTCTTCCCAGCGTTCCAGGCTCATGGGCCCGCAAAGACGCAGGGCGGTGATCGTCATGCCCCGATGTTCGCCGAAGAAGCGGCAGACCTGTTCGCCAAGCCACTTGGTGAACCCGTAGATATGGGGGGCATTGCCGGGACAGTCCGCTTCGGAGGTCAGGTAACAGCCTGTATAATCCCGGTAAATGCTGAGCGTACTGGGATAGACGGCATGTGTGATCCCGGCGCCTCGAGCGGCCTCAAAGGCGAGATGAAGCCCTTTCACGTTGACGTCGTAGGAAGGGACGATGGATTCGACCTCGCCTCCGGGCCCCTTTCCCATGGGCAGGTAGATGACGCCTCCCACGCCGGGCATGGCTCTCTGGAGTCCGGGCAAGTCCAGAACCGAGCCGCGGACGAATTCATCGCACGCCTCTTTCGGGTCCACCACGTCCAGGACGCGGACCCAGTGCTCCTGCCGGAAGATGGGGAGGAGAAGCGAGCCAAGGTAACCGGAACCGCCGATCAGAAGAATGCGCATGGATGAGAACTCCTATAATTAATAAACGAGTTCGCAAGTGCGGGTGCACTTGCGAACTCATTCACTAGCACGGTCAATCCTTTCGCTGTGGAGCCAGCGCCGGGGGCGTCCAGGTCGCCCGCAACGAACGTAAGTTCTTGTGCCACTTCTCTTTCTGTCCATCGTCGAGAACATCGGCCACTTCTTTTTCGACGAGGTCCAGCTCGGCCTCGACTCGGGGCTGGACCTCGCGCCGAATGTCCTGAAGGGATGCCTGACGTCGGTGGAGGATTTCCTTGACCTTCCGGGCTTGGTCGTCCGTCAGGTCGAGTCTCCGGCGAAGGATGGGGAGAATTCGGCCCGGCGCCTCTTCGGGGTGGTGAAGGGCGTAGATAACCTGGCGGCGGATGAGCCAGACGGCGGCCCCGCCGCCGAGCGCGATGCCGGAGAGAAAAAGGACGGTGGCCAGAAACAGCGTCTTCCAGCGCCTCGGCTTTGACAAAGGCGTCAACCGCGTTTCGGTCGTTGGAGCGGATGCCAGCGGTGGATGGGGAGTCTCGCTCATGACATCACCAGGGTCAGGGAGCAGAAAAAGCTGGCCAAAGGGTCCTGGAGCACGACCCAGGCCTGAAAGGAAAGGGCGGCGACAACGACGGCCGCTGCGGCCGCTAGACCCGTGAAAAAGAGCAACGTCCGGTCGGACGGCCTTTCGAGCGGCAGCCCCCGGATATCCTGCAGAACGCGACCGGCGACGTGAACCGGCGGCGGACACTCGTTTCGGGCCTTCGAAAGCCAGGCATTGAAGGATTTTTCATTCATGGCGAGTCTCCTTCCTCAAACAGTTTGCGGAACTTTCGGCGCGCCCGGAAGGCCTGAACCTTGACCATGGTGCGGGACCAACCCGTGAGCCGTGCGGCCTCTTCCACGTTTCGCTCATCCAGGTAGAGAAGGGTGAGGATGAGGCGGTCCCGCGGCGGAAGCTGAGCAAGAAGGGCGTGGACTCTTTGGCCAGCCTCGGGATCGGAAAGTTCCTCGGCTCGAGGGTCGACTTCCTGGTCCCAGTCCTGATGCGGTGCGGGCGCGGATGCCCGGAGACGAGCCCGCCGTTTCCAGTGGCGGTATCCGACGCGGACGGCGATCTTTCGCAGCCAATGGAGCAGGGGCGACTCCCCCCTATAGCCGGGCAGGCTGAGGTAAGCTTCCACGAAGACGTCATGCACCAGCTCTTCATAGGTTGCCCGTTCCCGTGAGAAGCGCCACATTTGCCGTCCAATCTCTGTCTCGTAGCGTGCCACGATTCGGCCATAGGCGTCTCCGTCGCCTTGCAAAGTCAACTGGATATCTCGAACGTCGGCGTCGTCCATCGCAGAATCTTGGGACACCAATTTCTGGATCGGCCGGACACGAGTATCGCGCCATTCGACGGTGATTTCGATGGGATGCCAGAAAAGGCTGTTAGTGGGAAAGAGCGCCGCAAGCCCGTCCCCCAGCGGGGCAAGGCTTGCGGCGGTAGGGGGCGGGAAGGAGGGCTTCATGGAGTCTGCGACCATTCCTTGAGGAAGGCGTCGCCGGACGCCTCGCGTTCCTGCAGGAACTTTTCGATGCGCTGGCGCTGCTCATCGGTGAAAACGGGGCGGACCTCGCCGCCGATTCGCGAGGCGAGGACGGCGGCATCACCGATGGCCTTGCCCAGTTCGTCGGCCGCGGCCCGGATGGCCTTCTCGTCCGGCTGGTCCGACATCACGGCCTGGCGAAGCGCTTCTTTCTTCGCCTTGAGCACCTGCGCCACAGGGACCATGCCGTCCTTATGGCTCTTGACGATCTCCTGGATTTTCGCCCGCTGCTCCTCCGTGACGTTCAACTCCGAGCGCAGGGTCAGGGCGCGGCCGACATTGCCCAGAATCAAGCGCCCCAGAGGACTGTGGGCAAATCGGCCCTCCATGGGCCGGGCCGCATCGCCGGCCGTGAGGGTTCCGGCAACGAGGCCGATGGTCAATACGGCTGCGGCGGACAAGGCAATCACTTTCCGGGTGGACATGGCTTTTCTCCTGGTTCAGGAACGGTGGAAAAGGGTTTCGTCAACAAGGGACATCACGTTTCGGCCGAATTGCGTCCTTTCGAAAGGATAAGTGGCCGTAAAGCGGCCGCGGTTACAGGCCAGCCCCGAATTCTTCATCCGGGCGTGATAAAAATCCGGTCACCCCATCTCCGCAAGGATTTCAGGACACTGCCTGAAGGGTAAGGCCTCGATTCCGTCGGCCAGCGGAAATCGCCCTTCGCCCGGATAGTAAACGACGAGCTTCTCCAGCTTCAGATCGTCCGAAACGATATGCATGGGCCTGGTGGTCCGAGGCGCGTCCACATATTTGAATTCAAAGCCGAATCGCCTCCCGCTCCGCATAAGATGGTCATTTTCAAGCCAAAGTCCATTAGTACTCGAGTTCGCATGTGCGGGTGCACTTGCGAACTCGAGTACTATCGTGTGTCTTGCTGTTCCTCTTCTGGCCTGGCGTCTTGCAGGCAGCCGAAGTTGCGGAGCTGAGGACAGAGAATGGCGGAGGCGCCGACGACGGCAAGGGTGCCGAAGCCCCCGAGAACGACGGACCCGACGGGTCCGAGGACGGCGGCCGTGACGCCGGACTCGAAACCTCCCAGCTCGTTGGAGGCGCCGATGAATACGCTGTTGACGGCGGAGACGCGGCCGCGCATGGGGTCGGGCGTGAGGAGCTGGACAAGGGTGTGCCGGACAACGACGCTGATGTTGTCCATCACGCCTGTGAGAAAGAGCATGGCGAAGGAGAGCATGAAGGATCGTGAGAGGCCGAAGAGGAGGGTGGCGACGCCGAAGCCAGCGACAGCGAGGAGCATGGCTCGTCCTGCGTGCTTCATGGGAGGGAGGTGTGCGAGGATCATGGCCGTAGCGAGGGCGCCGAGCGCGGGAGCGGCCCGCAGCCATCCGAAGCCTGCGGGCCCCACGTGAAGGATGTCCTTGGCGAAGATGGGGAGCAGATAGGTCGCGCCGCCGAGGAGCACGGCAAAGAGGTCCAGCGAGATGGCCCCGAGCATGACGCGGCTGCGGAAGACGAACCGGACGCCAGCGAGGAGGCTTTGAAGACTGGCGGGCTGGGCTTCCCTCGGGGTGTGCCGCAGCCGGAGGAAAAAGAGCATCAGAGCAAAAAGGAGCATGCAGGCCGCATCGAGGAGGTAGGCCAGTGGGACGTGAAAAGCGACGACGACTCCCCCGAGGGCGGGTCCGGTGACGGAGGCGACCTGGAAGAGGCTGCTGTTCCAGGTCGCCGCGTTGGCAAAGAGGTGGGGCGGAACGATCTGGGGAAGCAGGGCCTGGCGAGCAGGCCGGCCGAGGGTGGTGGCAATGGCCCCGAAGAAGAGGAGCAGGTAGAAGAGGCGGATCGATCCCTGGTAGTAGGAACAACCGGCCAGGCCGAGTGAAAAACCCGCAGAGAGGAGCGCGCTGACCAGGGTCAGCTTCCTTCGATCCATCGTGTCAGCGAGGTGGCCCGCCGGCAACGCGAGGAGGATGAGGGGGATGGCCTGGATCGCCCCTACGTAGCCGAGGCTGAGGGCCTCGCCGGTCCTCTGGTAAACCTCCCATCCGACGGCCACGCCCTGGATTTGGTGTCCGACCACGCCGAAGAGCCAGCCCAGGGCATAGAGTCGGTAACCGGGCAGCCTCAGAGCTGCGTAAGGATCATGGCCCGGCCTGGCGGGCGGGATTTCCTGCTCGAGATCGGTCTCCGTGGGCGCCGAGGATGCGGGCCGCTCCGGGTCAGGGGACTCGTAAGCCGGTCGGCCAGGTTCTGAATCGGACGGGCGGCCGGGGTCTGCGGGCGAGGCGTTCACCTCCGGACTTCCTCCTGAACCTGGCCCCAGAATCCTGCCTCGGGCTGGCCCGGCAGGCGAATCCAGCCGCGGCGATGCTGCTCCTCGATCGTCAGATTGGCGAGCCGATTCCGGCGGACCCAGAACCAGTAGGAAGCGAAGAGCGGCCAGCAGGGGATGGCACGGACGTAGGCCATCTGCTTGTGGATGGCCTGGAGGATATGCTGCTCGAAGGGGATGTCGGGGCGTGGGATTTCCCGGAGGCCTCTGCCGACCAGGTAGCGTTCGCCGTCCAGGTGGCGATGCCACAGTTCGCCGAGGGTCTGGTCCGGGAAGCTCTGCATGTAGATGCCGTCTCGCACGGGGAAAAAATGGGCATCTTTGGTGCTGGCGGTGGTCAGGCTGCGCTCCTCAGCGAACACGGTGACGAGATCGGAGAAGACCCTTGGAGCGGGCAACGAGGGGGCGGAGATCGTGTAGACGCAGAAGAGGGTCGGTTTCTGCATGTGCTGCCAAGCGTCGATGTGACAGGTCTGACCCGCCTCCATGAGGTAGCGCCCGATCGGCTCGAAACCGTTTTCCCTGGCCCAGCCGTCCCGGGCAGACGCCAGGCCCGGCGGATCGCTGCTGGGGCGCGGTATCGGCTGAAGATGGAGGTCCGGGCTGCTCAGGCGTCTGACCTGATTCCAGCAGGCGAAGCTGACGGCTGCCGGGAGGAGCAGAGCGATGATGGCGACGAACAGGAGTATTTCGGTCAGGGGAGACATCGAATTTCTCGAGGTGGCTGATACGCGCAACCCAATAAAGCTTGGAAAGGTGTCGGGTTTCAGGTGTCAGGAATCATCGGACACCTCACACCCGACACCGTGGCCCAATGACTTTTCCTAACGCGCCACGATGGCCGCAACTCAAGTTGGAGTAACGGCCTGCCTGCCCCGTCTGCGTGCGTGCCGCACGCACAGGCAGGCGCGCCGCTTTGCTGCGCGGCGCAGACAGGCTTTAGCCGTTGTCCGAACAACGCCACGCCTCAATCCCTCCCGTAGGGATCCTGCGGAAACGGGTTCCCTCCGGGAGGCATGACTCCAACATCTTCGCGCGGCGCGGAGAAGTTACAAGCCTGGACTCTAACGCGGTAACGAGGCGATCCGGCGATTGACACCCTGCGACGGAACGCTATAACCCACCCGGCGGGGAACGGGAAGCCTCTGCCGGCCTGGAGACCGCCTCCGCACGCGTGCGTGGTTTCTGGAGCGAAATGGCCCCGTAAAAGGAAAGTTATCCGGTGGCGACTGTGTGTTCAAGCCGTGCGGACCAGGGGGATGGACGACAGGTTTCCTCGACCGCGCCGGTAGTCGAACTGCGGAAAGTCTCCAAGACGCTTGGCGAACACCGCGTGCTGGACCGGATGGACCTCGAGGTTCATCCGGGCGAATTTGTCTCCCTTCTGGGTCCCAGCGGCTGCGGCAAGACGACCAGTCTGCGGCTGATCGCGGGATTCGACCATCCCACTTCCGGCGACGTCTACATCCACGGGCATCTGGTCAATGGTTCGCCTCCGTACCGCCGGGACGTGAACATGGTTTTCCAGAGCTACGCCTTGTTTCCGCACTTGACGGTGCGGGCGAACGTCTCCTTCGGTCTGGAGATGCAGCGGCTGCTCCGCCCGGAGATCGAGTCTCGCGTGGATGAGGCGCTGGGGATGGTGCGGATGGAAGGCCTGAGCGAGCGTTACCCGCATCAGCTTTCAGGCGGACAGCAGCAGCGGGCGGCGCTCGCGCGGGCGCTGGTGACCCGGCCGGCGGTTCTGCTTCTGGACGAGCCGCTGGGGGCTCTGGACCTTCGTTTGCGCCAGGAGATGCAGGGGGAGTTGAAGAAGCTTCAGCGTCGTCTGGGCCTGGCGTTCCTCTACGTGACTCACGATCAGGAGGAGGCGCTGACGATGTCGGACCGCGTGGCCGTGATGCAGGGGGGCCGCATCCTGCAGTGCGGCACGCCGGCAGAGGTCTATGAGAAGCCCCGGACGCGTTTCGTCGCCGAATTCGTGGGCGAGGCGAACATCCTCTCCGGCCGTGTGATCGGCCTGGGAGAGGGCAGCGCCAGCGTAGGGACAGCGGGCGGGGTCGTCAGAGTTTCCGACGCCGGCGGTACCGCCCAGACGGGTCGGGAGGTGACCATGGTCCTGAGGCCGGAGAAGGTGGTTCTTTCAGAGGCATCGGCGTCGGGGCACGACAATCGGCTGTCCGGGTTGGTCGAGGAGGTCACGTATCTCGGCAACGGGACCCGTTACCGGGTGCGGGTAGGTGATCGCCTGGCCCTCACGGTCCGACGCCAGAACGCGCCCCACGAGCGGGCCGTCGGGCTGGGAGAGAAGGTCTTCGCCTGCTTCCCGGCCGACACCGTGCATCTCCTGACAGAGGAGTGAAGGCTTGAACGGGACCCAAGAAGAGTTGACCGGGGCATCGCGTTTTCGGCCTGGCTGGCTTCTGCTGCCGGCTTCCGTGTGGTGGATGGTCTTTTTCGTGATGCCCCTGGGCATCCTGGCGGCCATCAGTTTCCTTCGGCCCGGTTCGCCCGTCGAATGGTCCCTGACGGCGGGGAACTACGGTCGGCTTCTCGACCCGCTGCTTCTGAAGGTCTTTCTGCGATCCCTGGTGATGGCCGCGGCGGCGACCGCCGTGTGCCTGGCCATCGGCTACCCGATGGCCTATTTCATGGCCCGGCAGCCGCCCCGGCTGCAGAAGCTCCTTTACTTTCTGACCCTGATCCCGCTCTGGGCGAACTCGCTGGCGCTGACCTATGCCTGGATGGTCTTGCTGCGCTCGGACGGAGTGCTCGAACGGGGCCTGCGCTGGGCCGGGGCCATCGGCCCGGCTGATGACCTTCGCCTGCTCTATACCCCGGCGTCGGTGGTCCTCGGCCTGGTTTACTGGTATCTGCCCTTCATGGTTTACCCCTTGTATGCCTCCCTGGAGAAGTTCGACTGGCGACTGCTGGACGCCGCGATGGACCTGGGGGCCACGCGGTGGACGGCCTTGCACCGCGTCATGCTTCCGCTGACGATGCCCGGGATCATCGGCGGCTGCCTCCTGGTGTTCATTCCGGCTCTCGGCAACTTCGTCGTGCCACAGCTCATGGGCGGGGCCAAGCAGGCCCTGATCGGCAACGTCATCCAGGAACGTTTCTTGTCCCAGCCGCAGGACTGGCCCCTGGGCTCCGCCCTGGCGATGACCATGATGGTTCTGGTGACCGCGGCCGTCTGGGCCTACTTCCGGTACGCCCGCGAGGAGCATGCCCTTGGCTGAAGCCCGATCGGGCGTGGCGGCTGAGGGGGCCGAGGAGGCCCCGATGGACCGCCTGCTGCGAGGCCTGCTGGCGCTCAACGCCGTCTCGGCCTACGCGTTCCTCTATCTCCCCATCGCCGTCCTGATTCTGTTCAGCTTCAGCGCCAGCCGCTATGCCAGTGTGTGGGGCGGATTCTCGTTCCGGTGGTATATTCACCTGTTCCGGGACTCGGCGGTCCGGGACGCTTTGGCCAACAGCCTGTTCATTGCTGGTCTGGCGAGCGTCCTGGCCACGGTCATGGGCACGCTCTTGGCCCTCGGCCTCGAGCGGAGGCGCGGCCATCGCCATGCGGCCCGCTGGGATGCCGCCGTGACGCTGCCGATCCTCATTCCGGACATCGTCCAGGGAATTTCGCTCCTCCTCTTCTTTGTGCTGAGCTTCAGCGCCCTGGAACGGCTTCTCGGCTGGCGGCCGACCCTGGGCCGGACGACCGTCATCCTGGCGCACACGGCCTTCGCCATCTCCTACGTCGCCGTCGTCGTGCGTGCCAGGCTGGCAGGCATGAGCCGGACCCTCGAGGAGGCGGCGATGGACCTGGGCGCCACCGAGTGGCAAGTCTTGCACCGCGTCACCCTGCCGCTGGTCTGGCCCGGAGTCCTCGGCGGAGGATTGCTGGCCTTCACCCTCTCCCTCGATGAGTTTGTCATCACCTTCTTCACCACGGGGCCAGGCGCCACAACGCTGCCCATCCAGGTCTGGTCCATGGTACGCCGAGGCGTCACCCCGGAGATTAACGCCCTCTCGTCCCTTATCCTGATCCTCTCCATCGTCCTCGTCACCCTGTCACTCGCTGTACAAAGGAAACGTTGATGCGCAACCTCTGGGCTTTCCTGATCCTCGCTGCCGCGGTCGCCCTGTTCGCGGCAGCCCTGGTCTTCGTACCCCGCTCGTCCTCCCGGGCCACCCTCCGAATCTTCATCTGGGAAGAATACATCGATCCGGAGGTCCTGGCGCTCTTCGAGAAGGAGTTCGCCGTGGCAGTGACCGAGGACAACTACGGGAGCAATGAGGACCTCCGGGCCAAGCTTCAGGCCGGGGCGTCCGGCTACGACCTGGTCGTCCCTTCGGAGTACATGGTGACCCTTCTGGCGCGGGACGGGCTGCTGGTGGAGCTGGACCTGTCCCGGATACCGAATCTTCGAAATATTTCTGCGCGGTTTCGGGACCCGTCCTACGATCCGGGCCATCGGCACTCCGTCCCTTATCTCTGGGGCGTTTCCGGCATCGGCTACAACCGGCAGAGGGTGCAGCCGCCTCCGTCGAGCTGGGGGGACCTATTCGAGCCGGAGCGTTTGACCCCTTATGCGGGCCGGGTGAGCCTATTGAACGACATGCGGGAAGTCATTGGCGCGGCTTTGATTCATCTGGGCCATTCGCCGAACACGGTCGATCCGCTGGAACTGGAGGAGGCGAAGAACCTGCTCCTGAAACAGAAGGCATTCGTGGCCAAGTACGACAGCGAGGGATTCGAGGACTCCCTGGTTTCGGGCGAGACGGTGATGGCGCACGGATGGAGCGGAGAGGTCGCCACGGCGCGTACTCAGAACAGCGAGCTGGAGTTTGCGATCCCGAAGGAGGGGACTCTCATGTTCGTGGACTCCTGGGCGATTCCGCGCGGCGGCCCGAACCGGGACCTGGCCCTGGAGTTCATCAATTTTACTTTGAGGCCGGAGGTGAGCGCCCGCATCGTGAACTTCGTGAACTATGCGAGTGCGAACGAAGAGGCTCGCACCTTGGTGGACCCTGCGGTGCTGACCGGCCCGGCCTACTTCCTGCCCGAGGGCGTGAAGTTCTGGTGGGTGGAGGACCTCGGCGACGCCAACAAGCTTTACGAGCAGGTGTGGACGGAGCTGAAAGGCCGCTAGTCCTTTGCACCGCGTCCATTGGAGCTGTACAGCTTACGAACTTGTGATCCGAAGCACTCAGAGCGCCATAGTGCAGGGAAATCCGTCGGTATTGTCCTGTTTCTTCTATCCGTAGTTTTCCCTCCCCATGGAATCCTTCCTGCTGAAGTGAGCGCTGGAGTCCCAGGGTCCTGGGTTCGCCTGACACCTGAATCCCAGGGAGCTACCGAGTCTCGACGATGATCACTTCCGCGAGGTCGAGCGCTGGCAGGCGGAGGATGAGGCTGCCCGACTCCAGGTGATGCTCGATGCCCTGTGGGCTGGCGGTGGACCAGACCTTCACGGCCGAGGGAACACGGGGGATGCGGAGCGCCACGTCTCGGGCGGGCCCCCGAGTCGTGCCGGCCAGGTTCACTGCGGTCACAACGATGGCACGGTCCGAGGCCAAGCGATTACAAACGATGTTCGGCTGGCTCGAGGCGATCTCCGGCGCGACGCCCGCTTCGATGAGCGGCCGGAGGATCAGGCTGGCGGGGACGGGATCGAAGGCCGTCGGCTCGAACTGGCTCGAGTTGGATTCGGGTCCACCCTTGCCGCAGGGCACGACGGGAAGGGCTTTTCTGGCCCAGGCCTCGGCCGGGAACGAGCCGGCGTAATAGCCGGCCCCCTTGCCCGTTTGGGCACGGACGAAGGCGGGGGAGCCGTCGGCGTAAGTGGCGAGGACTGAAGCGCCGGCGGCGGCCTTGAATCTTTCCAGGGTGGCGAGGGCGCTGAAGGACGGCCCGGAATCGAGCCGGACGGTTTCGAGCGGCTCGAGAAAGAGCAGCTCGAGCTTGGCGCGAAGGGGGCCCTTGTAGCGTTCGAAGGCGGTGCGGCTGCCGCGTCCGAGGACGGCGTCCAGGTCGGCGAGCGGCTCGTCGTATTCATCTTTGCGTGCGGCCCCGGCCGAGGCATAGAGGAGGCCTCCGGCTTGCACCCATTCGGCGACGGCCCGGGCCGTCGCGCGTTCCAGGTTCTCGCCTTGCATGTACAGAGCCCGGTAGGGCTTGAGAAGGCCGTCTCGGACATCGGCCTCCGTCAGGAGGTCCACGGCGTATCCCGCGTTGCGGAGGACGTAGTAGGTATTCTTGCGTTCCTCGTTGAAGGCATTGGTCGCCGCGCTGCCGGGCTTGACCTCCCACTGGCTGAGGCCGCCCAGCTCCCAGGTGTCGCTGGCCTCGCTGAGGAGGAGAGCCACGGAGGCAGGTATGGGCTGGGCCGGCTCGAGCCAGTCCTCGACGAGCCCGGCCATCTCATTGATCCGGCGCATCATGTGGAAGATGGGCAGCCCGCCTCGGGGGCTGACGTAATTCTCGGTGGAGTAGCCGTCAGGTGCGGCGACGAACCAATCGAGGTCTTTGACGTTTTGGCCCCAGAAGAGGACGGCGTTCTGGAGGAGGTGCTCGGGCGAGTTTCCTGGGAAATGGGGCATGCAGTAGAACTGGATGCGCTGCCCATGGTATTTTGTGCCGCTCTTGAGGTAGCCAGCGAGGTATTCGGCGACGAGGCGTGAGGTTTCGGGCATGGGGTAATCGTAGTCTTCGCTGAAGGCGAGGGTCATCGCCTCGTGCTTGAAGGCCTCGATGAAGCTGGACTGGTGGACCCAGTAGAAGGGGTGCATGCCGCCGAGGTTGGCGGAGCTCTGGACTTGCGGCCCGAGCAGCTCGCGCAGCCGGCGCGTTCTTCCGACGAACTCGGCGATGCCCTGCTGGATGCGGAATTGGCTGCTGTGCCAGTAGAGGCGCTTGAGGGTCCGGTCCAGCGAAACGCCCTTCGAGCCCGCGGGAACGACACCGATCTGCACGGCGACTTCGGCGGAAAAAGAAGGCAATGGCTTCACCGCGTCCCAGTCCGCAATGCCCAGGTCCTGGGGAGTCACCTTCTGCTGCCGGAGGTATTCACGGAAGGCCTGGAGGACTTCAGGCTTGGCGACGTCGACGGCCGGCAGGCCGATCTCGTCGCCATAGGAGAGATAATAAAAATCGGCGGCGGAATCTTGCGCTTGAAGCTGCTTGGCGACGCTCTCCGGGTCCTGGCTGTGATGGTAGGAAAGGCTGTGGGTCAGTGAGATGCCCCGAGCGGCGAGCCACTCGCGCTGTTTCCGGATTTCAGCGCCCGACCCCGTGTTACCCGGCACCGTGTTGAGCCCCAGGGCGCGGCGCAGCTCCATGCCCGCCTCCCAGTTTCGCGAGTCGATTTCGCCCTGCCAACGGAAAATCGGAAAGCCCGTGCCTCCGTAGAAACGCATCTTCTTGGGAAAGGGGGCCGTCCGAGGACTGGCATCCAGCTCCCGCACCACCTGCCGGTAGATGTCCACCAGCTTCATGCTCCACTCCCGGCCCTCCTCGGTCTTCAGGTCAGGCTGGAGAAGCACCACCAGGGTGCGAATCCCTTCCTCCCGGGTGAGCTCGAAGGACTTGACGATGCGCTTGGCGTCCGGCTCGAGTGCGAAGTCGATGGCGAACGGGATGGCGGCGGGCTGCTCCTTGGCGGGGAGGGGCTGGCCCTTGGTGTCCACCTGTTCCGCCGTGGCGTGGAACGTAGCGGCGTTTTCCACGTTCAGCGCTGGGCCGACGCCCAGCCAGACGCTCGACTCGCCCGGCTGGAGCGCCTCCTCGAGTTGCCCGTCGCGGTGCTTGAGGGGCTGGCCCTTCGCGTCCACGCGGAGTCGGCCGGACGAGTCGTAGGACCGGACGAGCGTCATGTGCTCGCCGTTGACGACGTAGAAATCCGGGTATCGCTTGCCCCAGCGATTCCAGGTGAATCGAACGGGGCCCGGAGCGTCTTTGGCCAGGCGGAAGCGCAGGAAGACGCGGTTCGCCCGCCTCAGCTCATCGAGGAGCGGGTATCGGGCGTATCGGGGGCTCGACAGCTCGGAGAGGTCGTCGGTGATCAGGATGGCGTCGATGGAACGTGCGCCGGCAGGCGGCGGATTCTTGGTCTTGGCCAGGGTGAGGCGCATCTTGCCAGCGGGCAGCCAGGTGACGTAGCCTTCCGCAGCGTCGTGGTCCATGCCCCAGGCCCAGTACTGGTCGCCGTAGGTCAGCGATTTCTCGTTGAAAGAAAAATGCTTGTGGGACTCGGTGAGCCCGTAAACCTTCTGGAAGAGCGTCTTGCCTCTGCGGCCCGTGAGGCGCACCTCGAAGGCGTAATTGAAGAAAGGCGGGCACTCGTACTTCACCCAGATTTTGTACTTGCCTTCGCGCGGCATCTCGAGTTCCGCGGTGATCTCGGCCTCGTTGTCGCCCGCATCCGTCATGGCGGTGCGCATGCGGCTCTGCCAGTGTCCGCCGAAGGTATTGTTCTGGTAGAAGTCGTACCCGTGGCGGCCCACACGCCATTCGGGCGAGCCGGCGCCGAACCGTTTCCAGTCGACGCCTTTAAGGTCTTCCGCCTCGAGGATGATGCGGGTAACGCCGTCGGGACCCTCCGGCGAAGGCTCGGCCGCGTCCGGGCCGAGGATGGCGAGTGCCATGGCGGCGAGCATCGTGGCAGCTCCAGGGGCCCGAGGCGCACCACCGGCTCGGCCGGGCCGGCGACGCACGCGGCGTCTGGGGCACGCCCCTCGCGTCGAGTCCCTGCGAAGCGTTCCGGAATCATCCGCGAGATCAACCCTGGCCTGGCCATGGGCACGTCTTCCCATCCTCTGCCCCTCCATCGAAATGTCGAAACTCCGCCGGCACGGACCTTCGTGGATTTTCGTCAAGTGCGAAACACTTCCCACCACGGTTCACCGAGAGTAATCGGGCCTGTGAAAATAGGCCTTCGGGATCGTGTCGTTGGCTGAAGTCACTTCCGCGGTGGCCCAGTGCGTGGCGTAGCCGCGGCGCCAGCGATCGGACTCGTTGCGGTGCGAGGTGTGAAGCGCCATCGAATGATGAAACACGACGCCGCCCTTCCGGACCGGCGCGAGCGATTCCCGGCTCAGGTCGATCAGTTCCGGAGGCGGGACGAGGTTGTAGGTCTCGCCGGGCACCGGAGCGTGCGGGAGGAGCGGCCCGCGATGGGAACCATCGATGTACCGGAGGCATCCATTGGCGGCCTCCACGTCGTCCAGAGCGATCCAGGCGGTGACGACCTTGTCCGCCGGCTTGCACTGGAAGTAGAAGTTGTCCTGGTGGTAGGGCTTTGAGGAGCCGAACCGCGGAGGCTTCATGAAAATCTGGTCGGTCACCAGAAGGGGCTTGCCGCCGATGAGGTCCTCGAGTAGCCGGAGCAGGCGAGGGTCGAGCACGAAGGCCCGAAAGGCGGACTCCTTCCAGAACGGCACGTCAATCTTCCGCGGGGCGAGCTGCACGCCATTCGGGGAAAGGTCGGCCTTGTAGCCTTTCTTCTCGGTCTGGACTTCCTTCTGGGAAATAGCGAGAGCGATTTCGGCGATGCGGTCGGCCTCCGAGGCGCTGTACACGCCCTCGACGACGGTCCATCCCTTTTCCAGGTACTGGTCGAAGAGTCTGCGATCGAGGTTCATTGCGGATTCTCCTGGCTCTTGACGTCGTAGGCCATGAGCGCGTCGCCGTGCCGGATATAGAGCCGGCCGTTGGCAATGACCGGATGCGCCCAGTGCTGGCCGTCCCCGCGCTGGACCTGCAGCGTGCCCATGGAAACATAACGCTGGGGATTGGCCTGGATGAGGTGAACGATCCCGCGCCGGTTCTCGTAGGCGTAAAGCATCCCATCCGCATAAGCGAGGCCGGCCTGGCCGGGCCCACGCTCCTGCCAAAGCACCCGGCCGGTCTTCAGGTCCATGCAGACCAGGCCCGGCGATTTGTGGCTGGTACCGTAGATGATGCCATTGGCGAGGACGAGGCCATGGTGGTGGCAATCGAGGCTCTGATCGCGCCACTTGGACGTCACGCTGCTGCCGTCCGGGGAAAGCTGCAGCATCCCGCCGCCCGAGCCGTACCCGGCGGAATAGTAGACCATGCCGTCGCTGTGGACGGGGGTGACCGCGTGCACGTCGTAGCTGGTCGGATGCTCGATCCGCCAGAGGAGCTTGCCGGTCTCCGCATCGACGCCCACGACGGACCGGGAGGTCAGGGTGACCACGAGCTTCCGGTTGCCGCGCTGCACCAGGGTGGGGGAACAGTATCCGGAGGGCTCGCTGAGCCCCTTGCTGGTCCAGATGGCCTTCCCGGTCTTCTTGTCGAGGGCTGCGACGCTGGCGTCGGGCCCCCCGGGCGTGCAAAAGACCTTGTTGCCGTCGACGAGGACGGACTCGGCGTGACTCCACTGGACGGCCTGTCCCTGGAACTGCCGATAGGCCTCCGCGGACCACACGCCCGCGCCCGTCTTGGCATCGAAGCAGGAGAGGCGTCCGTGCCCGCTGATCACGTAGACGCGGCCCTCATCAATCGTCGGGGTGCTGCGGGCGCCCGGGTAGCCTCCTCCATTCGCCTCCTGGCCGTAGGTCTTCCTCCAGAGCAGCTTTCCCTCGGTGCTGAGGGCGTAGAGAAAGCCCTCCTGGCCGGACATGCCGGTGGCATAGACGATGCCGCCAGCCTCGGAGACGGTGGAGTAGCCGCCGCCGAGCCCCTCGAAGAACCAGAGCAGCTTGGGCCCGCCCGGGGGCCATCTCTTCAACAGTCCCGTGTCGTCGTACCGCCCGTCGCGTTTCGGTCCGCGGAACTGGGTGGAGTCCGCGGCCTGGATCGGCGTGAAGAGGAGGCAGAGTTCGAAGAAAACCCAGGCGTATGCGAAAACGCGCATCGTTTGAATCTCGAATGTGAGCAATCTGGGCTGAGGGGATGCAGCCTCGGGGCCGACACATTTTCCAAAAATCGATGGGAAATGCAAATTTCATCGCCGATGGGGCCGGCCCCAAGCCCGCCTTGCCGCACGCGTGGCTTTTTACTCAAGTTGACTGACTTTAGCCCAACCAACTCTTACGTCATTACTACTCAGATACTTATGGATCGAGAGTTCAGAGCAATGCCTGGCGAGGACAGACTATAACTCTTTAGTATGCAAGTCGTTATGTGAAAAGTCAGTCCAGTAGTGAAACCTAAGCTTCGCCGCCACTCGCCCAATATCCGCCGCAACTGTCCCGGTCGAACCTCGTGCCATGCCGTGCCCTCAACCGGTTGGAAACGCTCATTTCCCGATGGTGGAAGCATACCCGAAACGCCCGCCGCGTTTCATGCAGCCTGACCGAAAGGATACACCGAATCCTACGTCAACGCTGACCTTGGCCTCCTTGACGACATCGCGTATCTCCCCTTTTCTCCCGACAAGGTCGACTTCCTTTTCCGCCTCGTCTTCGACCGCACCGAGAGGAAGAAGGACGCGCTCATCGTCACCACCAACCCGACGTCATTAATTGCTAGACGTCAGATCGGACGCACCCTCCGCAGACCACAGAGGGACGAAGGACGAAAGGCAAACCTCGCAGACGCCGAGAAACCAAGGGCATGCAGGCCCTTTCACACAGACAGACGCGCAGAACTACCCCTAGAACGGTGAGCGCAGCCCTGACTCCAGCGGCACTTGCCTTTTCGGACCTGCTGACAAAAATCCGCGGATGACACAGCTTTTTCACTAAGCAGTTACGAACCGACAATACTCAGCCGACTCATGGGTTATCGCGATTCAAGGTGCATCCTCAGGTTCAGGTTCAGGCCCAGGTTTCAACTTGCGCTTGGAATCCTTTTCCTCGGCCATCCTTTGCTTGCGAAGCTCTCGTTGGCGTTCCTTCACCCAGTTGGGATGCGCCTCCACCCAATTCTTGATTAACGGCAGCTCCTCATCGAGCGTCGCTCGGGTCATCAGCCGCGTTTTTCTTAAGCCCCACTTGGCTGCGTCAGCAGCAATACCAATTGCAGCATACTTGATTACGATAGCCGCATAATCGCAGACTCGCATGTCAATTCGGTTATTGGGGCTATTGATGCGTCGTATAATATTCATGGGCGTCTCATCAGCGAGATACGGCTTGGCATAAGTAACGACCTCCGGATAGTCGATCACTGTAGGAAACGCTAAACCATAAAGAAGTTGTCCAGCTTCTTTAGATTTTGGTCTTCGCATAAGCCTCTGAATAGCAAAATTGTAGACTTCTACATCCTTCCAACCATGGCCCATCCTGGAGATCGCTTCCCTATTATAGCCCATCAAGGCGATCGTTTCCCTAGCCAACTTGTGATGGATCGGCTCATCACTCTCGAGTGCATACGCTAGATGGCAAAGACATTTGTCATCGGCCAAACGGATGCGCTGGATGCTATCTAATAGCTTCGGTTCCTCATTATTCAATTCAGCTAGCGACAAGATTCTCATCTCTAATTTTACTACACAGCTATGGTCACGAAATACGGGAACGCAGCCACCTAAGCTAATGAGGAGAAGGGGACATACCCATAGCACCTGCTTACTTCGCACTAAGTTAACCATCTCAATATCCCCTTGTCTGCATCTTTGAGTGTCACATCCAGATTCATATGTCGCGTACCTTAAGGCGTTTGTGCAGTAGCGATGCCCTCTTCATCAAATAGTGGGCTCGCGTAACCAGTTGCTTTGACCTCCGTTGACCCATCAGGATGTATAGTTATTTCCGTATCATCAGGAAAATCACATAGACCTATGGGCCCCTGAACAACTACTTTCTTTTTCAGTATACCGAAAGCCTCGGCGAGTCTCTCAACTTGGCTCTTCTGCAGACCAACCTTAGAACCTGGGAAACAATGCCAAAGATTGAAGGCAACCCTTCGCGTGTTTGCCATAAGGTCCGTGAAATAGCCAGCGTAAACTGAATCCTCGAGTGTGCCGTTGGCAATATCTGCCGGCGGAGGCTCAAGAGACACTTTCATAATGTTGTTTGGATTCTCTTGATCCAGAGCGGACACGAATAGGCTCGATACGGAAAATTCTTTCGCCCTTGATCCATGCCCGAGTGTATCCACACTGATCACCGAGCCCTTCTGGATTCCCAAACCACCGTCTTTCTTGCTCTTCAATGCGTAATCCTTAAGTTGGGACAGAGCATCGATGTCTCCCTTCTTCGGATTTGGGGTCTGTGTCGTCGATGAGATTCGTACTACAAGGACATCGGCTGGGTCTTTATCGTGCGTTTGAGCAGCTATTGCATTTGCGGACCCTTCGATATGGTCATCAAAACCCTGTTCAGCAGCCAGAGCAGGGTCGTTTCCATAGAAATTAGCGATAATCAGGCGTACAGGTTTCAGGACCAGGAATGCCTTACTAATCTTCCGAGTCTCCTGCCCCTGAGTGATCACCAGATTA
>JACPCR010000009.1 GCA_016179685.1 Planctomycetota bacterium | reverse complement strand
CATAACGGTCACATCCTTATCGCCCACTCGGTCCATGGAATGACCTCCCGAGTTCATGGTTTCGACAGGGGCAAGGGCTTCCGGGCCATAGCTTCGCCCACCTGAGGCGATTGACGCCCCGGCACTGTCGGGCGGATGCGGCCCGTAGAACTAATTGTGTGTGTGTCTGTGTGTGCAAGAAGCTCGCCAGGCTTCTCACTTTCCACATCCGCGTACAGGCCTTCTTCAACTCTGTCCCGCTATGAAGGCTCATTCGCATTCCTTCGATTCCACGCTGACTCTCATTCGGAATCGACGTCCCACTCAACCCCATCGCTTGCTTTATTCAGATGACAATTATCCAATCATTTGCACTTTGCCGCTTCAAGAGAAAAAAAGCCGACACCCTGGTTTCCCCGAACGCTATCGGGGAGAATACCTCCGGCTGAAAATCAGCGCCTCACACCCATCACTCCGATTTCCTCATGCTCACCTCGATCTTACGGCCTATGGGCACCGGGACCGTCTCCATCAGCGGATGCTCCTCCAGCGCCCGGATGTAGCGGTCCGACTCCGCGTCGCCCGGCTCGACGTTATCCGCCACGAGGAGGCCACCGGGCCGCAGGAGCGGCACAATCGTCTGGAGACAGTCGACGTAAAGCCATTCCCAGCAATCCATGAGCACGAAATCCACGGGGCCTTTGAGGCCCTTCAACGTTTCACGCGCATCACCGAGGACAAAATCCACCAGCGAGAGCAAGCCGGCCTCTTTCACGTTCCGCCTGGCGATCTCGACCGACTTCGGATTGACCTCGAGGGAAGTCACATGGCCTCCCATGATCCGGGCCGCATGCGCCAGCCAAATCGTCGAATAGCCATGTGCGACCCCGATCTCCACCAGGGACTTGCACCTCGCCGACTGGATCAGAATGTGTACCAGGCGCGAGGTGTCCGGGTGCAAGGTGAACATCCGGTCCTCTCGGGGCCGGCCCACCGCTTTCCGGTCCTCCGCATCCTCTTCTTCCATCCGGTGCAGCACTCGAAGAATCTCGGGC
This sequence comes from Planctomycetota bacterium, assembly GCA_016179685.1. Lineage (GTDB taxonomy): Bacteria > Planctomycetota > PUPC01 > JACPCR01 > JACPCR01 > JACPCR01. The sequence continues at coordinate 5,783 of JACPCR010000009.1, read as the reverse complement.
TCGATCGGATTCATCACTCATTCCTCCAGAAAACGAATGACCAACCGCAAAGGTTCTATTTTTTCCCTTCCGCAGCCTTCCGCTGCCGCACCTGCGACCACCGCTGATACCAGTCAACCAGTTCCGGCATGGGCGCCCAGTCGTGGATCGTCACGCGCTTTCGGCCAGGAAGGTAGTTGCCCAGATGCCACGCGTTCGGGTGGTAGAGCATAAAGTCGCCCGCATCCATCGAGGCGCGGACCGCGCCCGGCATCCCCTGGCAATACTCGAGGCCGCGCCGCTCCCGTTCCTCGAAACTCACCGCGGCATCGAAATGCGGCATCGCCCCTGCCGCCTCCGTCTCGCCGGGCAGGTCAAACGGGCGCAAGTAGCTCCCCGGCACATACCACGTGCAGTTGTCCTCGTAGAGCGGACAGTTGATCTGGTTGAACCATAACGGGTCCACGTTGACCCGCCGGAACTCCTCCATGTCCGGAACGTCCGAGCTCTCCCGGATATCCCGATGCCAACTCGTGCACCACGGCATCTCCGCCGGCTCCAGAAGAAGTCCTGCCCGGTCCGCCGACCCGTTCCCGAGCTTGTGGCGGGCCGTCAGGACATTCTGGACCGCATCCACCAGGGCCGGGAGATTCATGTAGTCCTGGAACGCCTTCATCTCCGAATCATTGAGGCAGGAACGGATGGGCTGAAGCCGCTGGGCCTGGGGCCCCGATTTTTGCCGCGCCAAGTCATGGACCCTCGCCGTAGATCGTCGCAAGTCGCTGATCAGTGAAGCGGGAAGAATCTGACGGAAGATGACATAACCTTGAGAACGGTACTGGTGGATCATCCGGTCACAGAACTGGAATGCCATGCTCTTACACCTCCAACCGGCCAAGGCTTGTAGACGAATTCGTAAGTGCACCCGCACTTCCAAACCGGGAAACTCGATAGAGACGCTCTCCGACCCTTGTTGGGTTGCGTGTATCAGCCGCCTTGAGAGGGAAAATTTCAGAACCCAGGAGCACGGCCAATCTCGTGCTCATCGTCATTGTAAACGGTTCCGAGGCCGATGAGAAGAGGCGATCCAACACTCGCCGTCTCCAGGGGTCAAGACGGTAACGAATGATGAGTCCAGGACCGTCGTGTCTTGTCGTCGCCGAAGCATTCGCAAACGTTGTTCATGCCTTACGAAATTGGACTTCCTCGTTTCCTCGCCATAGAGTCATGAGCGTTCAAATCCTTCAGAGAGGCCAGACATGACTGCGGCTGAGACCCTGTCTCTGGGCGATGTGGAGATCGAACTTCGGATGGACGGCGATCAATTCCTGGGACTGGGGGAGGTCCGCATCGGCCACGAGCGTGTGCGTTCGGGCCGCCTCCCTCTTCGACCAGCGATACGAACCTTCACCGGCGTCGAGCTCGCCTCGCTGCGGATGATCGAAGTCCGGAGAAGCCGCAAGGGCATCCGCATCGGACTCGAGGCCAGCTTCCGTCCTCTCGCGGTGCTGATGCTCCGCGACCACAGCTTCGACCCCATTCACGACACGGGCGACTGGGACGCTCCACGCGGCGCGGGTTCGGGCCGGATCGACCTCGTTCTGCGGGCGGCCCGGGACTGCTTCAACAACGTGGAATTCCACGGTTTCTCATACCATTACGAGTACCACAGCGACACGGTTCCCCTTTTCTACATCCTCGACCAGGCCTCGTGGGAGCTCGACGGCGACATCACCGGCGTGACCGTCGTCTCCCAATCCTCGTGCTCGGACCCGGTGGTCACCTTCGAGGCCAGCACGGCTTGGAGCACCGAGGGCCTCATGCACTGGGACGTGTCCGCCCCCAATCCGGTCATGACGCACAACCTGCCGCGCTGGGCGTCCCACCAGGCCTTCGATTTCCAATTCAAGGGCTCGAAGACGCTCCTTGGAGTCTTCGAACGCGTCAGCCTGATTCGCACCGTGCTTCGGCGAGACCCAGGCAAGCCGGAGCTGAAGACCTTCGACAAACATCTTTTCGACCAAGCCCTCTCCATCACCACCTCGCCCAAGAAAATTCTCTTCAATCAGCAGCCCAGGAGCCTCGTGGACCAGCGCAATCTCTGGACCTGGGTCATGGACGAGGTGCATGACCGAGCCCGTGCGGAGTTCGGCCTCAGGGAAGAACCGGTCCTCACACGCCTCGCCCAGAATTACTGGGTCAACTTCATGGTGGATAGCTACTACAAGGACCTGCTGCCCGCGGCGCTCTCTCTCGGGGTCGAGTCCCTGTTCATCGACAACATGAACAAGTCGGACATGACCGAGCACCCCGAGTTCAGCGTGTCACGCGGCAACATGTGCTGCGGACAGGAGTATGAGACGGGCGACCGGATCGGTGGCCCCGGAAAGCTCAAGACCTTCATCGACGACTGCCGTCGCCACGGCCTGCGGGTCTACTCGTGGACCAACAACGACCAGTCCTACTCCAGTCCCCTCCATCACTGGGAAAAGGCCAATAAAGAAGGCTGGTTCGTCAAGATGGAGGACACTCGCCTCAAGTACGGCGGGGCTTATACCAGCGTCTTCGCGATCCTCGACTTCAAACGAGAGGGACCGCGGCGTTACTGGGTGGATAGTCTCAAGCAAACCCGTGATGCCACAGGGCTCGACGCCTACCTGTTCGACAGCTTCTACAACCTCGGGTTCATGCCCATCAATTACGATGGCGGCCGGCCCACCACCCAGTGGCGCGAACTGCTCATGGCCTTCAAGGAGCTGCAGGACGCCGGCATCAGCTTCCTCATCGAATCCTTCGGACCCTTCGGACAGGTCCAGCATGGCTGCCCGCGCTCCTATTCCATCGACCGCTGCTGGGCCTGCTACAAGATTCTTCTGGGCAACGACACCACCACCATCCCCGGCGGCCCGATCACCGAGGACCCCCGCGCCGCCGAGGCCGCCGGCCTCTACTACGCCCTCGCCCACATGGCGCAGCCTCCCATCCCTCTGTTCGATTCGAAGACCGGGAAACGGATTGACCAGGTCTGGACGAGCGCGCACCGAAGCGCCATCAAGGACTTCCGGCAGAACCGCGCCTTCATGGCCCGGCGTTACCTTCAGGAGGACGGCCGTTCTGTTCTTTGGCACGATGCGGAGGCTTCCCGAGCCACGGTCTGGAATTTTGCCGCCCAGCGTGCCACGCTCCCGGGCCGCGTCCGTGACCTGACAACCGGGGAAAATCTGCCCCGCGCCCGGTCCTACCGCCTCAAGGCCTTCCATACCTACGCGGCAACCGCAACACGCCTGCCTGCGGTCGTGGAGTCTTGATGTAACGTTGACTTCTCGCCGTAAGTTTCCCGTTATCCCGGATGATTATCCTTCGCCGGAACGCAGAATGCCGAAGATTCCCCCGATGGAAAATCGCCCGGGCAGCCCGGGACTCTGGAGAACTCCGCTCTCGAACTCGTCCTCGGCCTGGTAGAAACCCGATACCCTGCGAAGGAAAAAGCGAACCAGCACTTGCCGTCGCAGCATGTCCACGATCCAGTACTCCCAGACACCCGTCGCAGCATACTCATCTCGCTTGGTCATGCGGTCCACTTCCTCGGTCGAATCTGAAAGCACTTCCACCACAATATCCGGAGGCCCCTGAATCGCCTCATCGCTGAGGATGGACCCCCGAGATTCTTGGATGTAGCAGAGATCGGAAACGCGCACATGCCTCTGCTTCTCCTCGGTCTGAACGACCACATCCTTGTCCACCACGACAAAACCATTGTGCTCCACCCGTTTCAGAAAGAGATAGCCCAGATAAGCCACCATCCGTTGATGGTCGAACCGAGCCTTCGGTGACATGAAGATCTCCCCATCCACCAGCTCCATTCGTTCCTGTGTCTCTGGCAGGGCTGGAAACTCTTCGACGGTCATCTTCCCGAATGCCGTGCAAGTTGCCATCAGGGTCACTTCGTCTCTTTTTTTGCAGCCTGTTTTGGTTATTCTTTCCGTCTAATTGAACAAAGCGAATAGGTAGAGCATTACATTCTATGACCCCTAGCTGGTCCGAAGGAGCGTCCTCAATGAGACCCCGCTTCCTCCTCGATAATGACGGCTCGAATATTTTTCATAACGCCCTTGCCGACGGAGCGGACCTCCAGGCCATCGTCGAGGAAACCGTCCAGGAATGTGCGCCGGAAGTCACCACCTATCTCCTCTGCTCGAACGCCGGCAATTGTTACTTTCCGACCCGCGTCGGCAGGGTCGATCCCCGCGCCAAAGGACTTGTCGCCGCTCTGGCCCAAGGGCACGACCTTTTCGGCATGCTCCTTCAGGCCATCAAGAAGTCCGGTCGGGAAACTTTCATCACCATGCGGATGAATGACGTCCATAATCCGACCGATCAGGACGAGTGGAACACGCCGCCCATCCGGAAGAAGTTCCCGGACGCGATCGTAGGCCCGGAAGAGATCAAGGCCGGGAAGGCCGCCTGGATGTCCTACTGCATGGATTACTCCCGGGCCGAGGTCCGCGAATACTACCTGACCCTCATCCGGGAACTGGCGTCGCTCTACGGCTCGATCATCGATGGTATCCAGCTCGATTGGATGCGCTTCCCGCGTCACCTCTCGGGCGACTCCGAGCGGATTTGGCAGAGACGTGCGGCGCTCACCGAGTTCACGGCATCCGCGCGCCGGATTCTTCGCGAAGCCGGGCAGCATTTGCAGCTCGCCGCACGTGTGCCTCCGACCCTGGAAGGCTGCCGCAGCATCGGAATGGACCTGGCCGAATGGACGCGGCTCGGGCTCGTCGATTTCCTCGTCGCCTGCCCGTTCCTCACCACCAACTGGCACATCCCGATCCAGGATTTCCGGGCCCAGATGGGCAGCCAACCCGTGCCCATCTATGCAGGCTTCGACTTCGGATACGATCTCACGTGCCATCATCCCGAGTCGCTGCGCGGCGTCGCCTCCTGCCTGTACGACTGCGGGGCCGACGGCCTCTATCTCTTCAACTTCCCGTGCTGGACCGAATACCTCGCCGCACGACCCTACCACTGGCTGCGAGGGCTTGACCGACCCGAGACCGCTGGCGTCAGGCCCATCCAGCTCGCGGTCTCCAACAAAGTGCACCGTCATGAAATCACGGACGGACCAGGTGAGTTGCCCGCCGTCCTGCCGGCAGCCGGTAGCCTCGACCTCCGGATTTACGTCCCTCGCAGCGCCCTGCCCGCCGGCCGCGTCCTTTTCCTCACCCACAGCCATGGCGACATCCATCTCGCCGTCAACGGGCAAAGGGCTGAACCTTTCCGGTTCAACCCGGACGCCAACTCTGGAGGCCATCGGAGCGAGATATTCCTCGAGTTCGTCGACCAGTACTTCCGGAAGGAATCCAGGCCCAAGCCCCTGGACTGCCGCCTGTTCAAGGTCCGCCCCGCCTGTCTCTGCACCGGTTTCAACACGCTCCACGTCGAGAATTCCGGCGGCCAGACCCTCGAGATCGAAAGGCTTCACCTGGCTCTTTGGTGAACAACGAATCCACAGCCCCGCCATTTCAGCCCCACATCGCCTGGACCTCCCTCAGGGGCCAAGTCGATGCCACCCTCTGGCTTCACGACCTCTTCCACGCAGACGGGAGCCCTACGACCCGTCTGGAATCCGTACGATTCGGGATTGCGCGAAGGGCTTCTTGAAGTAGCCCAAACCCCGTGCCTCACATCGTTTCAGGTGTGGGGCGGCGGTTCTCACGGCCCGGGGACACCATTCCACGCGCCTCACACCTGCTCACGTGTGTGGCGACCCCTTCGATGCCTCGGCCCCCAACCGTGTG
>JACPCR010000130.1 GCA_016179685.1 Planctomycetota bacterium | reverse complement strand
CTCCTGCACCAGGATGGTAGAGGACTTGAATGTGGGGCTGTTCTCCCACATTCTCACCTCCAGACGCCGAGCATGCCCGGCACACGTAGCGAAGCGCGTGAGCGCTTCGTGTGGCCCCTCAAATCACCTCTTCCGGACGGAACGCTGGCGCGTTCGGCTACGGAATTCATACTTCACGGACTTGACCTGGTCGCCCTCACCGAACTTATTGAGAAGTTACCGTCATTCCAATTTAACCACTTGTGAATCGGTCACTTATGGGACATCGGGTTTTCTATTTCGCCTCCCTCCCGAAGGGACCCCGCTGGGAAACGGGCTCCCTTCTGGAGGAGTTTCCTAAAGTAGAGGAGTTAGCAAGTGCGGGTGCACTTGCTAACTCCTCTACTAGACCATCTTTCGTACTCGGCGGCGGGCTGGTCGGGGCCCTTCCACCGCGTGTAGACCAGCCGGGCATTCATCCCGTAACGCGCTCCGGGCTGCGGGTCCATGACCGTGAAGTGGAAGTCCCATGCCGCGGCCTCCCAGTGCTCCGGTGGATGCCAGGAGCCTGACCAGAAACCCAGCCGGTGAGGCGTATCCACCATCACCTGGAACAGCATCCCATCGATGACTCCGAAGAAGAAGGGCTGAGAGAAGCGGACCTTGCCATTCGAGATCACCCTTTCGCTCCAGTTGCCCGTGCGAGCCAACTCGAGACGGTCCCCGCTCCGGATGACCGACTTTTCCCGGCTCTCGCCCAGGTCCACGACCCGGCCCTGGTCGTCAGCGATGCGTAACCATGACTCGGCAGGTGTGGGTTTGTAAATATAATTCGCCCAGAAAACGGAAATCCAGTCATGAGTCCAGGTCCTGGAATTCGGCGAGAAATCGAACTTCATGTCAATGGAATGCGGTTCTTGAACCGAGAATTCCGTCCAGCTCTCAATGCCCCAGAATGGCGTAGGCGGCTGGTAGAGCCGCACCACGCCGTCCCCGCCCACCTGCATTTCCATCGGAACGCTCCGCGGCTCGAAAATCAGATGCCGTTCCTTTCCTCCGGCCCCCACGTGCCCGTCCATGACAAATTCAAAATTCATCCCGCCGACCCTGGGAAGAAAAAGGTTGGCGGGCCGATGGACCGACTCGAGCGACCACACGCCGTTGTAGCCGGGTAGGTGGCTCAGGTCTCCTGGAAGCGGCCGGCTGTCTTTTCTTCCAGCGTTCGGGTGGGCCTGAAAGATAGGCGGATCGGAAGCGTTGTCACCGATGATTGCGGTAATTTCACCGGTGGAGAATTTGACCCAGTGTTCGGATCGTTCGAGAAACATCACGGTCGACATGAGCACAGATTCCAGATGCCGGCCCCGCCGCCCAATCACACCTTTGAGGCCGCGAAGGCTCGGATCACGCTCAGGTTGTCCGGCTTGTCTAGCGGGACGTGGGAAAGCACGATGCCCTGGCAGCCCACCTCCTGGAGGACGGAGAGCAGCCGTTCGATCTCCCGGGCGGGCAGCCAGCCCGGGAAGGGGGGATAAAACGGGACTCGGCGGCCCCAATGGTCCGCCAACCTGCGATATTCGAGTTCGAAGAGTCGAACCGCGGGCAGCTTGTCGAAAGCGTCCAGTTCCCCGACACGTTCGGGCAGAGCCAGGTTTTCGAGTCCGAAGAGGCGGTAGAAGAACCGGAGGACATCCGATTCGGGCAAGGCTGGGGGGACGCGGAGGGCGGCTGCGGCGAGTTCCCGGCAGGCCCGAACGGGGACGAGATTCCAGGCCACGATGGCCCCATGGCCTCCGGTGAGGTAATCGGCGGACTCTTCCCAGAGGGCGTAATCATTCCCGGCGAGGAGTGAGACGGAGGGAGGGAACACATCGGCGCCGAAGGGCAGGGGGCGGCGGGCTTCCTCGTGGGCCGCATCGCGGAATTGCTTGACCTGGCCGGCGAGTATCCGGGCACGGAGTTGAAACCATTGCAGGGATTCCGGAGGCGCGCCCAGGAGGTCCAAGGCCTGTTCGAGGTCTCGGACGGGCTCGCCGGCCTTGCGCATGCGGTCCGTATCGAGCCGGCAGAGGGCGAGGCGCAGGGCTAGGGCGGCTCGCCGGACCGCCGGGAAGTCATAGCCCAGCCGGCCGGCCTCGGCTTCGCAATGGCCGCAGGCGCAGGAGAACAGGGCCTGGAGGTTGGCAGGTGGCGGGTAGCGGGCGTGGTCGACGTAGAAGCCGTCGATCTCATAGTGCCGGACCGCGTCGCGCAAACAGGCCAGCATCCAGTCGTTGACCGCCGGGTTGCTGGGGCAGAACCCGTGTCCATATCGGGCATAGAGGGAGTTGAGCCGGCCGCCGGTGAGGTCGAGTGCAGCGAGCTCCGGGTAGACCTCCGCGCCGTAGCTCCAGAGTCCCCAGTGCCCCCAGACCTCGATTCGAAGGGCATGTGCGGCATCCAGGACGGCGCGGAGGGGCGTATCGTCCGCGCCGGGCAGGATGCCGGGCAGCACGGGAAAGTCCTCCGGCCCGAGCTTGAAGGTTTGCCGGTGCTCGGCGAGACCCGGGCGGGTCCGCCAGTCCCTGAAGGGGCAGAGTCGATCGGTCTCCGGGGAGGCTCGGAAGGCCGAGGTGTGGGTGTGGTGGCTCTCCGGCAGGAGAGTGGTCAGGCCCGCTTTTTCTTGCGCCGCGGCGAGCAGGGATGGGTCCCGGTGAACTTGGTCGAGATCGCAGAACCAGGCGATACGGCGGCGTGCGGAGGCGTTGGGGCCAGACCGAGATGCGAGCTCCAGCATGGTGTCAGGTGTCAGGTGTCAGGTGTCAGGTGTCAGGTGTCAGGTGTCAGGTCAGGTGTCAGGTGTCAGGTGTCAGGTGTCAGGTGTCAGGTGTCAGGTGTCAGGTGTCAGGTGTCAGGTGTCAGGTGTCAGGTGTCAGGTGTCAGGTCCGGACCGACCACCCTGCGGTCGGATTCGATGTTGACCTCCATCTGCGAATCTACGACCATCTTCACGGGGCTGCCCTCCTACCGCTCGAACCGATTTGGCTTTTCGATCCAGCTTGGAGGAATGCCCCTTTTTGGCTCTTCGCGATCTCGCGCGCGTCCCTCACTGGCCCGTGGGAATCCATTTGCCGTGGCGGCCGCCGTCCCAAAGACCTTTCAGGCCTTTCTCAAGGCGTTTTTTTTTACTGCCGTCAGGACGTATAGTAACGAGGCCTATGTAATTTTCCGCTTCGTTGTATTCAGTATATAAGATTTTATCACCCTGCCAATCTGGAATTATTGAAACCGGGCCGGGCTGGGTAAGAATCCTCGCGGGAGAAGAACCGTCCACCGGCGCTATCCATAAATCATGGGCGGTATTTACGGCGTTTCTGAAATTCTTATGCTTGGTATTGACCCGGCTGAATACGACAAATTTATTATCCGGAGAAATCTCGGGGTCATAATCGCCGAGGGGGAATCCGGAAGAATCTGTCCCGCTCTCGTCCCCGCCATCATCAACCAGCCGCAAGTTTTTGCCGCCAGAGTTCATGACCCAAATTTGCGGCTTGGCGAGGAATGCCCCGTTCTTCTCCACTGCCTTATAGCGAAATGCGGCAAGCATGGTCCCGTCTTCGGACACTGAAACGTCGCTGAAGTAAGCCGGCTCCGGGTTTGGAGGTGGCTTTTGCACAAGATTGGTTATGTTATAAAGTCCCGAGCCGTCCGGCTTGATTTTATAGATATTCTGGGCGCCGCTCCCTTTTTTTTGTCCTGCAAAATATATGAAGCCGCTTCTATCCCAGTCAATCCCGCCGTTCCCTGCGGTAGAAAAATCTGAACTAATCTGGCGTTCGGTTTTCTGTTCAAGGTCAAAAACCCAAAGCTCGCTTCTGGTGCCGTCGTTGGCGTTAGCGGCAATCATTTTGCGGTCTGGGGAGAGTGCGGCGTGTTCGTACATCTTAGGATTGAAGGTAAGTTGAGTTACATTGCCGCCCTCCTCGTTCATAGCATAAATATTGGATGGGCCGACTGGCCCAGCATTTTTGACTCCTTTCGTTGAATAGAAAATAATGGACGAGTCCTCCGGAATTCCACCCAATTTGACTTCAGTGGCTTCAGACAAAGACCCTCCCGGTGCTTTTGGACCTAAAAAACCTAAATTCAAAACGCCAAAAGCAACAAACAGCAACATTCCAACACCGATTAAAATAGGTTTTTTGGACATGGTTATCTTTTAGTTTATCTTTTGGCAACCCGCTTTGGCATGAAGGCGCCATTGGTCGGATGACACCGTCGGCCGGCTCGGTTCTTCATACTCAAGTATTCGAGTGCGGAAGTGCGGATGCACTTCCGCACTCGAATACTAGTTGCTTCGCCGGGCGGGCCGGAAGGGGTGAATCCACTGGACGAAGGACGCGGGGTTACGCGTCTGGATGTAGAGTTTCCCGTTTCCCTCGAACTGGCAGACGAGTCCTTCGCCGCTGAGGAAGAGGGACTTGAGGCCACCGACCTTTCGGACATGGAAGGTGAGGGACTCTTCGAAAGCGACGATGTGGCCGGTATCGACGATATAGGAGCCGGCGACCTCGATGGCATGGATGGCCCCATAGGAAGCGAAGAAGATGTCGCCCTGGCCATGGGCTTTGAGCATGAAGAGGCCTTCGCCCCCGAAGAAGGCCTTGGCCCCGCCCCACTGGGTGTCGATGGTGACGGAATCGGAGCAGGCCATGAAGGAGCCGGACTGGATCATGAGGGACCGGCCCTGGAGGGGAAGGTATTCGATGTCGCCCGGGGAGCCCGGGGCGAGCTGGATGAAGCCGGGTGCGCCACGGGCGGTGTATTTATTGACGAAGAAGGACTCGCCGCCGAGGAAGGCGCGCTTGGCGGAGGAGAAGATGCCGCCGCGGGCCTTGGTTTCGATCTCGACGTTGGTGGACATGGCGACCATGGCGCCCCCCTCGACCTGGATGGACTCCTCGGGTTCGAGCTGGACATTGGCCATGGCGAATTCAGGCTTGGCGATGATCTCGTGTTTCATGGCGAATCCTTTCAATCTCGCGGGGGCAACTTGGAGCCCACCAGCTTGCCGAACTCCTTCGGGTTTCGGGACTGGATGTAGAGGCGGCCGCGTCCGGAGAACCGTGCGACGAGTCCTTCGCCGCTGAAGAAGGTGGAGAACCAGCCGCCGACGCGTTCGATGGAGTAATGGAGGGTATCCTCGAAGGCGACGATGTGGCCGGTATCGACGACGAAGGTGCCATTGACGTCGACGGGGTGGACGGCGCCGAAGGCATTGATGAGGAGCATGCCATTGCCGGCGGCCTTGAGCATGAAGAGGCCTTCGCCGCTGAAGAAGCCCTTCGCTCCCTGCCACTGGGTATCCAGGACGATACTGGGCACCGAGGCCAGGTAAGAAGTGGATTGGACCGTGTAAGACGAGGAGGCCAGCTCGAGCTGGAAGATGTCCCCGACGTGCATGGGGGCGAGGGTGACCTCGCCGGGTCCCTGGTGCGCGGAGAAGGTATTGAGAAAGAAGGATTCGCCGCCGAGGACGGCGCGCTTGAGCCCCTTCATGATCCCGCCCCCGGCCCCGCGGCTCGAGGTGGTCATCTCGATGGAGGGCGACATGCTGACCATCGCGCCGCTTTCCGCGACGATGGACTCGCCTGGGGTGAGAAGAATCTCGGCGAGGGAGTAGGCGGGCTGGTGAAGAATCTGCACTTGCATGGGAAGATTTCCTGCTTGAAGGATTTCTGTAGCCCCGGCCCCGGAGGGTCTTCCCGGGAAGGCTCTGGCGTGTCAAGGCAGCATGGGCCGCAGCCAACCGACAAAGGAATCCAAGTTGCGCGTCTGCATATAGAGCTTTCCGCGCCCGGAGAATTCGGTGACCAGCCCTTCCCCGCTGAAGAGGGTGGATTTCCAGCCGCCGACCCGGCGGACTTTATAATTGAGGGTGTCCTCGAAAGCGACGATGTGGCCCGTATCCACGATGAAGGAGCCGTCGATGTTCCTCTCGAACACGGCGCCGTGGCAGTTGATGAAGAGGTCGCCCTGCCCGGAGGCCCTCAGAAGAAAGAAGCCTTCGCCGCTGAAGAAGCCCTTCAGACCGGTCCACTTGGTCGCAAGGGCCAGCTCCGGCGAGGAGGCCAGGTAGGATGTGCCCTGGACGAACAGCGATCCGCCCTCGAGGCGGTGGTGAATGATGTCCCCGGTCAGCGACGGGGCCAGCAGGATTTGGCCTTCGCCCCCCGTCGGAGCATAGGTGTTGACGAAGAGGGACTCGCCCCCGAACAGCTTGCGGGCGAAGGCGCCGAATACGCCGAGAAACCGTTCGAAAATCCCGGCCCGCGGGTTCGCCGACATCGAGGTCCTGACCTCGAAATTGCCCGAATGGGCGACCATGCAGCCGGACTCGGCGCGAACGGACTCGCCGGGCGCCAGCGTCAGGACGGTCATGGCGTACGACGGTTTGTAAAGGATATTGAACTGCATCAGACCTCGTAGGTTTTCCAGGAGCCTTGGCAGGGATTGCCCTTGCAGACATGCAGCCGCCCGTTCTCCGGCTCGGCGACCAGGGAGCAGACGGTCTTGCCCCGGCTGGCCGAGCCCGGATTTTCCCTGCCATCGTGCGGGTGGCGGCAGATGCCGAACGGGTAATGATCGTGGTCGGAGAGGAACTGCTGGACGTCGGAGACCCGGATGTGGCCAAACCGGCTGGCGATCAGGTGGCGGATGCGGGCGAGCCTGGAGAAGGAGTCGGTGAGGCTTTTCTGGTGATTCTCCGGGCACGCCCAAGGGGAGCAGAGGAAGTGGTTCGAATGGGCGATAAATCCGTCCTCTCCGGGCCCGAGAGTGTCGTATCCGGCCGGGGTGATTTCGAGGTTGCAGATCCGGCCGCAGCCCGTGGAAAGGGCGTAGTTGCCGGAGGAGCAGACGGGGTATCGGCCGGCGAGGTCCAGGATCTCAGCCAGGGTACGCCGTTCGAGCATGAGGCGTTTGAGGGGGTAGTGGGAGAGGCCGAAGCGCCAGGGTGGGCCGCCGCCAAGCGCATTGGCGAAGTGGGCGACTCCTTGGGAGTTCATGCCATGGTAGCCGAGGTGTCCGGCGAAGGTCCACATGAGGATGCGGGGCCCGCGGTCGGGTGCGAGGCGTAGGACGAGGCCGACCTCCTCCTGGTCGGGTCCCATGTCGGAATTCTGGCCGATGAGAATCTGAGTGGTTGCGGTGCCGCGGCCGGAGATGGCGTAGGTGGTGCATGCGCCGTCGGGTATCTGGGCGACCTCTCCCCGGAGCTGGAGGAGGACGGCCTCCTCGAACCGGATCTGGGCGCCGGCGGCCAGCCCGCGAATTTCTTCGAGAAATCGCGGGGCATGGGTCTCGAGGAGGGGGACGACCCGGAGGGTGCGTTTGAGGATGGCGTCTCTGGGCCGGTCCGAGTTGGTGGTGGCATCGAAGATCATCTCGAGAAACCGGTGGATGGAATCCGGGACGGCGTGTCCGTGCTGAAGGCCCATCTCGAAAGGTGTTCCGGACACCTCGAGGTAAGGGTATTCGTGCTGTGCCGAGAGTGCCTGATGGCCGCCGGACACTGCTGGCCCCGAAGCCTTCCGGTGTCCCGACTCACGAGGTGGCGAGCCGAGCGCGCTAAACTGTGTCTCACCGGCAGGTTCGACCATTAACGGGTTCCGTCCGTATCCTGCGGACCAGAGAAACAAACCCTAGGCGGCCCGCTATCCCGTTCACTGGGAGATCTTCAATGCCGACCGTCACAAAGCAGCGGCCCGCCAGCGCCGCCTCAAGATGATGATAACACAGCCACTTGCGGCGGTGCAAGTCTGGCGTCTTCAGCGCAGCCCAAGATCCTGTTCCAGATAACTTGACAAAGCTCAGTTCCTCTGGCCAACTGAACGTACGCGGTCATCAATTCGTACGGCGATGACAAGTGGGAGCAAAACGGTGATGTCTGACAAGAAACAACACCCTCTTAACCGGGTACAGAAAGAAGTTGTGGAAGAAATCAAGGGACTTCACAAAAAGCGTGAAGCCCTCAACATTCTTGCAGTCCAGAGATTTTTTCCAGGGCTTTTGAGGAAGGCATATTCCATCAAGCCATTTTGGGGCTGGAAGCGGGCACTCGAGGCTGCTGGCTTGAATTATTCGAAAATCCGTGTCGAGTTGGAACCGTATTGCGAGTGCAAAATCTGTGGATTCCTTGGAAAGAATTTGGTAAGCCACTTGGTGCGTAAACATGAGACCCATCCTCGTGAATACAGGACGACCTATCCGGGCGCGGACCTGTTCAGCGAGGAACTTCGGGCCAGGATGAGCGAATGGTTAAGGGATCGTTTCCCGCCGTCGAGGCCACACTGGGAGCCTCTGTGGTCTCCGGGATATGTGTTGGATCGGGCCGCTTGGCTTGCTGAAACTGGAACGAACTTGAACACCAAGGCCGTAGTGGAGATAGATACAAGCCTTTGGGTGTATGGCGTCTATTACTTCAAGGGTTGGGATAATGTTCTGCGAAAGATCGGACTGAATCCTCGCAAGGTTCGGCTCATAGATGTTAAGAAACACTTGTCGCCTGAAGAGGTTGTCAGACAACTGAAGGCAAGACAGCGGCTCGGAATACCGCTGAACACGCGCGCGGTAGGGCTTGATGATTTGAGACTTCTGAACGCGATGCGGCGGCGATTCGGCTCTCATGACGCCGCATCCGAAAGGGTCCTCGCCCGGTGCCGATGTTCCCAACACGCCGTGCTGTCATTGCTAAAATTCAAGAGCGCAGGGAATTGCGCCTTCCCCTCAATTACAGCAGTTTGAAGGGGCGCGGCTCCGGCTTGCTTTCAGCCGCCAAACGCCTTTTCGGTTCCTGGGACAAGGCGATTGAGGCCGCTGGCCTCGATCCTGCCAAAATACGGAAGAAGCCCATGAAGATTTATACCTCACCTGAGTTGGTGCTCGCGGGTATCCGGAAGCGTGCTCAGGCAAACCTTCCTTTGAACGCCACAGCGGTCTTCTGTGGACCCCATTCGTGGCCGTCGCTCCATGCGAGAGCTGTTCGATATTTTGGATGCTGGGATAAGGCCATAGAGGCCGCAGGATTTAAGCCATACGAGACTCGCAAGGCCGGGAAGTACCCCACGAGAGAGTCCGTAATGCTAAGAATCCAGGAACGCCATCGACGAGGATTGCCACTCAAAATAACTGCAGTGAACTTCGAGCTAGGTGCGAACCATGGCCTTCGCCGTGCCGCGCGTCGTTTCTTTGGCGACTGGAATACGGCTGTCCAGCAAGCCCTCAACACCCCGCCCTTATAACGAATGAAGGACCGTGGTCATTCCGAGGCTTCAGAAATCCGCGTAGACCGGAGGGCGCAGCGGATTTCATTAGTGGCCCTCTTCAGCCTGTGCGGGCGCCTGGGTCAGGGCCTGGCCGCCATCCCGGGCGAGGAGCGACCCGCTGAGGAGAGTCAGGGACCAGCGATCTCCTAGTTTTTTGGCGACGCCGCAGGTTCCCTTGAACCGAAGGGGGCCGACCTGGGCCTCTCGTTCGGCGGGGTAGAGGAAAATGAGATGCTCCTGATCGGGTAGCTGAAGGTGGAGGACGCCGTCCTTTTCTTCCACGACGGAGGCCACGGGCTCGTCGCGCCGAGCGGGATAGAGGAGGAATCCATACTCGGAGGCTGATTCTGCGGCGGCCTGGACGCGGTGCTGCGTCTGTTTCCACTCGCCATAGCTGTGGCCCGTGTGGTCGTAGCGGAGGGTGGCCAGCGGACCCGGCGGCTTGACGAAGAAGGTGACGTGGGCATCCACGCCGAACTGGCCGGTCAGGTGGGCCACACGGTCGCCCTCGATGCGTGGCGGCTCGGAGGCCATGGTCCAGACGTTGCAGCTATTCTTTTCACGGGACAGGAAGAGGTCACGGACGACCAGGTAGGTGGCCAGGCCGGGGTCGCGCTCGTCCTTGACGAAGAGGACCTGGCGTTGCCAGTCGCCGTCCTGAGGCTTTTCGACGCGAACCGGCTGACGCCCTCGGGTGTAATCTGCGCCGGGTAGGGAGGCGAACTCGGCAAGGCGAGTATCTCCCCAGCCTGGCGAAGGAGAGAGGGTGTTGTGGTATTCCGCCTGGCCGGGGCTGTAGTCGATCCAGTCGAGGCAGAGGGGGACGCCTTTGGCGTACAGGTTGAACGACCCGATATCCTCGTCGTAGTGTCCGAAGGCATGGTCGGTCCAGCGTAGGGTCATGAAGGTCTCGGAGGGGGTGCCGAAGCCGTGCCGGAAGATGACACCGAAGCCGGGGAAGTATTTGGTACGTCCATCGATAGGCACGGATTTGACGGAGGGATCGAAGCAGGAGGCGAAGAGGAGGGGCTGGTTCATGGGCTTGCCCATCTGTTCCCAGCACCAGACGGCGTGTCCGGCCTCGGCGGGGTACTTGTTCTGGATGGCCCCGGCGATCCAGGGATGGTAGTTGGAGCCGAACGGCACGTTATCACCGAGGGACGCGGGCGTGCGGCAGTTGTTGAATCTCGGGTCCGGCGGGCTGAGCAGGTGGGCGAAATAGGAGCCCGCGCGGGCCAGGTGGGGCATGTCGGTCAGGTCGTCGATGCCGTGCCGGCGGAGGATGAGGAGGGTGAGGTTTTCGGGCGCGTTGCCCGCCCCCTGGTAGCCCGGCGACTCGAACCAGGCGCCGTCCTCGCTGACGGAGGCGAGGATGCTGGCTCGAGCGGCCCGGGCGGCGAGGCTGCCCCACTGACGCCACTCGGGATGGCCGTGGAGCAGGCCGGAGGCGCAGGCGAGGACGTTGATCGAGATGTCCATCATGTTGGGGTTGGAGGGTCCGTGTCCGTACTCCCGGCACGGCCAGTAATCCGGGTCGGCCTGCTTGTAGGCGCAGAAGGCGGCGAGGGCGCGGGCGCGTTTCCGTTCCTCCTCGGTGAGATCGGGAAGGGCGAGGGCCAGGTCGAGGCGGAGCATCTCATGCCGCACAATCTCCTGGCAGCGGTGGATCATGGTATCCGGTGTGCAAGACCCGCAGGTGAGGAAGGTCCGGACGACGGCCCCCAGCTCGGCCCGGGCGGACTCGAACGCGGCCCGCTGCTCCTCGGGTTTGAAAAGCGCTCCAAGGGTCGGATCGTCCCCTCGACTGGCCTTCAACTCCTGGAGCTTTTCCGGAGTCAGGACGACCCTCGGGTGCGGCGGAACGCCGGGCGGGTCGGCCCATTCGAGGACCCAATCCTTGACCTTATCGAGGGGCGTCTCGCCCCACTTCACGGTGGCGGCATCGAGGACTCCGGGCCTGCTCCCGCCGTGTTCGGCATAGGCCGAAAAAGGACTCGGGACGGAATCAGCCATCCAGCCCCACTCCCGCCGAGCCTCGAACGCCACGAATCGGCCGACGATGCCGTCGTCTGTCCAGGCAAGGGGGACCGGGTTGTGGGCGCGGTGAGTCCAGCGGGAAAGATGCCGGTAGAACAGGCCGGCGACCTCAGGCTGGCCTTCCTTGCAGAAGCCGATGGCGCGGGTGCGCTGGCCGATGCTCTGGTAGGGGCAGAGGAGCAGCCCGAGACGCGGGTCCGGATTCGGCGTGGCGGGTTTTTCAAGAAACTTCTTGCCCCGGTAGTCCCAGGCGCGGTCGGCCCACCCTTTCATGAAGGCGAAATCGAATGTGGGATACGCCGCAAAATCGGTGACGACGGCCTGCCACCCCATGTGGTTGGGCCACCGCAACCACCCGGCCAGCTCGCTCTTCAGGCCGGGTCCGGGGAGGAGGTCGGGCCCCTTGACCCATCGAAAGTCGTCGAATTCCTTCTGGGAGAGCTGGGACGTCTCGGAGACGAGCACGACGTTCTCGCCGGAGACCACGCGGACATCGACTTGATAGAACTTGCGGTCGCCGAACTGGTAGCGGACGCTGGCGTCGGTCCAGACGGGACCCGAGGCGAGCAACTCGGCGTCCCAGCGGAGGACGGGCTGTTTGCCGGTGAGAGTCCCCTCTCCGACCCACCGGCCCGAAGGTGTACGGAAGGCGAGGATGGGAGCGGGTAGACGGTCGAACGGCGTTCCGGGCCGGACTCGGCCCGGCGCGGGGACGCGAACGGCGCATCGGCTGTTGCCAATGACCCAGGCTTCGCGGCTCTTCTCGACACCGAGGTCGGAAGGCTGGGCCTTGCCAGGAAGCAAGCGCATCCGGCGGGTCTGGTATGGGGCAAGATTGACGAGAAACCCGACGGCGTAGGACTCGCCTTCCGGGGAAGGCCGGGCTTCAACCTGCGCAGGCAGCACGTTGCCCGTGTCATCCACGACCCTGCAGGCCTTTTGGGGCCTGGCCGTTTTCGGCAGGGGAAAGAAGACCAGCTCGCGCGTCCAGGTGTGGCCGAGGTGCTCCCGGAGCGTCCATTCGACAAGAGTTTCCGCACCGGCCGACCCGCCGGACAAGAGCAGGAGCACGAGGATTCGAGCTCGGAAGGGCATCGGCAGTTTCGATCTGGAATATTTCAGGAAGCTCCTCCGGAGCCTATCGTCGAGGGAGGGATTTCCGAGGTAGGGCAGGAAGACACGAAGCTCCATAAGTGTCCATTCCTAAATCACTTAAATCAGTGCACGGTCCAAGCCTACCCGCCCCGTTCTCCTGTCGCTTGGACACAGGTAACACCGCGGGTTTCTTTTCTTCTTAGCCGGCTGAAGCCCGGCTGTTCAACCCACGGTGTCCACTGTGGGCAAAGATCAGCCCGTGTTCACGGGACTTCGGCATCGGGGGACACAGCCGGCTCCTCGCTCGGCGTGCTCCTGCGCTCGACCTCCTCGAGGACCTGGCGGACATTCGCCCTTTGGACCTGTTCGACGAGCTCGCGATCGTGGACGAGGTCGGCGATTTTCTGGTTGTAGAGCAGGCCGCGGTAGTCGTGGGTCTCGACGAGCCGGCGGATTTCGTCGTCCTCCAGGAGCTCATGGATTCGGGGATTCTGCATCAATTCCTGCATGTTGGGATGGCGGCGGAACTCGTCGAGCTTCACGGGGTCCTCGAGCAGGCCGAGCATTCGGCGGACGAGCACGTAGTCCTGGTTATCGATCGGGTTGGCTCTCTCCACGACGCCGCCGAGGGGTGAATCCTCGATGGCCTGCTTGAGGCGGATCATGGTGCGCGCTACGGGCTCGCGAACGCTATCGGCATCCACGGGTGCATCGGCAGGCCGCGTCTCCTCGGCCTGAGCCTGTTCGGGCTGCTGTTCCTCGACCTGGCCGCGCTGCACTTCCTCAGCGAGCCATCCGAGATTCCAGAGCACGACGAAGAGGATGACGCCGAGTGCGACGCCCACGAGGCCGCCCATGACCATGCCGCCCCAGCGGGCCTGCTCGACCTGCCGCACTTTTTCCCGAGTGGGCTCAGGCGGCAGCGTCATGGTTCTTTTCCACACGAAGTGGGAGGCCACGGAGCCGATGAGGAAGAGGGCGAGACCGACGAGGAAGACGGCGGTGTAGGGCCGGACCACGGGCGGGATTTTCTCCACGTCCTGGAAGAGGTAGGAGAATCTCGAGCCGATGGGCCGCGACAGGACCGCGATGAGGAAGAGGGCGATCAGGCGGGTGAGGCCGCAGTAGAGCCCTTGCCGGTATCCGTCATAGATGAACAGACCGACGAAGGCGAGGAAGAAGAGGGTGATGGCGAGGCTCAAAGCAGGACCTCATGAGCAGAGTTCCCAAGCACGAGCACACGCGTGCGGAAGTGCACCGGCGCTCCCGTACGCGTGTGCTCACCAGGGCGACAGCGTTACATTTGCCGTCTCCTTGGGGAAGCCGGCGTGCGGCGAGACGCCGCGTTCAACAGCGAAGCCGTCATATGGCGGCCTGAAACCGACGAGTATTTTCTCATTCTCGTTCTTGTCGTCGTGCTGGTGCTCGAAATAAACGCCCTGATTCCCCAGGCCGAGGACGATAGCACACGCCGCCCTGGCCATGTTTCATGGCGACATCCTGCCCGTTCTCGAAACGCGGGCGCACATTTCGGGGACGACGAGGACGAGAACACACGGTAGCCCAAAACTGGTCTTCTGGGTCACGGTTTTCAACCTTGTAGACGCCTAGAGGCCCTCCCAGTGGAGGAGGGCGCCCATGAGCCCGGGATGCCACTGGATGAGAAGCTGATAGGCCTTGGGCGCTTCACGAGCGTCCAGCTCATGGGAGATGAGGGGCGCGATGTTCAGACGCCCAGCGGCGGTGAGCCTCAGGGCAACGCGGACGTCCTCGTGCCAGGTCCAGAAACCCGGCGAGTTATCCCGGGAGGGCCGGATGGAATTATGGGCGCCGAGGATGGTCAGTCCCTTACGGTGGACATCCTGGTAAAAGTTGACGCCGGTGGTCTCGCCGCGGGTGCTGGCGAGGAGGACGACGCGGCCGTGCCAGGCGGCGAGCTGAAAGGCGGTCAGGACCGGCTTGGGGTGTCCGGTGGCCTCGATGACGACGGAGGGGGCGCCGGCCGGGATGCAGGCCTTGACCTTCTTCTCGAAGGAGGGGTCAGTGGGATCGACGGTCTCATCGGCCCCGCACCGGCGTGCGAGGTCGAGTCGGGCCGGCTCGGTATCCATGGCCACCGTGGGGAAAGCTCCATTGAAACGTGCGAGCTGGAGCGCGAGGTTGCCGATGAGGCCCTGGCCGATGACGAGGGCGGAATCGCCGATTTCGATCCGGGCCTTGCGGACGCCCTGGAGGGCGATGGAGACCATGTGAAAGAAGACGGCTTCTCGTGAAGGCAGCTCGTCCGGGACGCGTATGGCGTCGCTGGCGCGGGCGCGCACGAACTGGGCGTGATTCGTGCCGGTGACCACGCGGTCGCCCGCCCGGAGTCCTTCAACCCCGCGTCCCACCTCGATGACCTGGCCGACGTTATTGTATCCGCAGGTGGTCGGGAACTTCTCGCTGGTGTTCGGCAGGCTGAGCAGGAACGCCCGTTCGGTCCCGGGGCTGATCAGAGACACTTCGGTCCGGATGAGGACCTCGTCCGGACCCGGCGTCGGGACGTCTTCCTCGTCGAGGATGACCTGGCCACGTTGGGGCCAAAGCACACGCAATCCTTTCATCCTTTTCTCCTTCGTTCAGTCTGGTCGGCGATCCACCGTTGGAAAACTTTTTCCTGTTCCTCGGCGCTCAGGTCGCCTGCGGAGGCGAGGTGCATCCGGC
Source organism: Planctomycetota bacterium (assembly GCA_016179685.1). Taxonomy (GTDB): domain Bacteria; phylum Planctomycetota; class PUPC01; order JACPCR01; family JACPCR01; genus JACPCR01. The sequence continues at coordinate 14,564 of JACPCR010000130.1, read as the reverse complement.
GCTTCCGGGAGGCGATGTAGAGGGAGAGAGCCGCGGCCACGGAGACGTTGAAGCTCTGGGTGAAGCCGTGCATCTCGACATGATAAAAGGCATCGGCGGCCGCCCGGGCCTCCGGCGAGACGCCGCGCAGCTCGGCGCCCAGAACCAGGGCCACGGGCTTCGAAAAATCCAGACTTTCCAGGTCGGGACTGGCCGCGTCCGGCTGCGCGACGTAGAGGCGATATCCGGTCCGGCGCACCGCCGCGAGGCACGACGGCGTGTCCGGATAAACCGAAAAATCCAGCCAGCGCTCGCAGCCACAGGTGACCGCCGGATTGAGCCTCAAGCCGGCCGGGCCGGGACTGACCACATGGGCGTAATGGATGCCAAAAATTTCGCAAGATCGGAGCACCGCGCTGATGTTATGAGGGTCTTGAAGGTGATCGAGGATGACCGTGACGCTGGCGAGACGCCGCCCGAGGACGCTCCGCATGCGGTCGAGCCGCCTGGCCGTCAGCGTCGCCGCTTCAGGCAGGACGACGGGGCGGCCGGGCTCGTCATTCGCGGACGTCGGATTTTCGGACCCAGCCGCTGTTCCAGGTGCCATGGACATTGACCTTGACGCCGATCCAGTCGCCCCGGACTTCCACGACTTCGAGCTTTTGGCCCTTGGGAAGATTCGCAATCACCTTCTGGTCGAGATAGACGGGCGCTTGGTCGGCCTGCACCTCGACGGTCCTCGCGGACGGCGGGGTGGGGCTCTGACCTCCTGAAGCGGGCGTCGGGGCGGCTTTCTGGCCCGCAGAAGCCACCGGCTCGGCGGCGCGGCCGGGCTGGGCTTTCGACCCCTGCTCCTTCCGCGCTTTCGCCAGGGCTTCGAGGATTTCCTTTGGCGGGGCCGTCACCTCGGTGACGCTCCCGTCGCTATACAAAACGTGATACTTGCCCGAATGAGGAAGCACCGGCTTCTCCGCCAGGCAGTTCATTTCGATCATCACCCAGGTTTTGGGCCCAGCCATCAGCGTGTCGCCATTGAGGCGATCGTTCCACAAGAAAGTGAGACCCTTTTCGGCCAGGGCGGCGGGGGCCGTCGGACACACGAACATCTCTTCCGGCACTTTGTCCCGAAGCAAGACCAGAAGGCTCTTCGGGTCCGTTCTCGGATCGTCCTGCGGAAAGAAGGCTGCCTCGGGCGCAGGCACCATCATCAGCACCTGGCCGATCTGCCGGAGATTGTTCTGGCATTTCAGGGCCTTCGCCCGGTCCATCACGCCCTGATAGCTGTCGGTCTGCAGACTGGCCATGATGGTGGCCGCGGTCATGACCTCGATCAAAGTAAAGCCGCTGCGCCTGGAATGAAGACGGACTTGCATGGCGGACTCCTCGCCCATCCGGGCATCAACGGAACTGTATCAGCGCTCATGGGGCGTGTCAAGGAACGCTGGGAAACGAATGCGACGGCCCGTGGCGGCGCTTTGCACACTTCCGGTTTCAGCTTGTGGTCGGGGGCGCTGGACGCTATGCTCATGGGCGTCGTCTCGAAGCATCCCTGGGTCTTCTTCCATCCCCCGGAGGAACTCCTATGTCCGCCTCGCCGAATGCTGAACCTTCACAGCCCGCGGTCAGTTGCCGGTCCGGTGAATTTCCCGTCGTTTCGTTTCCCGAGGCTCGGGCAGAGGCCGAGAAGCGCAGAAGGGCATTTCCCTATCGGTTTCCCAGGGACCCCCGCCATCTCGGCGGCAGGTTCTCTGTCGAGGAGAACGCCCGGCGTTTGCTGCGGTTCTTCTATTTCGAGCGCAGGCTCGGCCACGCCATCGGGTCCTGGACCCTGGCCTTACCGGAGTTCGAGGTCAAGGTGGAAAGCGGACGCCATCTGTTTTACCACATGGACGCCGCGCGGGCGTTCCGCGAGCGCCTCAACGAGCAGGAGCAGCGGCTGGCCGCCATCGACGGCTACCGCGACGAAGGCATCGATCGGTTCATCGAGGAACTGCTGAGCGCAGCGGACGCGCCCGAATTCCTGGTCGGACTTCACCAGGTCGCCGGCAACGCCCTGGAGACCGCTTACCGCCACCACGCGGACGACACGGACCCGGTGACCGACGCTCCGACGGTCCGCGTCCTGAAGCGCGTCCTGCTGGACTACGAGCCGATGCTCGAATGGGCGAACGCGGCGATACAGGCCTACGTGGACGGCGGCATCGACGAGTCGCGCCTCGCTGTCTGGCGGTGGCATCTCCAGCGCCTCCTCGGAAGCCTCGGAGGCGTCGCCGGATCGGATGCCCGCAACGAGGCCCCCTCGCCGCTGCGGAGCGCCGCCAGGCCCTACGCTCGCGGCGTCGTTCCCCGGCGCGATGCCCGCTTCATCGGCTTCAAGAATACGGGCGACTACGACGTCGGCGATGGACGGGAACGCTTCCCCAAGGGCAGTTACGAGAACGAGCGCCTCCGGTTCATCCGGACCCAGCGGGACGAGGTGGATGCCATCGAAGCGTTCGGCACGTTTCTCTGGGACGTCCGCTTCAAGGATTTCAAAGCGGAATACGACCTGGCGCGCATCACCTGGGACGAGACGCGCCACACGGAGATCGGACACCGCGCTCTTCTTGCCGCGGGCTACGATCCCTTCGAGTTGCCCAACCGTCTCACGGGTTCGACGTGTCGGGGCCCCATGCCGCCGGCGCCGGCCATGGCCGAGATCAACCTCTTCGGCGAGGTCGGCGTGATCAAGACCATCGGCGGCTTCATCGACGAGGCCAGGCGGCGCGACGACGCCCTTCTCGCCCACATTGCCGACTTCATCCGGTCCGACGAACGCACCCACGTCCGCAAGGGCCAGCATATCATCCGCACGATGACGGACATGGGCACGCAGGAGCTTGAGCAGAGGACCCGTGAGCTCTTCACCGAGTGCCTCGTCAGCCTCGGCGCGGTCACCAAGACCATGGACCTTTTCACCGTGTCCCGTGACGACCTCGAGCACCTGGTCGGGGAGTGACCGGAGAGCATCCGGCGAGGCCAGTTGGATGAGCACCCATCGGATAGCAGTCCTTCCCGGCGACGGTATCGGCGTTGATGTCACCGCTGAGGCCCTCAAGGTCCTGCGGCGAATCGAAAAGAAGTTCGGCCACTCCTTTCGGCTCGAAGAATACGCTGTGGGCGGGGCGCTGATCGACCGCAAGGGCGTGCCGATCGACGCGGAGACCCTCCACGGGTGCAAGAAGGCCGACGCCATCCTCTATGGGGCCGTCGGGGGGCCCCGATGGGACTCGCGCCCGCTGGGTCAGACGCCCCTGTCCGCCATTCTCACGATGCGCAAGGAGCTGGACTGTTTTGCCAATCTTCGGCCCGTGAAGCTTTACCCGGCCCTGGCCGAGGCCTCGCCGCTCAAGCGCCGCATCGTGGACCGCGGCGTGGATATCCTCATCATCCGTGAACTGACCGGAGGCCTCTATTACAGCCGGGGCCGCGGCCGAGACGGCGAGGGCCCCGCCCGCCGGGCCTACGATACCATGGAATACAGCCTGCGGGAGATCGAACGCGTCGTGCGCTTCGGCTTCCAGGCCGCCTTGGGCCGGCGGCGACGCCTCACCTCCATCGACAAGGAGAACGTCCTCGAGACCTCGAAGTTCTGGCGCGAGACCGTCGAAGCCGTCGCGCCCCAGTTTCCCGAGGTCAGGGTCAGCCACCTCCTCGTCGACGCGGCCGCCATGCGGCTCATCACCGATCCCGACACGTTCGACGTCATCGTGACCGAGAACACCTTCGGCGACATCTTGAGCGATGAAGCTGCGGTGCTGGCGGGCTCGATTGGCATGCTGCCCTCCGCCAGCCTGGGCGAGGGCTGTCCAGGCCTTTATGAGCCCATTCATGGCTCGGCCCCCGACATTGCCGGCAAGGGCATCGCCAATCCGATCGCCGCCATCCTCACGGTCGCCATGATGCTCCAGCACTCCTTCGGAATGCCTTCGGAGGCCCGAGCGATCGAGCAGGCCGTCGAGGCCGTGCTCACCCGGGGCGGCCGAACCCGGGATATCGCCTCCGGCCAGCCGGGCGAGAAAATGCTGACCACGGTCGAGATGGGCGAGGCCATCGCGGGGGAGATATGAGCCGTTCGTGACAGCTTGGTCTTGATCCGGAGGGACGCCATGACATCGACCCAGACCCTGGCCGCCTTCGACAGCATACTTCTCGTGGCTTTTGGGGGCCCCACCTCGGGCGACCAAAGCTACGATTTCGTCAAGGGCATCGTGGGAAACCGCCCCGCAGGCGAGGCCCGAATCCGCGAGGTCGCCGGCCACTACGAAAAACTCAACGGCAGCCCTTTCAACGCTCTCACCTACCGGCAGGCGGAGGCGCTGAAGCAGGAACTCGTGTGTCGCGGCCTCCACGTCCCCATTTACTGCGGCATGCGGCACTGGAAGCCCTATGTTCGCGACGTCCTTCACGACATGGCCCGCGCAGGCTGCAAGAACACCCTTGCCGTCATCCTGGCGCCCCACCAGTGCTGGATCAGCTGGGACTGGTATCAGAATACGGTCCAGGAAGGCAACACCGGACTCGCTGGCCGCGCCCTCACGGTCACCTATACCGACCCGTTGTGGACTGCCCCGGAGTTCATCGAGGCGAATGCGGACCGTATTCGGGAGGCCTTCATGAAGTTGGGGACGCGGGCGGATTCCGCACAGCTCATCTTTTCCGCCCACGCCATCCCCATCCATTCCTGCCCGTTCTGCCGCAGCGGCCAGCGGAAATGTCCTTACTCGGACCAGTTCGAGGAATCTGCCCGGCTGGTCGCCCGCGTCCTCGGCCGCGACGGGAATTACCTGACCTGCTATCAGAGCCAGGCCGAGTTCTTCCGGCCCTGGACCACCCCTGACGTCAACGAGCTCATCCGCAACACCTGCCACAAGCAGGGGGTCGGGGACGTCGTCATTTCGCCAATAGGCTTTCTTGTCGATCACGTCGAGGTTCTCTGGGACCTCGATGTCGAGGCCCGGAAGACCTGCCAGGAGTGCGGCATCGGTTATACCCGGGCCGAAACGGTTGGCACGCACCCGGCCTTCATCCGGCTTCTGGGGGACCGCATCGCCGCCCGCTTCGAGGACAAGCCGCGCATCGAGGCGCCGCTGCACTAGGCGTTTGGGGCGTCAAACTTGCAAAAACGTTTTAAGCTTGAATGGCGATTTCAGATCGCGGTCCGCCGAATTCATGATTTCGTTCCCATAGCCGTACATCGCCCTCGCATTCCACAGGTCCAATCGCCAGCATCAACGCGTGGGGCTTCGCCTTCAATGGCCCATCGGCTTGTCCAGTTGATGCCGCAGCGAACCTTCGAGAGTGGGATGCCGGAACTCGAAGCCCGATTCGATCAGACGCCGCGGCTCGACCCTCGTGCTGGACAGAAGCAACTCGTCAGCCATCTCGCCGAAGGCCAGCCGGGCCGCAAATGACGGCATCGGGAAAACCGTCGGCCGCGACAGCACCCGCCCCAGCGTCTTCGTGAATTCCCGGTTCGTCGCCGGATTCGGCGATACCGCATTCACCGGCCCCCAGACCGCCTCCGCCGTCAAAACGTGCCGGACCGCCTCGGCAAGGTCCTCGAGGTCGATCCAGCTCAGCCATTGCCGTCCGTTGCCGATGACTCCACCCATCCCCATCCTGAAAGGAAAGAGCATCTTCGATAGCGCCCCGCCCAACGGGCTCAAGACTACTCCAATGCGGAGATTCACTACTCGTATGCCCCTCTCCACAGCCGGCTGGGTCGCAGCCTCCCAGTCCTTGCAAACCTCGGCGAGAAAACCGCTCCCTGATGTGCTGGCTTCTTGAACCACTTCGTCTCCACGGCTTCCATAGAAACCGATCGCCGAGGCGCAAACGGCAACTTTCGGCGGCCGGGCGAGCCTGGCCAGGGCCTCGCACAGCAGCCTGGTCCCCTTCACACGGCTGTCCCGTATCCGGGCCTTCTTCTCCTGCGTCCACCGGCCCGTCGAGACGTTCTCGCCCGCCAGGTGAACCACCCCGTCCAGGCCTTCGAGCGACGCCGCATCCAGCATGCCGCCCGCGGGGTCCCAGAAGACGGACGAATCTTCGGCGGAAGACCGCGCCCGCACCAGACGGATGATCGGGTGGCCGTTCCGAGCCAGTCCGGACACGACTTCCGCTCCAACGAGCCCCGTCGAGCCCGAAACCAGGACTTTCATCGCTTGCCCTCCATCGTGCGGCCACACAGGCGTCGACAAAAAGTGGTGCGTGCAGCCGGGCGGTGTCTCAGGCGTGCCCGCCACCGCCTCAAGCGCTGACCTGTGCCGGGGTGGCGTTTCTCCAGCCATGCGATCACTCGGTCGAACAGGGTCAAGTCCGGCGCGACCAGAAACAATGCTGCCGCCAGAAAAAGCCAGCCATGGACCAGCGGCAGCACCAGTCCTGCTATGCCGAACAGCAGGAACACACAGGCAAGGCCATATCGCACCAGTCTCGACATCGGGTTGCCCTCGGCCAGTGGGGCAGGGATGAAAAAGCAGGATTTCTGCTCCCCACTACCGTATTTTTACCACACCTCTGTACCTCTAGGGGAACGCCGATGGACCTCTGCTCGCAGGGACCGCCGGATGAAGGAGATTTTAACCGGGAAACGAGTAGACGCGTACGAAACGGCAGGTGCATTTCTGTACGCGTCTCGTAGAATAGGCTCGCCGAGTCCGCCGGGGACGCTCCAGACCTGTCGAATGTCCCATGCTTGAAGTCGAAATCGTCCACTCCGCTGAAATCGACAAGGCCGCCGCGCAGTTCCACCGGGACGGTTTCGTCCCCATCCGAGGCGCCTTGACACCCGAACAGCTCGCCTTCGCTCAGGCCGGAGCGGCCCGCGTCATTCGCCAGCAGATGGAGGAGACGCCACTGGAGAAGGCTAACCGCGGCTTCGCCCGCTATTCCTTCGGCCAGCAGTGTCAGCATCCGGAATGGACCATGCTCGTGGACCTTCCCAGCATTCTGCCCATACTGGACAAGATATGGGGGAGCACCGACTACATTTGTTCAGGGGCCGGCGGCGATTATTCCGTCCCGGGCGCGCAGATTCAGCGGCTGCACTCCGATATTGCTGATTTCTTCAAGGACCCCTTGGGCCAGGTCACCGTGCGTGATGTCCCCGCCCCCTTCATCGTCGTCAACTTCCTCATGGTGGACTTCAAGGAGGTCAACGGCGCCATCCGCTTCGTGCCCGGCACGCACCGTTCCCGCCATCCCATCCCCACGCTCGAGGAAGAGCCCGAACGGATGAAAAAATCGATCTTGTGTGCACCTGCAGGCACAGCCATCATTCGGGACGTGCGCTGTTGGCACGGCGGCACGGCCAACCGGTCTCAGGAGATTCGGCCCATGACGAGCGCCGGCTATTACGCTCCCTGGTTCCGCCAGCCTGGCATGGGAAGCCCCATGCCCCGCGACCTGTATGAGAAGCTCTCGCCCCGGGGTCAGCAACTTTGCCGCTACATCGTGTTGTAGTTATCGGCATCAACACGCAGGACCACCTGCAGGACCCGTGGAAGGCTGAGGATGACGCGCGGGAGACCGCCGAGCTTCTTCGCGAAAAATTCGGCTTCGAGGATGTGACGCTGCCGGCGGCCGAAGCCGGGACTACGAGCAGTTGAAGTTATTCGTGATCCCGATGAATGAGAATGCTGGATTCTTTCATTTGTGTTCCCCATCCGGTGTCGTTGTTCCGTCTGGACGAATTACTCGGGCTCGAGCCTGAAAACCACCGGGAGGAAGACCACCGATTCCACCGGGTTCCCGCCTTCCAGCGCCGGATCGAAAAGCCAGCCCTTGACCGTCCGCACGGCCGCGCGGTCCAGATCGAGCTGCCGAGAGCTTTCCCGCACCGCAACACTTCCTACTTCACCCGTCGGCAGCACTTTCACCTCAAGGACCAGCTTGCCCTCCAGGCCCTTTCGCCTTGCCTCCAGAGGGTAGGTGGGGAGGATATTCCCAGACCGAGGCCGGGCCGGCATCGACGCCCTTCCTTCCGCTCCGCCAGCCGGTCCGCCTCTTTCCTCACGGGGCCGCCCGCCGGACTGCGGCTGTTCCGTCGATAAGTCGTTGGCCTGGGAACTCGGCCCCGGCCCGCCGAGAAAATCAGCGGCAGTCAGGGCCGCCGCTTCAGGCACGGAATTAAAGCCGGCCGAAGTTTCTTTTTCGACTATCCCGGGTCCAGTCGATCCGGCAGGCGCTGCCACCATCGAGACCACGGCTTCCAGCGGAGTCGCCGGGGCCGCCGGCATTGGAACGTACCCTCTTCGAGTCTGCCTCCTCACCCCTGGGCCGGCGCGCTGGGTCCGAAACGCTCTCATCTGTCGGGGGCTCTCCTGCTCGATCACCGTACCGACAGCAGCCCCGGCCAACGAGGCCATGACAGCTGATGTCTCTGGCTCTGCGGCCCCTTCCCGGCCCATCGGGTCGGAAATCCCAGAGGATTCCTGCTCGGGGCGCCCGCAGGATTCTTCCTCCTGGATGGTTGGATCGGACCGCTCATGACCAGCCTCAGCCACCGAGAGCGAGACCTGGAACACCACGTCATCCGCTTCATTGTTTCTGAGGGAACCAGCCGGCATCGCTGGCCACAGTGTCAGGAGGGTCACATGTATCGCCAGAGAGAGGCCGAAGGGGAGCGAAAGGCCAGACCATCCGCCACAGCCAGCCCCAGTTGCTCTTCCAAGAGAATCCTTCGCGTCCACTGAGTCCATCATCTTGAGAAGTTAAATGCTGGGGTGATTCCGAACCCGAATGCCACCATAGTTTAAAATCGCCAATCCACCGATACCACAAAATTCCTGCCAGGCTCGTTCACGCCGGACCCATGTATTCTATAGTCCTTGTCACTCAGGTTCTCCAATGCGGCGCTCAAGACCATCCCTTCTCGCAATTTCCAGCCACCGCGGAGCGTGAAAACTGCAAAACCCGGAGTTCCGTCAGGTGGTATCCGTTGCGTATCCTCCCGGTCCGCGGCCGAGAGCTTGTCTTGCCTCTCCGAAAGTGCCACAACGAACTCCACCCAGGCCTTCCTCACCGGATGATCCCACCGGAGTCCCACGTAGCCTGTGGCAGGCTGGAGTCGATCCAGAGGCTCCCGCACCTTCAAGGGCTGGGAGCCGGGAAAACCATCCACGTAGCCTTCCATCCAGAAAAAAGAGCCCCACGCGGTCCACTGCGGAAGAATCCGCCAGCTCAATTCCAGCTCGACCCCTTGGACATAACCGCCACCAGAATTCGTCTTCGTCACCTCGCGATGACCGCCGGCCACATTGCCCGTGGGAGTCCGCACGATCAGGTCGTCAATCATCGTGTAGAAATAAGCCGCCTGTGCTGCCAGGAATGGATATTGAACCTTCAACCCTCCCTCGTAGGAGATGAATGTTTCCGGGTCGACGCCCGGCGAGGGCACTTCCAGCTCATTGGTCCTGGCGGTGTCGAGCCGTGTCAGGTCCGAGAGGTTCGGCGCCCGGAAGCCCTGAGAGACGCCGCCGAACACGTTCCAGTGCTCGCCAGAATCGAGACGACACAAAAGCCGCGTGCTTCCCACCAGCGAATTCCAGTCGTCCTCCACCGAGACCTGGTTGCTCGTGACAGGGTCCTTTACACGCTTCGCGTCGGCCCGAGCATACGTGTATCGCCCACCCAGAATCAGGCTGAACCGGTCAAGGAATTCGACCTCGTCTTGAGCGTAGGCCCCCAGGAGGTCGTAGACGGCGTCATCGCCCACGGGACCCTGGATTTCGACCGACCGCAAGCTGCCGTCGGCATTGAAGTTGCGTGCAAACGATTCCACGTGGTCGCGATAGTACTCTGCTCCATAAGTCCATTTGCCGAAAGGGCTTGAACTCCCGAGTTGCAGCCCCACCCCAATCGTGCCCGCGTCGAATCCCTGGCGATCCTGCCTCCCGTCCCTCCGGATACGAAACTGCTCCTCTTCTTGCACGTGATAGGAAAGCGTGCCCTGCGCCTCGTCCACGAGCCAGTCCAGCTCTCGCGCCTCCAGCCGCACGTAAGTCAACTCTCTGTTCTGGTCCAGGTCCCGCTTCCGGTCCGTTCCTACTGTCGTTCCATGAAAGGGCACGTTCGAGACCGTCGAATGGGTCCGAGGAACGCCGTTCTGATTTACACGCTGATGCGCAAGAACGAGTTTCACCTCCGGCTCGAAGAAATACTCGACCTTGAAATCGCCATTCTGCTCGTCGTATCCCGAGTCCCGTTGCAGCCCCGTATCCCGGCCGCCTTCAAGGTCACCGAAATCCTTGAACGAGCCGCCGAAAAGAAACCCCGCCCGCTCGTTCAAGCTGCCGCTCACCTCCGCCCGGCCCACGTGTGAATCCTCCGCACTTGCATAGCGGTAATACAGCCTCCGGTCCCAGAGGATGCCTGTCCCGAGCTGCTCGCGGCGGCGCGTGATGGCGTTCATTGTCCCGCCAATCGCATCGCTGCCATAGAGCGCCGAGCTGGGTCCCTTGATGACCTCCAGCGATTGGACCGTCAGCGGGTCCACCGTGCCCGTATACTGGTTCGCGCCTTCCCGGAACACGGAATTGTTCAGACGAATCCCGTCAATCAGAAACAGGGTTCGAAAGCCGGTAAAGCCCCGGATGAAAGGCGATCCCTGCCCCAGCGAAGTCTTCTGAACCATCACGCCAGCGATTTCCAGCAATGCCTCCGGCACGGTTCTCGATTGCTGCCGGTGACGAATGTCCTCGGATGTGACCGTGTGCGTGACCGCCGGAGTGTCCATCGCGCTGCGTTCGCCCCGGGTGGCCGTGATGACCACTTCCTCCAGGGCTGGTGGCCCCCTATGCCCGGAGGACGACGCCGATACCGTAGTCTCCGCCAACCCGACCGCTCCGACCGGGATCACGGCGCAGAGCAGGATGACGCAGAGATGCCGCGGCCCGATGAGGTTCATCCGCCTCCGCTTCATTGCGCCATCCTTCAGCCATGCCAAGAGTTCGAGGGTTCATCAGCCTTTTCGCGCTTTACAGAAAAAGTCGTACCACAGGCCAGCAAGTCGCCTCATGAAATGCGCTGTGCCCTTCGGGCGACGCCCATTTCAAACACATCCATTTGTGTTACAAAAACTTATGAAAACTCCGCACCCGCTTGGGTCCGGAATTGTCGTCCATCGGATTTCGGCCGACGCCGCTCCGAGACGTTATTGCTGGACAGGGCGTGTTCAGCCAAATGAAGCTGCATTGTTCAGAGAAGGCGATACCCGAGGAGGGGAAGAGCCAGCCAGAGCGCTCCGACGGCCAGGGACGCCGCCGAGCTTCCGAACAGGATGCCTTGTGCCACGCCCGGCTTTTCCCGGCCGGCCCAGGAAGTGGCCTGCCCGACCAAGGCGGCGAATGCACCCATGGCCGCCACGCTACCGAGGGTGAACGCGCCCAAGTAGAGCCCAGCGGCCCAAAAATCGGGCATCGCCACCGCGGGCAACACCGCAAAGAGATGGGCCGCTCCGGCCAGCCCGTGGGTTACTCCCAGAAGGACTGGCACGTGCCGGTGCTGATGCGCCTGACCCTCCTCGCCATGTTCCACGGGGTGGGTGTCCGTCGCATGGACGTGCAAGTGCACGTGGGGGTTGCCGCCGTGCGCGTGCGCATGAGCGTGCAGACGTGTATGGAAAGCCTTGCGGATGCCGAGCGCTCCCAGGGACACGAGCGCCACTCCGACCAGGCACTCGCCCCAGCTGCCAAAGCGCTCCAAGTCGAATCGGCCCTTGAGAATCAGGGCGAAGGCGGCCACCACCAGCACTCCGGCGCTATGGCCGACGCCCCACCAAACGCCGAGCGCCCACGCCCGCCAGCGCTGCCCCGCCGAGATAGGCAGCAAAGCGGCGAGGTGATCCGGTCCCATGAAGACGTGGATGAGGCCGGCGCTAACGCCCCCACAAGCAATCAAGAACAGGGTCATGCGAGTTCACTTGCCCGGAGTTTCTTCCAGATCCTTGAGCATTTGCTCGACCATCGCCAGCAAGAGCGGCACATCCTGCTGAACTGCGTTCCAAAGCACATCGTGACGAATATCGTCATAGCCGTGGATCAGGCGGTCACGCATGCCGGCGATGAGTTTCCAAGGCACGGCGGGATATCGCTCGCGCAGTTTCAGTGGCAGTCGCTTCACTGCCTCTCCGAGAATTTCCATCACCCTTTCGAAGGCGAGAAGGGCCTGCCAGTCCGCGCACAGAGTGGAAAACGTCTTGTCCGCTCAAATCGCCTGGGCCTGCCGTGCGGTGTCGGCAATTTGCCGCAGCGTCACTTTCGGGTCATGCCTGCTCATAAATGGTGAGGGCTTCCGTGCGCACTTGCTCTTCGATGTACTTGTTCAGGCGCGAACAGAAATCCACCTGTCGGCCAAGGATGGCCGACAGCTCCTCCCCGTAGCCAAAGTAGCGGAGACCGACCCCGTCTAACGCACCCGGCGCAAATTCCGCCAGCACGTCCACGTCGCTGCGCGCCGGGTCGAAGTCCTCCCGCAGCACGGAACCGAACAGGCTCAGTTTGCGAATTCCGTGCTCGCGGCAGAAGGCGGCGATTTTGTCGCGGTCGATGAGGATCGGCAGTTCGGCAATGTTCATGATGTTATTTTCACTCAAACTCAGACGGTGCGCAATCCTTCGTAACCCCTTAGCGAAAGCTTCTGTCGTCCCTACGGGACTCTTGTGGTTGATGCGCTTTCCCTTCCCAAGGCTGCGTTCGCCTTCGCGGGGCTTCGGCGAACTTGTGCCCTGGGCTGCTATGTAAGGTGGCAATGTCCTTGACGTTGCCACCTTGCATAACCCGTTGTATTTAAACGGTCTACGTTTAGCATACGTAACTCATTTCGGACGTCCATGCGGGACTCACAGAAACAGGCCTCCGGTGACGATCACTCAGCAGTTGCAATCCTTCAAAGCAGACAAGGAACTTCCCCCGCTCGCTCATCCGGATGGCTCTCTTCTTCCCGCATTTCTCGTAACGGATGTGGAAGTCGGATCGCTTTGCGAGGAAAACGTGGCAACAAAACGGGACTGGGCTTTTAATACCAGGCCAGAGTCCGCGGTTTTCGACCCGCGGGGCTGGAAAATCCCGGGCTCTGGTGTCCCGCCCATCCTCCTGCCCCTCGCCTCACGCCCGAACGGCCATCCTGCCAGGGCGTCTTCGCGGTCATTCATGGACCCATGCTCGACCAAGCCTTCCATCCAGGACGACGGGCCTGGGCCAGGGTGGACCTGGCCGCTCTTGACCGGAACATCCGCGCCCTGCGCCGATTTTTCGGCAATCGTGCGCTTCTCGTGCCGGTCAAGGCGAACGCCTACGGACACGGTGCGGTCGCGGTGGCGCGGGCGGCTGTTCCCGCGGGAGCGGCGTTCCTCGGGGTCGCCGACGTTTCTGAGGGCATCGAGCTGCGGGAGGCAGGCATCGACGCCCCCATCCTCGTCCTCGGCGCCGTGCTCCCCGAGGAAATCGAGCCCGCGCTGCGGCACTCGTTGGAGATCGTCCTTTCCCCGGCCGACATCCTCGACACCGTGCTCTCCACCGCGCGCGGCCTGGCCGCCACCGCCCGCGTCCACTTGCTGGTCGATACCGGGATGTCCCGAAATGGCATCGATGCGGGCGATGCTCTCCGGGCTGCCCGTGTCTTGGCGGCCGACGATTGCGCCGAACTGGTCGGCCTCGCCACGCACTTCGCCGCCTCGGAACGCGAGGACGAGTCGCTCTCCCAGCATCAATTGGACCGGTTTCGCCGCTTGATCGCCGCCTTCCGGGCGGAAAAACTGCTTCCACCATTCCTCCACGCGGCCAACAGCGCCGCCCTCCTCGGCCTGCCCCGTTCCCACTTCAACCTCGTCCGGCCCGGTCTGGCCGTCTATGGCATCCATCCGGCCGAACGATTTCGAAGGCGCGTCAGCCTCCAGCCCGTCCTCTCCGTGCATGCGCGCATCACCCTCGTCCGGTCCGTCCCCGCCGGCACGACCGTGGGCTACGGGGCGACCTACCGGACCTCCTCGGCCACGCGGCTCGCCACCGTTCCCGTGGGCTACGCCGACGGCTGGCCCACCTCGCTTTCGAACCGCGGCCACGTTCTTGTACGAGGCCAGCGCGTACCGATTGCCGGTCGAATCTCTATGGATTCCATGGTCATCGACGTCGGCCATGTCCCGGAGGTTCGCGCCGGGGAAACGGTCACGCTTCTCGGCCGCGGCGGCCACTCAGAAATCTCCCTAGAGGAACTCGCGGACCTTTCGGGTAGAATCCCCTACGAAGTCCTCTGCGGCCTCGGACGCCGCCTTTATCTCCAACACTCGCCGGGTACGCCGCACGGCGACTCTCCAGGCGCTTTCCCGTGCGGGCTACCCGTCTCTGAAATCCGACCGCAGTAAGTGATTGTGCTGAAATGTCTTGTCCGCCTGTTTCGTGTCATCTCAATAAGTTCGGGGAAGACGATCAGGTCAAGTCCATGCAGTATGAATTCCATCGACATAGGTAGGCCCTCGCGGGCTTTCCCTGTCACACCACCGTACGTACGGGCCTCGTATACGGCGGTTCAGTAGAGGTTACGCT
>JACPCR010000129.1 GCA_016179685.1 Planctomycetota bacterium | reverse complement strand
CGTGAGCGTAACCTCTACTGAACCGCCGTATACGAGGCCCGTACGTACGGTGGTGTGACAGGGAAAGCCCGCGAGGGCCTACCTATGTCGATGAAAACTCGTGAAGTGCTGAATCATCATCGATGATGAAATCGGTCGGGTCCACCTCCCCGAACTTATTGAGAAGCTGCCTCGATATTCAATAAGTGACTAATTCACAAGTGTTTAAATCGGGATGACTCTTGAATTTCGCCTCCCTACCGTAGGGATCCCGATGGAAAGCGGACCCCTGCGGGAGGGGTTTCCGGTTATTACACGTGTAATAGCTCCAGGCGGCTCGCGTAGCCCCAGGCGGCTCGCCTGGGGGGGACGGCAGGCGCGGCCGCCTGCCACCACGCGCGCCGGCTATGCGGCCATCCCTGCGAAGGCGGCGGCCGCCGCGGTATGGACGAGGTTGAGCCAATCGCCGCGGCGGTGGCCGAGTCGTCGCGACCAGGGCGCGAGCAGGCTCTCCAGCGAGTTGCCCAGGAAGGCCGCACCTACAACCAGGCCCGCCGACCAGGCCTTGTCGAGGAGGCCGGAAGCAAGGGAGACCAGAGCGAGGAGGGTGGCGGCAAGGATGCCCAGGGCTGAACCTTCGAGAGATATGCCGCCTTCCGTTCCGCGAGGGACGGCCCGCAGGAAGGGGATGGTGACGGTCCGGCGTCCGTAGAGCTGCCCCAGTTCAGTGGCCACGGTATCAGCGAGGGCGGCGGCGAGGGCGGCGGCATAGGCGACGCGGAAGGCGGGTGAGGGCTCGGCGAGGTGGAGCACGGCGCAGACGAGGGCGGGGACGATCTTGACGGCGTGCCGGGCGCTGCGGCGTCCGCCGTGCTCCTGGGCGAGGCCGAGCTCCATCTTTTCGGGGTATCGCCATCGGGTGGCCAGACTTCCGCTGGCGACGAACAGGGCGAGAGCGGCGAAGGCGGGCCAGCCCATCGAGAGGGTGAAGACGAAGCCGAAGGCGCATCCGGCGGCGACACCCGAGGGGCTGATCCAGCCGAGGGCGTGGCCGATGGCGGCCAGGGCCGCGTTGACGCCCAGAGCCTGGGCATAGAGAGGGGGCGGGGGTCCGAGCGACATCGCGCACGCCGGGGCGAGCAGGTGCAGGGTCAGCCCGCATCCGAGCGGAACGGTCCAGTTATCGTTGACGGGCGACGGAAGGCTCTCGAGGGCGGCCCCGGCCGCGGCGGCAGCGAGGGCCGGGACCAGCCCGACACCGAGCGCGCCGGGCTGGAGGGTCTGGTCCGACGCCGCGGTCCAGAGCAAGGCGGCGAGGGCCGCAGGCGCGGCGGCCAGGAAGAAGGCGGCTAGTCCTACCCAGCTTTTCTGGGAGTTCCAGGGAAGCCGAGCGCGTCCCCATCGTCGTCCAGCAAGATTCGAGCAGGCGTCACCAGCGGCCATGGCAGTCCAGGCCGCGGCAGCGGCGGGCATCGGAAAAATGAGAAGGAGGAGAAGGACGGCGACGGGGTAGATCGCGATGCCGGAAAGGAAGGGTTCACCGGGCCGGGCGATCCGGACGCCGACCCGCAGTCGAGGAAGGAGAAAGGCGTTAACCGCGGCGGCCGCGCCGGCCATCAGGGCGCCCTGCCACCAGGTCATCCACCGCAGGGGAAAGGCGAGGGTCCCACCCGCGAGATGCAGTACCTTGCGGCCGACTTCCGAACCGGCCAGCGGCGTGGGCAAAGTTGTCTTTGAAGGTTCGGGACAGCGCATGGGGCGAATCTGTCGGGCCGCTATTACTCGAGTTCGCAAGTGCACCCGCACTTGCGAACTCGAGTACTCTAGGAAACCCCTTCCGAGGGGCTCTTCGAGGCGAAACCTGAATCGCCAGTACCTTATAAGTGTCCGTTTCTCAAGCAGTTAACTTGGAATGGCGGCAACTTCTCAATAAGTTCGTGGAGACGGCCCCGCCCGATTTCGCAACCGATGATGATTCAGCGCTTCGCGGATTTTTGTAGCGAAGCGCGTCAGCGCTTCGTCTGGGCCCTCAAATTTCATGTCTCGGACGGAACACTGACGCGTTCCGCTACGGAATTCATACTTCATGGACTTGACCTCATCCTCCTCCCCGAACTTATTGAGAAGTTACGAAACGACTCGACAAGAGATTTTCACACAAACACTTACGCTCTATCCATTTTCCCAGGTCATGGGCTAGGAGGGCCCGAAACGGAGGATATTCACTAGCCACCAAGGCGCAGGGACTTTCATCATAGTGAGGATGCAGACCCAAGGTGAACCACGGAGGACACGGAGGAATTCACATGAATACTTTTGTTGGTTTTTTCCGTGCTCTCCGTGCTCTCCGTGGTTTAAAGCGATTTTGTTTCTTTCTATCACAACGAAGCGAGCTCGCGAGCTTCATAAACCGCGCTCTCAACTGGTTCCCTCTGGGAGGGATAAAGTTGGGAGGACTTCGCCTACTCTTTTCGGTGACCTGGCTTCAGCCGGGTCACCGAAAACAGCAGATGGGCGGTGTGCTGGACCAGTTCGGCCACGCCCTCTCCGGTGGCCGCGGAGATGGGGTGGACCGGGACATCGATCTCTCGGCGGAGGGCATCGAGGCGGGCGCGGGCCTCCGGCAAGTCCATCTTGTTGGCGGCGACCAGGCAGGGTTTCTGGAGCAGGAGCGGGCTGTAACTGCCCATTTCGTGGCGCAGGGTACGGTACGCGGCGCCCGGGAGGCTGCCGCTGAGGCCGCTGGCGTCGAGGACGAAGAGGAGGACGCGGGTACGCTCGATGTGGCGGAGGAACTGGTCGCCGAGGCCCTGCCCCTGATGGGCGCCTTCGATGAGGCCGGGCAGGTCGGCCAGGACGAAGCGAGTGTCCTCGGAGACGGAGACGATGCCGAGCTGGGGCTTGAGGGTGGTGAAGGCGTAAGGAGCGATCTTGGGCCGGGCGGCGGACACGCGTGCCAGGAGGGTGGACTTGCCCGCGTTGGGGAGGCCGACGAGGCCGACGTCGGCGACGAGCTTCAACTCGAGGCGCAGCCAGCGTTCCTCGCCCGATTCGCCATCCTCCGCGTTCCTCGGGGTCCGGTTCGTGGCGCTGGCGAAGTGCCTGTTGCCGTGTCCACCGCGGCCGCCATGAGCGATCAGGACTTGCAGGCCAGCCTCGGCCATGTCCTTCAAGACCAGGCCGCTGTCCCGGTCCCGGACCAGGGTGCCGACGGGCACGTGGATGTCGAGATTCCGGCCGTCGCGTCCGTACATGTTCTTGCCCATGCCGGGCTGCCCGCGCTCCGCGTGATAGAGCGGCCGGAACTTGAAATCGAGAAGGGTCTCGACCTGGGGGTCCGAGACGAAGACAACGTCTCCGCCGCGGCCGCCGTCGCCTCCGTCGGGTCCGCCTCGGGGCACGTACTTCTCCCGGCGGAAGCTGACGCAGCCGTCACCACCCTTTCCGGCCCGAACAAAAATGATCGCCTCATCGACAAAGCGGTCCATGTCGGCGCCCGGAAAGTACAGGGTGACGCCCCACCGGACGCCTCTGCTTACTGGGGGACCGGGAGAACATTGACCCGGTGATTGGGTTCGAAGCGGACGAAGCCATCCGCGGTGGCGAAGAGTGTATCGTCCCTTCCGGCCTGCACGTTATGGCCCGGCCGGAATCGAGTGCCCCTCTGGCGGAGGATGATGGTGCCCGATCGGACGAACTGGCCCCCGTAGCGCTTGATGCCCAGGTACTGGGGATTGCTGTCACGACCGTTGCGGCTGGAGCCTCCAGCTTTCTTGTGTGCCATGCTTGAATCTCCTGGTGCGGCGTGAACCGATGAATCCGTTCAGAAATGGCCTGTCATCCTCGTATCCCTGTTCAGGAGTGCACCCGCACTTCTGAAGCCAGTTTTCAGCAGAGACGGTGTTCATGAAGATGCCGGGGCGTCCCCGCTCGCCTTCTGGGATTCGCTGGCCGGGGCCGCCGGCGCGGCCCCGCTCGTCTCAGCGCCTTTAGTGACCGGTTCGGCCGGTGCAGCGTCACGGGCTGGCAGGCCTTCGCTGGCCGGGACCGTGGAGGCTTGCGATTCGGAAGCGGTCTGGGCCCGGCTGATTCGATTGATCCGGACTACGGAATAGTTCTGGCGATGCCCGTGGCGCGTCGCCGAGTGCTTCCGGCGGCGATACTTGGTGATGCGAATCTTCTTGCCCCGGATCACCTTCTTGACGATGCCGGTGACCGTCACGTCCGACAGGTTGGGCCGGCCGATAGAGACCTCCTGGCCGTCAGAGAAGAGCTTGACCTGACTGAAGGTGACTTCCTGGCCCACCGGGAGGTTGGGGTCATTGACCCGGATGGTCTCGCCCTCCTGAACCCGATGCTGGGTTCCTCCGGTTTCGATGATGGCGTACATAGATGCAACTCCTGACTCCGAAAGGAATTGAGATTCAGAAGCTTGGGCTCGCGGCAGAGCTTCCGGGACCGCGAGGAGGCGGATTATACCACAACCTTCCGCCCGTTCCTGTCAAAAAATGAAACATCGAGGTGGCCCCTGGAGGCCAGGCCGTTGGTGGCGACGCGGACCTCTTTGCCGAACAAATTTTCGATGCTGATGAGCTCGCGGCGTTTCATGTTCTGGAGGTAGGAAGCGACCTCGGCATTGAGGACGGCCTCGGCCCGGCGGACGTGTCCCTGGCTGAGGCCCCAGCGGAGCTGGCGCATGACATAGAGGGCCTGGCTTTGGAGGTTCTTGATGTAGCCATGGGCGTGGCAAAGTGGGCAGGGCTCGTGGCTGGCGCGGCGCAGGCTGCTGCGCATCCTCTGCCGCGTCATTTCGACGATGCAGAAGCGGGACATCCTCAGCGCGCGCGTCTTGGCGCGGTCCTTGCGCAGCTCATCGAACAGGATGCGCTCGATCTCCTTCCGATTGCGCTCCCCGCGCATGTCAATGAAGTCGATGACAATCACCCCGCCCAGGTCCCGAAGTCGAATTTGACGGGCGACTTCCACCGCGGCCTCGGCATTGGTCTTGAACGCGGTCTCCTCCGGATCGGACTCGTCCGTGAACTTCCCGGAATTGACGTCGATAGCCACCAGCGCCTCGGTCTGCTCGATGACGATCGAGCCTCCGGTCTTCAGCTTGAGCTTGGGCTCGTACACGTTCTCGACTTCCCGCTCGATCTGGAAGCGATGGAAGAGGGGGGCCTTGCCGGCATAGAACTTGACACGTTCGGCGTGCCGCGGAGAGACGACTTCGAGGAACTCCCGGGCCCTGGTGTACATGGTCTCGGAGTCCACGATGACCTCATCGATGTCGGAGGAAAAAATATCGCGGATGGTCCGGATGACCACATCGCTCTCCTGGTAGACCAAGGCAGGCGTGCTGCAGGTCTTGGCTCGGGATTCGATAACGGACCAGAGGCGTGTGAGGTAATCGAGGTCACGCTGCATGTCCCGCTTGGACTGCTCCATTCCGGCGGTCCGGACAATGAACCCGTGCTCCTTGGCGGGCCCCAGCTCCAGGAGAATCTCCTTCAGCATCCGGCGCTCCTCCTCGTCGCCGATCTTCCGGGAGACGCCCGTGCCGGGGATCAGGGGAACCATGACCAGGTAACGGCCTGGCAGGCTGATGTAATGGGTCAGGCCCGGCCCCTTTTCACCCAGGCGCTCCTTCGTCACCTGGACCAGAATCTCCTGACCCCGGCGGACTAGGTCGGCGATCGGATACTCGTCGCGGCGTCGAACGCGCCGCCGGCCGCGTCTCTCGCCTTCCTGCGAGGCATTCCGGGCCGGCTTGGATTTCTTCAACTCCGGCGTGGGAACGATGTCCGTCGCATGGAGAAAACCGTTCTTCTCCATGCCGATATCCACGAAGCAGGCCTGGATGGCCGGCTCGATGTTGACCACCCTCCCCTTGTAGATGTTGCCCACCAGTTGCTCGCCCGTGTGCCGCTCCACATAAAGCTCTTCCAGATGGTCGTCGTCGAGGATGGCCACTCGGCTCTCCTCTTCTTCCTTCACGTTCACCAGCATGCGCTTGGCCATACGTTTCTCTTCCCAAAGGGACTGACGACCGGGAACGTCAGTCTCGGACCTCAGAAAAAAACAAGGCAGGCCGCCGCAGGAGGGCCGTCAGGGAAGGCTTGACGATTCCACGGATCGGGGAGGGACCCCCGAGGAGGGTTCGGGCTGGTGGCGGGAAGGATCGCGGGCAGCGATCCCATCGAGGCGGGTTGTCGAAGGAGGGGTCATCAACCGAGACTGCCGAGGCACGGGGGTATAAGTACTCCCCATCATACTGCCGCTAGAATTCTGCTCCTCACGTCCCTGCGCTGGAGAAATCTCCAGAACTTCATTCCTGGCCACGGGCGGGCCTGCGGGTTTCCGCAGGGCGCCCAGCCCCTGAATCAGGGCTTGACCCACGGCAAAGCCGGGGTCCCGAACCTGCTGAAAGAATCGAAAGCTTCCCAGCTTACCGGTTCTCCTGCTGGCGCTGTCCTTACACGAGGCGGCAAACTTTACACAAGACCGGGCCCGGGCTGTCTTCTGTCCCCAGAAACGATTCAAGGGACACAAGTGAGATACCGGTTAGGGGCCCGATTGCCGCCATAGGGATGAAATTTTCTCCCTGCGGGTCTTTTAATCGACCCAACCACTCATGAGTGTATCAAATCGTACGATGGGATGCTACTGAAACTGAGCGCTTCGTTCAGAGGACAGCCCCAGGGCTTCGAGGACCAGTCCGGCGACCCGGGTGTCACGGACGGGACCCTCGGGCAAGGAGGGTCGATGGCTGCACAGGAGAGCGCCCATGTCCTGCGGCCGAGTTGGCCTGCGGCCGTGCGACCCGCGAAGGCGCGAGGCGTCCTGAGCGACGCGGAAGGGATGCCATTCCCAGAACAGCTCGAGGGGATCGTACCCGGGCTTGTTATGGATATCGACGTGAGTAGCGAAATCGGGTCTGGCGGCAGCCTCTCGCCACCAGGGATAGGCGAGCCAGTGCCCTGGGGCGGCCACGAGGACGAGTTCACCGGATTTCGGGTGTTGGATGCCCCAGGCGGCCTGCTCGTCGCGGTCGAGGACGCGCTCGATGCCCGGGCAGGCGCGGAAAAGCTCCAGGACTTCCCGGGTGGCGGAGGGATGGCAGAAGACGTGAGCGATCTGGTGGTCCACCATGGCGAAGGCCCGGGACTGTCCGTAATCCAGGTATTCCATGCCGCGCACGACATAAGGGACGAGGATGCCCCGTTCCCGCAGGAGGCGATTGGGGAAGACGGCCCGGGAAACAGCTTCGATGCCGTATTCGCCGGCGACGACGAGGGTGTAGTCGTGAGCCGAGGCGACATCGAGCAGCTCGCCCAGGCACGCATCCACCTGGCCGAGGTCGCGTGCGACGGACGGGCCGGCGGGTCCCTCTCGCTGCTGTGAGTAATCCAGGTGCGGCAGATAGCTCAACACGAGGTGCGGCCGATGCCGGCGGAGGATTTCAGCGGTGGCCCGGGCGATCCATTGGGAGCCGCGGATGGAGGTGAAGGGTCCCCAGTACCAGAACAGGTTGAAGGGGCCGATCTCCGCTGCGAGCTCGTCGTAGAGGCCCGGAGGCCGTGAATAACAACACGGGATCATGCCTCCCGAATGCCGGTGGATGGGCTTGGGAGTGAGAATCCAATCGTTGTTCGATCCGATGCTGTTCTGCCAGAAAAGCATGGCGCTGGTCAACGAGGGGAGCTGGGCACGGGCCGCGTCCCAGATACGGCTGGCCGTGACGAGCCGGTCGGACTGCTCCCAGAAGCTGACGAGGAGGCGGTCTCGGTCGTAGTACCCGTTGGCGATGATGGCATGGGAGGCGGGAGCGCGCCCCGTCGTCAAAGAGGCCTGCACGGTGCAGGTGACGGCGGGGAAGGAAGGCTCGAGAGGCCGAAGGAGGCCCTGCCGGGCGAGACGCCCGAGGTGGGAATCGGGGGGCGCGGACTGGGCCGATCCGAAGGACAGGCCGGCCACGTCAATGAGGAGGACTCGCGGGGACGCGCTCATGCTCGCATTCCAGTTCAGAAGTGCGGGTGCACTTCCTTACACGTCTACTCGCGCAGGCTATACTCGTTGATCTTGCGGTAAAGCGTGCGCTCCCCTATGCCCAGAATCCGCGCGGCCTCCGTGCGGTTGCCGTCCGTCAGGGCCAGGGTGTTCTTGATGAGCTGGCGCTCGGCCTCCTGCAAGGTAATCCCGGAGAGGGAGGAGATTTCGCCGGGCTCGTCCTTGGGGCCGCCGACGTGTTCCGGGATGTCCTGGACGTCGAGGACGGAATTTTTGGTAACGACCACCATGCTTTCGATGCAGTTTTTGAGCTCGCGGACGTTGCCGGGCCAGTCGTGCCGGAGGAGGATTTTGCGGGCCTCCGAGGAAATGCCCGCGATGGTCTTGACGTGTTCCCGGGAAAACTCCTCGAGAAACGCATTCACGAGGAGGGGAATGTCCTCGCGTCGCTCACGAAGCGGGGGCAAGTCCAGGGAGACCACCTTCAGTCGATAATAGAGGTCCTCGCGAAACTTCTTCTGATCGATCAACTCCTTGAGGTCTGTATTCGTCGCGGCGATGAGGCGCACGTTGATCCGGCGCGGCTCATTGGAACCGACCCGGATGATTTCCCGGTTTTCGATGACGCGGAGGAGTTTGACCTGGGTCGTCAAAGGGATGTCGCCCACCTCGTCGAGGAAGAGGGTGCCGGAGTTTGCGGCCTCGAAGCGGCCTTCCCGGGCGTGGTCGGCCCCGGTGAAGGCGCCTTTCTCGTGGCCGAAAAGCTCGCTTTCGAGGATGCTCTCGGAAAGCGCGGCGCAGTTGAGGGCGACAAATGGCCCCTGGCGGCGGCCGCTGTTGTTGTGGATGGCGCGCGCCAGCAGCTCCTTGCCGGTGCCGCTCTCGCCCGTGATCAGCACCGTGGCGCTGGTGGCCGAGATTTGCTGCAACGTATCGAAAATCCGCTGCATCTTCGCACTGTTCCCCAAGATGCCCGTGAAGCCGAACTTGCGGTCGAGTTGACGCCTCAGCTCGACGTTGCTGCGAACCAGGCCCTGCTTTTCGATCGCCTTCGCTACCTTGGCCCGCAGCTCCTCCAGAGTCACCGGCTTCGTCAGATAGGTGTGAGCGCCCTTCTCCATCGCCTCCACCGCGCTCTGGACCGTCCCATGCCCCGTGAGGACGATGACCTCCACGTCTGGCGAGCGCTCCTTCACCCGGCGCAGAATCTCGAACCCGTCTACGTCCGCCATGATCAGGTCCGTCACAACGAGGTCGAATCCCTCCGATTCGTGGAAGGCCTTGAGCCCCTCCTCTCCGCCCGTCGCGATCTGACACCGGTGTCCGACCTGCTGCAGCGCCTCGGCGGTGGCCTCGGCATGGGCTGCGTCGTCATCGATGATCAGGATCGAAGCGGACGGGGTTGTTCCTTTCGTCATGACTCACTCGCCGGGTTCGTGGTGACAGGCAGCCGGATGGTAAAGTTCGTGCCTTTACCGACTTCGCTGGTGAAAGAGATGTCGCCCCCGTGCTCCTCGATGATGCGCTTCGTGGAGGCGAGACCCAGACCCGTTCCAGCCTTCTTCGTGGTGTAGTAGGGTCGAAAAATCCTTTCCTGCTTCTCGGGCGGAATCCCCGGCCCGGTATCGGCGATGTCCACCCGGAGATGGTCGCCGGATCGGGCCGTGCGCACGATCAACTCTCCGCCGCCCCCCATCGCTTCCCGGGCATTCTTGAACAGGTTGATTATGGCCTGCTTCAAGAGGGCCTGATCAAAACGGATTCGCGGCAAGCCCGTCGAGAGACCTCTCCGAATCTGAATGTTTTCGGACCTCACCGCCGGCGTGATCAGGTCGAGAATCTCTTCAACCACATCGTTGAGGTCGTGTTCCTCCAATTTCAGCTCCTCACCCCGAACCACACGCAGGAAATCATTCAGGATTTCTTCGAGGCGTTTCGCCTCTTTTTGAATGACCTCGAGCTTGCGCCTTGCCCTCCGGCCCCTCTCTCCCTCGACGTTTTCCCAGTCCTCCAGCAGTAGCTGCAGATTCAAATTGATGGTACTCAAGGGATTTCGTATCTCATGCGCCAGGCCCCCAGCAAGCGCCCCGAGATAGGCCAGCCGCTCATTCAGTTTTCCACCTGAATCGGACAAGAAACCGTCTCCTTGGATAGTTTCATATGGACCGAATCGCTTCTTTCTACAAGGCCGGATTCCGCCCAAACAGGAGATTTAATCAGCTTGCGAGCCCAAGTTCAACATTTTTTGGTAATACCTGCCGCCTCTTTGACATGCTGCATCTTAATATGGCAGTAACACGTCAAATTGGCATAAGGGTGCAAGGTTGGACACGATGAGCCTGGGCGTTCTCAAACTTCGTAGTGAAATGGGATAAGAAGTCTAACGAAATCCGCTGCGCCCTTCGGGCTACCAGGAATTCAGAAGAAGAAATAGCATAGACCGAGGGACAACGCCATATCTCGTTCCGAGTTGTGTCATGGGTGCTGGAAGAGTAGACTGCGTTGTCCTGCGAACTGACACCTGACCCGCTTGTGGTGGGACGCCTTTCTCTCGCTTTTCCGGTTTCGGGACTCGCCTGTCTCAAGTGGTGACTGCCATGATTGTGGTCATGAAGCCGGAAGCAACGAAGGAACAGATCAGGCATGCGGTCGAGCGGGTTCAAGAGATGGGATTGAAAGCGATCCTGCTGGAGGGCACGAACCGGAACGTGATTGCGGTGATCGGGGACAAGCGAGAGACGGCTCAGGAAATCTTGGCGGCGATTCCCGGAGTGGAGCGAGCGGTGCCGATCCTGGCTCCGTACAAGATCGCCAGCCTCGAGGTGAAGAGGGAGCGCACGACGATTCCGCTCGGGAGCGGTGTCATCGGTGGCAGGCGTGTGGCTGTGATAGCGGGCCCGTGCAGTGTGGAGAGCCGGGCGCAGCTTCTCGAGGTCGCCCACGCAGTCAAAGAGGCGGGCGCCCTGGGCCTCCGAGGCGGCGCATTCAAGCCCCGGACGAACCCCTACAGCTTCCAGGGCCTGGGCCGCACGGGCCTGGAATACCTGGCGGAAGCACGGGAAGCAACGGGCCTGGCGGTGGTGACGGAGGTCCTGAGCCCCGAGCAGGTCGAACTGGTCGCCGAGTTCACCGATGTTCTTCAGGTGGGCGCCCGGAACATGCAGAATTTCCATCTCCTGAGAGAGGTGGGCAAGGTGCAGAAGCCCGTGCTGCTCAAGCGCGGCTTCGCGGCGACGCTGGAAGAGTTCCTGCTGGCGGCGGAATACATCCTGACTCAGGGGAACGCGCACGTGGTGCTGTGCGAGCGAGGGATACGGACCTTCGAGGATCACACCCGCAACACCCTGTCGCTCAGCATGGTGCCGACGCTCAACGAGCGATCGCATCTGCCCGTGGCGGTGGACCCGAGCCAGGGCACAGGCAAGAGCAGCCTGGTGATACCCATGTCGCGTGCGGCGGTGGCCGTGGGCGCTGATGCGCTCCTGATCGAGGTGCACCCGGACCCTGAACGGGCGCTCACCGACGGCGCGCAGTCCATCAATATTCCCCAGTTCCAGCTCCTCATGAAAGCGCTTCGGCCCATCGCCCAGGCCATTGGCCGGGAATTGTAGACATGCTGAACATCGAGATCAAGGCGTACTACCCGGACCTTGAAAGAGGCGCTCGCATCGCCCGCAGCCTGGACGCGATTCACGTGGGCGTGGACGAACAGTCGGATACGTACTACAGGGTGCCCTCTGGCCGCCTGAAGCTCCGGACCTCCTCCCTGGGGCCGAATCTGCTGGTCGGCTACCATCGGCCCGACACCGCGGAGGCGAAGGAGAGCCAATACACGCTGCTCGAGGTGCCTGACCCCCACCGGCTGCACCGGATTCTCGAAAGCGTCCTAGGCGTCTGGCGGCAAGTCATCAAGTCCAGGACGATTTATCTCCTGGGCAACGTCCGGGTGCACCTGGATGTTGTCCAGGGCCTGGGCCATTTCCTGGAGTTCGAGGCGGTGATCACGGACGGGCGCACGCCGGAAGAGGGACACGAGCAGGTGCGGGCGCTGATGGAAAAGTTCGGTATCGCGTCTTCTGACCTGGTCGAGCGGTCCTACAGCGACCTCCTTTTGAGCTGCAGAAATGCGTGTCCGCATTTCTGCAGCTCAAAAGGAGGTAAAAACCCCTCCTCCTGAGAAACAACCGTAACTTCTCAATAAGTTCGGGGAGACGGCCCCGCCCGATTTCGTAACCGATGATGATTCAACGCTTCGCGGGTTTTTGCGCTTCGGCGAAGCCCAGCCCGGAAGGGCTTCGCCTACGTCCGCGGCGTGTCAGCCCCGAATGGCGTAGCGAAGCGAGTCCAAAAGCTTCGTCAAACCCCCTCCTCGGAATTTCAATGGCCTTCCGGAGGCGCGGAAATCGGCCCGGTGACCCGGTGAGTCCAGAGGGCCATCCAGAGGACGAGCATGGCGAAGAAGTGGGCGGACCAGGCTTCGAGGGTCGTGGCGAATGACCACCACGGCTCGATGTTCGCACGCCGCGTGGCGAAGATGAGGGCGAGCGAGACGATGACGGCGGCAGCGAGCAGGCGGGTCTGACCTCCCCCCGCCCGGCAAGTGCCCAGGAAAGCGAGACCGACGGCAATCGGGACGATCATCGAAACCATGTGCTGTTTCCAGGTGACCGGGCTCAGCATGAGAAACGTGAGGCAGAGCAGTCCGAATTCGGCCTGCCGCGTTTCGGGTGTTTCGCCGCCGCGGGGCCAGAGGCAGGCGATGAGGACCGCGACCAGGATGCCAAGGGAGAGCCATCGGACCACGGTCTGAATCCGTTCCTCGGGCCAGACCGTGAAGTGGACACGCCGGTGACCCCGCTGGGCACCCCTGTAGCCCGCTTCGACCGGGGAGGTGAAGCGCCGCACGGCGGCGGCCAGCGACTGATTGAAAGCGTCGGAGGGGAATCTTTCGGCCGTCGTGGATGCCTGGCGTACGGGCTCGGGGACGCTCGGCGTCCGAGCGTCCCCGGGCGAGACGTTTTCCCACCACCAGACGTCGCCAGCCGCCGCGTCCAGCAGCCGCCGCGTCTCAGCAACGTGAATCCTCACACTGCCTTCAGGACCAAAGGCGAGGCAGCCCAGCCCGGGGCCAAAAAGCGCCGAGCCGACAAGAAATCCGGCCACGCCACGCCCATCGCGTTTGACCGCCAGGTAGAGGAGGAACAGGCCGGGAGTGACCTTGGCGATGGTGGCGAGTCCGAAGACCATGCCAGCGAAGAAATTTCGGCCTCGGAGCAGCAGGTGCATGCCGCTGAGAATCAGTGCCAAAATGGCGGTGTTCACGTTTCCCTGGCTCTGGGTGACCCGGAAGTAGCCCGAACAGGCCAGGAGGGGCAACCAGGTAGCGAGATTCTGCCAGCGATCGGCGACCGGGATGGAAGCGACGAGGCGGCGGGTCAGGTAGACGGTCCAGCCGGTGAGCAGCGCGTTGATGACCCACCACACGGCGAAGCCCGTCTTGAGGCCGAGGGGGACCAGGGCCACGAGCAGGATGGCAAAGAAGGGGTAATAGACATATTTTCGATGGGTGGGCGTGCAATCCTGGTAGATGTCCTCCCCTCGCACGAGGTGTTCGGCGGCGTGATGGAACGCAGCGTAGTCTGAATGCAGCAGACGATCGGTCTCGAGGGCGCGCCGGCCGGAGAGGAGGATGAGGAGGTAGGCCGCCCAGAAGAGAGCCGCGCTCCAGGGGAAGGCCCGACACCAGGCGAGATGTCTCCTCAGATGGAGCATGGCGAATCGCAGCATGAGCTTGAAGCGACCAAAGAAATCCCGGAGAGATTGCCCTTTTGTTTCAAAAAGCCTGCAACTATAATAGCGGCGACACCCCGGGTTGCCCTCTGAGCAGCGACGAGAGCCGGTAAGGAGGTTCGAAGCATGGCCGAAGCCGTCAAAGATTCCCTATTCGTCATTCTCCAGCGGTTCGCCAACGATCTCATCAGCTCCTGGCTGCCATCGAGCCCGATGGGACGGCTGCTTCGGGACGCCCGCGCCGACTCGAACGTTCGGGCTGGCCTGCTCGGCGCGCCCGGCGACGTTCTGGCCCGTTACGGCGTCGCGCTGCCGGCGGCGACGGGCATCCAGTTCCTGGAGAACAGCGACTCGGCGGCCCACCTCGTTCTGCCTTCCCAGGCCCGGATCGACGCCGTCAAGCCCCAGCCGGCCCGGCAAAGAATCAATCCGATCAAGGCCCTGATCATCGAATCCTGCTATAACCCGGGCCTGCGCCAGCGCTTGATGGCGGAAGCGCCCTCGGTGCTCGTCCAGCGGGGCATGGCCATTCCGCCTGGAACAGAGGTTCGGGCCCACGAGAACACGCCGCAAAAGCTTTATGTCCTGATCCCGGCCCCGGAGCGGCCCGAGGTGATGGAGATGCGGCGGAGGATCGCGCCGGGAAAAATCGCCGACGCCCCAGCGGAAATCCAGCTCGAATGGCGCGAGCCCGGTTACCTGATCGTCGGCGGCACGGCCGACTCGGCGACGGTCGATCCGTTTCGGAAAGAACTGGACCGGGTCAGCATCGATCTGGACATCGACCTGGGGAAGGTCAAGTTCTTCAGCTCGCAGGGCATCGGGCTGCTCGTGCGCACGCAGAAACGCATGGCGCTTCTGGGCTGCCGAGTGCGATTCATCAACGTGCCCGAGAACGTGCTGAAGGTGTTGAGCATCTTCCGGCTGCTGGACGTCTTCGAGGTCGAGGACCACAGCCGCGGGGACGTCATGCGGCTTTATCATCCGGCGTAAGAGCACGGGCCCCATTCCCTTGCCCTGCCCGTCCTATCCGCCGACGCGGGCCTCCGAGTCCTTCAGCCGTCCCAGCAGACGCAGCAGGCCGTCCAGAATGGTCATCGGATGCGGCGGGCATCCCGGAACGAGGAGGTCCACGGGCACGATCCCAACCACCCCGTTGTTCACTTCAGGGTGGTCGAGGTAGGGTCCGCCGGAGATAGCGCAGGCCCCGACCGCGATGACGATCTTCGGCGGGGGCACGGCCTCGTAGGTTTTCTGGAGAGCGAGCTTCATATTGGCGGTGACGGGGCCGGTGATGAGCAGGCCGTCGGCGTGCCGCGGCGAGGCGACGAACTGGATGCCGAATCGGCCGAGATCGAAAACAACCGTGTTGAGCACGTTGACTTCCGACTCGCAAGCGTTACAGCCGCCTGCGCTGACCTGCCGCAGCTTGAGGGACCTGCCGAAGAGCCGGCGGGTCTTCTCCTCGAGCGCCGCGGCGAGCTTCGGCGTCTCGCCGCCGAGGACCAGGTCGGACCGGGAGCGAGCGGCCAGGCGATAGTCTCCCGTATAGCGGAGAGCGTCCTGGGGACAGGCCTCCATGCAATCCGTGCAGAAAAGGCATCTGCCCAAGTCCAGCCGCGGCGCAGGCCCGCCGGTCAGGATGGCCCCGGTCGGGCAGGCCTCGGCGCAGGCCCGGCATCCGTCGGGGCAACGGGAGGCATCGAGCACGGGCCGGCCGCGGAAACGGTCCGGAAACGCCGGCTCCGTTTCGGGGTAGGCCGATGTGCGGTGGCCCTGCTGCCATCGAGCGATCAGGACTTTGAGCATCGTGTTGGACTCCGAGTTCTCTGGGGCGGCCCGGACGACGCCACCGAGGGCAAATCCGCTGCGCCCTTCGAGATGCGTGGGTCGAGCCAGTCCATGCGTGCGGAAATGCGGGCGCACTTCCGCACGCATGGACTAGAGATCATGGCCGCAATAGGAAAGGTTGAAGCTCTTGTTGCAGAGCGGGAAGTCCGAGATGGGCTGGCCGCGCATCGCCATCGCGAGGCCGAACCAGTTGTGGAACGAAGGATCGACGACCTTGTACGCTGCGAACCTGCCCTGCGAGTCGGTGATGGCGACGTGGCAGATTTCGCCGCGCCATCCTTCCACGAGCGAGACCACCACGTGGTTCGGCTTCATAGGGCCCGGCGTTGAGCGAATCTCGCCGCCGGGAAGCTGCTGGATCTGCTCGCGAAGGAACGTGATCGAGCGCTGGATTTCCAGCCACCGCACGAAGGCGCGCGCGAAGACGTCGCCGGTGGAGGCGGCCGCCACCGGAATATGCGCGAACTTGAAGATGCCGGTCGGAAAATCGTGGCGGACGTCGCACTCTACTCCGCACGCTCGGGCCGCGGGACCGACGAGGCCGAGCTCGATCGCCGTCTCACGCGACAGCCGGCCGGTCTCCTCGAAACGCGCCATGACCGACGGAGTGTCCCACAGGAGGTTCACGGCGACCTCAACATCGTCCGCGGCGCTCTCGATCCGATCGAGGAAGGGCATCGGGTCCGCGATGTCGAAGCCAACGCCGCCGACGCGCACGAGGCTGCGGCCGAAACGGTTGCCGCACAGCAGCGCGGTCAGGTTCAGCCAGTCGCCGCGCAGGCGGCCGCAGTAGGAGGCGGTCGGCAGATACCCCACGTCGTTCGCCAGCGCCCCGAGGTCGCCCGTGTGGTTCGCGAGCCGCTCGAGCTCCAGGGCGATCCCCCGGAGAGCGTGGGCGCGGGCGGAAACTCGCGTCTCGGTCAGGCCTTCCAGGGCGTGCGCGTACGCCGTCGCGTGGCCGATCGTGGTGTCGCCCGCCAGCGTCTCGATCTGGTGCAGGGTGCGCTGGCCGGGACCCCCGGCCAGCGCCCGTTCGACCCCGCGGTGCTGATATCCGAGCGAGACCTCGAGATGAAAAACGTTTTCACCGTGGCACTGAAAGCGAAAATGGCCAGGCTCGATCACGCCGGCGTGGACCGGCCCGACGGCCACCTCGTGCACTTCCTCCCCCCGCACGGGGAAGTAGTCCATCACGCACGGTTCACCGCCCTTCTGCCACCGGATGGGCTTGAGCCACGGATGCCCCTCGGGCCGCACGCTCCACTGCTCCCAGAGCTCGCGCTCGAACCAGTGCACCTGCGGAGCGACGAGCGTCAGGGCCGGATAGCCATCCGCCACCTCCGTCGCGAAGACTGACAGAACGCCGTCCGCCGCCTGACCGATCACAGCGTACAGGGTCAGCCGGCCGTCCGCCGGATGCCCGAAGACCGCGCTGATGTGTGCGCCCGCCCGGACGGCTTGCAGGAAGCGGTCCCGAAATTCCGGCAGCGGGACCACCGGGACCTCGCCCAGCGGGATGGGCCTTCCGTTGGAGATCATGGGGTTCCTCCAGCGAGGACGGCCGCCGCTTCTTCGATGGCCCGCTGCAGCGGGCCGGGCAGCCACAGCCCCAAGAGGAGCAGCGCCCCGAGCGGCAGCACAACCAGCGTCACTTCCAGCAGCCCAGCGGGCACGAACGCGGTCTCCCGCGCCGGCCTCCCCCACGCGACCGCGATGGCGTGCCTCAGAGCAGCGACGAAAACTGCTGCCCCGGCCGCGAGGAACGCAACGAGCGCCAGGATCGAACCGCCGTCGATGGCGGCCTTCACGATCAGCAGCTCGCTCATGAAGATGGCAAAGGGCGCCACGCCGATGAGCGCCAGGATCGACGCCAGCAGCCCCGTCCCCCACACCGGGGCCGACCGCAGCGTTCCACCCATCCGCCGCATGTCGTGTGTCCCGTAAATCTGGCCCAGACGGCCGGCGCAGAAAAAGCCCATCGTTTTGCACACGGAGTGATTGAGCGTGTGAAAGAGCGCCGCGAACGCCCCAAGTCCGCCGAGCCCAACGCCGAGGGCGATGATCCCGAGGTGTTCGACGCTGTGGTAAGCGAGCAGTCGTTTGACGTCGTGCTGCACGGCGATAAACGCGGCCGCGACGACGATCGAGATGAGCCCGAAGGCGACGAGCAGGCGGTGACTCCATCCGGAGCCGCCCGTAGCCGATTCGACCAGCGGCACGTAGCGCAGGATGCAGTAGAGCGCCGAGTTGAGCATGAAGCCAGAGAAGATGGCCGACACGGGCGCGGGCGCCTGGCTGTGCGCGTCGGGCAGCCAGCTATGCATCGGCGCGAGCCCCGCCTTGGTGCCGTAGCCCACGAGAAGGAACAGGAAACCGAGCTTGAGCGTGGCGACGTCGAGCGTCGCCACCGCATCCCGGAGTCTCGTCCAAACCAGCGCCTCGCCCGCCTTCGACCCGGCCGCCGCGACCAGAAGCGTGCCCATGAACGCGAACGCGACGCCCACGGAACAGATCAGCAGGTACTTCCACATGGCCTCGAGGGACGCCGGCGTCCGGTGCACGGTAATGAGCAGCGCCGTGAGGAGCGTCGTGGCCTCGATACCTACCCACATGAGACCCAGGTTGTTCGAAAGCAGCGCGAGCGCCATCGATGCGAGCGCGCCAAGCCAGAGCGCCGTATAGCGCGTCGCGTCGCGCCGGCCCAGATCGGCGTCGTGGAAGTAAACGATCGAATAGACGGACGAGAGAAGATAGACCACCATCATGACGCCCAGGTGGTAGGCCGATAGCGAATCCAGATGCAGGAGCTCCCCCACCCTGAGCGGGCCCGCCGCGAACACCGCGTGGATGCAGACGCCCGAGGCAACGGCCGTCGCCGCAACCACGCCCAGCGCCCACGCGAGCAGCCCGGCTTGCGTTCGCATGAACGGGCACAGGGCGGCCCCCACCGCGGGTGTCGCCAGGATCAGCCCTAAACAGTGGCGTGTCTCCATCTATCCCCTCAGGGTGTCCAGCTCGTCCACATCGATGTGATCGTACGAGCGACTGATGTGGTCAATGGCGATCCCCATCACGAGAACCGCCACGAAGGCGTCCAGCAAGGCGCCCAATTCCACCAGCATCGGGATTTCGCCGACAAGTACCATTCCGAACACGTAGATTCCGTTCTCCAGCACGATGTATCCGAGCACCTGCGTCAGCGCCTTCCGCCGGCTCACGATCACGAAGAGCCCGGCCAGGATCGTGAACAAGGCCACGGGCAGGACCAGCGAGGAGACCACCGGACGAGGTAGCGTGATGCGTGAGGCCACCCAGACGGACACGGCGAGGCTTCCCAGCCCGATCAGGATCGAGGCGATGAACCCCACGAACGGTTCAATCTCATGCCGCACATTGGCCTCGCGCATCGCCCGGAAGAGGAGGATCGGAAACACGACCGCCTTGAGCGCGGCGCTCCCGACGGCCAGGAACACCAGCCGCAACGTCAGGTTGTCCAGATGTCCCAGCACGGGCAGTGTGCCGAGGACGACGCCCTGGATGGCGACGATGCGAATGCACGCGGCCAGGCGACTCGATCCCAGAAGGAAGAAGTCGGTCAGGACCACCAGGACCAACACCACCTCGATCAGATTCGTCATCTCAGCACCAGGATGATGGCGAGGACCGAGAGCGCTGTCGCGCCCACGAGAAGCTGTGGAATGTGCGCCAGCCGCAGCCGAGCCATCGCGGACTCGATGAGCCCCGTCAGCACGGCGAGGGCCAGCATGCCCGCCAGGAAGGCCGCCGCGTCGATCGCCACGCTGCTGGTCCTCACCGGCAGCGAAGCGTTGACGAGAAGCGTACCGAGAACCCACAGCTTGAGGGCCGATCCGTAGAGGATGACGCCGAAGTCCGGGCCGCCGTGGTCCAGCACCATGACTTCGTGGATCATCGTGAGCTCCAGGTGGGTGTTCGGATCGTCCACCGGCACGCGCGCGTTCTCCGCGAGGAAGACGACCAGGAGCGCCGCGGCGGCCAGCATCATCGCCGGTGCTGCCTGAAACCACTTCGCCGCCGTAAGCCCGGACGACATATCGGAGAGGGATAGGCTTCCCACCTCGCGGCCCATCGCGGCCAGGCCCAGCAGGAGCGCGGGCTCCGCCAGCGCGGAGAAAGTGACCTCGCGGCTGGCGCCCATTCCCTCGAACGACGATCCCGTATCCAGCGCCGCCAGCACCGTGAGGAAACGTGCCACGCCCAGCAAGGCTATGACCACCAGCAGGTCGCCGTCGAACCACAGTACGGCACGAAGTCCGCCCGCCGGCAGGAACGGCAGCGTGCCCAGCGTCGCGGCGAGAGCGACGATCGGGCCAGCCCGAAATACCCATGTCGTCGTGCGGCTGTAAACCGCACCCTTTCGCAGCAGCTTCGCGGCGTCGTGATACAACTGGAGCAGCGGCGTCCCGCGCCGACCGGCGACGAAGGCCTTCGTGCGGTTGATCACGCCGATCAGCAGTGGCGACAGAAGGAGGGCGAGCGCGACCTGAACGAAACCCCATGGGTTCATGGCAGCCCCCAGATCAGAAGGGCCAGCAGCGTGAGGGCGATGTAAAGTATGTACAGGTGAACGCGACCCTGCTGCAGCCACGCGAACTTCGAAAGCACCCACTCGGCCGCCGCGAACACCCGCCGCCACAGCTCCTCGCGCCAGACGTCGCGTGTCTTCGTCGCAAACGCTGCGTCATCCGGGAAGTAGCCCCTTGGAGGGGATCCGCGCCGCTCGGTCCTCAACACGGGCCCGAACAGGTCCGTGAGCGGCTGGGCGAACGACGATGCGCTGTATTGCATCCGGGGCGTAGGCCGGGCGTAACCGCAATCCCAGGTGCCGGTCTCGCTTACCGTACGGCCCGCGAGCAAGGCCCTCCGCAGAACGGCCAGCAGTAGCACCAGGACGAGGAAAACGACCGATGCCGTGACGACGAGGGCCAGCGAGCCTGTCCCGGGCGTGAGCAGATCCCGGCATCGTCCAGGCGTCAGCCCAGCGATGGTCGCGATGGCCGGGGACATCGCACGGACAACCCGAGGAGCGAGGAGTCCGATCGCGGCGCAAGAAATGGCCAGGAGCGCCATCGACAGCCTCATGAGAGGGCCGGCCTCGTGGGCGTGCTCGGCGTGACCGCTCCGAGGCTCCCCAAGGAAAACGATCCCGAAGGCCTTGGCGAAGCACGCCGCAGCCAGGCCGCCGATGAGGGCGAGCCCGCCCATCACGCCCACGCCAGCGACCGCCGTCGCCGCGGGCGAATGGAGTCCCGAAATCGCACCCAGGTAGATGAGAAACTCGCTGACAAAGCCGTTCAGCGGCGGAAGCCCCGAAATGGCCACGGCGCCGACCAGGAAGGTCGCCCCCGTCCAGGGCATCCGCTTCAGCAGGCCGCCCATCTCGTCCATCTCGCGGGTGCCCGAGCCATGGGCGACCGCGCCGGCGCCGAGAAAGAGAAGACCCTTGAACAAGGCGTGATTGAGCACGTGAAGCAGTCCTCCCGCAAAGCCCAGGACCGCCACGCCGGGCAGGCCCGCGCTCAGACCCAATACGCCCAGTCCCAGACCCAGGGCGATGATGCCGATGTTCTCCACCGTGTGATAGGCCAGAAGAGCCTTCAGATCATGCTGGGCCAGGGCGAAAAGCACCCCGAGGATGCCCGAGCTGAGCCCCATGCCGATGAGCACCCAGCCCCACCAGCCCTGGGGAGGCCCGAGAAACGTCAGAATTCGCGCTAGACCGTAGATTCCCGTCTTGACCATCACGCCCGACATCACCGCCGAGACGTGGCTCGGAGCGGCCGGATGGGCCTCCGGAAGCCAGACGTGCACAGGCACGAAACCTGCCTTCGTCCCGAATCCGATGAGCGCCAGGATGAAAAGCAGGCCGGAAACCTGCGGCGCGGCGGCGATGGTTCGACCGGGACCCCCGAAGTCCAGCGTGCCGAACTCTCGGCCGAGCAGGAGAAACAAAACGATCAGGAATGCCGTGCCGAGATGTGCGGCTACGAGATACGTCCAGCCCGCTTCCCGCACGCTCTCTTTCTCGCTCTCGTGCATGACCAGAAAATAGGAGGACACCGACATCACCTCCCAGGCCATGAGGAACAGGACAGCATTCCGGGCCACCAGCACGACCGCCATGCTGGCCACAAGAAGGTTGAAAAAGAACCAGGACGGTCCCAAAGCTCTTCGGACCCCTCCCGCCTGGAGATACTCGCTCCCGTAGAGCGCGGCCAGGCCCGAGAGGCCAAGGGTGGGTATTAGGAAGAAGGCGGAAAGCGGGTCCAGCTCGATCAGGAACGCTCCCCGGGGCACGCTCCACGCCAGCCGCAGGGATTCGGTTTGACCGCCGATGAGCACCATCAAAGCCGCGGTGAGGCCAAGAGCGCACCCGGCCGCAGCACCGAACGCGCCCATGGACGCCGAGGGATGAGACGCATCTTCAGAGACGAGAGCGGCAACGCCGCTGAGAATCAGCAGCAAGATGGCGGCCAGGAGCAGAGTCATGACAGGTTACCCGCCCCCCGGCCATTTGCCATCGGCGGCTGGCCTGCCCAGCAAATCGGCAGGGAGTGGTGTGGAACTATTTCCATGCCGAAGGACAAGTGATGACTCGACGCGCCGGGCTTCATTCAAGATTTCCTCGCGGCCCGCCTGGCGCGTCAGCGCCTGGCGAAAAGCAACGTCCCGCAGCATAAAGGTCAGCCGCGAAAGAAGATGCAAATGTGCGCGGACCGTCGGACTGACCAGAGAGAAAAGAATCTCCACTGGCTTGTCGTCGATAGCCTGGAAGTCTACCGGATTCTCCAGAAAACAAAGCGATATCATCGGGCGCGATACGTGAAGAACGATGGGGTTGCGCACGTGCGGGATCGCTATCCCGTCCCCGATACCCGTCGAGCCCAGCGCCTCCCTGGCCAAAAGTACCCTGAGAAGAAACTCCCGATCCACTTCCTCGGGCAGCCGCATGCTTTCCACCACGGCCCGGAGCACCGATTCCTTCGTATCGCCCCCTATCCGATAGAAAATCCCGCCCGCAGTAAGGGCGTCAACCATGCCGGGCATGGGTGCGGCATTGCTCTCGGGCTCCTGGAATAACTCCACGGAAACGTTCAGCTTCCGTGAGGTCGCCCACTCCAGCAGCTCCGCACGATTGAAGCGATACTGGTCGCTGACTCGGTAGGCTGGCAAAATGCCCTGATGCACCCAGCGGTAGACCGTTTTCTCTGAAACTTCAAGGAGTCTAGCGACGTCGCGGACAGTGAGTTTCATCGGTTTGCGTGCTCAGGCCTGCGATACCCGAGATACTCGAAACATGGACAACTTTGGAAATCATATCAAAGTTGTCCATGTTTGTCTATCCGCAGGCCAAAATATACCGTAAAAATAGCAGACCTGGTTGGCGAGTTAGCGAGAGCAGCCGCACCCTTGAGCCCGTCTATTACTTGTTCAGCTTGTCGAGCTCAGGCTTGACGTGGCGCTCGAAGCAATCCGGGCAGATACTATGGCTGAACTGGGCTTCCGAGTGGGATGTGATGTACTGTTCAACTTGCAGCCAGTAGTTGTGGTCATCACGTATCTTCTTGCAGTACGAACAGATAGGAAGCAGGCCGTGAAGCTGCTTTACCCTCGCGAGAGCCTGCTCAAGGTCATGCACCCTCTCGGCCAGCTCGGCCTCGAGCCCCAGTACCCTTGCACCTACCTGGATGCGGGCCTGAAGCTCGCCCGGGTCGAAAGGCTTGATGACGTAATCGTCTGCACCCGCTCTGAGGCCCCTGACTACATCTTCCTTGTGGCTCATAGCCGTCAGCAAAATAATGTGGATGGGCCGTTGCCCGGCTGATCCGGCCCGGATACGACGGCACACCTCTAGCCCATCCATGATGGGCATGAGCCAGTCGACGATGGCGAGGGATGGGCCATCCGGCCGCTGAAGGGCGTCGAGGGCTTCCTGCCCGTTGGAGGCGGAAACGACATCGAATCCCCATCGCCGGAGGGTCGTTTCGAGGAGAAACCGGAAGTCGGAGTCGTCCTCGGCGATCAGAATCCGCATGGGGCTATTTTTTCAACTCGACTGGAAGCTGGTCAATCTTGGCCGCAACAATGAAGTCGTTCTCCGAAAGCCCGCCGATGGCGTGGGTCCAAAGTTCGATGGCCACCTGGCGGTATCGGACGAGATGGACGTCCGGGTGATGTCCCTCTTCTTCGGCGACTTTGGCCACGCGATTGAAAAAATCGATGGCGGTCACAAAGTTTCTTACGGTCCATTCCCGGCGGATGCGCTTGCCGTCTTCCGTGATTTCCCAGTTCGGGGTCTGCACGAGCAGATTTTCGGACTCCTGGCGAGTCAGGGGCGGCACGCCCCCCTCGCAGGGCCGACACTTCTTGCGGGTCAGTTCGGCGGTCACGGCGCTCATGGGAAACCTCCTGCAGGCCAATAGGGGATGAGGGCTGATTTCCAGCAGGACAACGCATTTCATTCTAGTCGCTTCGCAGATTTTTCTCTAGGAGAGATGAAGTACACCTCGCCCCGGCGAGCGGGTATCATCCGGCGGAAACGTTTCAGAGCCTCGCTCGAGAGCACCGGGCTGCCGCCCAGGCCGGCGTCGTGCCAGCCGGACTCGTCCCGCATCAGAATCCGATAGTCGCCGGTGGGAACGGGCACGGAAAAGTCTACGGCCGCGGGCTGGTCGCCCCAGTTCAGCACGAAAAGGAACTTCTCCTGCTCGTTGCGGATAAGAAGGGTGGCGTCAATCGGGCGGCCGTACCGATGCATCTTGAACGGATGCGCCTCACCGAGGGCCGCATCGACCTGCGCTTGGACGGACCGGAGGAACGCAGAGTCGCCGCCGATCTGCAGGAGGTCGTCGGATATCCACACGGCCTTCCCCTGGTCCACGAGGTCATGGAATGCGGGCGTCTTTCTGTGCTCGCCCCACTCGTCGGTCTCCCCCCGGGCGTTGAAGAGGATGATGCGGGCGCCCCGGTCCGCGGCCTGCCGGACCCGATCGGCCGCGTCCTCGCTCACCGAGTACGGAAACGGGAGTAGCAGCAGGCGATAGCCTTCGAGCTGCCGGAGATGGTCCGGATTGTCCAGGAAATACCCATCGTAAGGGTAACCATTGCGGAGCAGCAGGCGATCCTGTACCCACTCGTCCACATACCAGCCTTTTTGCGCCTGGACGCCACGGTCGTCTTCCGCGCTTTCCAGGCGGCCATAGGCTGATTTCACCTGCCACCAGTCCCAGCTCGCCCGTGACGAGAGGACGGCGATGCTTCGGGGCGGACGGGCATCCCAGGCCCCCAGAGCTTCGAGGTCTCTAACCATGGCATAGCCTTTTTTAACCGATTCAGAGTGTCCGCTTTCTTTAAGCTGATAATAGCGCCAATAATTGCAGCTTCCGCCGCCGTACATGAGCATCCACAGGGCCTTGCCGTAGAGCTGGATGGGAGGATCGGACGCGGCCTGCCAGCCCCAGAAGATGTGCGTGGACCGACGCCACCCATTAGCCGAAGTGAGCAGGCGGAGACCCCAGGGCGTGAAGTAGTCACCGCCCAGTTCGTCCGCTCCGCCGGCAGCGGCGACGCGGTCGAAAGGAACGCCGTCGCCGTACAGGTTGGACCGCTGGACAGGCTGCATGAAGACCGTGCAGGTATAGAGGCCCGGATGTCTTTTCTTCAACTCGGAGTTCCAGTAGGCGAAGAGGCCGGCCAGCCCCTGCCCCGTATCGTGCACCCACCAGCGGTAAGCGAGAGAGTCGCCCTCCTTTTCGGGCGCTTCACGGCCATGCGTTGTGCGGTAGTGCTGTCGCTGCGCGTCATCGGCCGGGAGGGTCTCGAGGAAATGCCCGCGATAATAAAACTCATCGGAGCCGAGGCATACCCCGTCGGCCCCCGCCTGGACTTGTTCTTCGTAGAGCGTCAGCCACTGATCGCGCACGTGGCCGCCGTACAGGATGCTCGGAAACGATTTCATGCCGGGGTATCGGCTCGTCTCCTCGCACGGGTAGTGCCACTTTACGGTTTCGAAGGGGCTGATGTTATGCAAGGTTTCCGTGACGACCTGGAGGCCCTCATCGTGCAGAGCCGCGATCAGCGCCGCGAGGACGTTGTCCTCCGCGCCGCGGCCCGCCCGGCTCGGCCACGGCATCAGGTCCCAGCAGCTCGAATTGGTCAGATCGATGAAAACCGTGTCCACGCCCATGCCTCGGACAATGTTCGCGTTCTCACGGAAAATCGGACTTTCCTTGACCCTTTCCCGCGTCCAGTCGCCCTTCTTCGTCGCCGGACCGTAATCGATGCCCCACATCCAGAGGTCAGCGCAGACCATTTTGCGGAACTTGCCTTTCACCGGCTCGACGGTGAAAGAAGACGGCCGCACGTCGATGGCGGGCACGCCTCCCGGCGGTGAGTCCTCCCGGCGGAGCGCGCTCCATTCGCCCAACTCCGCTTCCGTCACGGCGGCGGCCGGCACGCCGATCTCCACCTCGGTCACGTAAGGCAGGGTCTGGCGGAAGCCCCAGAGCCCCGTCCCTTCAAGCGCCTGGATTCGGACCTCGTGGTAGGTGTCGCCGGGCAGG
The DNA here is from genome assembly GCA_016179685.1 of Planctomycetota bacterium. Classification (GTDB taxonomy): domain Bacteria; phylum Planctomycetota; class PUPC01; order JACPCR01; family JACPCR01; genus JACPCR01. The sequence continues at coordinate 1,384 of JACPCR010000129.1, read as the reverse complement.
AAGTGGGTCTTCCAGCCGGACAGGCCTTCGAGGCCCTGCGGCCGGGCCAGAAGAGCTTCAAAACGGCCGTCGCCGTCCGCGTCTCCACGGATCGAGTAGGAAGCCGCCGCCCCGTTAAGATGCAGTCGGATGGACTTCACGGGCAGGGGCCTGGGGAAGCGGAAGGCACAGATGCCGCCGCGCTCGATGCCAGGATAAAATTCCGCGGTGGTATGGATGTCCCCGTCGGCCAGAAGCCCGGAGTCCAGCGCAGGCGGATCGAGGCCGATGCGGCAGCAGGGTGCGATATTTTTCAGGCCTGGGGCCGCGGGCTGGTTTTCCAGTTCCAGAACGGTTTCGGTCCGGCGGGCTCGCCTTCGCAGGTCCTCGAGTCGTCCCGCGGCGAAGAAGGCGGCATCCAGGCGGCAGCGGCCCCAGAGGTTGAATCGGTCGAGGGGCCCCGCTGTGTTTCCCAGCTTGACGAGCGCCGCGTCGGCGTCGGGCGGGACCTCGAACACGGCCTCGTACGGCAAGTATTCCAAATCCAGCGCAAAGTCCCGCTTGACCTCGCGGGCGGTCCGCTGGGGTCCGAAGCCCATGTCCACGGTCTCCTCTTCGATCGGCCGCCCGGCCCGGCGGAACTGGACGGCGACGGCGAAGAGGCCCCGGCCCCGGGCCTGAGCGGAAAGGGCGCAGAAGGCCGAACCCGGTGGAAGCTTCACTTCCTGGGCGATGTACTGGGGCCGGAGAAAATTCCACTCCTCGGTCTCGAGGCAGACCGCGCGCCGGCCCTCCCAGGCATCTTCCACGAGGGAGAATCGGCCGCTCAGCTTCTCATGGGCGATGCGCTTCCAACCGTCCGGAATGCCATCCCGGTCACGGTCCCGCTCGAAGCCCGGGTTGGCCAGCAGATTTTCCGCGGGTGCGGCCGAGGCGGGAGGGGCATGGGCGGCCAGGAGCACGCCAACGAGAAACCAACCCATTCGAGGAGTTTCCGCATGATCACGCTTTTTTTCAGGGGCCAAGATCGCTCCCTCCGGATGGTCCTTAAGGCCCGAACGCCTCTTGAGAAACAATGCAACTTCTCAATAAGTTCGAGGAGACGGACCCGCCCGATTTCATCATCGATCATGATTCAGCACTTCACAAGTTTTCGTAGCGAAGCGCATCAGCGTTTCGGGGCGAAGCCCTTCCGGGCTTCGCCCTGGAGTTTGGCAGGTAATTTGAACATCCGATTCTAAGGACATAGGCTCTCCAGTCCTAGCTTGAGAGCCAAGAGGGATTTTACGGTACGAACCCCGGTCGGGCATGGGGTGGGCGAGTCAGGCGGCGGTTTCTTCGGGATGGTGGCTGTTTTGGTGGAGGATTTCGGGCTGTGTCGGGTGGTAGGCGTCAGACTTTGCCA
>JACPCR010000128.1 GCA_016179685.1 Planctomycetota bacterium | reverse complement strand
CCCCGAACGGTACGCCCACCTTGCCAGGTGGTACACCGCTGACCGGTAGGTGGTACACGGCCGACCGACAGGTGGTACATTCTCAAACCGACATTGACAGGCGTGCAGGCATCGCTGGTGCAGAAATCCGAGACGACTTGCGAGCTGGTATGCGGACAACGCCTGCATGCTGCTTGGGCCCCGCGGCATTCTGATCGCGCCCGACCGCGCGACGCATCTGAATGGTTTCAGAATTTCAATCGCGTTGTCAAAAAGAGAAGCGCTTGAGAGATGGAAAGCGTCTTAGGGGCGAAGCCCAAGACAAGAGTCTTAGGAAAGGGGTCGCGGGGAAAAGCCCTTCTACAGAAGGGTTTTCCACGCCACTTTACCCGCCCAAAGGCAGGAATGCGCTGGCCGACGTGGTTCGTATCCGCTTTGGCGACAGCCTTTTGCTTACCGCCACGGGCTCGGGCAACCTCATCCAGATCGACGCCAGGGGAGACGGCTTCTTCGAGTTCGCAGGCTTCCCGGGGCAGGTCCTCCCCGTGCGCTACAACCCGGACGGTTTCTTCATCACGGAGGCGCAGCTCGACGGGATGACGGTCGGGACGATGACCGTGCAAACCTTCAGCGTCGGCCCCGTGATCTTGTAGTTCAGTGCCCGTCCACCAGGCCAAGTTGCTGCTTGATGGCCCGCAAGATGTTCGAAGACCTGGCCTCGTCACCTTTGAAGCCGACGCGAACACGGATGCGGGTGGCGGTGTCTGAAAGTTTCTTGAGGCTGATCCAGACCTCCGTACCATCCGAGAATTTCGACTTCATCTTGACCTTGAGGGTGCCGACGTCCTCGAGAACGGGGAGTTGAAGCTCCTGGAGTGCTTTCTGGGCGGCCCAGTGCACCTCGAGGACAGGCTTGCCGACCACTTCATCCATGTTGCCAGCGGCATAGGCGGCGCCGCCGGCACCCGCGGCCGCGCCGACAATGACTGCTGCACAACCCGAAAGGAACACCACCAGGGCAGCCGCCGCAAGGACCGGCATGGAAATGCGCCACATGGCAGACCTCCTTAGAGCTTTTTCTTGACGGCGTCGAGAATTTGGACTGATCGGCCCTGATCGCCCATGTATCCGACGCGGATTTTGATCTTGCACGATTTTTCTGAAATCCAAGCGATTTCGATCCATACGTCTTTTCCATCCGAAAATCCGGACTTCATCTCTGCACTCATCTTGTCCGCGTGGTCCTTGACGAGCGGCAGGCCGAGGTCCTGAAGGCCTTTCTGCGTGGCCTCATGGACCTGGGTGACCGAGTGATTCAGCACCTCTTCCAGCTTTCCCTTGACGTAGACGGTGCCGCCGGCACCGGCAGCCGCGCCGATGACGAGGGCAGCGCAACCTGAAGCGAACAAAGGAAGCAGCCAGGCGAGTGCGACATAGTGGTGTCGAGTCAGCATGGCATCCTCTGATGATCGTAAGGACTCAAGGCGGGTGATATCCACAGCCCAACAAGGCTCGGAAAGGTGTCAGGTGTCAGGAATGATCTGACCGGCCTACCATACTTTTCCCTCCCGGACCTGTCCCGTCGGGAGGGATCCCGTTTCCGAAGGATCCCTCCCGCTAGGACAAGTTTGGGAGGGACATGGGAGGAATCCCGATGGGATGTGATGGGACACCTTTTCAACTGGAAACCTCTGTGAAACATGAAAACACTATCACACCCAAGTGACCATTTTTCAAAAAATTAACGTACCGCGCTACTTTTGACCCGAATGACTCGGCGTGTCGCTCTGAATCTCAGAGATGGGCTTCCGGCCGGCGAATCCTGCGTCCAGTTCATGCCAGTATCCGATGGTTTCCTCGTCGTATCGCCAGCAGAGGTAGATCAGTCGGTCCTGGTGACGGTAGTAGAAATCTACAAGGCCCGTCTGCGGGTCCTTGAGCTCGACGCCGAGGGCATGAAGTTCCTGGATGTATTCATTGACTTCCTGGACCATGCCCTGGAGTTCCAGGCGCAGGGCGTGGATTTCACGAACGGCGTCGTCGGATGGCGCGGAGTGCTGTCGTTGAGCGATTTCCACGAGTGCCCTTTTTCGATCGATCAGTTCTCCGTATCGGCCGCGGATATCGGCCACGATCCGACGGACGAGGGGAAGCGCCCTATGGGCCTTCTCGAGCGTGAAGAGCTTGGGCTTCATGGGCTGCCGTGGCTGGGTTCGGATGGAAGTGGGCGTAGATCGTTTGTGCAAGGCGGGAAGAGATGCCAGGTATGAAAGCGAGTTGTTCAGCGGGGGCGTCACGGACCGCCTGGACGCTGCCGAAATGGCGCAGCAACCTTCGGCGGAGGACCTCCCCGACGCCGGGGATCGCGGCGAGGGCGCTATGATGATACTCTTTTTGGCGCAGATTGCGATGATAAGCGACGGCGAATCGATGGGCCTCGTCGCGTATGCGCGTCAGATAGAGCAGGTGTGGACTGCTCTGTGGCAGCACGACCGGGGCTTCGCGGTCGAGCGTAAAGACGCGCTCGTCCAGAACCACGGTACGGCCGCCGGGCCGGCCCCTGCGCCGCCGCTTGGCCAGAGCGATGAGGTCCCCCCGGTGTACGCCCAGTTCCTCGAGGACCCGCCGGGCGGCGGCCAGTTGTCCCTTGCCGCCGTCAATCACGACGAGGTCGGGGAGGTCGTTCTCCTCGAGGCCGCGGGTGAATCGACGCCGCAGGACCTCCGACATCATGGCGAAATCGTCCGATTGCTCCACCGTCCGGATTTTGTAATGCCGGTATCGCTTCTTGTCCGGACCGCACTCGATGAAGGTGACCATCGAGCCGACGGCCAGATGGCCCCCGATGTTGGAGATGTCGAAACACTCGATTCGTGACGGCAGGTTCGCGAGCCCGAGATCCTTCTGGAGGGCCTGAAGAATCTGCCGGTTCGCTTCGGGCGCGCCGTGCCGCGTCTGGTAGGCCTGGACGGCGTTGAGCCGGGCCAGCTCGACGAGCTGTGCGCCGTGCCCACGCCGAGGGCACAGGATTTCGGCCTTTTTCCCCCGCTGTTCCGAGAGCCATTGAGCGAGTGCGGCCGCGTCCTCCACCTCGATGGGAAGCAGAATCGCGTCTGGAATCATCCGGACCTCGGTGTAAAAGAGGTTCAGGAAAGAGGCGAAAACCTCTTCCGGGCGGCGGTCCGTCGTCTTGAATCCGAAGTTGGAGAGGTCCTCGAGACGCCCGTGCCGCACGAACATCCCCTGGATTTCCATGAATTCGCCCTGAACGTGATAGGCGAACACATCGCGGTCCACGAAATCCGGCACGTCCACCCTCTGCCGTTCCGCGGTGTGCTGGACCGCCCGAATCTGGTCCCGCAGCCGCGCCGCCTCCTCGAAGCGCAACGCCCGCGCGGCCGTGGTCATCTTGCCGTTCAACCTTTCGATCAGCTCCTCGCTGTGCCCGCGAAGGACAAGAATGACCTCTTGCACCAGCTCGTGATAGGCCTCGCGGCTGATGAGCCCCACGCAAGGCGCGGAACAGCGTCCCATGTCATAGAGCGGGCACGGCCGCGTCCGGTGCGAGAGCACGTGGTCCGAGCACTCGCGGATCGGAAACAGCCGGTTGAGATAACGCAGGGTGGACCGGACGGAGGAGGCCGAGGCATAAGGCCCGAAATAGAGGACACTCTTTTCCTTCTCGCGGCGCCGGACGATGACGGGCCTCGGGAAATCGTGCGTCATGTCGATCTTCAGGCTGACGTAGGTCTTGTCGTCCTTGAGGTTGATATTGAACCGCGGCTTGAATTGCTTGATCAGGTTGTTCTCGAGGAGCAGCGCCTCGCTTTCCTGTGCGGTGACCACGTGGTCGATCCGGGCCACCCGGGGCGTCAGCAGGCGGAGAAAGGGCCGGTCGCCTGCCGAATCGGCCAGGAAGTAACTTCTCACCCGGGCCCGCAGATTTTTCGCCTTGCCGATATAGAGGACCTCGTTCCGGGCGTCCTTCATCAAGTAGACGCCCGGCTCGGCCGGCAATTGCGCGATCTGCTGGTCAAGGTCTGGGCCGGCGGCGGATGAAGGGGATGAAGAGTCCAACATGAAGGACGCTTTCGTGTCTATTTCCGGTCCATTCGGCCCGGTGGTGCGAGAAATCTTGTCCGGATCACGTCCGTCCGGGTCCGAACCTGAGGAATTTCTGCGCCGTCCGGCCCATGATGTCCTCGCGTTCGTGGTCCGTCAGGTCCGGCAGCAGCTCCCGCACGATCTCCGTCAGGTGCCCGTACCCGGGGTCCTCGAGAATCCACGGGAAATCGGTGGCCCACAGCAGCCGCGCCGATCCGTAGTTTCTGAGCAGGCTGCGATGCCAGCCCGCCAGATTCCGGTAGGGATACGGTTCGCGGCTGAAGGCGTACTGGCCGGAGAGGTGGACCGTCACGTTCTCGTAACGGGCGAGGCGGTAGGTCGTATGGAAGGCGGGGTTGTACTGCGGCGTCTCGATGCGCGGGCGACCCTTCTCGTCCAGCTCAAATTTCCCCTTGCCCGGGCACACTCCCAGGTGATTGAACACCACCCGGACCTGGGGAAAGGCCTCGAGCAGATAAGGCGGTTGGTGCGATTCCGAGGCCCGAGGGTAGAGCCACAGCACGTAGTCCTTCTCCGCCGCATGCTTCCAGATACGATAGGTCTTGAAGGCCCGAACGTCCGCCGGCTGAAACGGGTCACGATGTCCCCCCAGCTCGAAGAGGCGGAAGCCGATGATGCCGCCGCCCTCCGCCAGCCGGTCCATGTCCGCTTCCGGCGTCCGGGAATCCGGAGCGACCAGCCCGATGCCTCGAAATCGGTCCGGATAGCTCTTCAAGCAGTGCCGCAGATAGGCGTGGTGCTCGAAGGCTGTTCCCCCGATCTGCACCAGCACGGCATGCTGCACGCCATGCGACTCCATCACGCTGAGGAGCTTTTCGACCGGCTCCTCCCGTTCCGCGGGAAGCCAGTCGGCCGTTTCCCGGGGGAATTCCGAGGAGGCCTTGGCGAACACGTGGAGGTGAGCATCGATCACGGGCATGTGGGGTCCTCCAGGCCGAAGAGCCGGCGTCGCTCGGGCGTCCGGCATCGGTGCGCAATCGCTGCAAAGGCCTTGGGGTCCAGGCGGCCCGGCGTCCGCTTTTCGTAGATGAGGATGATCGACTTGCGGGGCTGGCCCCGAGGATTGTCCATCGCGGTGTGGTATCCGTAGGTGTTGAACAGGATGGCCGTGCCGGCCCGGCCGGGGAGGACACGGTGGCCGGGCATGCTTTGAAGCCGCTGGACGGCCGGGTAGGGGCCCGTGCCGCGGCGATGACTTCCGGGGATGAAGGCGAAAGCCCCATCGCGGTCCACGTCGTTCACGTAGACCTGCACCTTGATGTGCAGGGGATTGCTGAAAGGGACGTCCTGATGCCAGCCGGAGTAGGAGACGGGCCACGCCGGCACCGTGCGCGCCTGCGGGCCGATGAAAATCATGTCGTTCACCATGAATTCCGCCAGTAGCCCGTAGAAGCTGGAATGGTCGACCAGATCGATGAAAACCTCGTCTCGTTCCAGGACGTTCGGGATGTCGTAGAAAGTAGGCGAGGCCTGCCCGGCCTCGACGCTCTCCAGCCAGTCCGCCTTGCACTTCTCGGCCCAGGTATCGAAGGCCCGCTGGAGGCGGCGCAGATCCTCCCCGGCTATGGCATCCTCGATGACCAGATACCCCTCCTCGAGCCACTGCTTCTGCTGGATTTCCGTCGGGCGTTGCACCATAGGGCATCCTTATGATTGGAGTCGGCGATGGCCGCAACAGACCACCTCATTATAATGGCATCCCAATGGCATCCCAACCCTGCGCTGTGCAGACAACGCCTCGGCCACCTCATCGGCCCTGCAGGTTATTGCAGAATGAGGAGTGCGTGAGCCTCTGAGGTTGTAACTCCCACGCGCTTCACGCTGCGCTGCGCCGTGCCCACTACGCGGGCAACCAGCGGGCACGCGGTGGGCAGCCTGCGGAGATATCGAATGGGTGTCCCGCCAGACTTGTCCCAGTGGGAGGCGGGTCGGTTGTCCGTTGATTCCTGCACCCTGAAACCTGGCACCTTTCCGAAGCTTGTTGGGCTGCGAGTATCACTCGTATTGAGCTGAACCCTCCTACGGAATCCATGAGGCCACCATGAAACCACTGACCACGATCCTGTTTCACGCCGTTCTGGGTCTGAACTTGGGAATTTGTGAAATTCAGGGGGAGGAGACGACCGCGCCCTTGCCGTCCGGGACGGTGCGAGAACTCTCCGAATTTGGACCCCTCGGTACGCCCCAGCAGGCCCAGGCCGCCCTCGCCAGGGCCATGGAGGCCCTCGGGAAATCCGGCGGCCTCCTGATCGTTCCTGCCTCCCTGGCGGGTCAGCTCCGCATCGAGAACACGGGCCAGGGGCTGATGCGTATCCCGCCGCTGCCGGAGATCACCCGGAGCTGGGGCTCGACGGCGGGCGTCACCGTCCTGGAGGCGGGTGAGAAGAACGTGACCCTGCACGTTCCGCCGCTGGAAGGAATGCGCATCGCCCGCACGCTCCGGATGAAGGAGGATGAGAGCCTGCCCCACTGGGGCACGCATCCCATGGTCACCCTGGAGAACCAGCTTATTTACGGCTCGATCAGCTACCTGGACTGGCTTCAGTCTCCGGTCTCGGCGGGCAAGGACCGGCGTTTCTACGTGCCGACGGTCCGCGGTCTCCGGCCCGGCCAGTTTTTGAACATTCATGCGGGGCCCGGCTACAGCAACGGCGTCCTGCGCGCGCAGGTGAAATCCATCGGGTACGACGCCGAGAAGCGCCAGCACTACCTCGTGGCGGACACGGACCTGGAGCACGTCGCCGGGGCCATCATCCACAACAAGAGCAACACCGGCATCCTGCACATGACGCAGACGAGCCATAACGACAACCAGACCTATGACGTGAAGGTGATCCGCAACCAGTATGCGCACGGGGATACGTACATCTACCACTGCGATTTCAATTACATGAGCAACGTGCACTCGGCTGCGGGTGACGAGAACGGCAACTGCTATGCGGCCTTCATACACAGCCTGGGCGACAATTTCCGCGGGCGCGTGGAGTCCGTGGAGTGGCCGCGTCAGCAGCTCCGATTCACGCCGGACTCGAGAAACGTCAACGCGCTCGGAGACTCGCGGCCGCTCATCAACCTGAACCCGAAGAAGTGGATCACGGCCGGCAAGGTCTGGATTGTGCCCGCGGAGAGTTACTGGGACACCGTGGATACAGGAAAATACCGTTTTCAGGGCAGGAGCTACCCGAGCCGGCTCGTGAAGAATCCGACAACGGGCATCCAGGAGATCAAGATGGGCGGGCTCATCCGAGGGGACGCCGACTGCCCGTGGACGCCGGGGATCATCGGCCGGTACCTTGCCGTCGTCGAGCCGGGCGAGTTAACGCCCGGGCAGGGCAACCGCCGGTGGTATGAGGTTACCTCGCTGGTGCTCAATGCGGACGGCACGAAGGACATCGAGATTCGGCGGTTCTGGTGGGGTGCGAAGAGCGCTGGGAGTCCGACGCTGTACAGTCTGGAGCGCGGCTCGTGGGACGGGCATCTGAGGCCTCTGAGCTACGTGATCGCGCCGGGGACGTACGTGGACGACGTGTCGCGGGCCATTCCGGGCGGCGAGCGGGGCGGGCAGAGGACCCTGGGCTTGGCCCCCTACGGGGATCAAGGGACGGCCTTCGATTTCGAGCCGGGCGACGAGCTGGAGCAGGCGATCGGCCCCGATCCCTTCAAGCCGCAGGCCTTCCGGGTCTGGATGTGGGACGACGTGCCGGGCGCCTGGCCGGCGGCGGTATTCGACGTGGCGAACTTCGGCGAGGCCTCGCGCTACGCGGCCCTGGTCGTCCAGGGCGGCCCCTCGACGCTCGATGGCGCGGCGCAGCGGCAGGAAACGAAGCCGGCCTGGGACAACGTGCTCGTCATCGAGTCCGCTTCGCAGGTCGGACTGAACTGCAAGGGCGACTTTGAGGACGCGGCCATCCTTTTCCAGCAGACGGGGCGCGAGCAGCCGATCAAGTGGCATTACGGGCACGCGGAAGGCCAGCCGCCCCAGGAGGCCGCGTTGTCCGTCTCCAAGGTCTCCGGCGAATTCAGCTTCCAGGGAGGCGGCCTGCGCACCAACGGGCCCGTCAACGGCGTCCAGGGCATTTCCGGCAGCACCACTCCCGCGAACAACCTCCGCGGAAAGAACCTGCCCGTCCAGGCCGGAAACACCACCGTTCGGGTGTCCTTTCCCAGGCCCGAGGCGGATGCGGACTATGCGGTGTTCGTGGAGCAGAGCTGGTTGTCCAGCCGGGCCGTCCGCGACCAGACGGCGGAGGGCTTCAGCGTCGAGTTCGACCGGCCTGCGCCCGAGGGGGCGCGGCTGCACTGGATGATTGTGCGGTAACCGAGGACCCTGGACGGCGGCGCGTGAATTTTTCGGGTTCTTCGTTATCATGAGTTCCTTCCCTGGCGCCCCCACCAGCAGGACTCGCCCCACCCGGGCGAAGATCAAGGATCACCGCCCCGCCATGACGCGGGAGGAGTCCGGTCATGTCCTCGCAAGTGTGGATGCCCGCGCGGGTCAATCCCATCCTCCGACATTCGGCGGAACGCCGCATCAGCCTCGACGGGCCGTGGCGCTTCCGGCTCGACCCCGGCAGCCACGGCCTGCGGGAACGCTGGTTCGAGCAACCTGAAATCCTGAAGGATGAAATCACTGTCCCCGGATGCTGGCAGGGGCAGGGGCAGGGGCACGACGGCGATGAAGAGGTCTGGGACTTCCGACTGAAGGCGCGGGTCTTTCGGGCCACCTACAGCGGCGACGGGTGGTACTGTCGAGAGGTCGCTCTGCCCCCAGAGTGGCAAGGCTCCCGGGTGTGGCTGAGCTTCGGCGGAGTCCATCCGTCCGCCGAGGTCTGGCTGAATCGGGCCTTCCTCGGGGAGAATGGTCTGCCCTTCGTGCCCTTCGGCTTCGAGGTGACGGACCGGGTCTCCTTCGAGCGGCCCAACTCATTGATCGTCCGCGTGCACGAGAAGAACCGCCCGTTCGGCCTGGCGTTCAACTGGCAAGGGAACTGGTCCGGTCTCTACCGCGGCGTGGAATTGACGAGCACCGGGCCGGCCTGCCTGGATTGGTGCGGGCTCTATGCCGATGCCCAGGCGGAGGCGCTTCGTCTCACGGTGAAGCTGGCGAATGCGGCCGTTCCGTTCCCTGCGCTTTCGCTGCACGTGACCTGTAAGCCCTGGCGCGCCGAGGGTGCCGCGTGGAACGCGGTCTTGCCACTGGCCGGCGCGGCAGCGGAATGGACCCTTCCGGTCCCTGCACCGCGGCTTTGGAGTCCCGATTCGCCGAGCCTCTACCAGGTGGACGTAGCCCTGGCCCATGGCCCGGAGGTCCTCGACGCGAGGAGCGAACGCGTCGGCTTCGTGAAACTGTCCACGCAGGGGAAGCATTTCCTGATCAACGGCGAGCCCACCTTTCTGCGGGGGACGGGCGACTTCGCCAGTTGCCCGGAGACGGGGTGTCCGGACACGGACCGTGCCCGATGGCGGCGGAAGCTCAAGGCTCTACGCGACTACGGGTACAACTACGTGCGCTGCCAGTCCTACGTGTATCCGCCGGAGTATTTCGACGCGGCGGACGAGGTGGGGATGCTGGTCCAGAGCGAGATGGGGATGCTGGGTGCCTGGGGCGGGCATTCGGCCTGGCACGTCTATCCCTGGCCTCAGCCGACGCGGGACAACTACCCCATACTCAAGAAGCAGTGGGACGAGATTGTGCGCCGCGACCTTCATCATCCCTCGGCCAATCTCTACTGCATGAGCAACGAGCTTTCCCACGAGGGAAACCAGACGCACTTTCCCAGAATCGCCTGGCAATGCTATCACGACACCCGGGCGATCAAGCCGAGCGCGATGGTTCTCTGGACCGACGGCGGCATGAACCTGGAGCTTCCGAGCGACCTGGTCAACGACGATGCCGTGAAGGACGAGTCCTGTCCGAAGCCCCTGGTCCAGCACGAGTACCGCTGGTGGAGTTCCCTGCCGGACGTGCGCATCGCATCGAGATACGGCGGTGCGGTCCGGCCTTACGCCGCCGAGATCACGCGGCAGGCTGCGGCCCGTTGGGGCCTCGAATCCCTGCTCGCCGACGCTGCAGCGGCCAGCCAGCGACTCCAGTTCATCGAGGCCAAGGGCCAGATGGAACGCTGCCGGCGCGACCATCCTCGCCTGGCGGGCATCTGCCACTTCAACGCCATGGATGCCCATCCTTCGCCACAGGGCATCCTGGACGAGTTCTACGAGCGAAAATACGCCACGCCCCAACAGTGGCTTCAGACCCATGGCGATACGGTCGTCCTGTCCAGCCTCGGATTCGACGACCGTGTTCGCATCGGCGGCGAGCCGTTGCGTTGCCGATTTTTCGTTTCGGACTACTCGCATCCGCCGATGCGAACACCGGTGTTCGAGTGGCGATTCTGTATCGGGGAAGAAGTTGTCGCATCTGAAGAATTCACTTATGCCCATCAGCCCTTCGTCACCTGTCCCGTTCAGGAAGTCGAGATGGAAATACCCGCCGTGCCGCATGCGAGCGTCGGGCGTCTCCACGCCGGCATCCGCGAGGGAAATCGCACCTTCACCAACCAGTGGAATCTGTGGATTCTGCCTCGCGAAGAGGGGCTTCCCGACTCCCTGGCGGCTTATGGCGCGCCTCGATATAGCTGGCTGAAGGAATGGGTGAAACCGCGGCGGATACCTGCCGGGGAGCTTCACGGGGATTGCTCGTGCCTTTGCCTCCTTTCCGAGGTGATGGATGGAGACCTGGCAAGATTCATGCGGGGTGGCGGGCGAGTCCTCCTGGCGGCCACGGAGGGGCTGGTCCGACCCCATCGGCCGAACTTCGGCTACATCCGGTACTTTTTCACACCGCCGGCGAACTATCCCCCGTACGAGGACGGCCAGAGCGGCACGCTCATCCGCGAGCATCCGATGCTCGGCGGCCTGCCTCACGAGGGCTTCGCCGACCTCCAATTCTTTCGGCTCATCGACGATGCGCCGCCGCTCGATCTCTCGCCCCTCGGACTGCATCCCGGCGAGCCCGTCATCCGCGTCATTCATCGTTATCCGGTCTTCAGGCCCCTGGCTTACCTCGTGGAACGGCGCTGGGGAGGAGGCGGCCTCATCCTGTGCGCCCTGGACCTTCGGCCAGGCATTCCCGAGGCTCGTTTCCTCCTGGAGCGGATGGTACGCTACGCTTCGAGCGACTCCTTCAATCCCGGGGAGGCCTTATCGGCCGAGAGCCTGGAATGCCTGATCGAGGCCACCTCTTTACTTGGGGACGTCGGTTCATAAGTTTGTCACAGGTTTTTGGCGCTTACGACCCTCACGCCGGCCATCTCCCGAAGGGAGAGGGGGATGCGGATGCAGTGGAAGCGCTACGCTACGGGTTTCTGCGACTGCCCTGGATTCCGGAGAAGAAGCATGTCCTCTCAAACTCAAGAATCTCCCTCCGTACGCCTCTCCGGTGATCGCATCCTTCTGAGCAACCGGTGGATCGAACTGGGCTTCAGCCGAGGGAGCAAAGGGGCCTTGGTCTCGATCGTGCATCGTCCGACCGGATGCGAACTGCGGCGGGATCAGGAGGCGCCGGCGCCCCTGTTTCGGCTTTCGCTTCGCAGGCCGCAGAACCCGGAACTGGAATGGATCGACAGCGGCCAGGCGGAGAATTTCGACTGGAGGGTGGAGGACACGGAGGACGCCAGGGTTCTCACGTTGATCCTGTCCGGCTTTCGTCGCCGGGCTGCCGCCGCTACGAGTCCTCATGTCGGCCTCGAGGTCTCCGTCAGCGTACGGTTGGTGCGGGACTCGGCGCTGAGCATCTGGAACATGAGCGTGCGCCAATTGGACCGCGACACGGCGCTCCACCAACTGACCTGCCCCGTCGTTTCCGGGCTGGCGAAGGTCGGTGAGCCCGCACCCGGTGAGGCCCTGGCCGTCCCGATACACGGGGAAGGTTATCTGTTCAAGAATCCCTTTCCCGTGCGGGACCGCCTTCCACTTTGCAGCGGGGCGGGGCCGGAAGCGGCCGATGTGGGGGTGGGCCGGGTGCGGGGCCGCTACCCCGGGAGTCTTTCCCTGCAGATGTACGCCTTTTACAACGACGAGGCGGGCCTGTACTTCGCCGCGCACGACGCGGGACAGCACGTGAAGGAGCTCGAAATGGGGCCCTGGCCATCCTGCGGGCCGTCGCCCGTGCTGGCCCTGTCGCACTTTCCGGGCGAGAGCCCTGGCCAGGAGGTGAGGATCGCTTACGACTGCATCGTGGGCGTATTCCGCGGCGATTGGTTCGACGCGGCGCGCCTCTACAAGGACTGGGCCGTCCGCCAATGGTGGTGCGAGCGAAAGCTCTGGGACCGGGACATCCCCGAGTGGCTGCGCCGGGGAATCGGCGGCGTCTTCCAGATGTCCAATTACCACATCCCGAAGCTGGACCTGAATCACTCCATGGCCCAGATTGCCGATACGGTGAATGCACTGTCCCGAGAGGCGGGCGTGCCCCTGCTCGGCCTGGTCTTCAACTGGGAACGAGGCGGGGCGTGGACCGGACCGGACGGATTCTTCCCGCCACGGGAAGGCGAGGGGGCATTCCGAAACGCCATGGCCCGGCTGAAAGAGGCCGGAAATCTCGGCTTCGTTTACATCACCGGAGGATGCTGGTATCTCCGAAATACCTATGACCCGCCGTTCGATAGCTGGACCCGGTTCGACCGGGAAGCCCGGCCCCATGCGACGCGCCAGGCGGACGGCGAGATTGCGGTCGGCCGGTGGTATCCGGGCTGGGAATGCACGCGGCTCTGTCCCCAGTCGGAATATACGAAGGAGCTGACCACCTCCCTTTTCCGGCAATGCCTGGGCCTGGGTTGCACGGTGGTGCAGATCGACAACTTTCCCTGCAGCGGGGCCGATGCCTGTTACGACCCTTCACACGGCCACGCGGCTGGCTTCGGGCCGTGGTGGTCCGTGGCCTGGGGCCGCATCCTTTCAGAGGTGCGCCGTCAGGCCAAGTCACGGAATCCGGACTGCGCCCTCACCACCGAGGGCATCTGCGAGAATTTCATCCCGTGGGTCGATCTCTACGACCACCGGGCGGGCAACATGGAGTACTTCGGTCACTATCACCGGGGTCTGCCGATGGGCGGCGAAACGATCCCGCTCTTCAACGCCGTGTACCATGAGTACATCGGCTGCTACACCGCGGCCTACCCGGAGAGCAATCGGCCCGAGGTGCTTTACTGGACCCGCTGCCTGGGCAAGTCACTCGTGCAGGGGGCACTGCCCACGGGCGGTCGTTACTTTCCCGATCCCCCGCATCACAACCCGGTCACCATCGGGTTCTACCGGAAGATCGTGCGTGCCGCAGGGCGGGAATGCTGGCCCTATCTCATGTTCGGCGAGATGCTGCGTCCGCCTGAAATCGACGTCCCTGAGATCGTCGCTCAGTACTGCAAGTTCAACTACGATCCGGAGAGGAAGGAACACCGCATGGACCCCTGTCAGCGGCACGAAGTGCGGGACCGGGCGGTTCAGCATGGCCTCTTTCGGGGCCGTGACGGTTCCCTGGCCTACCTCTTCGTGAATGTCTCTGAGCAAGACGTGCGTTTTGACGTCGTGCTGTCCAGCCAAGGGGCAGAAATGGAGCGCTTCGACGTGGACGCGATCGTTGATGGCCAGTGCGGGGCGCGGGCCGCTGGCGTGCCCCTGCCCCGAGTCGAAACCCTGGCGATGCAGCCGCTGTCCGTGACCGTCATCGTGGTTCGGAAAGCATCGGGCGCTGTTACTGGAATCAGGGTTTCTTGAAATTTTTTCTTCAGCAGGACTCCTATGCCTCCTCTTCCACCAGCATCACGAACGCTCCTCGCCGGCGTGGACCGCGCCATCATTACTCCGCCCATCGGCATCCAGATGATGGGCTACGTCTTTCAGGAGTGCGTGGCCGAATCCGTCGAGCGGGACCTCACCGCCACCGCCCTGGCTCTCAGCGACGGGACCGCCACTGCCATCCTGATTTCCTGTGATCTGCTGTTCTTTCAGCAGCCGCACGCCGATCGAATCCGGATTCGAATCGGTGAGAAGCTGGGCATTCCAGCGGCCCACGTCCTTCTCCATGCCACCCATACGCATCTCGGGCCCATGATGCCCGGCTGGCGGGCGGATTCCCCGGAGCAGGAAGAGATGCAGCGCCGGACCCTGGAAGCGCTGGAGGAACGGTTGACCGGGTCGGCCGAAACGGCTGCGAAGCGTCTTCGACCGGCCCGCCTGGGCGCGGCCCGGGGATGGACGCCCCTCGGCGTCAACCGGTGCGAACGCCTTGACGATGGGCGCGTCATCATCGGCGAGAATCCCGATGGAGCGGTGGATAACGAGGTGGGGGTCGTTCGCATCGACGATCCGTCTGGTCGTCCCATCGCCACGGTCCTGAAGGCAGCGACGCATCCCGTCGTCCTCGGCCCCGGGACCCCTCAGATTTCGCCCGACTATGTCGGGGCGGCCCGGGATATCATCGAATCGGTCACCGGCGCGCCGGTCCTCTTCTTCCAAGGCGCAGCCGGGAACGTCAACCCAAGCTGCGGGATCGGGAGCGGGGGCCCGGAACAGTACGACGATCTCCGGCGGCTGGGCGCCCTGCTGGCCGGCGAAGCGCTCAAGACATGGGCGCAGATTCGGACGCATCAGCGCCGCGGCCCCCGGCGCATCCTGCAATCCGTGGCGACCGTTTCGGTCTGGGATTACGAGCCAATGCCGGTGGCCTCCGCGATTTCCTTGAGAGTGGCCGAGCGAAGGTTGTCGCTGGCTCTGTCTCCACTGCCCGATCGGGCTGCAGCGTGTCGCGAGCTTCAGAACTTTCAGGAGCAGGTGGAAAAGGCCCGCGCGGAAAAACGCGTCGCCGTCCTGCACTGTGCCATGCGGCAGCTCGACTGGGCCCAGACCGTTCTGGACGCGATCGATTCGGGCGAGGACCCGCCCCGGCGCGACCTCGTTTTCTGGGCTCTGCGCGTCCAGGACGTCGGTCTCGTCGCCGTATCCGGGGAGCCCTTTGCCGAGCTGGGCCTCGAGGTCCAGAAACGCTCGCCCCTGCCCCACACGTTCTTCCTCGGATACAGCAATGGCTGCCTCGGATACCTGCCCACGCCGCAGGCCTTCCGGGAAGGAGGCATGGCGGTCAATGAATCGATCCGGAACTACCTGCTGCCTTCTCGGCTGACCCCTGAGTGGGGCCCCGCGATCGTGAAGACTTCCCTGGAGATGCTGCGAGACTTGTGAAGCTTCAGCGCGTCAACCGCCGAGAGGCCGCCCGGTAAAGAGGCACGACATGACTTCCAAAGAGCGATTCGTCAAGACCTTGAAGTTTGAGCCCGTGGACCATGTGCCCTTCATCGAGATCGCTCTCTGGCAGCAGACGCGGGCGCGCTGGGTGCAGGAGGGCATGCCGCTGGAGGTGCCGTGCGGCCTGATGCACCGGGGGCACGCCTATTTCGGACTCGAAGGCTACGAGACCCTTCACGTGAATGCCACGGGGCCCGTCCCTCCCGTGGACACCCGGACCCTCGAGGAGACGGCGGAACAGGTCCTGTTCATCGATGGGATGGGGCGCACTCGACGGGCGCTGAAGACCGGGACCGTCGGCGGGCAGCGCATGAGCATGGACACTTATATCGAGTTTCCCGTCAAGGACCGGCGGTCCTTCCGGGAGTTCCGGAAGCGATTCGAAGGCCCGCCGGAGGAACGCTACCCCGAAGATTGGGAAAGGGCCAAGGCGGCGGCCGCGAAGTCCCTCCTTCCGCTGACCCTGATGAACCCTCTTGCGGGCACCTTCGGGTACTACAGCATGCTGAGGAACTGGTTCGGCACCGAGCCTCTGTCCTACCTTTTCTATGACGACCCGGACCTGATTGCCGAATGCTTGGAGTTTCTCTCCGATTTTATCGAGCGGGTGCTCGCTCGAGCTTTGCGGGAGGTTTCATTCGATTTTGTCTACGTCCATGAGGACATGGCCGGGAAGGGCGGCCCCCTCATGGGACCCGTCCAGTTCGACAAGTTTCTCCTTCCTCACTACAAGCGGTACGTCGAGTTCTTGAAATCGCATGGCGTCTCGCTGGTGCTGGTGGACACCGACGGCAACCATGAGGTGCTCATCCCGCTGTTCCTCGAGGCGGGCGTCGACGGCTTCGGGCCTATCGAGCGGGCCGCGGGGATGGACCCTGTCGCGATGCGCCGCCGGTATGGGAGGTCCCTCTGCATGGTTGGCGGAGTGGACAAGCGGGAGATTGCACGCGGCCGCCAGGCCATCGACGCCGAGATTCGCCGCAGCGTCGCGCCCATCATCGGCGAGGGCGGCTTCATACCCACCATCGACCATGCGGTCCCGCCCGACGTGTCCCTGGACCACTTCAAGTATTACCTGGACGCAAAGAGGAAAATGCTCTGTCCTTAACAGTCCCGGAATCTCAATCAGAGCTGCGGGCGTGAGCGAGTGGGGCCTCCTTCCGACCACTCCCTCACGGTCGTGGCTCTGAATCTTCCCGTCTGACTTGTCCTCCCGAAGGGATTCTCCTGGAGGATTCCCCTCGGGACGTTGGGACAGTGGGAGGCGGGACGGCTCGGAGCGCGAATGTTCACACTCCGATGTCGTGCACTCTATCCTGGCATCAGGGCCAAGGTCAACCCATCGTGAATGTCGCTGCGCAGGGTGTCAGCCGTATGGAAAAAACGCATGGGGTCACCCTTTCTGGATGAGGTGCGTACGACTCCAAAAGAAAGTCCAAAATTTCGCACACCGAAGGCATGCGAAATCTTGGACTGGTGGAGACGAAGGGGATCGAACCCTCAACCTCAGCATTGCGAACGCTGCGCTCTCCCAATTGAGCTACGTCCCCGAATTTTCATTTGCCGGAGTGCCCATGATCATACGGCGCGGTGTTGGACTCCGCAACCGGGATGAAGGAGTCCAGTCCATCCGTTGAGAAATAGTGCGGCACTAACCCGGATTTTTCGCAAGTCACAGCGGCACGCTCGATATCCGTCTGTGCAGCAATCCGTTACAATGAGGCTTCAACGCGGCCTTCTTGTCACCTCAATCCGGGTTAGCTCTGAGCGAGAACGACGCAAGTCATTCGAGTCGACGGCCGCAGGGCGCATTTCGGACACATCGCGTGAGAAACGCGGGCTCATTCTCAACGGAGGGACTGCTGTGCCAGGAGATGGCGCGCGAGATGAGTGCTCCATTCCTTCCAGGCTTTTTGGGCAGCGGCCAGGTCCCAGTGCTGCCGGGCGGCCGGCGCATCACCGGAGGCCAGGGCGGTCTCGCCGGCGAGGTAATGGGCCTGGCTCAAGCGCTCGGCCATTTCCTCGGGGTCCACGCGGTCGGCGGCCTCTTCGAGCAGTTTGGCGAGGGTGATCTCGCCCCAGGCGAAGCGGAAAAGCGGGGCCGGCCAGTAGTTGTGGCGCACCTCTCCGATGCGCTGGCGCAGTTCGTTGACGGCCTCTGCTCGCGGCATCCGCTGCATCCGGGCTATGAACAGATAGAGCGATGAAAGAGCCAGGGCGGACTGGCGCGGCGTCGCCCGGTCGAGGTGCTCGGCGGCCTTTTCGAAGTCCCGGTCGCCCAACCGCTGTATACCGAACGCTTCGAGCAGGCCGAGGTCGTCTGGAAACGATTCGAGGGCCTTCCCGGCCTCATCTCCGGCCTCTTTCCAGCGGTCCAGACCCACAAGAATGCTGATTCGGGCGCGCGCAAAGGACGCAGGAAGGACATGGGGACCTGCGGCCTGTTCGATCAGGTCGAGCGCCTCCTTCCCCCGGCCCGTTGGGACCAGAGCCAGGGCCACCTCCCGGGCTAGCTCCCAGTCCCGAATCCCCGCCTGGGAAGCCTGGCGGAACAACTCATAAGCCTTGTCCGGCTGACCTTCTTGTGCGTAAAGGCGCGCCCACTTCGAAGACACCTCGGCCGGATCGGTCTTGGCCCGAAGGGCTTTTTCGAAGGCCTGGTCTACGGCATCCCACCTGCCCAGGCGGGCCAGAGCGGTAGCCAGGCCGAGCTGGGCCTTCGGGTCGTCCGGACTCGCCTGGAGCGCCATCTCGAATTTTTTCTTGGCCGACTCTATCTGACGGGCCTCCAGATGCATCCAACCCCAGAGGATGTAATCGGCAGCCGGGCGCGTCATCCACCCGAGCCGGTCCCAGAAGGGGACGAAGACTTCGAGGCCGGAGTGGACCTGGGCGGCGGCGGCTTCATCGCCCGTGCGGCACAGCGCCTTGGCCAGGTAGAGGTCCGGTTTCCAGGACGCATCGAAGTCCCGCCTCAGGCCGGTGACCATTTTAATCAGGGCATCACGCGCTGGAGGATACTTATCTTTGGGCAGGCCGCGCAGGGTCTGCGTCACGGCTCCGGAATAGAAGGCGGGGTTGTAGGCCTGGGAGCGGAGGGTCTGGAAGACCGCCTTCAGCGCTTCCTGGGAACGGCCGAGCTGATTCAGGGCGTAGGCCCAGGGAGGGAAAGCCTCCAGGAACGGGAAATGGCCTTCCGTGGCCTCGAATTCCCGGACGGCGGCCTCGTAATCGCCCCAGGCATTGAGGGCCTTGCCATACTCGAGGTGGTAGAGCGGGTCCGAGGGGTCCCGCTCGATCGCTTGGAGAAAACGAGCCTCTGCCTCGGTCCGCCTCTCGAGGAAGACGAGCGCACCGGCCCAGCCGATGAGCGCGTCGCCCGCCATGGGCAGGGCCACGTCCGCCGACGCGGCCCGGAAGGCCCGAACGGCCTGGCGATATTCCTTCAGCGCATACAGGGTACAGCCCCAGGCCGCGTTGCCCGCGGCGTCCAGGTTGCCCTCCTGGTCCGCCCGATCGAAGGCTTTGTCCGCTTCCTGGAATCGGCCGGCCAGGCCAAGAAATTCCGCCAGGTTGAGTTGGGCCGTGGGATGGGAGGCATGTTGCTCGACGACTTGCAGGACGGAGTCGATAGCTGCTTCTGCTTGGGTACGCAAAACGTCTCGGGACCAGAAGGGGCCAGGCTTCAGAGCCTCCTTGACGGCCCAAGCCAGTCGGTGAATGCCCCGCGTCTCCGTCACGGCCTCGAGGTAGTCGCGGCCCAGGTCCTGGTCGGAACCATGAGTCGAGACGGCAAGCTGGTAAGGCAATCTGCGGAATATCTTGCCCGCCTCAGGCCCCGAAATGGATCGGTCGAGGAGACCGGCAGAGGCCGGATCGAGCCTCAGAGAGCGCGCCAGCGCCTCGATGGCCGAGCTCAGCCGGCCATGACCCAGAAGATAAGTGCCCATGTCGGCGAGAAGCCGAGCGTCGTCTGGAGCATCGACCAGACGGCGCTCGTAGTCGAAGGTCGTCCTGAGTCTGTGGGCGATCTGAACGTCATACTCGACGAACAGCCTGGAAACCATGGCCTTGTAGACCTTGGGGTCGGCATTCTGCCAGAAAGGCATGTAAGCCATCCCGTTCGTCTTTTGCCAGGTTCGGAGCGCCGCGTCATAGTCCTTTAGTGCTTCGTAGCTCAGGGAGAGGCGCGCACGCAGGTAGTTGTCGATCTGATTGCGAGCCCGAAAATTGAGCGCTCCGGCAACTCGGCCAAGCCATGCGGCGCGGACCAGAGGGTCGGCCGGAACGTCGTCGCGGAGCACGGGCAGGACCGAGAACGCCGTGCGAAACAGGTTCGTCTGGCCATGGACCACCAGAAAGCCCAGTCCGGCGAAGAGAAAGCTCGACGCGGCCACGATTCCGATCCGATTTTTCAATCGTTGAAAGGGGGGACTGAAGTTCACGCTGGTGAGGACGAGCCGCCCCATGCGGCAGAGCCACCATACGAACGGAAGGATGAAGAGGCATAGAAGGCCGAGATGAACGAGAAGGAGAAGCTGTACCCTGGGCTCGATCCATGGCTGTCCAGGCAAGTCGGGCAGAAAACCGGTGCGGGCGCGGTCGAGCAGCGCATCGATGCTTTTCTCGAGCCAGAAATGCAACACCACCTCGCCGAGGAAGAAGATGAGCAATGAGAGTGCAAAAAGTGACAGAAGGAGCTTGAGGCCTCCGATGATTTTCAGGCGTGTCCATTCCTCTTCCGCACCGCCCAGGAGGGCGGGCAACGGGCGCTGCCAGGCAGTCCCCGAAAGCCAGCGGTAAGACCGGGCGGACTTCACGTCAGGGGAGATCGAAGCCTGACCCTCCGGCGAGGCTAGGAACTGGCCCAGAGCACGAAGCCTTTGCGGCTGTTCGCTGTCCGAGGGCGGCGGTGGTGACTCCGGACTTGTAGGGTCAGAGGTCCTCGCTCCGCCTGCCTCGGGTGCGTCATCGCTGGGACGTAGACCAGCGAGCCATTCGCCCAGGCGCGGATGGCCACCGACCAGCTCGCTGGGGTCGCCGATGCGGGTCACCGTTTCATGCCACAAATCATCCTGGTGATATTTTCGCTGGACCATGCCAGCGACCAGCAACGCGGCCGCATAGTGCCGCCCAGCGATATGAAAATCTTTCGCCGAAGCGTCTCCTCCGGATGCCTTCTGCCCCATATGAAGAAAAACGTCCCCCAGGAGCAGTAGCGTGCGGTAGTGGGCCTCGGCCTGCTTTCGCCGGGGCTCGCCTCCTGACCGCAACAGTGCCCGCTGAAGCAGTCTGGCCGAACGATTCGCGTGTTCCCGAGCGGGGCCATTATTCCCGAGGCCGGCATAGGCCCGAGCCAGAAGCGCCTCGCATTCTGGCCGAAGTCGAGCCCGGGATGAAGCCCATCGGAGCAGCTCCGGATTGGACTCTAATTCTCGCCAGACCGTATCCATCTTGCCCGGCTGCCGGAGCGGTCTCAGGAATGTTCTTTCCCAACTCCGGAGATTGGGATGCGATACCTGGGAGGACTTGACCGAGGGATCGGGATTGGGCGAATTCATATGCACCAAAGCGTTAAATTTCGTCTACAGGTGACCAAAAAAACACACCCGGCAGCCGGACCGGCGTCTCTACGCGATGTAGCCCGCTACCCACAATGAATGTGGGAAACCCTCTTAGGCGTGGCAATCGCGTTGGTCATTGTCATGACCTCTGCTCTCTTGCGCCATCCCAATATGCGAATCATACTGGACGGTCTAGGGCCGAATAATTAACCCTTACCAGAATGTAACAGATTATGACAAAATAAGTTAGTCAAGCCCCATCCGGTTGTGACATGCTCGCTCGGCCTGTCATGGGACAGCTAGCCGGACAGCCAGGAACCTGTCGCCCGCGGAACAAAAATTGCTCCTCATGTTGCGACTCCGAAACTTGCTTGGCTTCACCGGGCCGGCTACGATATGCTTGAAAATTGGCACTACAGTTGCCATAAACATTCTCAGCACGGATTCTTTTGAACAATTTTCAACTGGCTTTTGCTGCAATTGGGGATATTCTTATCGCCAGAGGGCGAACTGGGGCGTGTGGGTCAGCTCTGGCCAGTAGCTTAAACTGGGAAAGGCGAAAAACAATGTTCAGTAGGAATCGGGGATGTCGCCGGGTTCTGGGGCACTCGCCTGCCCGCTCCATTCTGACCAGCGCAAACCGAGGCTTCACCGTAACTGAAATGATGATCAGCGTGGGAGTAATCTCGCTCCTAATGGTACTGCTTTTCCCGGTCATCGGCAGCATCCGGGAGAAGGCAAGGGTGATTGACTGCATCAGCAACTTGCAGCAGATTAACCAGACCCTTGGGACGTACAAGAACGAATTCAGAAGGTTTCCGCAGCAGCCACTGGAGAATTTCTCTGCGCTCCAGAAGCACGTTTCGGATTACGGCATTTTTGCCTGTCCGAGCACTCCGGTGGAGATGGACAGCGCGAGCGATCTGAACGGGCAGACGTCCTACCGCTATTTTGCGACCCGGAAGGATTTGAGACGAGCCGGGTTGACCTATCAGCCCGAGCTTCCTTCACCTTTCGAACCGGCAGACCCGGGTAAGAGCTGGAAGCCGTCCTTGAAGTTCGGAGCGGTTTATGACCGCGACTACAACAATCACGAGGACAACTGTCTCAACATCATCTACATCGACGACGGCCACTGGGAGCGGCTGTGCACCCTGATTGGTCCCGGGAGCGAAGAGCTTATGGGAGTCGAGGGTGACGCCGAAGACGGTGGCGTGGGCGCCGGTGGCGGCGGGGCTGGCGAGGGCGGTGGCAGCGGCTCCGGCTCCTCGGGCGGCTCCGGCTCCGGCTCCTCGGGCGGCGGTGGGGACAGCGGCGACCATGACAGCGGCGACCATGGCAGCGGCTCGTCGGGCGGGTCCGGCTCCTCTGGCGGCAGCGGCGACCATGGCAGCGGCTCGTCGGGCGGGTCCGGCTCCTCCGGCGGCAGCGGCGACCATGGCAGCGGCTCGTCGGGCGGGTCCGGCTCCTCCGGCGGCAGCGGCTCGTCGGGCGGGTCCGGCTCCTCCGGCGGCAGCGGCTCGTCGGGCGGGTCCGGCTCCTCCGGCGGCAGCGGCGGGCCCGGCGACAATAAAGGCCACGGTAACAACACCGACCATGACGATGAAGACAATCCCGGCCAGGGTGGAGGCAACCATGGGGCCGACCCCGGCTTCGATGACGATGGAATAGACGATGACGAACAGGGCGGAGGAGGAGGCAGCGGTCCCAGCGGCAGCGGAGGCGGCAGTGGAGGCAGTGGATCGAGCACGACGACGACCGCCCCGGCTACCACGACCACCACGGTCCCGCCGGATGAGGACACGGATGGGTCAGGTACCAATAAGGGTCACGGAAACAACACGGACCATGACGATGAAGACAATCCCGGCCAGGGCGGAGGCAACCACGGAGCGGACCCTGGCTTTGATGACGATGGAATCGACGACGACGAACAGGGAGGTGGCGGCGGTTCGGGACCCCCAGACACGACCACTTCAACGGCCCCCGGCACCACTACGACGGCACCAAGCGACAGTGGTAGTAGCAAGGGGGGAGGTAAGGGATCTTGATGCGTTTGGAATGAAACACACGGATGCGTTCCAGTTGGTGCTCATGGATCGAACCGAATTCGGCCTGTAACAGCATGCGGACCCTCTTCATGGGAGTCTGCATGCTGGTCTTTCTATCGAGTGGCATGGACGCGGATACTCGACGAGTTGGGGCATGGTCGCCATGTAGATCGGGGCAAGCCACACCAGGCGTCTTGGGGAGGACAGTCTCATGGGAAAACCAATCGTGAACGGCTTGGAGAGGAAAGGCGGCCAGCGCGGCGCTTCTATCGGAGAAATGGCCATTGTCCTGGCGATCTTGGTGATTGTGATGACCCTGTTGTTGGAAGTATTGGTTCGGGTCAGGGAAAAATCGCACATCGTCAAGTGCGTTCATAATCTCCAGCAGATTTCGCTGGGGATGGGCGCTTATAAGTCAAGCTTTTCCCGGTTTCCACAGGAGCCCCTGGAGAATTTTGGCCCTCTGAATGGGCTGGTTCCTGACCTGAATATCTTCGCCTGTCCCAGCACGAATGTGGCGGATAAAGATATGACGCCAGACGATCTGAATGGCGAGACTTCCTATCGTTACTTTGCGACACGGACGGACCTGAAGCGCAAAGGTTATAGTTACAAAGGCGATGGCTATCCGAACGGGGTATTTGAACCGGCGGACCCCGGTCTTGGCTGGGATAAGCGTCTCAAGTTCGGGGCCATTTACGATCTGGATTTCACGAACCACGTCGACACGTGTGTGAATATCATTTACCTGGATGATGGTCACTGGGAACGACTTTGCGTATCAGGTTCGAGCACAGGGGAGGTTGAAGGCGTTGAGGGTGACGCAGAAGCAGGTGGAGAAGCTGGCGCCGGAGCTGGCGGCGAGGGTGGCGGCGGAGAAGAGGGTGGCGGCGGAGAGGGAGGAGCTGGGGGCGGGGATGATGGAGGATCGGGAGTTGGAGGTGGGGATGACGGTGGATCAGGGGCTGGGGGCGGGGACGACGGCGGAGGCGGTGCAGGAGGCGGGGATGATGGAGGGGCAGGCGCAGGCGCCGATGATGGTGGCTCCGGTGGCTCTGACGGCTCCGGTGGCTCTGACGGCTCCGGTGGCTCTGACGGCCCCGGCGGCGATGGGGACCATGGAGGCTCTGCGGATAGTGGAGGGGATGACAACGACAAAGGTCACGGCAATGACGCAGACGGTTTCGACGAGGATAATCCGGGGCAAGGAGGCGACCATTCCAGCTCAGATGACTCGGATTCAGATGGCGACCACGATAATGGTCACGGGAACGATGCGGACCATGACGACGAGGACAATCCCGGACAAGGCATCGGGAGCCATGGAGGGGATGATGGTTTTGACGACGATGGGATTGATGACGGGGATGGGATTGATTCAGGAGGCGGCTAGGGGAGCTGAGAATTCCCCTTGAGGGGGCGAATTCGAGGAACAGGGCGGCTTTTTGTAAACTGGCGGCCCCGCCGCTGGCCTGAAGTTTGATCGTTTTTTGCCTCCACGCGGCTCGGCTTCTCCTTCCGATGTTTCGCATGGGGTCGCGTTGAGAATCCCCGTACTCCTCTTCTTCTTTCTTTCCGGAGCAACGGCCCTCGTTTATGAGGTAAGCTGGGTGCGGGCCATGACGCTCGCCTTCGGCTCGACCACCCTCGCGGTCTCGACCATCCTTACGGTCTTCATGGGAGGTTTGGCGCTCGGGTCGTGGCTGGGCGGACGCTGGGTGGATCGATGGGTCAATCCTCTCACCAAGTACGGACTGGTCGAGATTCTGCTGGCCGAATATGCGCTCCTCACTCCGCTGCTCTTCAAGGCGGTGTTCCCTCTCTTCGACTCCCTCGGATCGAAGGTCAGCGACGACCTCTACCTGCTTTCGGTCATTCGATTCGTCGCGACCGGTGTCCTGCTCCTGCCGCCCACGGCCCTCATGGGGGCGACCTTTCCGATTCTGGCCCGGTATTCTCTCCTCAACTGGCCGGACCGGGGCCGCGGTCCCGGATTGCTTTACGGCTTCAATACCCTGGGCGCCTTTCTAGGAACTCTGGCCGCTGGCTTCATCTTCCTACCCCGCCTCGGCCTCGTGGGGACCATTCTCTTAGGAGGGGGCTGTAATCTGGCTCTTGGCATTGTTGCTTTCTGCGTGGGCCGCCAGATCGAACGCGGGCGTGAAGCAGAGGCCACATCTTCCGGGCCCGAAAATGCCACCACGGCGACCCAGAAAGGGTCTCACGTTCCGGTGCTGGCCGCCGTGGCCCTGACGGGCTTCGCCGGGATGGTGTGCGAGGTGGGATGGACGCGTGTCCTGACCCTGGTGCTCGGAGCCTCGGTCTATGCCTTCACCATCATGCTCTCGACGTTCCTGGCGGGGCTGGGCCTCGGCGCAGCCATCGTCGCGGCCTGCCTGAAGGGCGTCTCCCTCCCCAGGGCAAGAGGCCTGTTCTACGGCCTTGCGGTGGCCTCAGCCGCATCGGTCTGCCTTTCCATGGCCGGCTTCGCGCATCTCCCGGAACTCTTCTGGCGGCTTTTCTGGGAATGGAATCTGCTGAAGAATCCGGGGCATATTCTCCGAATCGAGTTCGTGATGGCCGGGCTTGTGATGGCCCTGCCTACCTTGCTCATGGGCGGATTATTCCCTGCCGCAGTGAGGCTGGTCGTCGAGGAGGCAGGCCAGGCCGGAAGACGCGTTGCCGGCGTCTACGCCTGGAACACCGCCGGGGCCATCCTGGGGTCCTTCACCGCCGGTTTTCTCCTGATTCCCATTTTGGGCATCCGGGGGACACTGCTGGCGGCGTCGGCCTGCCAGGCCGCTGCCGCCATGGCGATAGCACTAGGCTCTGCGGCACGACTTCGAAACCTCTTTCTGGCCGGAGTGGCGGCTTCGGTCCCGGTCCTCGCCGTATTATGGATGCCACCCTGGCAACGCCAGGTGATGACCTGCGGCATGTATCACTACGCCAAGAGCTACAGAGGGATAAGTCCAGGTGGCTTGAAGGCCACGCTGGAGGCCGACGAAGAGATATTCTTCTATCGGGATGGACTCACAGCCACGGTGACCGTGGGACGGACACGCTCGGCGGCCAGAGACGACATCTACATCTCGGTCAACGGAAAGATAGATGGCTCGTCCTACTACGACATGCCGACCCAGCGTCTCTCGGCGCACATCCCGATTCTGTTCCACTCCAGGCCAGAAGAAGTTTGCATCGTCGGGCTGGGCACGGGCTGCACGGCTGGGTCAGCAGCCCTTCACCCCGTCCGCAGGGTCACGGTTGTCGAGATCGAGGCGGCCATGGTGGAAGGCGCGAGGCGGTTCGAAAAGGCCAACCATCGGGTGCACGACAACCCGAAGGTGGACATCCGCGTGACGGACGGGCGATTGTTCCTGCGGCTTCACCCGGGCGCCTTCGACGTCGTCATTTCGGAGCCATCCAATCCCTGGCAGGCGGGCAATGCGGACCTTTTCACGGTGGAGTTTTTCCGGCTCGGCGCCCGTGCACTTCGCCCGGGCGGTATCTTCTGCCAGTGGGTGCATCTTTACGGGCTGACGCCCGCCAACGTCCGGACGCTCGTGAGGACTTTTGCCGAGGTATTTCCGCATGCCTACGTGATTTCGACGATCAAAGACACGGACATTCTGCTCCTAGGCGGGGAGGGGGCTCTTACGCTGGACCTTGCCCGCGCCTGGGGATCGATGGCGGCGGCGAAGAGTGTGGCGGACGACATGGCGGACCCGCGGGTGGGGGTCCGCTCCTTGTTCGACCTATTGGCTCGATTTCGGATGGGACCGCGGGACTTGCGGGAGTTTGCGGGCGCCGGGCCGCTGCATACGGATGACCTACCGCTGATCGCCTATCGTGCGCCTTTCGACCTCTACTTGGAGACCCGCGGTGCGAACATGAGGCTGCTGGCCCTCCATGCGAACGGGATTGCGCCGTATCTGGAAGACCTCACCGGCATCCCCATGCCGCCGCGGGCTTTTTTCGAGATGTTGGCCAAGTCCTATGATCAGTTCCTCCCGTACGGACGAGAGGCCGTCGTGTGCCAGGAATGGGCGGCGCAGGCGACGGAAATTCCTTGAAGTTCCGAGCCGGGTCAAAAGACCGCGTCTGGCGTACGGGGGGCGTCGCAGTTAAGATACCGTATTCTGCGGGGTTATTTCGGACGAGCAGGCAAAGTCACGTCACAAACTCTATCCGGTAAGACCTCTCATGGACAGCACCTCCAGCAATCAACCACCCGCCGTCAGGAGGAGACCTCCGTGGTACAAGCGCCGGGTTCTCATCAACTACCGGATTCAGCTCGGGTACGCGCTTGCGGTGGCGTGGATCATCGTGGCCTCGATCCTGATCACGGCCCTGTCCGTCTATCACACGGTGGGGTCCATCGCCTTCGAGCCCGTGCTCCATGAAAGGCTCAACGAGGCTCTCGCACGCGTCAACCAGACCATTTTCTGGCGGCTGCTCCTTCTGGCGGGGATCATGGTCGCCATCAGCATGATTCTCACGATTTACTTCTTGCACCGCCTGGTCGGGCCGGCCTATCGCATCGAGAAGGTTCTCAGGTCAGTCGCATCGGGCACGGACGATTTGCCGACGGAATTCCGGCTGCGGGAGAAAGACGAACTGAAGTCGATGGGCACGGCGATCCAGATGGTGCTGGATACGGTGAGGAAGATGAAAGAGAAAGAGGGTGCACCTGGAGGGGCCGGTCCAGAGGCGGCGTCGCCAGGGGAGAGCAGGGAGACGAATTCCTGAGAGAGCACCGGAAGCTAAGGGCCTGTCAAGAAATAACCTGTGCAATTTGGAGGCCTAGATTTGAGCCGGATGCGAGGCGCGACGACGATGGCGTATCCGTAGGATACGTCGAG
>JACPCR010000008.1 GCA_016179685.1 Planctomycetota bacterium | reverse complement strand
CAAGCTGAAACTCTATGCACTCCATCGCTCACGGGTCGAACTCGTCGGTTAACGCACCCCCAATACCCCAATACCACGCGCGCGTAAACGCGAAGAGCCGATGTTGATGATCGCAGCTTAGGATGCCGTCCTGGGCTTGTGGGCCTGATGCTGAGCCTCGCGCCCGTTGGGCCAACCCGCCCACGTTACTTGACCCCTCCGGGTCAACTGCTTGACGAACATTCCTCAGTAGCCCCTCTGGGGCTTTGTGCAGAGTCTTCCCTAAGTTCTTACGCCGGGACAATTGCACTGCGTGTTGCATCGCCATGGGTCGCTCCGATCAGGCGATACTAGTCGGCAGGGGCTGCGGCAATTTACCTGCACGCAAGATGCGTTGGAAATTTTCGCCCAGGATGAGGCGCTTTTCGTGTTCAGAGAGCCGGGTATAGAGCACCCATCCGAGCTGTGGCCTCGGGTCCCTCATCGGGGCGTCCGTGCCGAAAAGAACGCGTTCGGGTCCGACCTGCCGGACCAGCCATTCAATGACGCCATTCGTGACGGGAGTGAGGGTCAGCTCCGCATACAGGTTCGGATGCTTTTGCATGTACTGAGCTACCTCGGCCGCGAAGGCGTAGTTTCCGCCCACGTGCGCCACCAGGCAATGCAGGTTCGGATGCCGCCCCGCGATGTCCGCCACCACCGCCATCCCGCCCACCGAGGTGTGAAACAGGCCGTAAAGATGGTGACGATCGCCGAATTCCCACCAGGGCTCGAACCGCGGATGATTGTAAGGAAGGGGTGAGCGCCGATAGGGCTTGAGGCCGCGGAATCCGAGATCCAGATGATAACGCTTCATTTGGGCTTCCATCTCGTCCGGCTGCTGGTGGGTCGGGTTGAGGCTGCAGAGCCCGATCAGTTCCTGCGGGAACTGATCCACGGCCCGAGCGGTCACGAGATTTCCGGCCGCGGCGTCCATCCCCACGGTCCCATTCCACGACATGACGGCGGTGAGGCGCACGCCCATACGGCGTGTCAATTCGATCATGCCCTGGGCGTCGCCGCGCACCATGACGTAGGGTCCCCCGGCGCCGTTCGCAGCGTCGTGGAGGATGTGACAGTGCGCATCCAGAGTGAGCACGGGGACGGGAAGGCCGCGCCGCGTGGCCTCGGTGATGGAATCGTGCCACCGGGAAGGCGACGGGGATGCCTTGGGGCCAGTTCCCAGGAGGTGGGCAAGGTTTTCCCCCGCCACCTTCCGGGCGCTGGACGAGTCGAGCAGCGTGAAATCGAGAAAGGCGCGGGCAGCGCCCGGCGATTTCTCCGGCTGGCCCGTGCCGAACAGGCAACGTTCCGGGCCGTACCGCTCGCTGAACCATTCCACCGCGCGATTCGCTTGAAAGGTCGAAAACTCCACCCGCAAGTTCCGATGCTCGTCCATCAGGGCGACCACCTGTCGCCATGAGGCCCACGAGTGGTCCGCCAGTAGCACCGGGTTGGCGTCGAAGATGTCCAGAAATCGGTCCGCCTGCTCCCAGGACGTGAGTTCGGGATGGGGAACAAGGAGAAGGATACGATTTGCTGCCAGGGCCCTGGCCAGGGGACTGAGCACCTGGGGCGAGATGGGGAAGCCCGACGTCTTGGGGAACATGGCGACGGCCCGAACGTCCTGATCCGCCATTTCTTTGAGCAGATCGGCCGGCCCGGGAAAATCGCCCGCCTGGTGCGGCACGATGGTCCACAGGGGAAAAAGCCGATCCCGGCAACCGGCTATCTCCGTCAGGAGACGCCGGTTGCCGTGCTGGTAGTCGTACTGGAGGGCCTGGGTATGGCGCACGAGCGCACCGGCAATCCCTGCCAGGTCCATGTCCTCGAGGAGATGGTCCCGACTCCAGCGTTCCTCGAGCCCCTTTTCCGGCCGCGCACCGAAACTCGCGTTGCAGTCGAAGTAAATGAGTGCTTCCATCCTGGGTTTCTCTCCGTGGCCGCTGGTCCCGGCATCTGTTATCCTGAGGCCTCCACGGTTCGAAGACCTGGATGCCCCCCATGCTGAGACCGGTTGAGAATCCGCCGAACCCGTTTCTCGGCGAGCACATCGAGTGGCTTGGCCCGCCGCCGCCCGTCGAAGTCAAGGTCTACGAGGAAGAGCCGAAGGCCATCCTCAGCCGGAACGACAGCCCGGACGTCCACTTTCGGTGGAGTGTAAACCCTTATCGGGGTTGTTTCCACGCCTGCGCTTACTGTTATGCCCGGCCGAGCCATGAATACCTCGGGTTCGGAAGCGGCTCGGACTTCGAATCCCGCCTCGTCGTCAAGCGGAACGCGCCGGAACGGCTGCGCGAGGAATTGATGGACGAGTCGTGGTTAGGCGAGCTGATCGCCTTTTCCGGCGACACGGACTGCTATCAGCCGCTGGAAGCGGTTTGGAAACTGACACGGCGCTGCCTCGAGGTGTGCGCCGAGTTCCGCAATCCGGTCGGCATCATCACCAAGGGCCTGCTGATCCGGCGCGACATCGATGTGCTCCAAGCGATGGTCTCCACGGGGTACGTCCACGTCATCTTCAGCATCGCTTTTGCCGACGACGAGACCGCCAGAAGGGTCGAACCTCAGGCCCCACCGCCGTCCAGGCGATTCGAAGCGCTGCGCGCCTTGTCCGAAGCGGGGATTCCCACGGCGGTCCTCCTCGCGCCGATCATTCCCGGCCTCAACGATCGCCAGATTCCCTTGATCCTGGAGCGGGCCAGGGATGCCGGCGCTCAGCATGCGCATCCCATCCTCCTGCGCCTGCCCGGGAACGTGCGGACCGTGTTTCTCGAACGGATGGAGCAGGCGTTCCCGGACCGTATTCGCCGTATCGAGGCGAGGATACGCGACACGCGGGGCGGGTGGCTCTCAAACCCGAAGTTCTTTGAACGCCACCGAGGCGAGGGCATTTACTGGGACGGGCTGCACCGGCTCTTCGAGATCAGCGCTCGCCGGCTCGGTTTGGAAGGCGGATTCCGGCTGCCGGACCCGTCGCCCTTCCGACGCCCCGGCCCCCGGCAGCTCTCGCTTTTCGCGTAAATCCTTGAGTCGGAATGCGTTAAATTATATTCCCGTAACTTCTCAATAAGTTCGTGGAGGACGATCAGGTCAAGTCCATGAGGTATGAATTCCGTAGCGGAACGCGTCAGCGTTCCGTCCGAGAGATGAGCGCTGACGCGCTTCGCTACGCCATTCGGGCCTGACACCCCGCGAACGTAACCGCTCCCGCTCCCGCAGAGAGGGTGACATCCGGCACGCGGGCGCTACAATGCTGCCTTCGCGTCTCCCGCATCTCTTCCCCTTCTTGGTGGATTCCAGTCATGAAGCTGTCGTCCCGGGCATCCTGGCTTGCGTTCTTATCCTTCGTCCTCCTGCTGTCCGATCGCCGGGCGGAGGCTCAGCCGTTCCTCCAATCGGATACGCGGCCCAGGGCCATGGGCGGCGCGGGTGTGGCGGCGGCCGAGGGCGCCTCGGCCTCTTACTGGAATCCGGCCAACCTGGCCCGAGGCTCCGAATCCCTGATCGACATCAGCCTGAGCCAGACCGAATTCAGCTTGTCCCTGTTTGCTGATGCGGAGGCCCGCGGCAACGTCATCCAGGCCTTCGACGATCTTTCCAAGGCCTACGTCGAGGAGATCGATGCCCTCCAAAATGCCTTCAACGCGGGAAATGCCGGCGAAGACCAGGTGCGAAGGGTCTTCCAGCTCGTGGACCGAATTGCGGACCTGGACAGCCCGGGCACGGGCGCGCTCGGCGATACCGGCGTCGTCTTCGATCTGAAGATGGGCAACTTGGCCATCTCCTACCGCCTCCTCGGCCTGGTCAGCGCGGTCACGGATATCGACACCACGGTCTCCGCCCTGGCCGATAACGGGGCCAATGATCTGGCTCGGGTCGCCGACGGACTGGGGAGCAACGACAGGCCCTCGGCCAACTCGTTCGCCTCGGACAGCCTGGTGCCCTCGCTGACGGCCATCGGGTTGAACAACGGGCAGGCCAATGAACTGGCCTTTCAGACCGAGCAAATTCTGGGCAACAAGCTGAACGATGCGGAGACCCAACGGACCATCCTCGAGGTGGTCCAAGCGACCGGCGGGAACACCGCTGCAGGCAGCGCCCAGGCGACGCTGCGGAACAACCGGTCTTCCGTGCTCGTCAAAGGCATCGCCATTCAGGAGGTAGCCTTTGCTTATGGCTTCCCCGTCTATGAAGACAAGCTCCGGCTGGGCCTCGCGCCCAAGGTGCAGGTGGGAACGACGTTTTTCAACGTCTTTGACATCTCGGACACCCAGGACGACGTGAGCAGCGGCGATGACGTCATCCAGGAACTCGAAGACATCTACAACAACTCTCGCAAGACCGAGACCACGTTCAACGTGGACGTGGGCGCAGCCTTCGTTCCCTGGGACTGGCTCGAGGTAGGCGTCGCGGGCAAGAACCTGATCCCTGCCGAGTTCGAGTTCAAGCAGCCGGCGGACGGCCGCTTCTCCATCCCGGATTTCGAGCTGGACCCGCAGGCCCGGGCGGGGGTGCTCGTGCGCCCATTCGGCTGGAAATGGCTGAAGCTGGCGGCCGACGCGGACCTCACCAAGAACTCGACCAGCCTATTCGGGAACTTTCAGCAGCGGGTCGTGGGCGGCGGCTTCGAAATTTCCCCGACCGTGTGGATTTTCCAGGTGGCGCTGCGCGGGGGCGTGCTGGACAACGTCGAAGAAAGCGGGGACGGCCGAACCTACACGGCCGGGCTGGGTCTGCGCACGGGCATCTTCTACCTGGCCGCGGAGGGCCGGATTTCGGATGACACGACCCTCATCGGAGGGGACGGCGACAACCTGCCGTCGCGGGCCGGGATCAGCGTGAATTTCGGCATCAACGTCAGGTTTTAGCCCGGCACTGGCCGCAGGGACACAGGCTGCGAAGGTAGCCGAACGTGTAGATGCCCGTGTTGTGCTGGTCGGTCCAGTCGAAGCGCAGGGCGTAATTGCCGACCGCCTCCACGTTGAGGGCCTCGACCTGCTTGAGGACGGGGCCGGTCAGAACCTTGAACGGGTTAGCCCGTGGATTTTTCTTCGCCTCTTCCGCTTCCTTGCGCTGGGTTTGACAGCCCGCGCAGGGACAGTTCCGCCGCAGGTAGTCCAGCGGATACACGCTGGCATGGTCGTCGGACCAGGCGATTTTCAGTTCCTTATGAACGTCCAGCTCAATGCTGGCCGGCTGCGTGCTGGCCATGGCGGGTCCCTTTAAGAGAGAATCGAACCCATGGATCCCTGAAATTTATCATTTTCCAGGCCCAAGGGAAATACGAGGAAGGAGGAAGATTCGCCCATGGAGATTGTCGCATCGAGAAGAGTGCAGTCGATCGGAAGCTATGCGTTTGCCGAGGTTGACCGCGAGGTCGAGAAACTGCGGCAAAAGGGCATCACGCCCATCGACTTCGGAGTGGGCGATCCGACGATCCCCACTCCAGAGTTCATCCGGAAGGCGGCACAGGCGGGGGTCGATCGGCGGCAAAGCTCGGGCTATCCGAGTTACGTGGGGGCCCTCGAGTTCCGGGAGGCGATCGCGGCCTGGACGCACCGGCGCTTCGGTGTGAAGCTGGACGCAGAATCGGAGATCGCTTCGAGCATCGGGGCGAAGGAGGCGGTATTCCACTTTGCGGAGGGATTCGTCAATCCGGGCGACCTGGTGATCGTTCCGACGCCGGGCTACCCGCCGTACAGCCGCGGGACGCTCTTCGCCGAGGGCAAGGTCTACTACGTGCCGCTGCTGCCGGAGAACGGCTTTCTGATCGACCTGGATGCGATTCCTGCGGAGGTCCGGAAGAAGGCGAAGCTGATCTGGATCAACTACCCCAACAGCCCGAGCGGAGCGGTGGCCTCGCTGGACTACTTGCACCGGGTAGTGGATTTCGGGCAGCGGAACGGCATCCTGGTGGCCTCGGACGAGGCGTATTCCGAGATTTACTTCGGGCCGGAAGCCCCGCACTCGATCCTCGAGGTGGCGAAGGAAGGCGTCGTCGTGTTCCAGTCGCTGTCGAAGAGGAGCGCGATGACGTGCTACCGAGTGGGGTGGTTGGCTGGGGACGCCCGGGCCATCAGCATTTTCAAGAAGGTGAAGACGAACATCGATTCGGGCACGGCGACGTTTATCCAGGACGCAGCCATTGCGGCGCTCGCCGACGAGACGCACGTGGAGCAGTCCCGTGCGGAATACAAGTTCAAACGTGATATCCTGGTCGGTGGCTTGGCGCGGGCGGGCCTCCCCGACTGCACGCCGCAGGCGACCATCTACCTGTGGCAGCGGGTGCCGAAGGGAATGACGTCCGTGGAACTGGCAACGCGGCTGCTCTCGCCCGCGGTGGCGATCGTCACGACGCCGGGCGCGTGGTTGAGCGACCGGACGGAAAGCGGGCAGAACCCCGGGATGGGATTCGTGCGATTTGCGCTCGTTCCGAGCGTGGAGAAGACGAGGGAAGCGGCGGAGAAGCTGGCGGCATTGAGGCTGTAATAGGGTCAAAACACAGCGCTTCCGTCCCACTGGGACGCCCGACGGCGCGCCCACTCGTGTGGGCACCCGCGCGGAGTGGTCTACTGGAAGGGAAGCGCCCGTGAATGCGCGAAACTTCCGTCCGTCGTTCTCAGGCGGCTCAAATAAGGGAAGGCTGACCGTTTGCGGAACGCTGGCGACTGCCGCTGCCGCTTCGCCCGCGCTGAGAGGCGCCGCGTCAGATTTTGCGCTGAAGATGGCAAGATCGCGACGGCCAACCAACACTCCTCGCTCCGCCTCGATAATGTACGTGCGCTGTTCGATACGGACGTGACACCGTGGGCCCACCTGAGTCGCGAGTGTGTCGCGTATCGCAACGGTCAGGGCGTTATCAACGTCGGACCATATCTCGCGTCCTTCCGGGTGACACGACCTGACTGACTTTTGTGTCATCTCAACAGGTCAAGTCCATGAGGTATGAATTCCGTGGCGGAACGCGTCAGCGTTCCGTTCGAGAGATGCGATTTGAGCGCCCAGACGAAGCGCTGACGCGCTTCGCTACGTGTGCCGGGCATGCTCGGCGTCTGGAGGTGAGAATGTGGGAGAACAGCCCCACATTCAAGTCCTCTACCATCCT
>JACPCR010000007.1:3110-10239 GCA_016179685.1 Planctomycetota bacterium | reverse complement strand
GTGAGCGTAACCTCTACTGAACCGCCGTATACGAGGCCCGTACGTACGGTGGTGTGACAGGGAAAGCCCGCGAGGGCCTACCTATGTCGATGAAAATCCACGAAGCGCCGAATCATCATCGGTTATGAAATCGGGCGTGTTCATCTCCCTGAACGAATCGAAAAGTTACAAAAACTTGACTCAATCGCGACGACTTTTGGAGTTTAACTAACCATCCGGCGCAGGGCGTGAAGCGTTTGCCGGCTGGCGTCCTGCACCATAGTGCAGCCGGGTCCCAGCATGAAGGGCCGGCCCCGCATCACCGAGCAGGCCGAGCGGGCCTGCCCCAGGGCTGCCGCTCCATCCGGCCGGCTCAGTGTCTCGCCCTGGTCCACGCCGCCCACCAGCGCCCGGGCCGTCCGCGCCGCCACCTCGGCGAGACCGGGGTTGGTCGGGTCGTGTGCGGACCAGTTGACGGCATGCACGGGGT
This sequence comes from Planctomycetota bacterium, assembly GCA_016179685.1. GTDB lineage: Bacteria > Planctomycetota > PUPC01 > JACPCR01 > JACPCR01 > JACPCR01. Next base: position 9,770 of record JACPCR010000007.1, on the reverse strand, counting down.
AATCGAGCAGCTCGAGCACGAAGCAGCGGCTCTTGCAGACGTGCAAGAGAAGGAAAGGCGCGTCTTGAACGGACTCGAGAAGCCGGAGATCGTAGGGCCGGCCGAATTCCGCATACTCCGCGGGACTCATCACCTCAGCGCTGGCGTAGAGGGTCGTGGGAAAGAACAGCCCGTAGGCCCCTCGCTCGAGGCACGCCCGCGCGAAGCGCGTGAACGTCTCCGTGATCGTCTCGAGGCCAGCGTGCACGCGGTCCGGCCGCTCCCTGAGATGCCCGACCAGCCGGGCGGGCCCGCCGGCGAGGTGTCCGGCGATCGAGAGAGGATTGAAAACGGTCATGATCAACGGGACGCGTTCGCTCCGAAGCCCCTTTTCGATCTGCGCCAGAGCTTCCAGATGCTGTCCGAGCACTCCGCGGTCCGGGCGCAGCGGCTCGAGTCCAAGCCAATCCTCAGGCCGGTGCACTCGCCAGGACTTGAGCGCATGGTTGACTCCGGGCGTGTGGGAGAAGTCGTAGGTGTTGCCCCAGTCCTCGGCGTGGTAGCTGGCGCGGGGGTTGACCTTCACGAAGTCCCAGTCGAACTCCCGCTGGAAGGCGAGCATGGCGTCGGCGAGTCCGCCGGGCGTGACCTCTTCGGGGTAGAAATGACGCCAGAAGCTGACGGCGGGCCGATCGGCTGGCCGGCCCGCGAGGATGGCGGATAGTCGCTCGTGTCGAGTCATGAGGCTTCAGCGAGCTGGGTTTGCGTCTCCGGCCAGCTCGGAGTCCCACCTCTCATGAAATTTCTACCGCTCGCTTCGCTCCAGGACTCGACGAGCGGCGGCCGCGACGAAGGATTCCGTGGGCCTGCCCAACGGGCCCATGACCTCGTTCATGGTCTCGGTCACCTCGTCAGGGGCATGCCGGGCCAGGCAGTCCGAAAGCGCCTCGGCGCAGAGCCGGCTTCGAGGCTTTCGTGCCTGGTGCGCGTACCGTTCGGCGGCCCGAAACACGTCATCTGGAAGGGAGACAGCCCTTTTCACACCCGCAGCATAACTGTGCCCCTGTCCTGGTCAAATCCCGTTCAGAGCGCGCGAGCCCATTCAGAGCTCCAGGCCCTCCCGGCTGGCCGGATTTCCCAGGCGCTTGGGGCGTCAAACCTGCAAGAACGTTTTGAGTTTGAGTTGCGCTTCAATAGACAAGAATTCTTTCGATCCCGATCCCGATCCCGACGTGCGTTCAATCGAGATGTTCCGAGATGAGCTAAGAAGCAGGAAGCTTGAATTCGAGACTTGTACTGGCGCGCCAGGGCTGGGCCGGCGAAGCTGGGCCAAACCATGGCTTTGGAATCCGCGCAGCCCAGAGGGCGCAGCGGATTTCATTTGAGGTCCAGCTTGCAGAGGACAGCGGCGGCCACGAGGAGGAGGAGTCCGCTGACGACGAAGGGTGCGCTGATCGACCAGTCGGCGAGCCAGCCGGCGAGGATCGGGCCGATGGCCCCTCCCAGGGCCGAGAAGGCCAGCGTCTTGCTCAGGTCGAGGCCACGGCTGTCTTCCCGGCAGTGCTGCTGGATGATCTCGCTCTGGATCGGAATCCAGATGCCCGCGCCGATCAGGTCGTGCAGAAGCCACACGGCGGCCGCGGGAATGAATCCGGGAATCAGCCCCCCCAGACTGATCGTGACGCCTTCGGCGGCCACGGTGAGGATGTAGACGCGCTTCGGATTGCGGAAGGGGATGCGGGCCGCGAAGAGCATGGGGACGGCGATGGTGAATCGGTGAACGACCATGACGGCGGCGACGGCCTGCGGGCTCACGCCGAACTTCTGGCTGAAGAACAGGGGCATGATGAAGCAGTGGCTGATGCTCAAGCCGGTGGAGAAGATGAAGCTGGAGGCCATGATGACCTTGAGGTTGGGCGCGAGGTCCCAGCGCCAGAGGCTGCCGCTCCCGGCAGACGACTCGGATGCGTTTTCGGGTCGCCGGCGAATGCCAACAGCCAGGAGAATGCCGGCCGTGACGAAAAGCAGCGCGGCCAGCAGAAGGCTTCCGCCGTTGCCCAGGGCGAGCCGCTGGACGCCGCCGAGGGCGATTCCACCCATGGTGACTCCGGCCAGAAACGTTCCGCCCGCCTGGAACAGGAACTCGACCCCGCGGGTCCTCCCGATGAAGTCGCGGAAACGAGCCCGGTCCTCGGCAAAGAGGAGAATAGGATGCGCGGTATCGCGCATGAGGCCGCCGACGTCCCGCACGGTCTTGAGCGCCGTCAGCGAGGCCAGGTGTCCCGTCAGGGGCGTCAGCAAGCTGCCCAGGGCGCTTCCGGCCAGGGCCAGCAGGTAGACGAACCGGGCGCCCCACTGGTCCGACAGGCGACCCGAGGCGAGGCGGACGATGAACATGGCCGCGGTGGATAGGGCGAAGATGATCCCCATGCTCTGGAAGGAGAGGCGGCGCTCCTGGAGGTAGTAGGGCAGGACGAACTCGTAGAGGCCTGCGCCCGCTCCGTACAGGACCGATACGCCGAGCAGGATGGTGACGGTGCGATGCTTTTGCTCTTCGATGCCAACGCTCCTTCGGCAGTGGATGGGGACAACCCCGCTCTTTCCGCTGGCCGGGAAACGAGTAGACGAGTTCGCAGGTGCGGATGCACTTGCTAACTCGTCTATTCGTATGGCGTTGGAATACAACCGCCATTACGGATTGACGACCACTTCACCGGTCAAGGAACTGACCATCAGCCCAGGGCAAGACGCTCGCATCCGCGACGGTATCGGGAATGATCCGATCCGGGACCATCCCCGGGCAGCCGCTGGCCCCACGGAACTCGGCGCGGATCAACGGTGGCGTCTCAGCGGGATAACTGGGGTCGTACGGGAAGTTGGAGCGACGGATGCGGCACGGTTCTTCCTCCCTTCCGGCGCAGATAAAGAAAGGATGCCGCCCCGACGCCTCGCCCGCGTGAAACACGGTCACGGGACTGCTGCCTGACGCGATCACCGTGCCATCGGCAAAGCCGATCCACTGGCCTCGATACCGATCGGGGAATGGGTCGCGGACAGCCCAGTATTCCGCCTCGATCTTCCGCCGGGCGGTCTTGGGTGGCAACGGGTCGGCAATGCTTCTCCTCTGACACTTCAGATGCATCCTCGGTCTATCGTCATTCTACCGGCATCCGGTGCATCAGTCGAGCACCGCGGTCGGCCAGTTGTGATTCAGACGTAAGCGGGGCTCGCTGGCGGGTGGCGTCGAGGCGGGCCGAATTCACTCGACGGGGATAGTGACCTGCTGATACTTTGCCAGTCGAGTCAACAGCGAGTTTCTGCATCGAAAATTTTGGTTTTTCCCCGGATGTTTTGCCGGCACCGGCGAGCGCGGCATATCATTTGCGAACTGGCGATCCGGAAGGTGTTTATTGAAATGCTTTAACGAGGTATCAACACGGCTTCATGACTCCCAAGGAACGCGTCCTCACCGCGGTGGCCCGCGGCAAGCCGGACCGTGTGCCGCTGGACTACTGGGCGACCGCAGAGGTCACCTCACGGCTGATGGAAGACCTGGGTCTTGATCGCCCGGAACAACTCTGGGAGCGGCTGCATTTGGACCGGATCGTCCCGGTGGGGCCCCGGTACGTGGGGCCCGCGGTGCCGAAGCATTCGGGCGGCATCACGGAAGACCTTTGGGGCATGCGCTACAAGCCCCAACCGTATGGACACGGCATCGGGGTGTACAACGAGCAATTCTTCTATCCACTGGCGGAGGCTCGGACCGTCGAGGACGTCGAGCGATACCGCTGGCCATCGGCGGACTGGTTCGATTTTTCGGCGGTGGCTGCGGACTGCGATCGATATCCCGAGTATGCCATCCTAGCGGGCTACGCGGCCCCTTTCTTCTACTTCAACAAGCTCCGGGGCCTGGAGCAATCGCTCATCGACCTCGCCGAGGACCCGGAACTTTCCGAGCACATCCTTCGTCATCTTGGCGACTTTTTTCATGAGTTCAGCACGAGGCTATTCGAATCGGGCCGTGGAAAGATTCACCTGACACAGGTGACGGACGATTTCGGCGCCCAGACGGGTCTGCTCATCAGCATCTCCATGTTCAGGCGCTACTTCGCGAGGGACTATCGCCGGCTCATCAACCTTGCCCACGAGGCCGGCATCCGCGTGTTCCACCACGACGACGGGTCGATTCGGGAGGTGCTGCCGGACCTCATTTCCCTGGGCATCGATGTTCTCAATCCCATCCAGTGGCGCTGCAAGGGGATGGACCGGGCGGGATTGAAACGCGACTTTGGCGGCAGGCTGTGCTTCCACGGGGCGGTGGACAACCAGCAGGTGCTGCCCTTCGGTGCGCCGTCCGACGTCGCCGCAGAGGTCAGGGAATGCCTCTCCACGCTCGGCGGCGGCGGCGGCTATATCCTCGGTCCCTGCCACAATATCCAGCCCAACACGCCGACCGAGAACATTCTGACGATGTACGACGTGGCGCTCGTTGAGGGGAGATACTCTCAAGGCGGATAATACCCGTTACCCAACAAGGCTCGGAAAGGTGTCAGGTGTCAGGTGTCAGGAATCATCTGACCCACATCCCATACTTGTCCCTCCCGGAGGGAGCCCGTTGGGACATGGGAGGGAACCCGATGGGATGTGGCGCGACACCTATTCAACATCTCCGCCGGGTGCCAGCGCTAGCAGGCGCGGTGAAGTTACATCCTGAGACTCTAAACGGCGACGGAGGTGTGGTAGCACCTCCGTCGCCGTTTATGAGACCCGTCGTCCGTTCGGGGCCTCGGGCGTGAAATGGATGGTCTCACCGGCACGCCACTGGACCGGCACGCGTTGCCCACTGAAGGGAGAGAGCACGAGGCTGGCCGCATCACGCTCCGCGAGGATTTCGACGAGTTGCACCTGGCCGCGGGAACGCCTGGCCGAGACCAGTAGCGCGCCTTCGGCCCGCAGGGTGTTGAACGATGCCTCCTCCCATTCCTCCGGCACGGCAGGGAAGACGCGGATGATTCCGTGATGGCTCTGAAGGAGCATTTCCTGCAAGCCCGCGGCGGCAGCGAAATTCCCCTCCAGAGTGAAGGGCCGGTAGGTGAATCTCGAGTATCCTGCGCCGGACTGGTCGCCGTTGCAATGGAAGCTGTTGCGGAGGGTGAAGGCGGTGGCAAAAATTTCGAGGGCGCGGGCGGCGCGCCGTCCATCGAGAGCCCGTGCGGCCAGGCACGCCAGCCAGGCAAAGCTGTAACCGCACCAGAGTTGAGTGCCGAGCCGGTCCAGTTCCTCCAGCGACGCCTGAATGCTCCGCTGGGCCTGGGGTCCCTGTTCCCCATGATCCAGGCCGAGGGGATGGATGGCCATGAGATGCGAGAAATGCCGGTGGGACTCGTGCAGGGGCGTGCCCCGGGTAATCCAGAGCCTTCCATCCTCGCCACGGGCCAGCTCCGGCATCTCCTCCAGGACGCCGAGCCAGTGCTGTCGCTCGGACCCGAGCCCCAGGCAGCCAGCCTGCTCCGCGGTGGCGCTGAACAGCCAACGGATCAGGGCAAGATCAAAGTTCGTGAGGGTGTCAAACCACGCTTCTGGCCGGTTGTCGTGGATTTCCGGCGAGGCGCTGACGGGGAGGGTCCGCTTGCCTTCCGCGTCCCTTGATGCGGTGACGGCCTCGAGGAAGAGGGCGGCGTCTCGCAGGTAAGGGAAGGCTCGATTGCGGAGAAACCGGCGGTCGCCGCTATAACGCCAATGGAGGTCGAAATGGTGAGCGAGCCAGGCAGCCGTGGTCGCGGAGTGGGTATACTGACGCCACCCGCCCATCTGACGGTTGTGAAGGTCCGCCGTCATCGGAACGTTCAGGCCCGGCAGCCGGAAGAAGCGCCAGGTCCAGTCCCTGGCGTGATGCCGGGTGTTCCAGAGCCAGTCGAGGAAGCTTAGTCCTTCCTCGAGGTGGTTGGCGCTGTAACAGGGCCAGTAGCTGAGCTGCGTGTTCAGGTCGTGATGGTAGTCCCCCTTCCACGGTGGAATTTTTCCATTGTCGGCGGTCCAGGGGCCCTGGAGGGTGATGGGCGGCGATCCACGCCGGCTCGCCGCTCCGAACTTGTACTGGTCCAAAAACCATTGGCGTTCGATCGTCTTTTGGGGGATCGAAAGGGACGACTTCCGCCAATATTCCCTCCACCAGTGGGCATGGGGTTGCAAGGCTCGGTCGAAGCCGCTTTGAAGGCCGCGTTCGACGCGTTTCCGGGCGGTCCACAGGGGCTCGTGCGTCTCGAAGCTGGATGAGACGGACCATGCGGCTTCCCACCGACCTTCTCGGGCGGTCCAGGCGACATAAACGGCGAAATGGAATCCTTCGACGCCGTGCTGTCTGTAAGCCTTCCAGCGCTCGCCTTCGACGCATTCTGGAGGCGGATAGCCCAGCCTGGCGAGGTCGTTATCCGATCCGCCGAACGCGGGCGGGATGAGCCTGAGGGCCGAAGGGGCCTGACCGATCACGCACAGGATGCCCAGAGGCAGCCGCGCGTGGGCGATGAGGCGCAAATGGACATTCGGTGACAACCGCACGGTGGCCACCGCGTCTCGGATATCGAGGCTTGCGCCAAGGAATTGGACGGGTGCAGGGAAATCCAGTTCGATTCGGCCCGCGGGTATCTTGGTCGGACCCGCTCGCTTGCCATACGGGTCCTC
>JACPCR010000007.1:0-3082 GCA_016179685.1 Planctomycetota bacterium | reverse complement strand
TGCCACTGCACCCTCTGCGAGGACGTGTACTCCGGAGAGTAACACTCGGGTACCGGTCGGAGGTCCCAAAGGTCCGTCCGGTCCAGCGAGACCCGCAAGGGGTGGCCGTCTCCCCAGACCAGTGCGCCGAGGATGCCGTTCGCGACAGGCAAAGCTTCGTCCCACGTGGATGCGGGAGTCGTGTCATTCAGTCCGTGGCAGTCCTGGGGCAGGCCGATGTTCATATGGATTCAGTCCAGAGTTTAGAAAGCCTCGAGCACGAAGTGGACGAGGATATTGATCTCGCTTGGCGGGAGGAGATTGAGCGGCGACCAGTCGAACTCGATGCAAAATCCGTGCAACTTGTGCCATGGGAAGCGGTCAAGGCGAAGCTGATGGGGAGCATGGGTGCCTGACGTGCGGATTCGCTTTTGTCCTGCACAGGTGAATATCGGTCGCGCCGGCAGGCCTCGTGAGAAACCTGGCCAACCCTGCCGGCACCTCCGTTATTTCATCCCCGGGCCGCCAGTCAAATATTACTGGATTCGTCTCCGGATGTCCTTGGGAGGAATTCGTGCCCAAGGGTGGTGGCGAAGGTTGCCCAAATTCCAAGTGGCCGCGGTGCAAAACGTTCGCATCTGGCTGGGCTGATTTCATGGCAGCATGGAAAATTCTGCGCTTTTCAGCCCTTGTATCGATGCGGCAAAGGGTTTGCAACCTCCTGAATTTCTTTCCAAATCATGATGTGCCGCCCTTGACTTCCAAGCAGCGTATACAGACCGTGATCCGTGGAGGCACGCCGGACCGGCCGCCGCTCTTCGACCTCCTTCGGAACAACGCGGTCCTCGAGCATTACAGCGGCGCACGGCTGGACGCTGGCGATCCGAGAAGCGTGGTGTACGCGGCGGTCCGCAAGGCCCTCGATGGGACGAGGTCCGTCCGACTCCCGGACAAGCCGGGCGAAGAGGTGCTGCCGGACGGCCGCCGTGTGGTCCGGCGGCAGTGGACGAGCTGGACGAAGCGGGCGCACGAACCCACGGTGGATGAGGTCATCCAGGAGATTCGCGGGATCATCGCCTCGTTGGAGGCCCGCCTAGAGGATGGAAACGCCTTGAGAGAGGATGCGGCTCGGTTGCGAGCGGACCTCCAGGAACATCTACGGCATCTGGGGCCTGATTTCGGATTTTTCGGGCCCGGCAGTTCCGTCGGCTTTATGATCTATACCCGCTGGGGCCTGGAGAGCTTCTGCTATGCCCTGGCGGACGAGCCGGGCCTGTTCTCGCGTTATTGGGAGCTGCAGACGGAGCTTTGCGTGCGCCGCATCGCGTGCCTGGACATCTCGGACCTCGTGTGCGGGGTCTTCTGCGGCGAGGATATCGCCTACAAAAGCGGGACACTATTCTCGGTCCATCTTCTGCGCCGGGAGTATTTTCCACGCTTACGCCGCATCGTGGAGGCCTATCATCGGCAGGCCTTGCCGGTGATGTTCCATTCCGACGGGAATCTCATGCCGGTGCTGGACGACCTCGTGGGCTGCGGCATCGACCTTTTGAATCCGATCGAGGTGCTGGCCGGGATGAAACCCGCGGAGATTCGGAGGCGGCATCCCCGCCTGGTCCTGGCGGGCGGGATGGACGTGAGCCAGTTGCTTCCCTTCGGCTCGGCGGGGGAAGTGGCCGCGGCGACGCGGCGTCTCATCGAGGACGCGGGGCCCGGGGTCCTGGTCGGTTCCTCCACCGAGCTTCACAACCTGGTGCCCCTGGCCAATTTCCAGGCGATGGCCGAAAGCGCCCGTAACTGGTGTTATTGACCATGACGAGCCGAGAACGAGTCCTCCGAACCATCCGATTTCAACAGCCCGACCGTCTCCCGATCCTTCATGCCGTGCTGCCCGGCGGCTGGGAACGACACGGCGACCAGTTGAAGGAGCTGTTCGCCCGTTACCCGTCCGACTTCGGGGGCCTGGCGGACCGATGCGGCAGCGACGGCGGCGTCCGGGCGTACACCCGCGGCGAGTTCCGTGACGCCTGGGGCTGCCGCTGGGAGAACATCCTGCCGGGCCTCGAAGGGCAGCCGCGGGGGCATCCCCTCGAGGACTGGAAGGCCCTGGAGAGCTTCCCCTGGCCTGATCCGAACGGGGGCGAATGGACGACGCCGCAGCCGCGGCCGGACCCTTCGCGCTTCGTTATTCTGGGAGGCGGGGCGTCCCGGCTCTGGGAGCGCATGCATTTCATGCGCGGGATGGAGGCGCTCTTCGAGGACATCGCCGGCGGCCGGCCCGAGGTCGAGGTGCTTCGTGACCGCATCCTCGATTTCAGCCTGAAGCGCATCGAGCGTCAGCTCGCCTACGACTGCGACGGCATCAGCTTCATGGACGATTGGGGCTGCCAGGACCGTCTGATGATCCGGCCTTCCGATTGGCGGCGGCTCTTCAGACCGGCCTATCGCCGGATCGTCGACCTCGTCCACGCTCACAAGAAGCTGTTCTACTTCCATAGCGACGGTTACATCCTGGACATTCTTCCCGACCTGATCGAGATCGGGGTGGACGTGGTCAATCCGCAGTTCTCCTGCCACGATTTGACCGCGTTGGCCCGGCTTTGCGCCGGTCGCATCTGTGTTTCGACTGACCTGGACCGCCAGCGGCTGCTGCCCCGCGGTGCGCCGGAGGAAGTCCGCCGGGAAGTCGCACGAATCCTGGAGAGTTTTTCCGGGCACGGCGGGGGGCTCATCCTCCGCGGCGAGATCGGGCCCGACGTGCCTCTGGCCAACGCGGAGTCCATGCTTCGGGCCTTCTTCGAGCTGGGCGACCGGGTTTAGCCCCAATACTGTTCAGTTAAGCGCCCGAGCCGTCTGCGGAGGGGTTGGAGTGACGGCTTTAGCCGTTGCCCGAGAAAATCACGCCTGAAGGCGTAACTCCAACACATCGTTTCGACCTCGGCAATGCCAAACGATACGGAGGGGTTGGAGTGACGGCTTTAGCCGTTGTCCGAGAAGACCACGCCTGAAGGCGTAACTCCAACACATCGCTTCGACCTCGGCAATGCCAAACGATACGGAGGGGTTGGAGTGACGGCTTTAGCCGTTGTCCGAGAAAATCACG
>JACPCR010000127.1 GCA_016179685.1 Planctomycetota bacterium | reverse complement strand
GCTCGAAGGCGTCGTGGACCGCGCGCAAGGATCGGTCGCAATCCTCGTCTCGCACGATGCAGGAAATTCGAATCTCGGAAGTGCTGATGTTCTGGATGTTGATTCCCTCCAGGGCCAGGGCGGCGAACATGCGATGGGCGACGCCAGGGTGGTGTCGCATGCCGCCGCCGACGGCAGAGACCTTGGCGACGCGATCGTCGGAAAGCACCTTTTCGGCCCCAATCTCGGAGGCCACCTGTCCGCAGACCTGGAGGGCCTCCGCCAGATCGGACTTCGGTACCGTGAAGGTCACGTCGGTCACTCCATTCCGACCCGGGTTTTGAATGATCATGTCCACGTTGATATTGCGCTGGGCGATGGGGTGCAGGATGGTCGAGGCGACGCCAGGCCGATCCGGCACCCGGTGCAAGGTGATCTTGGCTTCCTTCTTGTTGAAGGTCACTCCGGTGAGCGGCTTGGCCTCGCCGTTGTCTTCCCTTCGCACGAGGGTGCCGGGCTGCCGGTTGAAGCTGCTGCGCACGCGGAGCGGCACGCCGTGCTTCTTGGCAAGCTCGACGGATCGGGAGTGGAGGACGCCCGCTCCCATGCCGGCCAGCTCGAGCATCTCGTCATAGGAGATGGTGTCGAGGAGTCGGGCGGAAGGCACGATACGGGGGTCCGCCGTGAAGACGCCATCGACATCCTTGTAGATTTCGCAGAGTTCCGCGCCGAAGACGGCGGCCAGGGCGACGGCGGAGGTATCGGACCCGCCGCGGCCCAGGGTAGTGATATTGGACTGTTCATCAACGCCCTGGAAGCCGGCGACGATGACGATCTTGCCCTCGCGAAGGGCGGCATCCACGCGCTCGCGCTGGATGTCCAGAATCTTGGCTTTGGAATGATAACTGTCGGTCCGGACGCCGATCTGCCCGGCGACGAACGAAATGGCATCATGGCCGAGGGAATGCATGGCGATGCTCATCAGCGCGATCGAGACCTGCTCGCCCGTCGAGACGAGCATGTCCAGCTCCCGCGGCGGCGGATCGTCCATGATCTCATAGGCCAGGTCGTAAAGACGGTCCGTCTCCTGCCCCATGGCCGAAACCACCACGATCAGGTCCTTGCCGGAGAGCTTGGTATCGATCACCCGCTGGGCCGCAGCCTTGATCAGCTTCGTGTCCCCGACGGAGGTCCCGCCAAATTTTTGAACAACTATGGCCATCGCTGCAGGTCCTGCACGAAAAACGAGTGCACCGCCCCTCCATGGCCGGTGCTCTTCGCGAAGGATGAATTCCAGTCAACAGAGGCGATTGTACCAGCGCTTCCCGGGGCTTTCAAGCCTGCGTGCGGGTCGCTGTTGCGACTGGATGCTTGATTATGATGGAGATGTGACTATGATCATTAGGCTTGAAGCTGCATCCATTGCACGGTTACTGAGGGCGTGCCGTGGCGTTGACTCGAGCGAGAAAACTGATCTACTGGGCCATCAGCGTCTTCGGACTCATGCTGGTGGCCCAGCTCGGCTGCCACATTCTTCTGTGGACGTCCCTGACGCGCATTGAAGAGGTCCTCGAGAAACCGGCCTCTTTCCCCGCCCAGACGCAGATCGCCGGCAACATTGAGACGGCGTGGAGCTTGCCCTTCACCGGCAGCGTCTACAAGATGCGGGACTCCACAGGTACCCTCTGGGTGATGAGCAAGGACGACTCCGTTGAGGACGATCGGTTCGTCGTTGTCACGGGTTACGTCAAGGAGACGCTCACGGTGGACGACTCGGGCAAGTGGAAACCTTTCCTGAAAATGGTCAAGGAGGAGCATCTTCAGGAAATCTCGAATCCCGGGCCGGTGCTCGTCGAGAAGAGGAGGGAGAGCATCGCACGGGCACTCTGGTCGATCCTGTGGAAGTAGTATCCCTGTTCAGAAGTGCTGGTGCACTTCTGAACAGGGATACGAGCCGGGCGGATGCTCAGGATCGCCCGGCCGGCGCGGTGAGTTGTTCCTCGAAGTAACGGATGGTACGGCGAAGGCCCTCTTCGAGGCCCACGCGCGGGACGTAGCCGAGGATCGTGCGCGCTTTCGAGGTGTCGGCCCAGGAGTGCCGGATGTCCCCGGGCCTGGGCGGGGCATGGACGACCTCGAGGGTACGGTCCGGCATCAGTCCTTGCAGGAATCGCACGAGTTCATTGATGGAAACGCGGCAGTTGCCGGAGATGTTGAAGACCTCCCCAGCGGCCTGCGGCACATCCATGGCTAGCAGATTGGCCTGAGCGGCGTCTTCGACGAACGTGAAGTCCCGGGTCTGATCCCCGTCGCCTTCGACTTTCAGGGGCCGATTCTGGAGCGCGGAGGTGATGAAACTGGGAATGACCGCGGCGTACTGGGCGGCGACGGACTGGCGGGGGCCATACACGTTGAAATAGCGGAGAGAGACGACTTCAATACCCATGCTCCGTGAGAAGACCCTTCCGTAGCTCTCGGCGGCGAGCTTGGTCACCGCGTAAGGGGACAACGGGCGTGTGGGAAGGCTCTCCACCTTGGGCTGCACCTCTGTGTCACCATAGACGGACGAGGAGCTGGCCATGACCATGCGGCGCACCCGAGCACGTAGGGAGGCCAGCAGGAGATGCAGGCTGCCCGAGACATTGACCTCGTGGAAAAGCGCCGGCTCCCGGAAGGACCTGGGCACGGAGGGAATGGCCCCCTGATGGAACACCCCCTCGATGCCCTGGAGGGCGTTCTCGATAGCGGTTTCGTCCCGGAGGTCGCCCTGAATCCATTCGATGTGTTCCCGAATCTCGGAGAGGTGGCCGAGCTGGCCCGCCGAGAGATTATCGATGACTCGGACGTGATCGCCGCGCCGGAGCAAGTGGCGCACCAAGTGGGAGCCGATGAAGCCTGCGCCGCCCGTAACCAAGACCCTCATGGCCATGTCGTCCTCGCGTTCCGCTCTTGTCGGGATAAGACAGCCGGATAAGCTTATCAGAATCTCAGGGGAGAATCAGGCATGAATGTATTCATGACGGGCGCGACCGGGTTCGTCGGAAGGCACATTTTGAAGAAGCTGATGGAACAGGGACACACCGTCAAGTGCCTGGTGAGACCCGACTCCGCCCCTCGGCTGCCGCAATCACCGCAGGTCATGGCGATACCGGGCAACATTCATGACCCTTCGACGTTCGAATCAGCGTTGGGTGGAAGCGATGGAGTGATCCACCTGGTTGGCATCATCTCGGAAGTCGGAGAAAACACGTTTTACCGGGTGCACACGAGAGGCGCGATGAACTTGGTGGATGCGATGTGCCGCCAGGGCGTGCGCCGTCTGGTGCACATGAGTGCATTGGGAACGCGTCCGGGCGCGAACTCGCAATATCATCAGTCGAAGTATGACGCAGAGGTTTACCTTTGCAGTCATTTTCTCGATTTTACGGTCTTTCGGCCGTCAGTGATCCATGGGCCCGATGGGGAGTTCACGCAGCTTCTCAAGCAATTTGCGACCCTGCCATTCTTTCCCGTTCTGGGGGACGGGAAGGGATTATTGCAGCCAGTGTACGTTGAGGACGTTGCGACTGTTTTCGTTTCTGCCCTCACGAAGCCCGAGTCGGTGGGCCGTGTGTATCCGCTAGGCGGTCCAAAGGCTTACACGATCGAAGCGATGGTGGAAGTCATGGCACGGGCCATGGGAAGATCGCCCGGCCGGCCAATGCATATCCCATTGTGGCTCATGAACTTGCAAGCTGCCGCCATGGAGACCATCTTTCCGGTCCTTGGTCAAGCCCCGATTTTGAATACGGACCAGCTCGTCATGGCGCAGGAAGACAACGTCTGTGACAGCTCGGAAGCTCAGACGCTCTTCGGGACCCCCTTTGTCGATTTCGAGGAAGCGGTACGGAGATACATGAGTCGGGTCTCGTCCTAAGATCACACGAGGGCGCTGAGGCAGAACACATGCAGTTTCTTCCAGAGGAACACCCTCCCCAGCGGCTTGACCGCATATTTGATTTTCTCAGATCGGCGACTCTGTTCGTCTCCATTGTTGTTATCATCCTAATCGTGCTTGGTCCTTTGTTACCTGTGGTTCCCGGGCCCAGGAAAATGAGCCCTGAGTACTCCACAATGAGATGCCTTGAAATAGCCATCCGATGTTACTACGACCAGACACGATGTCTGCCTGCAAGCCGATCAGGTCCCGATTTAGTTCAAGAAAATGCGAAGCTCCTCGAGCTTCTGACCTCCGGCAGCCCTGGGTCTCCATGCCTCGAAAGGGAATCTGTGAGGAATCTGTACGAAGGCGAATCTTCTGATCATTATCACGTTCTACTCGACACGGACAATGACGGAAGGATTACGCTTGGGAGCAAGGCGCTGAATGCTCACGTCGTGATCTGGCACGACGGCTCGAACGGACTTGATGAGCGCGGGGGCGGGGATGATCTCATGGTGGCTTCTGAGGTTGTATGGAGCATGATGCGAAGGGAGAAGCATGCCGTTCACGAGGATGCGGATTGAGAGAACTGGGTCATCACGTCAAGAGCCACAGGGCTCGACTGATGCGCTCCATCGGCGCCGGGACACGCCTCCCTCATTTAATCCCAGATTATTCACCCCGACGGGGTGAATAATCTGGGATTAAGGCGACAGGGCGCAGCGGAAGCCGATGTGAGGTCCGAAGCCCGCCGACTCGGCAAACTGTCGGAAGGCGCAGCGGGCGTAGGTGTCGTAGCTTTTCCACGACCCGCCCTTGAGGATGGCCACCTCGCCTCCCTTTTTCAGCTCCTCGGGGTCCAGGTCGCCGGTCCACTCGAAGACATTACCGGCCATATCGAGGCAGCCGAAGGGACTCCGGCCCGCGGGGTAGCTTCCCACGGGGGTCGTATCGGCCAGGTGCTCCTGGCCCCAGATGCGAACGTTGGCTTTCTCATTGTCGAAGTCGTTACCCCAGGGCCAGAGGCGGCCGTCGCCGCCTCGAGCGGCCTTCTCCCACTCGGGCTCCGTCGGCAAACGCTTCTTCCTCCATTCAGCGTAAGCCTTTGCATCGCTCCAGGTTACATAGGTCACCGGGTGTTCTGCCTTGCCGGGAGGATAAATCCCGTCGGACCAGTGCCTTAGAAACCACATCCGTTGATATCGGTTGCCCAGTGGCCTGTAGCCCGTGGCATCCAGGAACTCCTTGAACTGCTGGTTCGTGACCGGATGGATATCGATGAAGAAGGCGTCCACATGAACGGGGCGTTGAGGCTTCTCGAAGGCGTAAACATACTCTCCCCCGTAGCGCGCTCCCGCCTGCCTCACCTGCTCGTCCGTGCTTCCCATCAGGAAATTCCCGGCAGGCACCAGCACCATGCCTTCAGGGACAGAAGTCGGCTTGGGATTCGGCTCGGACTTCTTCTCTTCCGACACAGCGTCCCCTCCGGCTTTCGGAGACGCCTGCGGTTGGGTCTGGGACCCGGACGATGCTTCGGAGGCGGCTTGCGGCTGCCCGGCTGGCGAGGCGGGCTGGGGTTCCTCCGCACTCATCCGGCCGGAGAAGAGGGGAAAGAGCTCCACGAGGATGAGGAAGCCTATCCGGAACATTAAGAGGAGGCCCGAGAGAGTTTCTGAACCCGCCTCGCAGGTCCCTCCCGCAGGGATGAAGTCGGGAGAGGTTCCTGAAATGATTCGAGTTCGCAAGTGCGAATGCGCTTCCGAACTCGAATCACTAGTTGCCGCTAGCGCTGAGCTGCTCGAGGCGGAAGCGGGCCTGGTCTCCCCAGAACGAGGTTTCTGACCCGGCCAATTCCTTGTAATGGTCTCTCGCCTGCTGGATATCCCCCTGGGCTTCCAGCGAGTAAGCGAGTCCGAAGGTCGCCTCCTGCTTGAGGAAGCTGTCGAGGAAGTCCGACTTGGACTGGGCGAGGCGGCCATAAATCTCCCTTGCCTTCTTCCATTCCTGAAGATCGGCGTACTGCCGTGCAAGGACGAGCCCGCACGGCTCGGCCATGGGGTGGGACGGGTATCGTGCCCGGAGCTTCTCCAGCGCCTGGATGGCGGCCTTTTTCAAGTCCGTGCGCTCCTTAGACCCTACCTTCTCGGACGCCTCCTGGACGCACCGTGTGGCCCAGTAGAAAAGAATCCAGGGCTCGGCCTCGGTGTTTCCGAAGGACTGGGCGAGGCGTGCGTAATCGGGCTCGCCGACGCCGCCCTCCTCCTTGGCTCTTTCCTTTTCGAGGGCATCCCACGCATCAAGGGTCCGGTGATGTTGGAGAAGGTTCAGGCCGCCATAGGCGACCACGGCGACCAGGATGACCAGACCCGCCACGAGCACCCAGTGCTTGCGCGGAGAAATCCACTGGAGGATTCTGGCCCAAATCGACACGACGGTATCGACGAACTCGTCGTGCCGGAGCTGGCGTCGTTCGGAGGCTTTCATGAAGGGAAGTTCCGGAAGTACTGAGTTTCCCGGTTCAGAAGCGCAGGAGCGCTTCTGGGCCGGGAAACTCATCGTCAACGGATATCGATGACGACCTGGGTCTTGCGAATGGCAGAGGGGCCGACGAGGACACGGCAGCGGCTCTTGTCGCCCTCCTTGGAAAAATCGAGGGTTTTGACATCCAGGCCCATGATGAATTCGAGCTTCCAGCCGCTGGACGGCAGGTGTTCGCGGTAGAACTTGACGACCTCAGGCACGGTCGCGCTGCCGACGTACTTGAGGTGAGCGACGCGATAGGTGTCGGACGTGGCGGTGAAGGATTCCTTCGGGACGAGATGGAATCGGGCAGGCACCGGCACATCCGGAAATTCTTCAAGGGGCTGAACCTCCAGGTCGTCCCAAGGCTCTTTGTCATTGGCGGTCTCTCCCCCGCCGCTGGCAGAGGCATTCCTGCCGGAGGGCCGGTAGGTCTGGCAGGCGGAAAGGGCGAGAGCGAGGGTCAAGATACCGAATCGAAGAGCGAACGAGACCGAGGACAGTTGGAACATCCGAGGGCTTCCATGGGGAAACATGTGGAGAACGGCCGCCAGTCAGGGCAGAGGCGTTGGAGGAGGAGAGAGGAGCGACGGCTGAAAGTGGGCACGATGCTCGGGGAACGCTTCTTTCTGAGGTGTCGGAGCAGAATTTTTCATGATGATGCAGACACAAAAATCGGAGTATAGCGCATCAGGACACTATACGCCAGCACGAGAATAGCATGGTAGAAGTAGTCACCTCGGATGTTGGAGTGCTGCCGCCAGCGGGAAGTTTTATCACAAGACGCTTCGGATTTGTACCAGAGATGATTTTTTATTTAAGCCATTTTTGTGAAATAGGTTGCATCTTAGATTTGCCGAAATCCCTCCAGTCTATAGGCCTGGTTGGAAATCACCCGCGCCTCGCGGGAGTCCTTCATGCCCCGCTCGACCATGCGTTCAAAGGCGAGCTCGCGCAAGATCTCATCATACGCGGCGTCGTCGGGTTGAGCTTCAATCAACGCCTTCATCTTTTGCTTCGGCGTTTCCGTGAAAAATTCTTCCGGCCAGACGCACCTCGATCTTGCTCCATGGCACTTTTCCCGGGCAACCTGTCAAACCCATCCTCCCGCGGTCACCCGCGGCAGCCCAGCTTCTGCATGATGGCGTCGGTCCTCTCGTAGGCTTCCCGCACCCACTCGACGATCCGATCGGGCTCGGGCGAATACTCCAATTCGATACTGACGGTCTTGTTGAAGCCCGTATCGCGGATTTGCTCGAGGTATTTCCCGATGGGGGTGACGCCCCGGCCCGGCGGAAGGTCCCCGTGCACCTTCCCGTTGCAGTCGGAAAGATGCACGTGCGCAATCCGGCCCTTCAGCCGCTGAACCTCCTTGAAGGGCGTCCGCACGAGGTGCAGGTGCGAGATGTCGCAGTTGGCCTTCACGTTCGAAAGGCCCACGTCGTCGAGGAACTTCAGCATGGTGTCGATGCTGTTGACCAGGGAGAGCTTGAACGGCTCGAGTTCCATGGCGATCTCGAGGCCCAGCTTGCGGGCGTGCTGGCCGCAGAGCCGCACATTGTCGACCGCGGTCTTCCACTGGACGGGCGGAGGGATCACATCCTGCTGCCAGACGTACTCGCCGATGACCAGGAGGAGGTTGTCGGCCCCGAGCTCGTAGCACAGGTCCAGATAGGCCTTGACGCGGTCCACGCTGAATCTCTGGACGCTGGGATTGAAATCCACGAGGCCGATGGCGACGCAGCAGATGCTTCGGATGGGCAGGCCGCACTGATCGGCCGTATCCTTGATGAGCCGGCGCTCACGGACGTCGATGTCCAGGGGATCGGTGAAGATATCCACGGTATCGAAGCCGATCTCTTTGGTCTTGACGATGCCGAACTTGGTGCCCTTGCCAGCCTGGGCAAAGGCGGAATTGATCAGGCCGAGCTTCATGACGGTTCCTCCCCGATGAACGATTGCTGAAACGGTGAAACGGAATTCCGGTGCGCTCTGCCGGGCCATCCAGGAGCGGGAGGGCCCGTGGCGACGAGAGGGGCCCGGGCGCTATTTTTTCTTGCCCGTGACCTCCGAGAGCGGGACGGCCCGGTGCTCCCGGGCGGAGACGTAGCAGGCTTCGACGAGCGCCATCGTGTTGAGGTTGTCCCTGCCGCTGATCTCCGGCTCGCGGCCTTCCTCGAGGGCGCAGAGGAGCTGGGCCATGGTGCCGACGAAGGCGTCGGGAAACCAGACCTCCTTCCACCGCGGCTGCAGCCAGTAGCCCGGGCGGTGTCGCGTGGTGAAGTCCAGGGTGCTGGGGGTCGGGTGGGGATAGTCGGGCCACCCGATGGTGCCCCGGGCCATGCCGTCGAGGCCCTCGACGCGCCATCGAATGCCGATATCCGCCTCGGCCCCCTCGCGGGCCGGACCCGCCCAAACGTCGTCCCAGGAGGCCGCCCGCAGCCCGCCCTCGTACTCCAGGATGTACAAACAGATGCCGTCCTCGTGCTGGAATTTCTTCGACGTCCTCGGGTCGGGCCGGACGCTCGCGAAGACGCGCACGGGATCGCCAAACAGGAAACGGAAGCTATCGAGGTGATGGATGCTCATGATGCGGAGGGTGACCCAGCCGAGGCGTTCCTGCCACGGCATCCAGTGGGGGATGGCGCGCATGTCGATGCTGGCGAAGACCGGCTCGCCCAGGTAGCCGCGATCAAGAACGCACTTGCAGGCGCGGATGGACTGGTCGTAGCGCATGTTCTGATTGACGCCCAGGGCGATGCCTGCCTTCTCGCACAATCGGACGATCTCGGCGGCCTCGGCGTAATCGCTGCCTAACGGCTTCTGGGCAAGGATGCCGCGAAGATGGTCCTTGTAGCGGACCGCAGCGCGCACGACGCCTAGCTGCAGGTCAGGAGGAACGGCGACATCGAGGACCTCGACCTTCGGGTCCTCGAGTAGCTCTTCGTAAGCCTCGTACACCGCCGGGATGGCGTGGCGAGCCGCAACGGCTCGCGCATGCTCAGGATTCCGAGACGCGATGGCCACCGGGTTGAAGCCCGCACGGCGGTAGGCCACGAGGTGGCAGTCGGCCATGATGAATCCCGAGCCGATACAGCCGATGCCTACCTTCTTGTTCTTCGGCAGCCGCGGCAGGTAATCGAGATCGAGCGAGACCTTCGGTGCTGGCATGGTTCTCTCCTGGGGTCGGTGGTTGGGGTCTGGAAAGGCCAAGGCCTCTGCAGGGTCGGGTCGGCCACTGGAGCGTATTCATCGAGAGTCTTCATGGGGACGTCTCTTTCCTTTCTTTCTCTCCCGTGCCTGACTCTCTTCCTGAATCCGGTCGATATCTTCCTGGCACGTCAGCACCTCGAATTCGAGGTGGTGGACGCGGCGTCCGCCCGGCTCGAGTATCGGCAGCCGGCCCTGCCGGCGCTCCTCGCCACGGCCCATGACGTGTGCGTTCGAGGGCTCGAGCCCCATGACGTAGGCGCCTTCCCCGATCTGACGCCACTGCCAGAGGTAGCCCAGCTCGTCGGGCCGGAAACGAATGGCCACGCCCAGGCCCCGGCCCCCGTCAAAGGCGCGGTTCACCAGCGCGGCCAATGCCGTCCCGCTCGCGCCCGGCTTTACCCGGTGCTGGTGCACCTGCTCGCGGAAAGCGTGCGTGGGCGGGCCGCCCTGATTCCATTCCGGCAGACCCTGGATCGCGGGTTCGTCCCGGGGGATCACCTCGGACTGGATCAGGACCTCGGAGGTCTCGTCCAGGACGGGGAATCCGCAGTTGAAGTGGTAGAGGACCATCATCGGGGTCGGCGTGAAGTTGTGATTCTCGATGACGTCCTCGATCGTCAGGCGGTTGGAGCCGAGCGCGGTGGTCATGCGGCGGGTGAGTGTGACGTTCTCGCCGAAGAGGCGGCCCTCCCGCATGCGGCCCTGCGCCCAGAGCACGTATCGGCTGCCCTTCCATTCCGCGTCCCACTGGACGTTGCGGGCCGGGGCCGTGCCGATCCGGCCGTGCACGCCGAAGGGCTCGCCCTGGTCAACCGAGGCGGGCCCGGTGTTCATGAGGCCACACGTGGCGAGCATGCCGCCCTGGAAGGTGCGAAGCCACTGGAGACCCTCAGCCTCGTAGAAGGCCGGGTGAGCGTCGCCCACCGCGGAGCGCCAGCAGAGCGGGGCGCCCCGATATTCGGCGAAGGAAATGTCCATGCAGCGGTCCGGCAGGACGGAAAACGCGAATCCACTGCCGGTGCGGAAGTCGAGGGTGCGCACGCCTTTTTCATTGCCGTCGGCCAGTTCCGCGGCCCGGATGCAGGCAAGCTGCGACAGATGACCGGTCCGTTTCTCCAAGTCTTCCTTCGAGTAGTTCTTTCCAAACAGGATGGGCATGGAAGGTACCCCTTCAAGAGTGGTGTCGGGAGGAAGCAAACAGAGGAGATTGACCATCATGGACGGTGGCCATGGACTAACACCTGACACCTGACGCCTAATATTTTACCATCGGTCACTTCATGGACCAGCCCCCGTCCACCATCAGGGTCTGTCCCGTGATGAAATCGCTCTCCCGGCTGGCGAGGAAGAGGACGGCGTGTCCGATGTCCTCGGCCGTGCCGCGTCGCTTGGTGGACTGCTGCTCAAGGACCCATCGGTTGTAGCCCTTCGGGTCCGGGTGGATCTTCTCCGCATCGGTGGGAAACGCCCCCGGCGCGATGCAGTTGACGCAGATATTTCCGGGTCCGACCTCCCGGGCCAGGGCGCGGGTGAAGCCGACGACGGCGCCCTTGGTGGAGACGTAGTCCAGCAGCTTGGCGAAGCCCAGGTAGAAGGTGATTGAAGAGATGTTGATGATCTTGCCGCGGCCCCGGGCCTGAAAATACGGGTAGCACGCCCGGGCGCACAGGTAGTAGCCCTTGATGTTCACCGCGAACACCCGATCCCATTCCTTTTCACGGATCTCCGTCCAGGGCCGGCTCGGGTAAATCGCCGCGTTGTTCACGAGGACGTCGACGCCGCCGAGCTCGCGGACCGCACGGGCGACCATCGCCTTCACGCTCGAAGCCGACGAGACGTCCGTGCGGACGAAAAGTGCACGGCCGCCCGCCTGGCGCACGGCCTCCGCCGCCTCCCTGCCGCGATCCGCCCGTTCCTCGGCGACGACGATCGCCGCGCCGGCCCGGGCAAGCACGAGAGCCGTGCCGCGGCCAAGGGCGCCCCCGGCCCCCGTGATGATGGCCACTTGATCCTTCAGATTCATGATCCCCTCATCCACTGAAACAACATCCGGCCGCCACGGCGGCTCTCCCGCACCTTGCCAGAGGCCACGAGCTCGCGCAGGTGCGCCCGCACGGGTCCCGCCAGCTCGACGGGGAACGACGTGAACGGCCCCACCCTCGGGTTCGCCTCCGCGTGGATTTCTGAAAGGCTCAGGGGTGACCGGGCCTTCCGCAGAATGTCGGCGACGGCGCGGGCGCACTCGTGAACGAAAGCGCGACTCATCTCGAGGAACTGCCGGACCTTCCCGCCGCGGTAGATGGGGTAATGACCCGTGAGGAAGACCCGGGCAGGCAGGGAGAGGCAGAGCTCGATGGACTGGAGGTAGGGCCGGACGCAAAAGTAGGGCGGAGGGTGGATGATGTTCCCCTGCATGTCGTAAAGGCCCTTGCCCAGAATGGCATCCACCACCACCAGCGCCCGGTTCTTCTCATCGTAAAACCCCAGGTGTCCATCGGAGTGCCCGGGCAGATGAAGGATGCGGACCGGCCGCTTCGGGCCGAGATGGATGACCTCCTCGCCGCGGAACAGGAGGTCGAGCGGGGTATCCGCGCCCATTGCCCCGGCGAGCCATTTCTCCACCTCGGCCCCGTATCCCATCCCATGTTCCTTGTACCAGCCGTAACGCTCTTTCAAGATCAGGCGTTTGTTCTGGATCCACCGGGCGTCCGCGGTATGAGCCGCCAGGATCGTCCTCGGGCAGGCCTTCCGGATGACCTCGTTGCCGCCGAAGTGGTCCACGTCCGCGTGGCTGTTGATGCAGAGGGTCAAATCCTTCGGCTTCAGGCCGATCTTCCGGACCGCAGGGAGAATGACCTCCTCGGGGCCCGTTGCAATTCCCGTATCCACGAGAAGGCTTTTCCCCGCTCCGACGAACAGGTACTGGTAGATGTACCGGGGGCCGAGGATATCACCGATCTGGAACAGGCCCGGACAGACCTCCTGGACGACCATGAAGACTCCTTTCGTGTCAAGAGCTTTCAGCCTGACGCCGCCACTCGGCTTCGGCTACGAGGGAATCGAATTCGAGGGGCCCAGACTTTCGAGCCCGGGAAGAAGCCGGTCGGACACGACGTCCATATCTCCGGTCAGACGATCAGACCCAAAAAGCTGAAGGGCATATCCACCGACCCGGGCTGTCCGCGCGCCGTGCCGGGCGGCCAGTGCCGCGATCTGCGTCGCAGCCTCCTCCAGCCGTTCGGGCGGGAGAAACGGGCGGCGCGATGGGCCGCGCGAATCAGGAGGCGACCCGGAAGCTCGCGGCATCACGTTGCCCTCGGTTTGACCTTTTCCCATCCGGCGATGCACCGTTGGACGAGTTGCCGGTAATCAGACTTCCACAGCTCATCGGAGAAAATTTCGACCTCGTACCAGCCGCGGTATCCCGATTCGTGAAGAGCTTGGAGGATGTCCCTGAGCGGGATAACGCCGTCGCCAGGGACGAGACGATCGTTGTCGTTCCTCGGCGGCTGCCGCCAGTCGCTGATGTGGACCCCGACGATGCGGCCGGCGACCTGGGGAATCCTCTTGAGGAGGTCTTTCTCCTGCCAGAGGTGGTAGGTGTCGAAAATGAGGCCGAGGTTGTCGTGCCGGGCCGCGTCCAGCACCCGAAGCCCATCGTCCAGGCTGAAGACAAACGTCCACTCGGAGGCGTACATGTGGTGGATGGGCTCGAGACCGACCTTGACGCCGCAGGTCGAGCCGGCGGAAGCGACCTCGCGGCAGGCCTCGGCCAGGGTCATCCGGGCCTGAGACAGCGGGGTCTCTCCCCGAGCGCCGCTGACGAGAAGGAAGGAGTCCGCATCGAGCCGCCCGGCCAGCTCCACCCCCCGGACGGCCTCTTCGATCTTGGACCGGGTAGCTTCCGGGGTGGCCTCGATGAAGCCGCCGCCCCAGACGACGCCGGAGGCCTTCAGGTTTCTGGACCGAAGCAACTGAATTCCCTTCTCGATTCCGTAGGCCTCGATTTTGGCCCGGACGACGCCCAGGGCGCCCACGCCCGCGGCGCTGTAGTTCTCCACGTCCTCGTCGAATCGGGCGTGGAACGTCGTCAATTCGTTGATCGAAAGCCCGAACATCGGAGCATCCCACTACCGGGTGAATCGTCCCGGCAGGACGATTCACTTGTTCAAAATCTCCGCCAGCTTCTTCTCGAGGAAGAGCCGGCCGTCCCACGAGTCCGTCCAGGACTCGGAGCTCATCGGAATGGCGTCCACGGACCACCAGGGACCCTCGTAACGCGCCTCGACCAGCGCCCGGATGATGGCGTCGAAATCGAGGACGCCCTTGCCGAAGCCGATGTGACTGCCGAAGGCGTTGTGCCACGTGCTGTTGTCGTTGTCGCACAGGTGGACGTGGCCGATCCGGCCCGCGAGACGCCCAATGAACTCGACCTGCCCCCCAGCCAGAATCTCGACCGGCTGGGCCTGGTTGTGCCCGAGGGCCACGCACGCCTGGCAGTGGCCTGTGTCATACAAAAGCTTCAAGTTCGGGTGTCCGACCTCTTCGAGCAGGCGGAGCGTTTCCGATGGCTTGACGAAGATTTGGCCGGTCTCCAGCTCCCAGAGCATGAGAACGCCTTCCCGTGCGCCCGACTCTGCGTGCCCGCGAAAGACGGAGACCACGCGGTCCCAGGCCTTCCGGTAGTCCGCCTCACGCGGCAACGGACCGAAGTTCCCGGGATCGATCCGCATGGCAGGGATGCCGCAGTCGATGCAGAAGCGCAGATGGTCGTCAAAGAATTTGCGGTATCCCGACAGGATGCCCTCGTCGCCCGTGGCCCAGGGCAGCCGTCCGAAGTCACCATAGGGGCCCGGGGCGTAACCGGCGATTTCGAGCCCGTGGGACCGGATGAGCTCGACCAGCTTGCGGCGGCTGGACCGGTCCGGATAGCGCTCGATGGTGGCATGATCGTGGAAGCCGGCCAGCTCGATCCCATCGTATCCGAAGGCAGAGAGCGCACGAACGACGGTATCCAGGCCCACCATGGGGTCGAACCCGAAGGTGAAGCACCAGCTTCCCCGACAAATCTTGGCGCGCTGAGGCATGGGGGCGTGACCTGGACGGCGCTTCGGATGGCGGGCCTGTTCGTTTCGTCGGGCATGGTAGCCTGGGCGGGCCCGGGTGTCAAGGGGGCATCGCTATCCTGCTGGCCTGCCTCATCGGTCCGCGGGTGGTTCGCCGCCGTTATTGCTCGCTGGAACGGGGTGGGGATCGCTACCTCCTGGCTTGACGGCAGCAACCCAACAGCGTTACGCTCTGGTGGCTGACGTGACCGGAAGTGCTGCCCCGAGAGGCGCACGGGCACGCCCGCCGCCGCACAAGGACGCCGATGAAGATCACTCGAGTGGAAGGCCTGCACCTGCGTCTCCCGGACGTCCGGGAAATCGCGGACGGGACCCAGGATGTCCTGGTCGTCCGTGTGCATACGGACTCTGGCCTGATCGGCCTGGGCGAGGTGACGAGCCAGAGCTTCGTCTGCAAGGCCATCATCGAGGCCCCTCGCTCGGCGAAAAGGCGGCACGGACTGGACGAGATTTGCCGGGGTCTGGACCCGCTGGACATCGAAGGGTGCTGGAACGTGATGTATGACCAGACGCTGCGTTATGGCCGGCGGGGCGCGGCAGTCCATGCCATCAGCGGCGTGGACCTCGCCCTCTGGGACATCCGGGGAAAGGCGCTGGGCAAGCCGGTCTATGAGCTGCTCGGCGGCCGGAGACACGAGCGCATCCGGGCCTACGCCAGCGTTCTGTTCGGCGAAACTCCGGAGGCTACCGGCCGCATGGCCCGCCGGTTTGCGGACCTGGGCCTGACTGCCGTAAAATTTGGTTGGGGCCCCTTCGGCAAAGACGCGAGGGTGGACCGGGAGCACGTCCGGCAGGCGCGGGAGGCCCTGGGCTGGGACCGGGATTTGATGATCGACGTCGGACACGCCTGGGATGCGGCCAGGGCCATCGAGCGATGCCGCCAGCTCGAAGAGTTTCGGCCCTACTGGGTGGAGGAACCTCTCCCGCCGGACGACCTCGATGGGTACGCACGCCTCTGCGCGGCGGCGAACCTGCGCATCGCCGCCGGAGAGGCCGAAGTCACCACTCACGATTTCAGGTCGCTCATGGACCGCGGGGGCCTGCACGTGGTGCAGCCGGACGTGGCCTTCGCCGGCGGCCTCAGCGTCTGCTGGATGGTCTCCCAAATGGCCAGGGAGCGACGCCGCCTCTGCGTGCCCCATTGCTTCAGCACCGGGGTGAACCAGACCGCATCCATACACTGGATGACGGCCTTCGAGGACGCTCGATTCGTCGAGTACTGCCTGTCGGAGAGCCCGCTGATGAGACGGCTGGTCGCCGGGATGCCCGCCCTGGAGGACGGCACGGTGCGGGTGGGCGACCGCCCGGGTTACGGAATCGAACTGGACGAGGAGATGGTTGGCCGTTATCTTGTTCGGGCCCCGTAGCATTCCGAACTGCGGTCGGGGACGCAGGCGTTTCCTGGCCCGGGGTGCGAGACGGGATTCAAGTGCTAACCGATGTCATCGAGGAGCCGGGAATGCGTTTCGTCACATTCGAAAATCTGGAAAAGAGAAGAGTCGGTCTTTTGCTCGAAAACGAAGTGGTGGACCTGTCCGCTGGCGACGGCAGCATTCCCGACACGATGCGGAATTTCCTGGAGGGCGGGGAGACCACGCTGACGGCGGCCCGCCGGGTGCTCGAAAGCGGCAAGCACCGTCTGCCCGCCAACCAGGTGAGGCTCAAGGCCCCCGTCTACAGCCCGGAGAAAATCATCTGTATCGGACTCAATTATGCGGACCATGCCCGGGAAAGCGGGGTCGAGCCGCCGCCAGAGCCCGTTCTATTCTCCAAATATGCGAGCGCCATCATTGGGCCAGGGGACACGATTCTGCTGCCGGAGGAGAGCCAGGAGCCGGATTACGAGGTGGAGCTGGTGGTGGTGATCGGCAAGGCGGGCCGGCGCATCACGCCCTCGGAGGCGATGAAATACGTGGCAGGTTATACCGTGGGGCACGACGTGAGCGCCCGCGACTGGCAGCTCAGGAAGCCGGGCAAGCAATGGATGGCGGGCAAGACCTTCGACACCTTCGCGCCGATCGGGCCGGCCATCGTGACGCCGGATGAAATCTCTGACCCGCACAACCTGGGCATCCGGTGCATCCTGAACGGCCAGACGGTTCAGCAGTCGAACACGAACCAGCTCATCTTCAAGATCGACGCCCTGATCGCTTACATCTCCAAGGTGGTGACGCTGAAGCCGGGCGACCTGATCTTCACCGGGACGCCGCCGGGGGTGGGTTTTGCACGCAAGCCCCCGGTCTTTCTGAAGCACGGGGATACGGTGGCCTGCGAGGTCGATGAGGTGGGCCGGCTGACGAACCCGGTAGGCTGAGTTACTGCATGGGCTCGCGCCAGCGCATGCTCCCTCATCTGGTCCTTCTTCTGGCCGTTGCCGCCTGGGTGATCGCCGGCCTCTGGAAGCTTGCCGCGCCAGGCGGGATAGGCCATGGCCTGCGCCGGACCTGCCTCGTTGCCCTGGCCATCGGCTCCGCGGCCGGGGCGGCCGGGCTCGTTTACCTCCTCCGTCTGACCCGGGATGCCGCCTTCCGGTCCACAAGCCCAGCGGCCAGCGCCTCGACGCGGGTTCTTGCGATCCTGGCCGGCTCATTTTGGGTAGCGGCCACATGGCCGGGGCCCGCTCACAGTCCCGTCCACGTCGGCAACATCAACAAGTTCCAGGCCTTCGCCGGCATCCTCCTCGCCTCCTGGCTCAGCTTGGCGTTTGTCGCCCCCAGGAGGCCACGGCTGTGGAATCGGACGCTTCGCCTGGCGCACCTGGCCTCTAAAATCGCCTGGGCCTCCCTGCTCTTCCTGGCGTTGCTGGAGGGCTCGGTGGTCCTTCTGGACCCCGTTTTCGCCCGGCGGCTCGGTGACGCCGCGGCCTCCGGCCAGCGCTCGCAGGGACCCCGATACCTGCCCGTGCCCGGCAGTCTGGGCCAAACCAACGCTGGCGGATTCAACGACGTCGAGTGGGTCAAGCCCAAGCCGCCCGGAGTCGTTCGTGTCGCCGCCCTGGGCGATTCCTTCGCCTTCGGCACCGTTTCCTATGACGAAAACTTCCTCACCTTGCTGGAGAAGCATACGGCAATGCCCCCCGGAAAGACCCTCGAGGTGCTCAACCTGGGCCAGCCCGGCACGTCGCCCGAGGGCTACCTCACGTGCCTCCGGCGGTTCGGCCTGGGCTACGAGCCGGACCTGGTTCTCTTGAACTTTTTCATCGGGAACGATTTCGACGTTAAGGCCCAGTTCAAGTCCATCGTCGTCGCGGGACACGAGTGCGAAGGAGTGCAGAAGGGCAACCGCTTCACGGATTTTCTGTACAAGGAGAACTGGCACTTTTATCACCTGCTCCGGATGCTCGTCGCGGCCCATTCCGGGCTGGAGCGCCCGCAGGAGCAACCGCACGCCGCGTCGTCAGCCACGGCCGGTGTCCGGGACTACAGCCAGCCGACCTACACGGCCGGGCGCTACCTGGCGATCCAGAGCGATCGGGCGGTTATTTTTCGGCGGGGCGATGGAAGGCGGGTGCTCGAGGATCGCTGGGCGCGGACGCGAACCTATCTGGACGAAATCCACCGGGAGTGCAGCCAGCGGCGGATTCCGCTCGCCCTGGCCATCCTTCCCGACGAGTTCCAGGTGGACGCCGAGGAGCGCCAGAAGGTGCTGGCTCACTGGGGGCAGGATGAATCGGGGGTGGACCTGGAAGCGCCCGGCCGGATTCTGGTAGACTATGCCAGCGCCCAGGGGCTTCTGTGGATCGATCTGCTGTCAGCCTTCCAGGGCGCCAGGGAAAAGACATCGCTCTACATCCCTCGGGACACCCACTGGAATCCGGCGGGTAACCGGTTAGCGGCGGAGCAGATCGCCGTTTTTTTGAAGCAAGCGCTGGCCGAAGCGACGGCGCATGAGACGAGGTGAACATGAAGATCACAGCCGTAAAGACGTTTCCGATTTTCTTCGGCTCCCGCAACTACCTCCTGGTGAAGGTGGAGACGGACGAAGGGATTTACGGGATGGGCGAGTTCGGCATCACGTGGAAGGAGCAGGCGGGCGTCGGTGCGGTCCGGCACATGACGTCGGACCTGATCGGCCAGGACCCGATGAACATCGAGCGCATCTGGCAGACGCTGTTTCGAGGCGATTTTTTCCCTGGCGGGCGCATCAACATGGCGGCGCAAAGCGCCATCGACATCGCCCTGTGGGACATCAAGGGCAAGGCCCTGGGACAGCCGGTCTACATGCTGCTCGGCGGCAAGCTCCGCGACAAGGTGGCCTGCTACGGGAGTTTTGGCGGAGCGACTCCCGAGCAGACGGCTGCAAGCGCGAGGCGTCAGGCCGCCGCGGGATGGAAATATTTGAGAAACGCGGTGATGGACCGAGAGGGGGTGCTCGAGCCGCGCACGGCCGTTCGCGACGCGGTGGCGCATTTCGCGGCCGCACGCGAGGCCGTCGGACCCGATATCGAGCTGTGCATCGACGTCCACACCCGGCTGGACACCCCGGACACCATCCGGCTGGGACGCGAGCTGGAGAAGTACGACCCGTTTTTCATCGAGGACCCGCTGCGCTGCGAGAATCCGCAATCGTATCGGCTCGTGCGGCAGCACGTGAGCTGTCCGCTCGCGGTCGGGGAGCAGTTGGCAACCAAGTGGGAGTTCCGGCAGCTCATCGAGGAGGAGCTGATGGACTACGCGCGGATCGACCTCTGCATTGTCGGGGGCCTGACGGAGGGCCGGAAGGTGGCGAACTGGTGCGAGACGCACTACATCAAGATCGTGCCGCACAACCCGCTGGGGCCCGTCTCGGCCGCGGCGTGCCTCCATCTCGACGTGGCGACGGACAACTTCGGCGTGCAGGAAGGCGGCCTGATCGGCCACACCGTGCTGGAGGACGTCTTCCCGGTGCAAATCCCCTTCAAGGACGGCTATCTGCTGCCGCCGGACCGGCCGGGCCTTGGCATCGAGTTCAACGAGGACGCGGCCTCGCGCCACCCTTTCCAGTGGAAGCAGGGGCCTCGCCTGCGCCGCGAGGACGGGTCGTTCACGAATTGGTAACGGTCCAGCCCGTCATCAAAACAATTCCAGGACGTGCTCTCCGCCATGGGCGGGATTTGACGTCAGTCGCCGTGCTTGCAAATCGACAACAAGGTCCAACATTTCGAGCGGCACTTGTCCAATAAGAGCGGGCACTTCCTCTGAAACTTCCATCACGTCCACCGTGCAGTGTCTGCCTTGGATGGTGACGCGGACTGCTTCATAAACGCTGACCGGGCTCTTGCCTATGCGGGACAGTGCCATCTTCTCATAACTCTTGGAAAATCTGTTGCGTTTCGCCGTACTCGATGAGGCGACCCAATAGCAAAAGACTTTGTGTAAGGAATCGGTAATGACCACGTGAAATCTTCAAGACATGCACTCAGAACTTCACGATCGCATCGAGCTGCCAGCGGATGAAGTCCTGTGCAGCCGCGTTGAAGCCGGCGTCCTCGATGTTCTGGGTGACAAAAGTCGAGGCCCGCAGCTCAAGGCGCTTGAGCGCCTGCCACCCGGTCGAGATCACGAAGCCTTCGCGATTCGAGCCTTGAAAGTCGCTGTCATTGAAGGCCGCGAAAACAGCATCGGCCTCGATATGCTTGTAGGCCAGAGAAATGTCCCAGTCGTTGGGCTGCTTGAGCTTGCCGAGCTTCATTCCGGCCGACCAGCCCAAGTCCTCTTCCAGCGTCAGCCCCGGGCGGTCGTCGCCCACGTTGAAGACGACATTCCACCAGACCTCGAGGGGCCGGCCCGCTAATTCGAACTTCCACTTGTTCACCACGTCGATCAGCCGATAATCGAAGGTCAACTGGGGATTCGCCCCTCCGACTCCGCTGTTTCCGGCCGCCGTCGTCTCCGTGATCAGCTCCGCGCTGCCGTCCGGGTTCTGGTAGTTGTAGGTGGCGAAAGCCAGGGTCGTGGCCACGGAATCCGTGACCTTCCAATCGACGCCGCCCTGCCAGGCCCAGAGAAGGCTGTCCGTCCCGCCCCCGCTCTCGTTGAGCGTGACCTGGCCCAGCAAGGCAAAGACCTGGACTTTCTCCACCGGACGGCAGGACAGCTTTTCCGCCAGGCCCTCCAGGTTGAGGTCCGGGTCGAAAACCATGTCCGTGGAAACAAACGGGTTTTCGAACCGTCCGGCGGTGATCCAGAGCCACTCGGCAAACTCCGGCCTGTAGGCCAGAAAGGCCCGATCGATGCTCACGGCGTCGGGGTCCAGCCCGTCGCCGAGCGTCGAGTTCGTCGAGATCGGGTCGTCCGGATTTCCGCTGGCGAGCCGGAGGCCGGCAGCGACCCCGCCGTCCCATTTCTTTTCGAATCCGGCCCGGAGGCGAAACCGGTGGCGGTTGCGCTGCTTCTGGTCCGCCTGGCCGCGGTCCGACCCGTCGAAGTCGAACCCCTCGTACCGGGCGCGAAAGTCGCCCTTGCAATCGAGTCCTTCGAGCCACGAAGGGAATTTCGCGGCCTCCGAGGCAGAGGTCTTCTGGGAGGAGGCCTGAATCTCCTCGCGGACGGCGTGCGCTTCCTGGCGCGAGGCCGGCGCGTTTCGGCCCAGGGACTCCGCCTCCGCCTCCGTGAGGATTCCCTTCGTGCGCAGCGCGTCGATAAGGGCGTCCCGGGTGGCGGGCTTCGTGCCCAGGTCTGCCCGGCGAATCACGCCTTTCTGGATAAGAAGCTCCGCCAGGGGATCGGCATCCTGGGCCCAGGATGAAGGTAAGCTCGGAAGGATGAACGAGCCTAGAAGAGCGGCGAAGATGAAGGTTCCCGACATGGGGCTGTTCTCCCGATGGGGTCTGAGGAATCCGACCATTTCCTTCCGACATGGGGCCTTCGGGGGGAAGAGCTTAATTTCTCGAATGAAGCCGAGATGAAGGGGTCGTGAAAAATTCCGGATTCCTTCGGCTCTCCCTGGGAAGCCAGACCCGTTAGGCGCACGAATTCTTTCGGAACGGAGTATCCCGGTCCCAAAGGAGATGGTCCTTGGCGTGGCCGCGGTGGCGGGTGCATCCTTGAGATTCGAGGGCCTCTGAATTATGCTGGTCTCCGCAGTGTGGCGAGGCACGACACCCTCGCCGTACTCAGGAATTGCGTCGCTCCATGTTTCTTATTCCCATTTGTCTCGGCCGCATGACAGCTTCTGGCCGAATCTTGAGATCGGGGAGCGTTGCTCTGCTCCTGCTCCTGGACGTCTTGTGGCCTCGTTTCGCCTGGTGCGTCTCGGCGCAGTCGTCCGTGCTCTGGATCGACGGGTCGCCCCACGTGGAGATCCGGCTCGAAGGCCCTTTCCCTGAAAACGCAGGCGAAATGGGCTTCCTCGTCCTGCTCTTCAACAAGGACGGCAACTTCCTCTGGCAAGGGGGAGCGAAGCTGGTCCTGGGCAAGGAGCCGATGGCCTCGGGCCGCGTGAAGCTCGAGAAGATTGTGGACCCCAAGGCCGCCCACGACGTGGAGATCAGCCTGCACGTCCCGGCCCTCGGCCTGGATTACTGGGAACGCATCCACTTTGCCGCCGAAAGCGCGGCGCTCCAACACTACGGCGTCCGGCGTATCGGCTCGTTCCCGAACGAAAAGCTCCTCGTGCCCGTACGCGTGAACCGCGTGACCCATCCCATCGTGCGCAAGGTGGACCTGGCCCTCACCCTGCGGGACGCGGATGAGAACGTCATCCTGAAGAGGGTCGAAAACGTACCCGTCTCGGACCAGGGGACCGAGCATGTCGCCGACATCACTCCTGCGGGCCTGGATTCGGCTGGCCCCCTCGTCCTCGAGGCCAGCGTCGAGAACGAAAGCCTCGGACTCTACCTCAACTGGACGGACCGAGCCGCTCTGAGCCACAAGCTGAGCCCGGTCACGAGCTTCGAAACGGACGACGCGACCACCTGGTACGTCTGCTCGGCCCAGCCCTATTACCTCCAGGAGTGGGCTGGCGAGGTGACCAAGACCTTCCCTCCCCATATTCGCTCGTTCTCGCGGTACTACTCGCCGGACCTCTACGACGACCGGCCAGGGACGTATCCGGCGCTTCTCCTGGACGGCCAGGAGAAGCGCAGCGGGCGTCAATCGCTGCGCATCGAATATGCCGCAGGCAAGCCCGCACACGTCTTCAGCTCCATGACGCTGCCCGGCTTCCCCCTCATGGCCCGGTTCTGGGTCAAAGGAAACGGCACGAAGGACAAGCTGATCGTGCACTGGAGGGACAAGACGGACCTCGAGCGGCCCGGCTGGGGTCGCTTCATCAGCTATACCTTCTACGAGGTCTGCACCTTGAGCTTCGAAGGCTGGAAATGCTTCCGCGTCCCGGTGCTCGGCGAAGGCCTCCAGTTCAAGACCTACTCGGGCAATACGCAGGAGATGGATGTGCCCGTCCATCTCCTCGGGCTCTCCATCCACCCGGAGGGAGGCGGAGAGGAAAAGCGAAGCGTGTGGCTCGACGATGTGTTCGTGGAGACTCAGGCTGGTCCGAGGGACAGGATAGCCTTGGAGCTGCGGGCCGACACGCCGGACCATCAGCTCCACGAGAAGGCGAGCCTCCTCGTCTGCGCGGGCAGCGGCTCGGACCACGAGATGGGCAGGGGCCGGCTTCAACTCACCGCCCGGGACCGCCGCGGCCAGGTCGTCCATGAACAGCAGGAAAACGTCACCATCCCGCCGGAAGGCTTCCAGGTCTTCGAATTCCCTCTCGGCGCGGCATGGAGCAAGAACCCCGTAGGCCCCGTGGACGTCGATGTCTCCTTCCTCGATCCGTCCGTTCCGGGCACGAAGAAGACGGCCAGAATGACGTTCAAGAAGGCGGACAGTTACGCCGTATTCTGGGATTTCGAACGCAACGCCGCCTACAGCGGGTATGCAGGCGGCCTCCCCGCGGAGACGGTCGCCGGCGGGGCCGAGGGCTCGGCCAAAGCGCTCCCCCTCGAGGTCGAGTTGAAACCCAAACCGCCCCAGGGTCAGCCCCAACAGCAGCCGGCTGCGCCTGCGGCCGGCACGCCCGAACCCGCTCACTCGAAGCCCATCGCCCAGGGCGTCCAGAGCGTCCTATTCCACCCGGCGCTGCCCGGCCTGGTCGATCGGATGGACCTCTGGGTCCGAGGCGGGGACAAGCCGCTGGACCTCGAGGCCGGCCTTCTGGACGCGGGTCGGACCGGCGTTTCCAATAAGGACCGTAACGAGTTCTGGCTGCCCAAGGTGACCGTGGACTGGCAGGACTGGCGGCGCGTCGAGTTTTCCGCGCCCCCGGTGCCGGAATACTACGGCGACATCGGCCGCTGGTTCTTCCGCAAGCCCTGGTATCCCCTCAACCTCGTCCTGCGGGTGACGCCGCGGGCCGAGGGCGTCTCCCTCGTCTGGGTGGACAACATCCGGGTTCGGACCCACCTGCTCCCGGAGGAGGAGCTGAGGGCCGAGGTGGCCTTCCCGGACGACTCGCATCTGCACGCGCCGGGCACCCCGCTCGAAGTGGTGCTGGCCAATTTTTCCTCGAAGCCCAAGGCGCTGGCCCTCGCGGCGCGCCTTCAAAGCTACCAGGACCGGACGGAGGCCGAGGCCAAGCCGCAGGTCACCGTGCCGCCCGGCGGCCGCGTCGTCCAGAGACTCGTCGAGTCCCTCCGGCCCGGCATCTACACGCTCGACCTGGACGGCCTGGATGGCCGGTCCCTCCGGGAAACCATCGAGGTCCTGGACGCCTCCCGTTACTTCGGGCCCAACCCGCTCGAAAAGCTGGCCAGCATGCCGGACCTCCGCTCGACCCTGAGCCTCATGGTCGAGCCCATCTACCTGGATTGGGACAATACCGAGCCCGTGCCGGGCCTGTTCCACTACGTCTGGTTCGAAAGCCTGGCGCAGCAGACCTCGGCGAACGGGCGCTACCGTCTCCGGCCCGTCGTCGGATTCTCGGCGGACTGGGCTGGCCCGGAGGCCCAGGACAGCGTGGCGAAAGCGACTTACACGCGTTACATGGCGAACCATCTCCAGGTCCCGGCGCGCCTGGCGGACTGGAGCGCCTACGTCCGGCAGGTGCTGCGGAACTATCGCGGCCGATTTGCACAGTGGGTCTTCTGGGAGAATCCGGACCTGAAGGACGCTCCGCAATCCATTCCGCCGCAGAAATACCCCGAGATGCTCCGCATTTTCAAACAGTGGGTCTCCCTCTACGACCCCGGATCCAAGGTCATCGCCGGCGGCTTCAACATGGACAAGACGCTCGATTACCTCGAGCAGATCGAGAATCCCGCCGCCCTCGAGTTCGACGAGATGGCCGTCCGCATGAACATCGGCGAGCTGTCACCGGAGGAGGCGGACGTCGAAAGCTTCCTCGACGAGCTGAACCGCCTGCTGAAGATCGAGGAGACGGGCCGGAGGGTCCAGGTCAGCGAGCTGGACTGGGGCATCGGCGAGTACGTTTCGCCTCCCCAGCACGCCGCCTACCACGCCCGGGCCAGCCTCATCCTCAATTCCCGGGGCGCGGACCTCCACCAATTCTCCTTCATCAATGTCGGCCAGAGCTTCTCGGGCTACGGCATCTTCTACCGCACCGAGTACGGCAACAGCGAGAACATCCAGACGTTCAAGCCGACGCATGTGCCCAAGCCCGCTTACTTCGCCCTGGTACACATCCGGAAGTTTCTCGAGGAATGGAAGTTCGTGAAGAGCGTGCAGATCGCGGACCTGGACCTTCAGGCGAACCGCGCCTTTATTTATCGGAACGCCGCGGGCGACCTGGCCGCCGCGGTCTGGCGCGTCCGGCCCGGCGCGAGACTCTATCGCATACCCGCCTCCTGGAAGGAGGCCTCCGCCTCCGACGCCTTCGGCTTCGACGTCAGCCTCGCCCATGGCATTCCCTGCACCGCGCTCCCGACGCTCGTGCGCCTGCCCGCGTCTTACTCGGCCGAACATCTCGCCTTCGAATTGCGCCACATGACGCCAGCAGACGGCAAGGACGCGGTGACACTCGACCTGCACCTCGGGGAGCCGGACTCCTGCCAGAGGGCAAACTATGGCGCTACGGGCTCAACCGAAACCGTTCGAAAGATGGGCAAGCTGCCAGGCGGCCGAAAGCTCAACGAAGCCTTCGTGCAGGGCCTGCTCACGGAGCAGTTCGAGTTCCAGCTCGAGCAGCCGGGCGATTTGCTTCTCAGCCGGCGATGGATGCTCGAGGGCGATGGCCACAAGCTCTTCCTGAGGCTCAACGGCGGCCCGGAGACGACCTGGGACCTCACCCCGGGCAAGACGGGCCAGCCCGGCCTGCGCGAGTCCACCTTCGTTCTGCGCCGCGCCGCGGCCGGCCGGAACGTCCTCGCCATCCGCTACGAGAAGCCTGGAAATTGCTCCGGATACCGCCTCGAGCCGATGCCCGCCGCCGGTTTCATCGATCTGGCCCGCTGGGGCGTCCTGCAGGCGCTTCAGACCAAGGGCGAGTTCCAGCGATACCGCAGCGCCAGCGGCACACCGTTGACCATCGGCAAGACGCGCTACGACAACGGCGTCGGCACGCACGCGGTCGCCCTCGTCGAATACCCCCTTGACGGCCAGTTCTCCGCTTTCGAGGTGACCGGCGGGCTCGACAGCGTCAACGAGGGCCGCGGCAGCGCCATCTTCGAAATCCACGTCGATGGCAGCGAAAGGGCATCCTCGGGACTCTTGAACGGATTCAGCAGGCCGGTCACCCTCAAGGTGGACAAGCTCGAAAACGCCCGCAGGCTGTTCCTCGTCGTCAAGGACGCCGGTGACGGCAACGCGGACGATCTCGCCGACTGGGTGGACGGGAAGTTGTTCCTGAAGTGATGGTGGAGCTTTCGAACGATCTGAGGCCGGATTTCTCATCCCGGCGGAATGAGAAATCCGGATGAGGGCCGCCTTTTCATGAATTTTGAACGAAGACATTCCATCAGGAGCTTCCTATGACCCTCTACAGCAGCTCGGAATACCGCACTCGAAGACGGGAACTTTCCCCCAAGGTCCAACAGGTCCGTGAAGAATACGCCGTCCTGGCGCAGCAGGCCGTCTTCCGGGCCTACCCGTCCATGCCCAACCTGGGCGTGGAAATCTGCATCCTGGACGCCGGAGACATGCTCGAGCTCTTCTGGCGCATCCTGGACATTGGTGGCGAGGCGCCCGGGGGCTGGCATCAGGTGCACGACCTCACCCTGCAGTTCGAGCGCGGGAGCGACTCGAAGAAGATTTCCGTGGGCCTCGCGGGACACGTGGCCGGCTTTTACGCCTGGTATCGCATGCGAGGCGGAATGGTCTCCATACTCCCCAACAGCCACTATTTCAACCTCGAGTCGGGCGAATGGTCCATCTTCCTCGAAGGCAAGCTGCAGGATGCCAAGGCCCTCTGCCTCTTCGCGGACGCCTTCGGCGACCTCTTCCATTATTCGCACATCCTCCGGCATCACTCGAAGGTCCGAAGCGCCCTCATGGAAGAACACCTGGCCGCCATGGAAGACCCCGCGCCCCTGCAACCGTTCCGCCTCTTCGCCGGAACGCTGAAGCTCCAGGGAGACCGCACCACCCCTATCCGCGATCGGCAAGCAAATCGACTCCATCAGGTGTCTGTCCACTTCTCGGATGTGAAGAACGTGCCGGTCCCGAGGGTGACCCCGCCCGCGGCTACCCCGCTGGACCCCGTGCATTTCTTCCGCGACAGGATGTACTACCTCCATCACCAGAGCCGGGATTACCAGTTCTGTCCCTATGGCACGGTGAACCACTGGAATCATGAGCCCAGCTTCGACCAGGGCCACTATTACGTGAATGAGCGGACGGCCTATTTTCACATCGAGGCCCTGACGCCGCTCTATCGCTGCACGGGGGATGCGGACGTCTACCGGAGCGCCCGGAAATGGTACGAGTGGATCGTGCGCAATATCTGGCCCGCCCCGGGCGGAGGCGTCGCGCTGGCCTGCGGCGACCGCACGGTTTACGGCTCGTCTCTTCACAACGGCGGGTTGAGCGACGCGGTATGCACGTTTGCGGAGATCGACGGCGAGGCCCGCTGGGTGGAGCCCCTCCGCCAGGGGCTACTGCAGTGGCCGATGCATCCGGTCATCCCGCGGCCTTTGATGGACCAGGACGCCTGGGGCAACGAGGAGATGAATACCACGGGCACGTATAACATGTGCACGCATTTCGCCGTGGCCTGCTGGCGCGCCGGCGAGTGGCTTCATGACGACGCGCTCAAGGCCAAGGCCGAGAAAATCCTGTTCGGCTACACCTTCCCCGGCGAAAACAACGGCGTCTGGCCCTATCGGCCCGGGAATTACCCCGCGCCCCATTACGACATGTACCTGAAATGGCAACTGGCCCGGCTTCTCGCCAGCCGGTCGCCCCGATGGCGCGAGGACCCCTCATTCGTTTCCCTCATGAAGAAGGCCATGGACGCCACGTTGCGCGAGTACGCACGGGAGCGCGACGGCGCTCTGTTCTTCCTCGATTGGACCCACGACAAGAACGTGACGCACCCGGGCAACTCGGCCCGCCAGGCCGCAGCCCAGCTCGAGGCGCTGGCCTGCCTGACTGCATACGTGGACCCGGGCTACTGCGAACCCCTCGAAAAGACGCTTCGCGGCCTCTACGGCCAGTTGGCGCTGCCCGAAGTCGATCGCTGCTGGCACGGCTGCTGGTTTCACGTGCACGGAAACCTGCTCTCCCTGGCGCTTCACGGCCTCCACGTCGAAGGCAACTCGCCCAGCGAGATGCGGATCGTGCGACCAGGCCGGATATCTTAAAGCCGGTGATACCCGCAACCCAACAAGGCTCGGAAAGATGTCGGGTGTTAGGTGTCAGGAATCATCTGACACCTGACACCCGACACCTGTTCAACATCTCCGCGCGACGCGGAAAATGCCGTTGAACCCAGGCCTTTGTACCCAGGCCGCTGGCCTGGGCTATCCCAGCACGTCCCGTTGGGGCTGGGCGGTGGCACGCACAGTTTACAACGTGTGCGTCGAGCGGTGGACGGGGTCGCGTGCCCACTTCCGGCCTAAGACAGCCCAGGGCGCAGCCCCGGGTCCAACATTCACCGTTCTCCCGAATGGATCCTGCGGACATCGGGCGTCGTTCCGGCCTCAGGACGAGGCGGCAGCCCAGGTCGTTGTTCCGGTTGCCCGGCGAATTGTTGTTGCAATTCGCCAG
>JACPCR010000066.1 GCA_016179685.1 Planctomycetota bacterium | reverse complement strand
AATCAACGAAGCGTCCACCGAGGCGACGACTGACGTGGGGCTAATATTGTGCCTGTTTCTCCGTTTTGAGACCACCTCCCTGAAACGCCTATAGAGCCTCAAGAAATAACCTCCTTTCGCCGCCCGTTATGCCTTCGGGCCCGTCCAAACGCTCTGGATGGCCTCGAAAGGCACGAACGTCCTCGAGGTCAAGGTGACCCAACGCCATCGGGAACGAAGGCGTCGGGGCCTTCACCTTCGACGTGCCGGACGTCGTGCCCCTCGAGGCGGTCTTCGAGGGCACGGTGGTGGAATCCAGCGGCGTCGGCGAGGTCATCATCACCAGGACCGCGGACGTGCAAGTCGATGATCTCACCATCTCGGAGCCGACCGAGGAGGGCCTTTACAATCCGGTCCGTGTGTCCCTCGAAGTCCTGAAGACCGTGACTCCCCCATCCACCTTCACCTTCTTCGGCAGCCGCATCAAGATGCTCGGC
This sequence comes from Planctomycetota bacterium, assembly GCA_016179685.1. GTDB lineage: Bacteria > Planctomycetota > PUPC01 > JACPCR01 > JACPCR01 > JACPCR01. Next base: position 80,332 of record JACPCR010000066.1, on the reverse strand, counting down.
CAGGATTGTCACCGCCGGTGGGGCCGGCCCCACCGGCGGTGACACATCAGGCTGAAGACTGAAGGATGAAATCCACCGCAAAATCTCCCTAGCGAGCCCAGGGATCAACACAGACCGCGTTGACGAACTTCGGCTCCCGCCTCACCCGGGGCCCAGCGCGCGAAGTGCGGGTGGATTTCCTTACGCGAGTACTAGAGCAACCGCGGAAACCTCCCCTGGGAGCGAAGGCGTCTCGCCTTCGGGAGAAAGTAATGCGTTGTCAACAAATGAGATAACTACAGTCATTTTTGAGTCCTGGGGGAGAAGCCCGAGGTTTCTGCGATTGCTCTTACAATGACTTAGGTTCTGAGCCGGGCGTGTGCAAGGTCGAGGAAGCCTTCGGCGAAAAAAAGCAGCCCTGCCGGCGGAGGCCGGCAGGGCTGTTGAACAGGAAAACCGTCAGGCGGAATCAACGCATTAACGGCGCGCGAGGTCGTCCAGCACGTCGATCTCCTGGACCTCGACGAAACCGGCGTTCCAGCCCGCCAGCTTCTGGCCGTCGCCGTTGATGCCGACTTCCTTTCCCACGAATTCCTCGAGGTTGTGGGTATCGCTCGCCAGGATGAAGAGGACCTTGCCGTTCTCGTTGACGAGCTTGTGTGTGCCCGGCCGATTCCCGATGTAATTGAGCGGCTCGATCCGGCCCTTGGCGAGGTAATTCGGCGGAGGCGGAGGAGGGGTCGTCAGCTCCGCTATCTTGTCCTCCAGACCCTTGTACCGATTCTGAAGGTCGGCGATGAGGGTCTGACTCTGGTTCAGCCGTTCGTTGAGCTGGTCGCCGAGACGTCGCATTTCTTCGAGCTCGGCCCGCCGCTGCATGGCGAGCTGCTTCACTTCGTCGTCACCCGCCGCACTCGTCTCGATGAACTGGTCGTAGCGGCTGATCAGCCCCGCCAGGTCGCGCTTCGCCGGGTCCTTGGACTGCTCCTCGCGGTCCTTCTTCACGAGGTCCGCAAACTCCGATTTCAGCGCCTTCACCTTCTCCGCCTTGGCGGTCAGCTCGTCCAGGCTGCCGTAGAAGCGGATGTACTTGGCCAGGACCCAGGCCTTGGCATCGGCCGGCGCTTCGATCTTGTAGAAATCGCCAGAGGTCTCGAGGACGCGCACCTGGTCGTTCGTGTTGAGCTGGCACATGGGAGGCTCGCGAAGATTGGGCGCGGGCCGCACGTTCACGGACGATCCGGTGATCATCCCCTTCCCGTTCTCATCGACCTTCACATACGATTTGGCGATGAAGAGCGGAACGTTCTGGGGGATGTCGATCTCGGCCCAGTCGTTCTTCAACTGTTGGACGATGACCTTATCCCCCTTGTTGGCGACCAGGAGGCTGCGGTAATTGATGCCGCCGCCCGCGCGGATGTTGACGCGATCGCCGATGATTTCAGAAACGTTCGGAGTGACGAAGGAGGCCGCGGGTGCCGCCTTGGCCGCCTTGGCCGCCTTGGCGGCGGGCGGGCCCGCCGTCCCGCCCGCGAACGATGAGGAGACCCCTACAACGAGAAAAAGAACGCCCAACCGCCATGGAAGCGAATGCGCACTGAGCTTCATGACCGTCTCCGAGTAAAAAAGGGGAGAAGAAGACCCGCCACGGTTCGGGACCGAGGTAGGAGTGGGGACCAGCGACTCTTGAGGTCGGGTATGAACGTGAGGGTCTATGGCCCGGCTTGGCCGGCGTCATTTGTTGAGCTGGTTGCAAGCCCGGTATTCAGGACTGCGGCGTAACCGAGGCGCGTGGCCAACGCCGGAATCGCGAATGGGGGCCGATGGAACGCCTTCAGGGCGCTCCGCGCGGCAACGGCTCAACAACACTGGAAGCTGCAGGCTGGAAAAGCCTGGAGGGCCGGTTCAGGTAGGTGACTGTTATTGTAGACAAAAACGATCTTGTTTCAAGGAAAATTTGCGGCTCTTCGCGGTCTGGCGCGCATGGAGACCGGCATCGAGACTGGGATCAAAGGAGTTCTTACGCCGTTAGGTCATGAGCCGTTGGGAGTGAACCGCTTGCCGTATCTTGTTCCAGCTTCTGGTCGCTCGAGCTACACGGACCGGTTTGAGGCAGCGCTTCGCTACATCCAGTCCTGGAAGAGCACGGTGGAAAGATAGCGCTCGCCGGCGTCCGGCAGAACCAAGACCAAGGTCTTCCCCTTGAACTCTGGCTGCTTGGCGAGGCGCACGGCCACTGCGGCTGCGGCGCCCGACGAGATACCGGACAAAATGCCCTCCTCCCGTGACAACCGTCGAGCGAACTCGACGGCCTCGTTGCTTTCGACCTGTTCCACACGGTCCACGACCGACAGGTCGAGGATATCGGGAATGAACCCTGCGCCGATGCCCTGAATCTTGTGCGGCGCAGGCTTCAATTCCTGGCCCGCCAGCTTCTGAGCGATGAGCGGGCTCTCTTTCGGCTCCACGGCTACCGAGATGATGGGTTTGTTCCTGGTCCTCTTGATGTGCCGGGAGACGCCCGTGATCGTGCCGCCGGTCCCAACGCCGGAGACCAGGACGTCGATCTGGCCTTCCGTGTCGTCCCAGATTTCGGGGCCCGTGGTCGTCTCATGTATCCAGGGGTTCGCGGGGTTCTTGAACTGCTGCGGCATGTAGAAACGGCCCGGATCGGCGGCAAGAATCTCCTCGGCCTTTCTGACCGCGCCGTTCATGCCTTTCGCACCTTCGGTGAGGATGACTTCCGCCCCGAACGCGGTGAGGACGCGGCGTCGCTCGACGCTCATGGTCTCCGGCATGGTCAGGACCACCTTGTAGCCCCTTGCCGCGCCAACAAAGGCGAGAGCGATTCCCGTATTGCCGCTGGTAGGCTCCAGGATGCTCTTCCCGGGCTTGAGCAGCCCCCGCTTCTCCGCGTCCCAAACCATCGCTGCCCCGATTCGGCACTTGACCGAGTAGCCGGGATTCCGGCCCTCAACCTTGGCCAGCACGGTCGCCTGGCAGCCTTTCGTGAGGTGGTTGAGCCTCACGAGCGGTGTCCGCCCAATGGAAAGCGAATTGTCTTCAAAGTATCCAGGCATGGGGTCCGTCCTTTCCTTAATAATACGAACGCATAGCTCAACCTACTCCAACTTATAGGACTTAACTGATTGTCATTCGACTACTTATGCGAGACCAGGGTAACCTGAACATGGGCGCGCCGAGCGTGCCGACCCGCCTTCTCCCGGAGGGAGCCCTCCCACACTCCCAACGGGATACCTTCGGGAGTACAAGTACGGGCATCCTCGTCCACGCGTGCCACCTGATGTCTCCCGTCCCAACGGGAGACCTTCCGGAAGACAAGTGCGGGAGGCGGGTAAAGCGCTGGGAATAACCCTTCTGCTTTTCCCAATCCCGAAGGGATCCCTACGGGAGACTTTTAGAATAATTCTGCCACTTTCTCAATCATTTTTTGCCGAAAAATGACTCATTTATCCACTTCTCGGTTTACGAGAGCAGCCCGGCCTCCTGGAGCATTTTCTGGAACTGCAGGGCGTTGGCGGCGGCGTGCCCGGCGTGGCAGTTGTTGAAAAAGACAAACAGGTTGGCGACCTTGGGGTCATGGACGAGAGCCTGGGCCCTGGGCAGCCACTCTTGAAGCTCTTCCGGAGAGTAGAGGTAGTGATACCTCTGCTGCGCGTCGCCGCTGAACCACTTGCCCGCGTCTCGGCTGTGGAAGCGGACATAGGCGGTGTCCGAAGTCGCCCGCGCCAGGCGCGGCAACAGTCCCGGCAGGTCCGGCTCGTCCACGCAGCAGAAGCCCATCCGGAGGCGCTCGAGCAGGTCGAAGATGGGCTCACGGACCCAGCCCCGATGCCGAAACTCGACGACGACGTTCTCCGCGGAGAAGTCTTCCCGAAGCTCGAAGAGGTAGCGGCGGGACCCTTCTTGATTCTTGAAGGAGTAAGGGAACTGGGCAAGGAGTCCAGCCAGCTTCCCAGAGGCCCGAAGCGGCTCGATGGCCTCGAGGAATGACGGGGCCGCCGCGCGGTCGCGCCGGTGGGTCGTGGCCTCGTTGGCCTTGACGAAGAACCGGAAAGAATCCGGCACGGCCTCGGCGATGCGAGCCATCATCGGGGCCTCGGGTATGCGGTAGTAAGTGAAGTTCAGCTCGACGGTGTCGAATTGGCGGGCGTAGAAGGCCAGCATGTCACGGCCGGCGAGGCCCTCAGGATAGAAGGGGCCGACCCAGTCGCGAAAGCTGTAGCCGGAGGTGCCGACGAAGGTCATAGCACGATGAGAGGAGGACGAGCCATTCGGACCGGGGGTGGTCCCGCACTCCCGTTCTGAAATACGTTCCGAACATCTCATTGCAGGGTGAGGAGGCTCACCTCGGGCCGGCAGTTGAACCGGATGCCCATGAGGTTACCGAGCCCCCGGCCCGTGCATATCCATCGGCCGTTCCACTCTTTGAGGCCGTCGACAAAGCGGGTGTAGCCCGTGCCACCGATGATCCGTGCGCCGAATGAGGCGACGAAGTCCCGGCGGGTGAGAAGCCTGCGCCGGAATTTCCTCACATCTCTCGAGTCATCCGACGCATCCAAACTCCTGCTACTGGGTCTCAACCTGGCCTCGTGAAGTAGGATCGACAGAGTCTTTCCCGTCGTTTCCATTCAGCCAGACGATCATGCGCTCGAGGTCCGCCTCACTCTCCTCGAACTGTTCCTCGAGACCGTGGTGGCGCGCCAAAGTATTCTTTTCGCGCATCTCGCGAAGTCGGGCCGAAAGGCGTTCCTTCGTCGTCCGGAGAAATTCTGCCAGCCGGTGGCGCTGCCTGCCGCTCGTCTGCCTCAGGAACTTCCGCACGTCCTGCGGAAGGCCCAGGTCCGCTGGGTCGGGCTGGCTGTCGTCACGCCAGAGCTGGCGGACGGCGGGAAGCAAGGCCGTGCGGCGCTCCTCGTTGGGATCGCCCTGGGACGCCAGTTCAGCCGGAAGAATCTCATCGAGGGGCCGCCCGTCCATGCTGCCGAAGGGGACTTCCAGGCCGAAGATGCGCAGCAGGGTGGGATAGATATCGGTGAGTCGAGCGCAGGCGATTTCGCTCTGCCGGATGTCGGGCCCCGATATGAAGAGAGGCACGTTCATGTCCGAGGCCATCATCGACCCGTGGGTGGCGACGTAGCGGGAAGGTTTGACCTTCCAGCCCGGCTGGAGGGAGACCTGGACGTCGCCCGTGCGGAAGTTGTCGAAAATCTGGACGGACTGGACGACGGCGTCGGGGTAGCGGGTCTCCAGGCTCGGGAGCAGCCACTCGCCGGAGGAGAAGAACTCGCCGGAGCGGACCATTCGGGCCAGATCGGGATGCTCGAGGTAACCCCAGGGGTCCCGATCGCCGCGAGTGACCTGAAGGGCGTAATAGGCTTCACCGAGGAAAATCCGGCGGGTGATGAGGAGCTCGGATTCGGCCTGCACCACGCGGACGCGACCGGGCCCGTCTTGCACGAGGAGAACGTCCGTCCCGGGCCGCGTGACAAGGAACTGAAGGAGGTCGTCCCTGCGGCCACCCTTGCGCAGGGGGAAGGCCCGGAGGGTGTCGTAGGAGGGCCGGACGCTCCAGCCACGCTCGGGGTCCGCGATGTAAAGAGCAACGGAATTGAGAGCGTTCCAGGCGACAAAGGAGTTGAAGTCTCGCTCGGTGCGGTGCTTGGGCTTGAGGCCGAAGGATTCGAGGGCGTGGACGAAATGAACGACCTTGTTGACGCCGACGGGGGTGTTGCCGTGGTCCGAGGCGAGGAGAATATAGCTCCGGTCATAGATGCCGCCTCGTTTCATGGCCTCCACAATCGCCCCAAGCTGGCCGTCGAACTCCTCGAGCGTCCGGCTGGCTTCCTTCGAATCCAGGCCGGAGAGGTGGACCTGGCAGTCGAAATCGGGGTAGCAGCAAAAGGTGAAACGCGGCTGGCGGGCCCGATCGGCGTAGGCCGTGCACAGGTAGCTCGTGATGGCCTCGTCCGTGTCGTGGGGCATGTGCCCGCCCAACTTGGTGAGCCCGAACTCGAAGGGGAAAAACTTGGCCGTGGCGGCCTCTCGGCCGACGATCTGCTGAACGGAGGCGGTGGGGCTGCCCCTCAGACGAGAAAAAATGGTCTCGGGCCGCCTCATGAGACGCCCGAAGTCCATGAGCTGAGGGGAATAGAGAAGCAGGTCGTCTTCAAATCGCCAGAAGTCAGCAACCAGATAGTGCCGAATCTTCTGCCGGTCACGTTCCATCCACTTCAGGCCGGGAATGGAGCTGTGCCCGGGAAAGAGGCCGGTGACGGCCCCGGTCTGGGCGGGAAAGGTGACTGTGGGGAAGACGGAGAGACCGTGGCGGACGCGGCAGCCGCGCTCGACGAGGTGCGCCTGACACTGGGGAAGACGCCCTTCGTCGAGAAGCCGGTTGAAAAAGTCCCGCGGCACGCCGTCCAGGACGATCAGGAGCACGTAAACGTCTCGGGGGGGCGCGGCCGGGTAGGCCGGGGATGCAGCTTCGGAGAAGGGCGCGGCAAGGGCCAGGAAAAGAGCTGACCAGGCAGCGAGCGTGCGGGCGACCGCGCCGCATGGCCCGGTGCGGTTGAGGCAAAGGTTCATTCTTATTTTCCGGGAGACGCGGTGGGGTTTCATTTGAGGAGGCTGAGGAGATGGACGACGACGGCGGCGGCAAGCATGACGCCAGCAATGTAGCCGAAGGTGATGAGGCTTTCGCGTAGAATCCGGCGGACGCCGGTGCACTTGGTCATGGTATAGACCGTGGAGACGACGGCACAGAGGAGAAAGGCGACAAGATACTTAAGGATTCGTTCGTTGCTCATTGAAAGGCATCGCGCAAAATGCGTCCACCATGAGAATCAGGTTCAGCGCCCCTACGACGCAGGTGATCAGTAGCCCCAGGTCCGTGATGATGGTCGGACTGTCCGTCACTGCGCCGCGGTTCAACGCCGCGGCGGCCAAAGTGGGAAGCCCCGCCAGCGATTGAATCAGGAAGTAAACGGGATGATTCCGGGGGGAGATGATGCTGATCGGCGGACGGGCATCCGGGTTGTCCCGGCAAGCCAGGATGCGTTCCGGGTTGATGGCGGACCGGGATCCGAGATAGAGTCCGAAGAGATAGAGAGGCACGAGGAGGAGGAAAATCAAGACGCCTCTCTGCCGCCAGCCGAGGTAGCAATGCCCCATGCCAGGGACGAGCCAGGCCAGCAGGAGGGCCGCGATGGAGCGAGTATCCTGATGTTGCATGATCGGATAGCGAAGCGCTGTCCCCTTAGCGAAGCGCTTGCCGTATCCCATTTCGGTTCTGGTCGATCGTGCCACGCGGAGCGGTTCGAGGCAGCGCTTCGCTGATACTATAGGAAACCCCGGCGAAATTTCAAAATCTATTCATCTTCGTGAGCCACAATCCGAACATCCCTATGCTGGGCGACGCGGCGAGGGTCCTTGTGCCGGAGTCCGACCGTGCCATGGCCCGGACCTCCTTCGACTGGCAAACACGCCATCCGGCCGGTAGCCTCCGGGTTCAGAGGACAAGCGACCCGTGGACGATAGGCTCGTGGCGATATCCGGGCAGGCAGCATGAGAACGTCAAGCCCCGACTCGGAGAACTGGCAGTCAGCAGCATTTCTTTTCGGCCAGTCAGAGAGGCCATGGGAACCACGGCCTTCTCCACCATGTGGAAAGGCAATCCCGTGGGAGGTCATCCATGAAGAGACGTTGCCGCATGCTGTTCCAGCAAGGCGGCGGTCTCGGTAGATCATGAGGTTCCTGGCCGACGAAAGCGGCGATTTCTCGGTGGTGAAGGCGCTCCGCGGGTCCGGCCACGACGTCTTGGCGGTGGCAGAAATCGCCCCTCGGGTCGATGATGAAGAATCTCTTTACCTGGATCGGGTTATATCATCTCATCGTGAGCCTACCGGTCCCGCGGTCGAATTCTATGGGGAGCATTTCCACACCGAAGGAGAACGCAGCGTACGCGGAGCAGAGAATCCGAAAGGCACAGCGGTCGGGAGTTTCGATGATTTCCTCCCTGCTGAATTGGAAAGGCGCATTGACAAGGATCAAGTCCTCGGCCTCTTCATACGTCTTCGAGTTACCAAATTCAAACCCGACGGAGTAGGGGGAGTACGGACGCAAGAGCCATCCTCTGACCTTGAAAATCGCAAAGTCCGACCACACCGGATCACCAGAATCGGGAAGCATCTGCTTGTAGATAGTTGAGGCCAGCCGGAAGACCGAAGTGGGATATTCGAGGAGACAGAACGGCCAGATCTCTTTTTCGGACACGAGTGGTCCTGTTGGGCTGTGATGGAGCGCCTTTTGGGGAACGGTGAAGGTGATCTCGCCGCTACTGCGGATTTCGAGGCGGGGACCAAAGGGATGCTCCTGGATAATCTTGCCGTTTCCCAACGTGGGTCTTTCATACGGGTTCGCAAAGTTCCAGCCGTTGATGCGATTACCCGTTTGGATGGGATCTTGGAGGATTTCCTCGAACTGTTCGAGCCGGTTGATGCCGAGGTCTGATTCAGGTCTGATCATGAGCCAGAGTTGAGCCTTTCCCTCCTTCCCGGCCCCCTCGCGTTTCGCATAAATCTTGCCACGGGCGGAGGACAATCCTACCCGCTGTTTCGATGTGCCCGCCCCTATCGCTTTGTACTTCTTGTACTTCTCCCGTATTTCTTCTCGGGTCATGAGCCGGATTCGATCGGCCACGCGGACCAAGTAGTGTCGGCCAGTTCCCTTGAGATGGGCGTAGGGTTGCCGATTCAGGGCCGGAGTCACCTGAATCCAAAGGAGCTGTTGATCATTCCCTGCCGAGACCTGGGTTACTTTCACCTCCTCGCGGGGTGACGGCTCGATGGAGTCGAGCAGATGATCGCGCAGACGGCCGACTTGTAATTGAGGGTCATCGATGGACTCGACTCGAACGGCTCTCCCCTGTTCTTCAGCGATCCCGATCCAGACAACCCCGCCTTCTCTCGCGTTGAGCATCGCGGTGACTTCACGCCCCACATGAGAGAGATCCTGCAAAACATCCTTGCTCTTGAATTCAAGTTTCTGGCTTTCGGTCTTGCCGAGAGGGAGCCCGTACGCGCTCATAGTTTCAAAGACTCCATTGGAGTGAGAAGGAATTTCTGTATGGAGACGAACTCGATTCCTTGCTCCCCTTTGCGCTCGAACCCGTCATGGATGAGGAAGAGCCGGTCGGCCTTGCACAATTGACCCGCGTGGCGGAGCCGGCCGACCTTGCGAGCATCCGGGTCCCGGCTTGCCGTTACCTCGATTCCGATCCTTTCCCTACGCGAATCCAGGATGAAGTCGATCTCATGGTCCTCGTCCCTACGGAAGTAGGCAAGCGAGCCATCGGCGTCTTGGGCGAGGGCCCGCAAGTGGCGGAATACGACCGCCTCGAAAATCCGTCCCCTGTCCCGCGGTTTCAGCAGAGGGTCGGCGGATGCTGAGAAGGCGAAGATCAAGCCATGGTCTGAGGCGTATACCTTGAGTCGGCTACTGCTCTTCAGCTTTGCCATTGGGCTGCCCGCCAGGCGAGGCAGATGGAAGAGGAGTTGCGTCTCTTCCAGGATTCGGACCCAACTCCTGACCGAGCGAGGGTCCGCCCCGCCTGTGTCGGCCTTGAGGGCCTCGGCCCGGGCGCGGACGTCAAGGATCGCCCCTGAATCCTGCACGAGACAAACGAACAATTCCCTGATGCGTTCGAGATCGCGGACCTTGCGCCGGGCGAGGTCCCGGAGGATCGCACGATCGGCGATATCACTGCGGAGGCGTCGGCGAATTTCACTGGTCACGGGATTTGCGAGGTGCTCGGGAAAACCTCCAAGAATCAGATAGCGGGCAAGAGCGTTCGGAATCTTGCCGAGGATCTCTTGGACCGGCTTGTCCTCTCCGGACATCAAGCGGAGAAACTCTGTAAACGAAAGACCTTCGACGTGATGCTCATCCCATCGGCCGAGGCCCGATTCTACCGTGCCTTCCCGAAGGAGGCTTGCGGCTGAGTCGGTGACAAGATAACGATGTTCGGTCGTATCTACTGCTTGCTTGAGCCATGCGTCCCAGTGCTTTGAGCGGGAAATTTCGTCAAAAAAGAAGATGCGAGGGTGATCCTTTTGACAGGTTGTCGGAACGATTTGGACAACCTCTCGGGGAGACAACGACCCTGTGAGTCGGTCGTCGGAAAAGTCGAAATAGGTCAAGTTTCCAGAGGGAAATCCATCCTGAAGAAGAGAATCGATGAGTTGGAGGAGAAGGGTGGTCTTGCCGACCTGCCGCGGCCCGAGGAGGACCATGGCCCTCCGTTCACCCATCTTTAGAAGGCTGTCACGAAGGGGACCAAACAGGTCCCTGTGAATGCGATGGGCACGAGGCTTTGCATGGGGGTCCCCCCACCATGGGTTGAGATCATCGAGAATGCTAGAAATCATTATGATGTATCACTTTCTAAAATAATGATACATCATAATGTTCAAATTTCAAGATTACTCCCGTGTGGCTGGGCGAACCAGCGGTACAGAAAAACTTCGCTGCCGCATCAGAGCATCACGGCTGAGGGCTGGCGTACGGCCCAAAGCTCCAGCATGAGGAGCGACCAGAGCGCGTGGCTGTGGTCGCGGCGTTCCTCGAGATGTTCCTGTACCAGTCGCTGGATTCCCCGGGGCTGAAGAATGCCCTGGCGCGTGGCCCAGCCGTCCAGAAGCCGGTCTCGGAGCAGCTCCCGCACCTCATGGCGAAACCAGCGGGCCAGAGGGACACCGAAGCCCATCTTCCTGCGGCGACGGACCGTTTCCGGAAAAAGGTCCGCAAAGGCTCGCTTCAGAATGTACTTATCCTGGAAGCCGCGGAGCTTGTAGCGGACCGGGAGCGAGGCGGCCAACTCGACGAACGGGTGGTCGAGGAAGGGTGAGCGGGCCTCGAGAGAATGGGCCATCGAAGTCACGTCGACCTTCACGAGAAGATCGTCCGGCAGATAGGTGCAGAGGTCAACGTAGGTCGCGGCGGCGACCGGGTCGAGGCCCTCGGCGCGGGCGAAGTGGCGATCCAGGAGCTCGCAGGGGTCGAACGCGGCCACCCGGTCCCGGAAGGCGGGCGTGTAAAGGTGCTGCCGAGTCCTGTCGGAGAGGATGCTGATCCACCGGAAGTAACGACGTCGCTCGGGAAGGGCGATCCCGTCGAGCAGCCGTTGGACGCGCCGGAAGGTGGAGCGGGCATGAGCGGGCACCGGGCATCTCTGCCAGAGGCCGAGGCCGAGGAGGGAACGGGCGACAGGGACGCGGTCGAGGATGCGGGCGAGGCGGACGGCCTTGTAGCGGTCGTACCCGGCGAAGTTTTCGTCGCCGGCGTCGCCGGTGAGGGCGACCTTGACGGACTGGCGGGTGAGGCGGGAGAGGTAGTAGGTGGGGATGGCGGAGGAATCGGCGAAGGGCTCATCGAAGCATTCGGCGATCTGAGGCAGGATTTCGAGCGCCTGCGGCCGGACGAAGAGTTCGTGGTGGGCGGTGGAGAAACGGCGGGAGACGGTTCTCGCGAACTCGATCTCGTTGTATTCGGGCTCATCGAAGCCGATGGTGAAGGTCTCGACGGGCCGGTCCATTTCCTGGGCCATGAGGCCGACGATGATGGTGGAATCGATGCCTCCGCTGAGGAAGGCGCCGATGGGGACGTCGCTGACCAGGCGGAGGCGCACCGATTCACGGAGCGCTTCGCGCAGGCGAAGGCAGGCATCGTCCTCGGATAGCGTTTCCCGCCGTTCGAGGTCGAGTTGCCAGTAGCCCTCCAGCCGCACCTGTCGGTTCTCGTATACCAGATAATGAGCCGGGGGGAGCTTTTGAATTCCCTCGTAGATGCTGAGGGGGTGCGGAACGTACTGATAGGCCAGGTAGGCATCGAGGGCGCGCGGGTCCAGCCGACGCTCGATCGGACAGAGGGCGAAGAGGGGGCCGGGCTGCGAAGCGAAGGCAAGAAGGTCCCCCAGCCGGCAGTAGAACAGCGGTTTCTGGCCCAGACGATCACGGGCCAGGAGCAGGCGCTTGCTGCGGTTGTCCCAGAGGGCGAAGGCGAACATGCCGCGCAGGCGTCGCACGCACTCTTCGCCGTAGCTTTCGTAGGCGTGGAGGATGACCTCGGTATCGCTACGCGTCTGGAAGCGATGGCCTCGCGCTTCCAAGTCGTGGCGCAGTTCCAGAAAATTATAGATTTCTCCGTTGAACGTGATCCAGACGCTGCCGTCCTCATTGGTCATCGGCTGCCGGCCGCCTTCGAGATCGATGATGCTGAGCCGGCGATGGCCGAGGGCCGCGTGGGGGCCCTCTCCTTCCGGGCTGAGGTAGACGCCGCTGCCGTCGGGACCCCGATGCTGAAGGAGGCCCGAGGCGGCTTCGACCTGTCCGGCAGTAGGAAGCTCAGACCGATCCAGGGTGACGAGCCCGCATATTCCGCACATGGTGTTCGGATGTGACCTCGGCGGCCACGCGGCTCACTGGCGGCCGGCGAATTCTGAAGACCCGGACGGCATTGCGCCAGTAGAGTTTTTCAAGAACCTCGTCCGGCAGGCAGAGCCCGTGGATTCGGGGCGTGCCGTCCGAGTCCAGGTCGTCGATCGGGCTCTCGCAGCGAACCGAGGTCTCCCAGAGCATCTGGTGCACCCAGTAGCGCGAGGCGTATCGATCGAAATCACGAATTCCCTCGAACGTGACCAGGTCCGAGCCGAAAAGAAGACGGTCCGCGTTGCGGATGAAGAACTCCCTCGCGGCCTGCCACTGGCGGCTGAGCTCCCGGGCCATCCACTTCGTGGCGCTGCAATCCATGACCAGATTCGGAAACTCGTCCAGCAGCTCCTGGAGGTGGTCGAGGCGCTCGGGATCGCCCGCCAAATGCGCTCCGATGAAGGTCAGGTTGGGGAAGTCCCGGAAGACCCGAGTGAACTGGAGGTAATTTTGGGCCTTGGTGCCGTAGCGGCGCGTGTTGCGATACACTCGCTCGAACCAGACGTCGGGGTCCGCCATGTGGACGAGGGCCGGGATGCCCCGCTGGGCCATGTGCTCAAAGACGGGGTACAGGAGCGGATCGCAGAATTTCAGCTTCTGTTCGGCGACGAAGGGGGGCTTGAACCAGAACTTGATGCCGCTGAAGCCGCGTTCGACGGCCTCGTCGATGCGTTCGAGGGACAGCCGCCGGAAGAGTCGAGGTCTGTTTTTCCCATCGAACGGGAGGCGGTAGTAGAACTCGAAGAAGGCCCCGTACCGGCGGCGGAGGGCATCGGCGTCATCGAAGGAGCTGATGGCAAACACGCGGCGGACTTGGTAGGTGCGTGCAGCCTCGGCAAAGAGGGCAGCAAGGGCCGGCCGGCCCACGTGGGTGTGGACGTCGATGAGGGGGCACGGAAGGCGACGCGGCGGCGGATGGCGAAAATCGATCCCCGTCCGGTTCGAGGACAGACCATCGCCTCGGGGTGAAGAAACCCCCAGCGCGGTCGAGCTTGCCGCTCCGCCGGAGGCGCTCCGAGCCCGGCCGGCACACCTCGGACGACGAGCGGAAGACAAGGCACGAGTGGCCTTCTTCATGGTCCCCTTTCAAGTGCTTCGACTTGCCGACGCATCAGCGTGCCGTCCTTCTCCGTTCGGATCACTTCCCATGGCTCGGGTGGAGGCGGCGCTTCACTAACGGTATTCCCGAAGAATCCGGCCGCAGGACAGGCAATGGATGGTGTAAAAACAGGTGCGCGCGGCGCTTTCACAGTGGAAGCTCAGATCGGTACGGTGACTTCGGCAGCCTGTGCACGTCACCAAGGTCAGGATATCCGAATCCCCGAGCCGGTGACCGGCCAAGGCTCTGGATGGTTCTTCAATAGTGTAGTTCGTCCGGCAGGATGGGCAGTGGACCACATAGGAGCACGGGTCCTGACCACCGTCACAGCGGAGCAGCAGCTCCGGCCCGACGTGACCGCATTGTGGACAAGGCGTACGGGATAGGGCTGTTTGAAGCTCCTCGATAACATCGATATCGGTTGTCATGGCGTCATCCTCCGGGAGGGTTCGTGACCGGAACGATTCCGCCTCTCCTCAAAGCCGTCAAGGGACTCGGACATTCGGTCGCATCAGGCGCTTCGGGACCACCGTTCCCAGTTCAGAACCGTGGGGCACTTCCGAATTCGGGTACCCCTCCGACTGGGAGGGGCTCACAGCATGGATTGCCTACGGCCATCGAACCCGGTACATTCTACTGGATTCCATCCCTGCGACCACTGGGTTCGGAAGCGACAGCTTCCGCGCTGGAGTCTCAGGGTGTCCTTGTACCGCGCCCGCCTCCCATGGCGATTCCTTTATGATGCGGCGGGCACCTGGCGGAGGTCTCTTGAGAGAGGAAAGCACATGAGCCAGCTCGCACTGCTGGGGGGAACACCCGTCCGGACTCAACCCTTCCCGAAGTGGCCCATCTCGGGTGAACGGGAGGCGGAGCTGGTCAGCGAGGTGGCGCGCTCGGGCAACTGGTGGTCCGCCCAGGTGGATGCCAACGACCGGCCGGAGGTGGCATCGCCGGGCCCCGGAAACCGCGTCGCCGAGATTCAGATTCGCTTCGCCCGCTTCCAGGGGGCGCGGTTCGGCGTTGCCTGCTCGGGTGGAACGTCCGCCCTGGAGACGGCCTTGAGGGCCTGCGGCGTCGGGCCCGGCGACGAGGTGATCCTCCCGCCTTACACATTCATCTCCAGCGCGTCGGCGGTGCTCACGGTGAATGCCATACCGATTTTCGCGGACGTCGATCCAGTGACCTTCAACCTGAGCCCGGACGCCACTGAAGCGGCGATCACGCCTCGAACGCGAGCGATCCTTCCCGTGCATTTTTCGGGCCATGCGGCGGACATGGATCGATTTCTTGCGATGGGAAAATCACGGGGCCTGAAGATCATCGAGGACGCCTGCCACGGACACGGCGCGAAGTGGAAGGGCCAAGGTCTGGGCAGCCTCGGAGACGCGGCCGCCTTCAGCTTTCAAGCCTCCAAGAACCTGACCTGCGGCGACGGAGGCATGATGCTGACGAGCGATGAAGAGGTGAATCGGACGGCGCTCTCCCTGGTCTGGTATGGGCGGCAGAAACGGACACCGTGGTATCAGCACCACATCCTGGGAGGCAATTCGCACCTGACCGAGTTCCAGGCATCGATCCTGCTCGCACAGCTCGAACGCCTGCCGGGCCAAGTCGAGTTGAGGACGCGTCACGCCGAGGTGCTCCGGCGCGAGCTGGGCCGCATTCCGGGCATCCATCCCCTGCCCGTCGATCCCCGGGTCACGGTCCACAGCTATCACCTGTTCATGATTCGATACCGGGCCGAGGAGCTGGGGGGCCTGCCCCGCGAGAAATTCCTGGCCGCCCTGGCCAAGGAAGGGATACCGGCCTCGGCCGGCTACGGCCACCCTCTCTACAAAGCGCCGGTCTTCTTGAATCGGGAATTCTACAAGGGAGGATGCCCGCTGACCTGCTCCGCCTATGGCCGCGCCATCGATTACGCCTCGTTCGAGGCGCGTTGCCCGGAATCGGAACGAGCGTGCCGAGAGGCGATCTGGATGACCCAGAACGTGTTGCTGGGTACCGACCGCGACATGGAAGACGTGGTGGCAGGCTTCCAGAAAGTGGCGGGACACGCGGAGGCGCTGCGAAGCTATGACATCCCGCCGGCGCGCTGACGGTCATTCCGGTGGAATCGGCACCTTCGTGCGCAGGGGTGTGTGGCCTATGAAGATGGGTTTCCCAGCAGGCAAACTGCCCGCGGGCGTGCTGGCCCGCATGCTGGCGCGGCACGCGCGGGGCGGAGATCGCGTGCTCGTGGGGCCCCGAGTCGGGGAAGATGCGACGGTCCTCGACTTCGGCGAAAAGCTCCTGGTCGCGAAGACGGACCCCATCACCTTCGCAACGGACCGCATCGGTTGGTACGCGGTCCATGTCTGCGCCAATGATCTAGCCGTCATGGGGGCGCGGCCCCTCTGGTTCCTCGCCGCCCTCCTGCTCCCCGAGGGCCGGACCGACGAGATGCTGGTGGAGTCCATCTTCGCCGACCTGGCCCGCTCCTGTGCGGAACTCCACGTGGCGCTCTGCGGCGGCCACACCGAGATCACAGCGGGCCTGGACCGCCCGATCGTTGTCGGTCACATGCTGGGCGAGGTGCCCCGAGACCGCCTGGTCACGTCCTCGGGCGCCCGGCCAGGCGACGTCCTCCTGCTCACGAAAGGCCTCGCCGTCGAGGGAACGGCCATTCTGGCCCGGGAGAAAGCGGAGGCGCTGACGCCTCTCCTTCCTCGCGAGCTCATCCAGAGGGCTTCGGACCTGCTGTTGCAGCCTGGCATCAGCGTTGTTCCCGAGGCCGCAGCCTTGTGTGAAGTGTGCCGCCCCCGAGCCATGCACGACGCCACCGAAGGCGGACTGGCCACGGCCCTGCGCGAACTGGCCTTCGCCTCCGGCACGGGCCTCTGGATCGATGCGGACCGCGTCACCATCCTGCCGGAGACCCGCGCCGTGTGCGACGCGCTCCGGGTGGACGCCTGGGGTCTCATCGCTTCCGGCGCCCTCCTGGCCGCTGTACGGCCCGAGGACGCCAGTGCCGCCGTGCGCGCCGTGGAAGCCCGGGGCATCTCCTGCCGCACCATCGGAGAGGTCCGACCGCCGGAGTCCGGACTCCAGGTGGCATCCGGCCAGTCGCTGCGGGACCTTCCGGTTTTCCAAACGGATGAGCTGGCGCGGTTGTTCGCCCGGCCGGAATGAGAATTGACAGCCCTCGGACCTCCGGTATAATCCATTCGCACTTCATGCTTCCCAGCGAAGCGCTGCCTCATACGGACCCGTGGTGCTCACGCGAGCAGGACCGAAAGGAGCTGGGGAACGCGCCTCGCTAGAAGGTCTGGCCTCGCAAAGCTACCCTTGTAAAGAACTTTTGAAAGCGAAGGGAAGAGTTTTCGGAGATACTGGAGTACTCGCCTCGATTAAGAAAGAAACACGAGAGAAGAGATGGAGTCACCATGACCGAGGAAGAAATCGTCACCTATCGGAAACGCTTGCTGGAGTTGCGCAAAGTCCTTCAGGGCGATGCCTCGAATCTCGCGGACCAGGCGCTCCGGCGCGAGACCGGCCCGCACCTGCCCATGCACATGGCCGATCTGGGGACGGACACGTTTGATCAGGAATTTGCCCTCGGGCTGCTCCAGAACGAAGAGGCGGAGATTCGTGAAATCGACGAGGCCCTGGAACGCATCAGCGACGGCTCGTTCGGCCACTGCGAGTCCTGTTCCCATCCCATCCCTGCATCGCGGCTCGAGGCCATCCCCTACGCCCGACTCTGCATGCAGTGCAAGCAAAAAGAGGAAGAGGAAGCCCGTCACCGGTGAAGCCTCATCTCCTGTTCTGGTCCGCCTGCGTGTTGGGCGCTCTCCTCGATCTGGCTAGCAAGCACGCCGTATTCAGGGCACTCGAATTCCCGAAGTCCCGGCACTCGACGCTGATCCCGGGAATCCTGGACCTCCGCTGCACGACTAATTCAGGCGGCGTCTTCGGCATCCTCCAGGGCAGCGGATTCGTCTTCATCCCCCTTTCCCTCATCGCCCTCGGCGTCGTTTACTGGTTCTTCCATACGACTCGCCAGCAGGGGCCCCGCATCACCGTCCCCCTTGGCCTCATCACTGCCGGCACTCTGGGCAACCTCTGGGACCGAATGTTCTACGGCGACCGGCTGTTCCACGGAAGGGTGCGAGACTTCCTTGATTTTCATGTGGGCAGTTTCACCTGGCCGACCTTCAACCTGGCCGACACGTTCATTTGCGCCGGCTCAGCCGCCCTGATCTGGTTCTTTTCCGCCGGGAGGCCGGACGGCTTCAGAAAAGGGGAGGCCGAATAATCTGGTAGACGAGTTCGCAAGTGCGGGTGCACTTGCGAACTCGTCTACCATAAGAAACCCCTCCCTCCCGAAGGGACCCCGCTTCCCAACTGAATCCCTCCCGGAGGGAAGTGGGATTCCTTCGGGAGGCGAAATAAGAAAACTCGATATTTCATAAGTGATCAATTCACAAGCGTTGAAGTTGGAGTGACTCTTGAATTTCGCCTCCCAGCGGTTCCCTTTGGGAGGGGTTTCAGGTTAGTATCCCTGCTCATCAGTGCTGGCGCACTGATGAGCAGGGATACTAACCATGAGCGACGCGAATCCAGCCCGGGCACTTCGGACGGAAGAACTGCCCCGCCTGCTGCTGGCCGCGGAGCTGCCCCCGGGTGTCCTGGAGGCGACCCTGCGGGCCTATGGTTTTGAGCGTCCGGCATGGGCGGATGAAATCCTGCAAGACCTGGCGGGCGAGCCCGTCTTGCGCCAGGAGCTGGCCCGCATCCTGCCACGTCTGCTGGTGGTCTTGCGGGACTCGGCGGATGCAGAGATGGGGCTGCTCAATTTTGCCCGGTTTGCCGAGGCCTCGATCAGCAAGGCGACGTTCTTCTCCACCTTGCAGTTCGATCCGAACCTGATCGAGGTGGCCGTCGCCCTCTTCAGTTCCAGCCAGTATTTTTCGGACATCCTGATCCGGGACGTGCGCTCGTTCGAGTGGCTGCGAGGCGCCACCTCGTCCGGCACGCTCCGGGACCGAGACCGGATGACGGCCGATCTGGCCGCCGAGGTCGATTCGCTGCAATCCAGCGAGCATCGCGTCGCCTCCCTGAGGCGCTTCAAGCGTCTCGAGATGCTGAGGATCGGCTTCGCCGACATCGTGCGAGAGTCGCCGCTCGAGCGCGTCACGGCAGACCTGTCCAACGTGGCCGACGCGGCGCTGGAGACGTCGTACCGGTGCGGCCTGGAACGCCTGCACAGCGAGTGGGGCGTCCCGCGCCAGGCGGACGGGCAGGAGGCGGGCATGGCCATTCTGGCGCTGGGGAAACTGGGTGGCCGCGAGTTGAATTACAGCTCGGACATCGACATCCTGTTTCTCTACTCCTCGGATGGAGAGGTCGAGGCCGCGCCGGGCGCACGCCGGCGCGGCCTGACCAACCAGGAGTTTTTCGACCGATTGGCCGAGGAGATCATCCGGTGGATCGCCGAGCCCACGGAAGGGGGCTTTGTCTTTCGCGTTGATACGCGTTTGCGGCCCGACGGCCAATCGGGCCCGCTCACGCGCGGCCTGGCCAGCGCCCTGAATTACTACGCCACGGCGGCCCGGATGTGGGAACGCCAGGCGCTGATCAAGGCCCGGTGCGCCGCGGGCTGCCGCGAACTGGGCGAGCGCTTCATCCAGAACCTCCAGCCGTTGATCTATCGCAAGTACCTCACCTTCGAGGAAATCCGGGAGATCAAGGAGGTCAAGGAACAGATGGAGCGGAAGGCCGCGGAACGCGGAGAACGCCACCGTGGCGTGAAGCTCGGCAGCGGAGGCATACGCGACATCGAATACGTCGTGCAGTTCCACCAGCTCCTCCTCGGGGGGCAGGACCCGAGCCTACGGACCGGGAATACCCTCGAGGCCCTTCGGGCGTTCGGCAAGGCCGGCATCCTTGCGTCCCAGGAGATCACGAGCCTCGAAACTGCCTATCTCTTCCTTAGGAAGACGGAGCACCGGCTGCAAACGCTGCACCAGCTCAAGCTCCACGCCTTGCCGGAAGAGGATCAGGAAGTGGAGCGCCTGGCGCGCCGCATGAACTTCCGGCCGTCCGCGACGGAGACCGCGGCACAGGCCTTCCTTCGGGCCTATCGCGGCCACACGGAGACCGTCCGGAAAATCTTCGAACGCACGTTCGGCCGGCTCTTCGATTCGGCCCGGAACGAGCCCCATCCCGAGGTCGGCCTGATCCTCTCCGCCGAGGCGGACCCGCAGCAGGTCCAGACCGTACTCGGGTCCTTCGGCTTCGAAAACCCCACCCATGCAGGCCGAATCTTATCGCACCTCGCGGAAGAGGACTCGCCGCTCCTCCGTTCACCCAGGACCCGTGAATACCTGGCGAGCTTGGCCCCGATCCTGCTGGGTGAGATACGGGAGACGCCTCGGCCCGACCAGACCCTGATGCAGTTCGACCGAGTCCTTTCGTCCTTAGGGGCGAAGACCATGGTCTACCAGTGGCTTTCCGAAGAGAGGGGCGCCTTGCCACTGCTCCTCCATTTGTGCTCCTCCGGCCAGTTCCTCGTCGAACTGCTGGCGGGCCACCCGGGCATGTTCGACGACCTGCTGGACTCCCTGGTCGTTCGTGAGCGCAAGGACCCGGCAAGGCTGGAAGCGGAGCTCGAGCGGCTTCTCGCCGGCGCGGACACGCCCCTGGCCATCCTCACCGCCTTCCGGAACGCGGAGCTGCTGCGGATAGGCACCCGGGATGTGCTGGGACGGTCCGGACCACTCGAGACGTTCGAGGACCTTTCACACCTGGCACAGGCGGTGCTGCGGCAAGCGCTGGCCCTATCCACGAAGGAACTCGAGGCACGCTACGGTGTCCCCGCGGGGCCCGCGGGCCGTCCCATCCCGTTCGCTATCCTGGCACTGGGAAAGTTTGGCGGCCAGGAACTCAATTATTTCTCTGACCTCGATGTGCTCTTCGCCTTTGAAGAGGAAGGACAGACCCGGACGGGGCTCTACGCGTCCGATTTCTTCACCCGCCTCGCCCACGCCGTCACCCGGTTGCTCAGCGAGCCGAGCCCCTATGGCAAACTCTTCGACGTCGATGCCCGGCTGCGGCCCATGGGTTCGAAGGGACCCCTGGCCTGCTCCGCCGAATTCCTCGAGGCCTACTATCACGGAGGCCGCGCTCAGACGTGGGAACGCCAGGCCCTCACCCGAGTCCGGTTCGCCGCCGGTTGCCGCCTCTTCGGCGCGCGAGTGGTCGCTCGGCTGCAGGACTGGGCGTTCGGCCATGCGCTCACGGTGGTCGAGCTGCAGGAGATTCTGGAGATGCGCCGGAGGCTCGAGGCCAGCGTCTCCCCCGGCCATCTCAAGCGAGGCAGCGGCGGAATCGTCGACATCGAGTTCTTGCTGCAGATTCTCGCCCTGCGGCACGGACACAGCGACCCGGCCCTCCGCGTTCCTGCCGCGATGGCCCTCCTCGAAGCGCTCCGGGACCGAGGCCACCTCGGTCCCGATGAGGCGGAAGCGGCACGCGACGCCTACCTTTTCCTCCGCCGCCTGGAGAACCGCCTCCGGATGGTCACCAACCGCGCGGTGGACGAATTCCCACAGGAGGATCGCCTACGGGACGAGATCGCCTATTCCATGGGGCTGGGGAAGGCAGCCGGGCGGCGGTTGATCGAGGAAACCGCCAGCGTGCGGGCGAAATCGCGGGCGCTCTTCGAGTGCGTTAGCAGAGGCGGAGGGAGGTGCTGATGCACTTCCCTCCGCCTCTGCTAACGGCTGAAGACGACGAGGATATCGTAAAAGGCGTGGGTATAGACGGCGACGCCGAGGCCACGGACCTGGTAGATGAGGGAGAGGATCAGGCCGGCGAGGAAGCGGAAGAAGAAGGCGCGGGCTTCCAGGGGATATCCGAGGGGCCCCACGTGATGGAAGGCGGAGAACAGGAGGGCGCCGAGGAAGACGCTGGCACAGCCGACGGCCGTGGGCGGCTTCAATCCCAGATTCTTGAGCAGCCAGATGAGAAAGGCGTGAAGCCCGAGAACCAGGGCTTCGGCCGCGGCAATCAGAAGCGCATCCCGGATCAACCCGCCGGCGAAACCCGGCCAGGTCAGAGGCCCCGTGCTCATGGCGAACTGCTTCAGCGCGGCGAGAAAAACGGCCGCGGCCAGAAGCATCGCCAGCGCGAGATTCGCTTTGCCTCGATCGAAGATCAGGATGCCGGCCACATACAGCCCCCCGACAAGGAGCAGTCTGAAGAAGATTTCCTCATAGACCCCGGCGCCCACCGAAAGCATGATCGAGTCGAACGTTCCGGTCGCCGGCTGGGACATCGCCAGCCGGCCGGAGGACACCAGGGAAGGGAGCTGCATGATCCAGAGGACGACGCGGCCCAGGAGGAGACCGTAGAGCGCGCTCTCGAGGAGCAGGGGGACGAAGAGGCCGAACGGGACATCTCCCTGTTTCCGCGTGCGGTAATAAGCGACGAAAAAGATTCCGATCAGGACCAGATTGAACAGGAGGGTGGCATTGAGAAAATTGGTGCTGCCGAAATGCTGGAAAATCCGGGCGAGGTACTCCATGGGCAGCTTCAGGGCCACCCCGGCCGCGTTGACGACCGACGGCCGGAAAAAAAGCAGCCAGGCCTCGTAGAACGCGAGCAACGGAAGGACGAGGAGAAGACTGAACGACAGGGAACGGGTACGCTGGTGATACTGCTGCATACGCCCGTGCGGCCGATCTGACCCGCATACGGTCTTGACCACTCGCAGAGCCCACAACGAAGCTCCGCTAACGGGTCGGCGCGGTATCGGAGGGTGGTGTCGCTCTGGCCGTGACCGGCGCACGGCGCTGTTCCACGATGAGGAACTCGATGTACGAGGCTATCTTCGCCAGGCCGTCCTCATCGAGAATCTTCAGCCGCTCGTCCAGGTCCGAAATCCGCCGTTCCAACTCCTTCTGGGACGAATCCACCTCTCGACCCCCAACCTGCGCCATGAGCGCATCCGTGGATGTTCCGAGAACCTCGGTGATCACCCGGAGGTTATCCGGCCGGATGCGCACCGTGCGACCGGTCTCGATCTTCGAAAGCGTCCAGATAGGGATTCCGGTACGGCTGGCCAGGTCCTTCTGGGAAACCCCACACTGAATTCGAGCGAGCTTGATGGCCTTTCCAAGGGACATGACTCTGAACCCGAGAGGAGAAAAGGACACTCTCTTTACGCAAGAATGTAACAGAAGGGACTTCCGCGTTCCACGAGTCAACGGCTGCGCGTGCGATCCTCATGTTCAGCCGTGGAAATACGTCCCCTCGTTCCCACCGCTGAACCTTAGCTGGCGGATGCCGGACCCTTCTCCTGCGGCGGAGGCGGAGGTTGCCGCTTCCGGGGCTGACGGGCCAGGGCGAATTCTGGAAGCCGGAAGAACTGCAGCTTGATCCAGTTCAATATCTCGGCGTCGTCCACTCCTTCCGACTTGAGCTGCCAGTAGCGCCTCATGAGCTGCAGCACCGATTGAACCGTCTCGTCGTCATAGGTGAACGTGACGGTGTGGTTTCCCTTGAGCGCGCCTTCGAGCTTTTCGGAAAGAGCGAGAAGCTGGTCACGACATCGCCCGGCTTCCTCGAATTTCTCCTGCTGGATGGCCAGTTGTTTCTGCCGCTCGACCTCCTGAATCTGAGCGACGATCTCCGCCGCATCGCGGCTGTATTCGGAACGAATCCGGGCACCGGAAGCAACGCCCGCCGCCGGATCGGCCGCAGGAGGTCCCGCACCGCGTACCGGGGCGTCGGACCGCGCCGGCTGCTTCTTGGAAGTGGTCTCCCGGCGGGCCGGCTCGGACGCGCCCTTGCCTTCACGTGAGCGAGGAGACGATTCGATCCCGAGGATTTTCACGATCTCCTCCCGCACGGCCTGGTAACGCGAACCGAGTCCATGAAGAACCTGTGCGGCGATGCACTGCTCCTCCCGGAGCAGGCCGAGAAGCAGGTGCTCGGTCCCCACGTAGCGGTGCTGCATGTTCTGGGCTTCACGGTAGGCCCATTGAAGCACTCTCAAGGCACGAGCCGAGTAGGCGACTTCGCCTTTGACCGGGCCCTTCCCCGGCGGCGTGTGCCGGTCCACCGCCTCCTGGATCGCCTTGAACTCGACCCCGAGCTTCTTGAGAACGGAGCAGGCCACACCACTCTCGTCCCGCAACAGCCCCAGAAGGAGGTGTTCGGTCCCCACGAACGGGTGGTTGCGTTTGAGAGCTTCTTGCTGGGCGTTCTCCAGGCACTTTCGCACACGCTGGGTCACCCGCTCGAAGAGGGCATCGGGCAGCGGGGAGGGTGTCGAGCGTCCTTCCGCAGCGGCATGGGAGGAATCAGCGGATGCCTTGTCGCTCTGGCTCGCCTTTGGTGCAGCCGCCGCGGGTGAAGCTCCGGAGGCCTGGACAAGGGTGAGCAGCCATTGACGAGCTTTTTCAAGGCTGATGCCCAAGGATCGGAGAGCCAGGCCGGCGATCCCCTCATTTTCCCGCAGCAGCCCGAGAAGCAGATGTTCGGTTCCGATGTAGGGGTGGCCCAGGTTGCGGCTCTCCTCCGAAGCCAGTTCCAGGACCTTCTTGTAGAGCGCAGACGGCGGCGGATTCCCCGAACCCACGGCTTGGCCGGGTGGACACCCCTTGAGTATCTCCTCACGCAACGCGCTCAGATCGATGGGAACATTCTGGAGTATGGCGCATGCGAGACCGCCGCCCTCCCGGAGAAGCCCCAGCAGGATATGTTCGGTCCGGATAGCGTCATGCTGGAGTTTCTTGGCCTCTTCCTGGGCGTGTGCCAGGCAGAGAACAGCACGATCCGTCAGAAGTTCACTCATCGTCTTCGTCTTCCCAAGAAGCAGCACACGAGCTCGGAAGTGCGGACGCACTTCCGAGCTCGCCTACCCGGCCGCGTCACGTATGGTAATCGGCGTTGATGGTAATGTAATCACGGGAAAGATCGCAGCCCCAGACCGTGGCGATGCCGCGCCCGAGCCCGAGGTCGAGGAGGAGCGTGATTTCCGGCCGGCGCATCTCGGCGGCCAGCTTCTCCACGGGGGTGGCGGCCGGCAATCCATGGAGATACGCGGGGAGGCCATTGATGAACAATTGAGTCCGAGCTTCCACGAGCCGGGGCCCGGCGTAGCCGGCGGAGGAGACGAACCGTCCCCAGTTCGGGTCTCCCCCGTGAATGGCGGTCATGTTGAGGGGCGACCGCGCCATGGTATGGGCGATCCGGCGGGCCTCCGCGTGGCTTCTGGCCCCGGCGACCTGGATTTGGACGAGCTTGGTCGCACCCTCGCCATCGCGGACAATGGCCTTGGCCAGCTCGAGGGTGACGCGGTCCAGAGCGGCCTGGAACAGGGCGCACAGGCGCGGCGACCGAATGGCCACGCCGGAGGACCCGCTCGATAGGATCACCGCGGTATCATTCGTGCTGGTGTGCCCGTCCACGCTGATGGCATTGAAGGATTGCTGGACCGCGCGGCCGAGGGCCCGCCGAAGTGCCGCCGCCTCCACCCGAGCGTCCGTCGTCACATAGGCCAGCATCGTGGCCATGCGGGGTCCGATCATCCCCGCTCCCTTGGCGCAGCCGCCGACAAAGAATTGCGCCCGGCCGCACGACACCCGGACGGCGAACTCTTTGCGCCGTGTATCGGTGGTGAGGATGGCCTGAGCGAACCGGCTTCCAGCCTCGGGCCCCCGTGCAAGGGCCCCGGCCGCGCGGTCGATGCCCTTCTGGACCTTCTCCATCGGCAGGTAGTGGCCGATCACACCGGTGGAGGAGACCAGGACCTCTTCAGGGGAGACGGCGAGTCGGGCCGCAGCGAATTCGGCCGTGGCCGCAGCATCCGCGTCCCCGCGGGAGCCGGTGCAGGCATTGGCGTTGCCGCTGTTGACCACGATGGCCCGCACGGGCCGATTCCGCCGGAGGATTTTCCGACACCAGCGGACCGGTGCGGCCTTGACGTGATTGAGGGTCAAGGTGCCAGCGGCGGCGGCCGGACCGTCTGCGACGACCAAGGCGAGATCGGGCTGGCCTTTTCTCTGCTTGATTCCGCAAGGGACCCCCGCGGCGCGGAATCCCCGCGCAGCGAGAACGCCGCCGGGAACGGCTTCAATGGCGTCAGGTGTGCCCATGGAACGTTTACGCCAATCCACGATTAGTCCCTCTCGGACGCAGCCGAGGCGCTCGCGCGCTTCGCTACGAAAATTCTCGACTCGCACGCGTCCGGCCCCGCCGAAGCGCTCACGCGCTTCGTTACGAAACTCCAAGAGCCGAAGCGCTCACGCGCTTCGCTACGCCAGCGCGCTGGCGACCAGGTCGCCCACCTCCGAGGTTGAATAACCCATCTTGCCGGCGCTCAGGCTCTGTATTTTCTTGGCGGTGACGAACTTGACGGCGTCTTCGACGGACCGGGCGGCCTCTTCCTCACCGAGGTGCTGCAACATCATGCCCATGGAGCAGATGGCGGCCAGCGGGTTGATCACGCCTTTTCCGGTGTACTTGGGCGCGCTGCCTCCGATGGGCTCGAACATGGAGACCCCTTCCGGGTTGATGTTGCCGCCTGCGGCGATGCCGAGCCCCCCCTGGATCATGGCGCCGAGGTCCGTGATGATGTCGCCGAACATGTTCTCCGTCACGATCACATCGAAAAATTCCGGGTTCTTGACCATCCACATGCACGTCGCATCCACGTGCGCATAGTCGCGCTTGATGTCCGGGAAATCCGCCTTGCCCACCTCATGGAAGCAGCGCTCCCAGAGGTCGTGGGCGAAGGTGAGCACGTTCGTCTTCGCGACGAGAGTGAGGGTCTTGGGACTCTTCGTGCCGTACTTGCGAGTGTACTGGAACGCCCAGCGGACGCAGCGTTCCACCCCGGGCCGCGTATTGATCATCTCCTGTATGGCCACTTCCTCCGCGGTGCCCTTGCGGAGAAACCCGCCGGCCCCGGAATAGAGCCCCTCATTGTTCTCGCGGACAATGGTGAAGTTGATGTGCTCGGGCCCCTTGTTCTTGAGCGGACAATCGACGCCGGGGTACAGCTTGACGGGCCGGAGGTTGATGTACTGCTGAAGCTCGAATCGGATGCGCAATAGCAGGCCCTTCTCTAGAATGCCGGGCTTCACGTCCGGGTGGCCCACGGCCCCCAGAAGCATGGCGTGAAACCGGCGGAACTCTTGCAGCGCGGAGTCCGGCAGGACTTCGCCCGTCCGAAGGTATCGCTCGCCGCCGAAATCGTAGGTTTCCAGGTGGACGCGAAAGCCCTTCTTCTGGGCAACGGCGTGAAGAACCTTGACGGCCTCGCGAGTGACCTCCGGACCCGTTCCATCCCCCGGAATGACGCCAATCTCATACATGAAGCAAACTCCTTTCCCTGGAATCTCTTACTCGACGTCAGCAAGATTCAAGACCGTCACAAAGGAGACACGTCTCGGACTGCCGTGTGTGTTCGTCCTCGACGTCGAAGAGTCCGCTCGCGTTTCGAGGACGAGCAGGAGGACGTCATGAAACAAGGTCAGGACGCCGCGTCTGTTCGTCCGTCCCGCGGCTTCGCTGTCCCTCGCGTCCGGAAGTGCTGGTGCACTGCTGAACAGGGATGCGAGACACCCGTCTTCGGTGCCTCTCGCTTCCTCGTCAGGGCTCGGCAGCCGGGATGCTCGGGCTCACCTTGGTTTCGGTCTTCGGAACGTCCGAAGGTTTTTCTCCCGGCAGGGGCCTGCCCTTGCAGTCGGTGCCCGGATGGGGAAATCGGGCACAACAGCGATCGCCCAGAATGATGATGGGCCGGCGCTCGAGCGTGGAACTGGCGCGCGGCCGGCCGACCTCTCGTTCGAGCCGGTCCAGCCGGTCTTCCAGCTCCTGAATCCGGTGCTCCGCGTGCTGTCGCATCTTGCGCTCGGCGGCGAGCTCGGCTTCCGCGCGGAGAGCGCGGTCTCGCAACGATTCTGCGGACTGCTGGAAGGCCGCATCAATCAGCTCGCGGGTGCGGTCGCGGCCTCCCTCCGCCTCCTGAGCCTCCTCCGCCTGTTGGGCATGGAGAGCCTTCTCCGCCGGCATCCATTCGTCGCGGTAACGAACGAAGCCGAGCTTCTGGCGCGCGGCCGCGTGGTCCGGGTCCAGCTCGATCGCCGTCTCGTAGGCCCGCGAGGCCTGCCGCGACAGATAGGGCTGCTGATCGCACCACGCGCCCAGCTCATACCACGACTGGGCCCGCGTGTCGTCCAAACGGGCCAGGCGGTCCCGGTATTCCTCCAGGAGCTGCTCGTTCCGAGTCGTGGCGCGCTCGATGCGGTCGATGCTGGCCCTCGGGATCAGCACCTCGACGAACATCTCTCCCAGGCCGACGGAAAACGCGATCTCGGCGTCCTTCTCGGCCACGACTTTGCCCTCTCGTTTCGTCCCATCCTTGAGAAACACCGTGTCGGCCAAGACCGGCGCGGACGCAAGAAGCACCAGAAATCGCAGCGTTGACCAGAGCGGATTCATGAAGCGGGCCTCACCTATCGACCTCCCCACGAAGTCGCCAACCCCCTCGAAGCGGCGACCATGCAACCCCGGACTGAATTTTAGGATAACAGAAAGGGCGGGCGCTGCAAGACAACCGCGCACAGGCGCGGCGACCTCCCCGGAATTCCCTTAGGAGAAATGCCGCCGCCCTCCGGGCGTCTGCGTTTCTTGTGAAATCCGCCGGCAGGCGGATTTCAATAAAAACTTCTGCTGACCCGCCAGGGTTGGGCCTGCGAAGCCGGGCCAGTCCTGGCTCTGAAATCCGCGAGCCCGAAGGGCGAAGTGGATTTCATTTTCAGGCTTCCTGCAGAAACTTCTCGAGAAGAGCCAGGACCTCCCGGGCGACCGGCGTGCTGCGAAAGACGTAGACCTCGGCAGGCACGTTGGCGAGATTCATCTCATCGGCGTAAAGCTCCTTGGCAACGCCCAGGATGAGGTTGCGGGGCCCGTGCTTCTTGAGCAGCTCGATCCGGGGCTCGAGCGCGGCCCGACGCCAGAAGCCGAAAATCTCCAGAAAAACCTGCACGCCGGTATCGACGTGCCGGAAGACGTAATCGGGCGCGAGCACGCCCTGCCCGCCGAGATCGAGAATCCCCGCTTCGGCAGAGATTTGCCACCCGGACTCGAGCTTTCCGAACTGGTCCGGCAGCCAGGACATCTCCCCGGGCTGCCACTGGGCCTGGAGGCTGCCGTGCGGCAGGAGGCCATCGTCCGGAGAGAGGCGGAAGGACATCGCTCGATGCCGCTTGCCCCAGAGAAGAGAGGCCTCCAGTGTCCATTGGTCGAGATGGAGCAGGGTCGGGAGGAAGCCGGCCATTTGCAGGCCGTAGCGCTGCGAAGACTTGAAGAGTGATAGGGGACCGTCGATGTGGATGAGGTAGCCGCCGTCGGCCGTCCGCTCGATGCGGTGGAGGAGTTGGAAGAACTTGAGCTTGCGGAAAAGGGCGCGGTAGTGCGATGGCGTCTGGCCCGTCATGCGAATCTTGACGGCGCTGGCCCGAAGCAGGACGGCCTGTGCCAGCGCCGTGTTGTAACGGTGGAGCAGCCACTCCGGCGTAGAGGGCTCGAACACCTTCAAGACCTGTTCCGACTTCAGGTCGGCGTAGAGCGCTCCTTCGAGGGAATCGGCCGCGAGGCCGAACCGGGCTTCGAGCGGAAGCAGGATGCCGGCACGATCGAATGCTTCCTGCCCGGATTTCCGGTAGGCCGCCGCGGCCTCCTCGAAGACGGCCCGGCGGAGCTGCTCGGGCTCGACTGCGGCATCCGTGGCGAACTCGCACCGGTCGAGAAGCAGCTTGGCCAGACCGCGGTGCAAGAGGAAAGCCGTTCCCGTCCCGAGGAATTCTTCCAGTTCTGAATCCAGCTCATGGTACGGCCGGCCCGCGTGGTCGCGGAAGATTCCCAGCAGCGCCTCCGCGAGCGCCAGAAGGTCCGGATCGTCCGCGCGAATATAACGCGGCCGGACTTCTCCCCGGTGGAAATCCACCCTGACGAGATCAGCGGTAAGCACCGTGCCTCCTCCGCCGGGAGCTGACGAATTCCTCCGCGGTGTCGCCCGCCACCACCTCGTAAAGGATCGCGTGCTTGCCGGGGCCGCGCCTCAGGATGCGGCCCAGACGCTGCACGTGCTCGCGGACGCTCCCGCTGCCGGAAAGGACGACGCCAACGTTGGCGGCAGGCACGTCCACGCCCTCGTTGAGCACCCGCGAAGTGACCAGGAAGGGATAGGCTCCGGCGTTGAATCTTTGAAGGATTTCGTGCCGCTCCCGAATCTTCGTCTGGTGGGTGATCGCGGGGACCAGAAACTGGCGTGAGATGCGGTAGACCGTCTCGTTGTCGCTCGTAAAAACGAGCACCAGGTCCCGGCGATGCCGGACAAAAAGGCGGCCGAGCAGGCGCAGCTTGGACTCGGAGGCCTGGGCGATGGCCTTCTGCGCCCGGTAGGCGAGCAGGGCCCGGCGTCCCTCCTCACTCCGGGATGTGAGCAGCAGGAAGCGCGACCAGCCGTGCGGGCTGCCCAGGATGATCCGATGCTCGTCCAGAAACCGGCGATAGACGCCGCGGGCCTGCTCATACCGCGCCCGTTCCTCGCCCGAAAGATGGACCATCAGCCGCACGGTCTCGTACTCGGCAAGATACTGTCCCGCCAGCTCCTGGATTTCCCGGCGATAGACCACGGGCCCGACCAGCTCCTCGAGCCGCGACTCCCCGCCATCCTCGCGCTCGAGAGTGGCCGTCAGGCCGAGCCGGAAGGGGGCCAGGCACGATTCCGCGGCGAAGGCATAGGTCGGCCCCGGCAGGTGATGGCACTCGTCGAAGATGATGAGGCCAAAACGGTTGCCCAACCGCTCCATGTGCAGGTAGGCCGAATCGTAGGTGGTGACGGTGACGGGCCGGGGGTCGTATTCGCCCCCGCCGATGAGGCCGACCTCGAGGTCAAACCCAGCGGCCAGCACGCTGTACCACTGGTGCATGAGGTCGAGGGTCGGCGTGACCACCAGCGTGCTGCGGCCCGCACGCTCCATGATCTTCTGGGCAACGAAGGTCTTGCCCGACCCGGTGGGCAGGACGACGAGGCCGCGCCGGCCCGCCCTCCACCACGATTCGACCGCTTCCTGCTGGTAGGGGAAGGGCTCGCGGTCGATCTGGGAACGAAGATCGATCGTCTCGTAGCTTCGAGCGGCGTCCTCGAATTCCGTCTTTGCTCGTGCCAAGACCGTGACGATCTCGCGGTAACGCCACGCGGGCGCGCGCCAGAGCCCCACCCTCGGATCAAAAACACAGCCAGGCAGACCCGGCTGCTCCAGTCCCTCCTCGACGCCGCGGACCAGCAGCGTGCCTCGGTCAAACTCCAGTCGTAGCTGAGGCTGCGTCATGGCGGGCGTCACCCAGCGATTCGAAAAGAGCGCCGCACGGTTTCAGCCCGTCAACCCTAGATTCCCTGCTCTCGTTCCACTCTTGCAATGCGACGTCGCAAGTACTGATCGGCATGCATCATGCCGGCTGCAGCACCCTCTCCGGCAGGTTCTCCAACCGGCCCAGCCAGTAGCCCGTGTCGAATGCCTCGTCACCCGTCAAAAAGCGCCAGAGCTTGATGCGGTTGACAATCTCCAGCCGCACCTCGTTCCCATACCAGCCGTGGTTTCGCCCAAAGGCCGCAGCGACTGCCGCATCCCGCAGGTCATCCGTGTTCCAGAGGCGGAGCTGTCGGACCGTCGGGTTGAGCCGCAGCTTGAACATGTAGCGCCTCTGGTCCGTCAGGTTGGGCTGTGCGCAGTGCCAGATGCCGTGGTGGACGACGACCAGGGTGCCGGCCTTGCACACGATCGGAATCTGGCCAAGAAAGTTCTGGTAACGGGCGATGTCCGTCTCGCTGATGCGCCGGAAATGGCTGCCGGGCAGGATCATGGTGCCGCCCATCTCCCGGGGCGTGTCGTGCGCAAAATAGTAATACTGGATGTCGAAGTGCATCCGCAGGTCGATGATGGCATCCGCGTGCCACATCTGGCCCATCCGGTGTCCGGGCCCCACCGTATGAACCGCGTGGTGATCGTAAAGCGGATCGGGTCCGACCAGGCTACAGGTGATCCCCTGTACCTCGGGCAACCGAAAGAGGTTGCCGATGGCCGAGGGAGGCGGCCAGACCTCACGGAAGGGAGTGCCCGCGCGGGCCCTCGGCGGATTCTTCTGCATCTCCGCTAGGGCCGCCTCGTTGAGCTCCATCGGAACGAGTTCATCGAAACGAAGATACCCGTCAGAGACGAACGAGGCCATCTGCTTCGAATTGAGGAGGTGCTTTCGGTCAACCATGGACTTCCTCCAGCTTTTCCAGGATGTATTCGAACCTCAGGTAAGACGTCGTATATTCGGTCCCTGGGTAGGCCGGGAACTGCTGCGGGAACTGGATGACCCGCCAGCCATCCTTCATGGCGGCCACGACGGACTCGTAGGGCGGCTTGTCGCTGTCGCCCGTCGTGGGACTCGACCGGCCCGTGCCGTCGTACAGGGACCAAGCCGAGACCGGACTGTAGAGGTCCGGCGATTGCAGGTAAAGCACGAGGAGCTTTTGACGCACCTGGGGCATGGGCATCCTTTCCTGCCGGCGATCACGCCGGGAGCTATTCCTCCCGACCCTGCCAGAAGTGAATCCAGCAGGTACAGGAGTATAGTCTTGACCGTGGAAGAGCAAATCGCAAGCTGATGCCGGCCAGCATTGCAAATGGACCGCGGGCATTGGCCCGAGTTAGACAGGACGCCGACCCTTCCTGTAAAATCTTGTTCCGGAGAATCCGGCCCGATGGGGACTCGGCTTGCAAATGGAAGCAGCAGCTTCGAGGTCCGACCTTGAACGCATCAAGAAGAATTCTTGAAGGGGGACATACATGAGCCGTTTCATCACCGACGAGCAATGGCGACAGTATGACGAGGTGGGCTATTTGAGGCTAGGCAAGTTGCTCAATGAAGCCGAGTTGGCCGCGCTCCAGCAGCGGATCGACGACATCATGCTAGGGAAGGCCAACGTGAATTACGATCGCATGATGATGCAGCTCGATAGTTCGACCGGCAATTATGGTGACGCCGGCAAACAGACCAAGGGCTTCAAGATGGCCACGCTGAACTACCGGAAAATCGAGGAGCTGGAATTCGACCCCCTGTTCCTCAAGTACATGCAGCATCCGGTGTTCCGCGAGGCTTGCGTACGAATTTACGGACCCGAGACGCCTATTTCCTGCTTCCGGGCCATGTTCATGAACAAGCCCGCCCGCAAGGGAACCGTCCTGCCGTGGCATCAGGACCGGTGGACATTCCTGGATCGGGACCCTCTGGTGACCATCTACACCGCCCTGGACCCGGCGACCACTGCCAACGGGTGCGTCAAGATCATCCCCGGCAGCCACCGAATGGGTCTGATCAACCCGAGCCATGGTTCCGGCTTCTTGACGCAGGAACAGGCGGAACGAATCTGCACGCCCGATAAGGCGATGTACTTCGAAATGCAGGCCGGAGAGGTGTCCCTCCTCCACAACTGGGTGCTGCACAGCTCTGAGGTGAACCGTTCTGACATTGCGCGCCGAGCCTTCAGCGTCTGCTACATGGATGCGCGGACGAAGGCCTCGAATGGTGCGGCTTTCTCCGTCATCTTCGGCGAGGGCGCCCTCGTCCCCCAGGAGCTGGAAACGGTCAAAACGTGAACTGGATTCGCTGGCGGGGCGCTCCCGCATCTGGGAGTTTGTGAGAATTTCGCTGGCGGGGGCCATTCCTGGGAGCGCCAGCCTGCCTGCCGAAGCGGCGCAGGCAGGCATCCTGCAGGCACTGAAGTCTGTCATATTCTCGTTTGGAGGCCGGACGATCCTCTTGTACCCCCCCTTCATCCGCATTACTATCCAACCTCGAAGCAGAAGGTGGTTCGAGGCGCAGCATCATCCAGTACGGTCTTGACCACCCCGGCCGCCTGGTCCAGCGGCGCATTCCCCTCCTTCGCATAGGGGTTGAAGGGTGAGACCGGGTGCTCGAACCGCGCCGCATCCGGCAACTGAAGCCGCCAGCCGTTGTGCTGTATCCAGCCGCCGGCCTCGCGGCCGCAGACCTTGACGGGCCGCTCCCCAGCCGGGACTTCGAAGCCGCCGCCGGTGACCAGAGGTCTGCCCGGCGTCACGCGAAGAAGAAGCTGCCCGGCCAGGGGCAGGCTGCCCGACTCCCGACCCAGGGAGATGTGGCAGCGGGGCCCCGAGAATTCCAGGCGGACGGACCCCGATGCCCCGCCGTAATCCAGCCGAACGCCGCCAGGGACGAGAACGGCCGAAGTCGGCACAAACTGGTCTCCAGCCACAAAATTGCTCCATTCCGGCTGGTCCTTGGAGTTCCCACCTCCAACGATCAACCCGCAGGCCTCGTGGTAAAGGCTCACGAAGCTCTGCCGGTCCATGCCCCACCGATTCTCTGTCCGCGGGGCGGTAAAGGCGCTGGTGCAGGCGAACCACGGGCCGGCCCGCCGTACCCGCGCGAGGCCGCCGAACCCGATGTCCAGGTATTCCCGTTCCTGCGGAATGGAAGCCTCCTCGCCTTCAGTCCCATGCACGAACGCCGCAGCCATCGCCGGCGTGCAGTTTGCCGTGCGGCCAGCAGCCGCGTCGCGCTCGATCAGCCAACGGATATACCTCCGGCCGTCCGGAAAAAGACTGAAACCAGGCCAGCCATTGGTGGCCGGGCCCGCATGATACTTCACCCGCCCATCCACGGTCTCTACGGGCGAGCCGTCCGGATAGGTGAAGACCAGGTGAAAATCGAGTCCCCGGCGCAGGGCATCGAGCACACTTTCATCGCCCGTGAAGGCATGGTAGAGAGCGAGGGCGTGGATATATACCGTGTTGTACGAGGTCGTCGGGCCCCCATGCTCGTCCCAGTAGCCCTGCGGACGCTGCGCCGCAACCGCCCGCCGAATCATCTCGACGCCCACCGCGGACCAGTCTGCCCGGCCAAAAACCTGGCCTGCACGCACCAGGCTCATCCCGTTCCACGTCGGGATGTTGTGGACGCGGGTCTGCCCACGAAGCTCCAAGGCCAGCCCGTCGAAAGCGAGACGGAGCCCCTCCTCCCAGCTCCGCCGGGCCTCGGCGGCCATTTCCTCTCGCAGCCAGGAATAGGCCTCCAGCCAGTGATACATCGTCCAGGGCATGTAGATTTTGCCCCACCGCGACCCGTCCACCTTGATGAATTCCACCTTCCCATCCGAGTCCTGCCACCTGCGGATGACGCCGCCCGCCTGCTCCACCACCCGGCGAATCTCTTCACGTCCGGCGTACGGATTCTCCGGATGCGCCGTTCGGTAAAGCACCGCCAGAGGATAGACCACGTCCTGGTTCGTCACGGCCCATCCGAGATCGGGGCCTACGTAACCCGGCGTCATGAACCGGCCGGTCTCCGGGCAGAATGTCTCCATCAGTTTCTCCACTCCGGCCGCCATTCGCCGAATCAATTCGTTTTTGAACATGCGAGTGAGTCCTCCTGCTCTTCATCCAACTGCCGCCGAGCCGCTTCCCTTCTGGATGGGCAGGGCGTGATGATATAATGCATGCTGTACTCTAATAGATTCTGGTGCCTTCGCCGCCTGTGGAGGACTGAACCGTGGCGTCACTCGCTCTTCCCCCCGAGTCGTTGCACGAGAGGTTCGAGCAGCAAGGTTACGTGATTCTGAAGCATTTTCTCGAGCGCGAAGCCATTGAGGCGGTCAAGGGTGAAATGGGACACCTGGTGGACCGGGAGGCGGAGAAGCTCCTGGCCTCTGGAAAAATCCGTGATCCCCTCAAGGGCGAGCCCTTCGAGACCCGCCTGGCCCGGCTTTACGAGTCCTGTCCGGGTGAGACCCCGAGACGATACCGGGAGAATCTGCATCTCAAAGGGATGTTCGGCATCCTTTTCCACCCGCGCCTGCTCGACGTGGTCGAGACCTTCTTAGGCCCGGAAATCCGCCTCTATCCCAATTATACCGTGCGGCCCAAGCTGCCGAACGATCCGGGCACCCAGGTCCTCTGGCATCAGGATGGTGGCTACACGGAGGGCGCCGTGGAACAACTTCGAATGATCAACATCTGGACCCCGCTCGTTCCGGCCCGTGTCGAGAACGGCTGCATGCAGTTCATCCCGGGCACGCATCGGATGGGACCGGTCCCGCACGTCAAGAAGACCCACTACCTCGAAATCGCCGAGGAGCACCTGAAGCCCCGGCTGAACTTGGCCGTGGATATCGAGGCCGACCCCGGCGACATCGTCCTTTTCCATAATCTTCTTTTCCATTATGGCCGGCCGAATGTCTCTCGGATGGTCCGCTGGAGCGTGGACTGGCGTTACCAGGACGCGAGCCAGTCGACCTTGAGGAAGGCGCGGGGGCACCTGGCCCGCAGTAGAAGCCAGCCGGAGCAGGTTGTCCGGGACGCGGAGCATTGGGCGAGCCTGTCCTTCCAGTGAGCTTAGAGGCACAGCAGGAAGGCGACCAGGTCATCCTTCTCCTGGTGCGTGAGCTTCAGCTCGAGCACGAGGTTGAAGAACTCGACGGCATCGTGGAGCGTGGGCAGGCGTCCGTCGTGCAGGTAGGGCGGCGAGTCCTTGATGCCGCGCAGCGAGAACGTCTTGACGGGCCCCTCGGGCCGGCCCGTGTAGAACCGTCAACCTGGAGATCGTGCAGATAGTCGTCCGTGAAGGCCGGGCCGTAATGGCACTCGGAACACTTCGCCTTGCCGTGAAACTATTCTTCCCCGCGCCGCTCGGCGGCCGTGGCCCGCTCCGGAATCAGCCGCATGAGCGGACCCAGCTTCGGCGCGGGCGGGTAATCCAGGATCGCATTGAAGTCGCCCATGCGGTTCGATATCGCCTTCTGCACACCCCGGGGCCCGATCGCCTGCATCAAGCCCGGATCGCCGTCGAAATATTCCTCCACCTCCGCAAAATGGTCCAGGCTGCGGATCGACCGCTTCGAGGAAAGCTGCATGAAATTGTAGTTCCCCCGCATGCTCGGGGATATGAAGTCGTTTGCGCAGCTAGGGCCGCACGGGCCATCCGCCATCTCAAGGGACAGAACATCCACCTCGTTCTGCTCGATATCCGCCTTCCGGACGCCTCCGGCCTGCAGCTCCTGGCCTCGATTCACGAGCTGGATGAAGAGATCCCGGTCATCATGTTGACCGCGTTTCCTGAAGTGAAGACGGCTGTCCAGGCTATGAGGAAGGGGCCCTGCGACTTCATCGTCAAGCCGTTCGAGCTCGAAGAGCTCCATCTGGCCGTCGGACGGGCTTTCGAAGCCCGCGAACTGCGAAGGAAAGTCCTCCGGTTCGAATACGAGCGGCAGACTCGGTGTGACAGGACGGAAATCCTCGGCCAGAGCCCGGCCATCACTGAGGTCCTGGAGCAGATTCGCAAGGTGGCCCCCTCCGAAATGCCGGTCCTCGTCTGCGGGGAGACCGGAACGGGCAAGGAATTGGTGGCCGATTCGATCCATTGCCTTTCGCCCCGATCCAGCAGGCCATTCGTGACGGCCAATTGCAGCGCTTTTTCGGAGCAGCTTCTGGAAAATGCTCACAACAAGACCGAATTTGACCCAAAGCTGCATTTTAGGCCGGTGTCTAGCCCGGGACTCCCATAAAGGCGTACCCGCACGCCCGATATTCGCCTGTGCAGGAATCCTTTGCGATTCGTGCCTCGTCCCGGCCTTCTTGGCACATCGTTCAGGGCTAACCCTGAGCGAGAACGACGCAGGTCGTTCAAGTCGAAGCCCGCGGGGCGCATTTCGAGCGCATCGTGTAAGAAATGCGGGCTAGGTTGGCCTCCGAATTTTAGTTGCATTTTGCGATTATTGGCTTATACTGTCCGTTTTTGTGTTGTATAATGCATCACTAAAATGCACAGGAGGATAGCATGGCATCCCATCCTTGTCGGGTATCTGCCGGCAAGATAATCTGTGCTTTTGTTCTCGTGATTGCTGTCCTTTTCCCTTGGCGCTTCGCCTGGGCACAAGGCTGAATTGTCGCCAGACAAAACGCGCCCGTGGTTGGCGCGCATCAATCGCCTTACCTGAATACAAAGGAATGGGAAGCGTCCTTCGGATTCCGGTGGCAGTACTCCGACCGGCACTTTACGGGAGTGAAGGAAGACGAGGAACGCCAGGAAGAGGGCAGCGAAGTCATCAACGACATCTACTTGTTTGACGTGGGTGTCACGTACGCCTTCACACAACGCATCCATGCCTCTCTCAGCGTGCCTTTTCAATACGCTAACAGGTCCTCAGCCCTTCGACAGGCGGGAGAGGTCGTTGACCGTAGTTCGGTCCAGAACTCCTCCATAGGTGACATCAGCGTGCGAGGTAGGTGTTGGTTGTTCAATCCGGCAGCGAATCCTACGGGGAACATCGCTCTAGGAGTTGGGGTGAAATTTCCGACGGCCGATTACAAGTCCGCCGATCACAAGCGGAAATTGACTGGCACCACCCTGGATGTCAACGACCAGTCGATCCAGCCCGGGGATGGTGGATATGGCTTTATCCTCGACATGCAGGCCTTCAAGCAGCTCTTCGAAGGAAATCTCACGCTCTACACCTCTGCAACCTACCTCTTCAACCCGGAAGGCACGAACGACGCCCGGACGGGCAGAAGGCGGGCCTCCGAGGCCATCATGTCTGTCCCGGACCAGTACCTCGCGCGTGCCGGCGTCGCCGTACCCATCCCCTGGATTGACTCCTGCTCCCCTTGGGAGGATGGCCTCTCCTTGACCCTCGGTGCCCGGATAGAAGGCGTTCCGGTCGATGATGCTATCGGCAAAAGTGACGGATTCCGCAGGCCCGGGTACGCCGTTTCTATCGAGCCGGGCCTCGTTTACGCGTTTGGAAAGAATATCTTTAACCTGAGCGCGCCGGTAGCCGTGCAGCGCAATCGTCAGAGAAGCAACACGGATGAGATTGACAACACGCATGGGGACGCGGCTTTCGCCGACTTCATCATCCTTTTCGGCTACTCTCGGCGGTTCTAGCACGCCGGAACGGGATTCCCCCAGCACCTCCCGGTCCGGCGGGCTAGAGTAGTGCCGGCGTTCCGCGGCGGGCCGTTGACGATCCCCCTGCCGCAGGCCGTTGGCAAGCGCCAGCACCACCCCACCATCCCGGCGTCCCCGTCAGCCATAAACTCTCAACCCTCCATCCCTTTGATGGAGAAAGCGTGACTGTGGAGTATGATGGTTCTCATGCTCCCTTCCGCTTCGATTCTCCAGGAATTGGTCTCACAGCGCATCCTTCTCCTGGACGGCGCGATGGGAACGATGATCCAGGCGCGCAAGCTGGGTGAGGCGGACTTCCGCGGCGATCTCTTCCGGGGCCACCGCAAGGATTTGAAGGGCAACAACGACCTGCTGTGCCTGACGCGGCCGGACATCGTCGAGGGCATTCACCGGGCATACCTGGAGGCCGGTGCGGACATCCTTGAAACCAACACGTTCAACGCGACGCGCATCTCGATGGCCGATTACGGCATGGAGGAACAGGTCCATGCCATCAACCTGGCCGGGGCGCGAATCGCACGCCGGGTGGCCGATGAGTTCACCCGACGGCAGCCCGACCGGCCTCGCTTCGTCGCCGGCTGCATGGGCCCGACGAACAAGACCGCGTCGCTCTCGCCCGACGTGATGAACCCGGGCTTCCGGGCCGTGACCTTCCGGCAGCTCGCCGACGCCTACAAGCAACAGGCCCTGGCGCTGCTGGAGGGCGGGTGCGACCTCCTTCTCGTCGAGACCGTCTTCGACACGCTCAATGGCAAAGCCGCGCTCTTCGCCATCGAGGAATGCTTCGAAAAGGCCGGTTTCCGCCTGCCCATCATCGTCTCGGGCACCATCGTGGACAAGAGCGGGCGGCTTCTTTCCGGCCAAACCGTGGAGGCCTTCTGGGTCTCCATCTCGCACGCGCCGCTCTTCAGCGTCGGCTTGAACTGCGCCTTCGGGCCCCGGGAGCTGAGGCCGCACGTCCAGGAACTGGCGCGGGTCGCTTCCTGCCCCGTGAGCTGCCACCCGAACGCCGGCCTGCCCAACGCCTTCGGCCAGTACGACGAGTCGCCCGAATCCGTCGCCGCCGTCCTCTCCGAGTTCGCATCGAGCGGCCTCGTCAATATCGTCGGCGGCTGCTGCGGCACGACCCCCGACCACATCCGGGCGATCGCCCGCGCCGTCGAGGGCAAGAAGCCCCGAATCGTCCCTGCCCCTTCGCCCTTCCCGAAGTTCAGCGGGCTCGAGCCCCTCGTCGTCCGGCCCGATACCAATTTCATCAACGTGGGGGAGCGAACGAACCTCACCGGCTCGCCCCGCTTCGCCAAGCTGATCCTGGCCGGGGAGTTCGAGCCCGCGCTCGAAATCGCCCGGCAGCAGGTGGAGAACGGGGCGCAGATTCTCGACATCAACATGGACGAGGGCATGCTCGATTCGGAGGCGGCCATGACGCGCTTCCTCCACCTCGCCGCGTCCGAGCCCTACGTCGCCAAGGTGCCCTTCATGATCGACTCCTCGCGCTGGTCCGTCCTCGAGGCCGGACTCCAGTGCATCCAGGGAAAACCCATCGTCAATTCCCTCAGCCTCAAGGAGGGTGAGGCGGCGTTCAAAGCCCACGCCAGCAGGGTCCGGCGCTACGGCGCCGCCCTGATCGTCATGGCCTTCGATGAACGAGGCCAGGCCGAGACCGCCGAACGAAAGCTGAAGATCGCCAACCGGGCCTACCGTATCCTGGTCGATGAGCTGGGCTTCCCGCCCCAGGACGTGATCTTCGATCCGAACATCCTGACGGTGGCGACGGGCATCACGGAGCACAATCGGTTCGCCCTGAACTACCTCGAGGCGACGAGGGAGATCAAGCGCACCTTGCCGGGCTGCCTGGTCAGCGGCGGCGTGAGCAACATCTCCTTTTCGTTCCGGGGCAACCAGGCCGTGCGCGAGGCCATGCATTCCTCGTTCCTCTACCATGCGATCCGGGCCGGGATGGACATGGGCATCGTCAATGCCGGGCAGATCACCATCTACGAGGAGATTCCCCAGGGCCTCCTCGAGCGCGTCGAGGACGTGCTTTTTGACCGTCGGCCCGACGCGACCGAGCGCCTGGTCGAGTTTGCCGAGGGCGTCCGGGGCCCGGGCGCGGCAAAGAAGGCCGAGCAGGACTGGCGTCGCGGCCCGCCGGAGGAGCGTCTGAAGCACGCGCTCGTCCATGGCATTGCGGACCGCATCGAGGAGGACACAGAGGAAGCCCGGAAGAAGATGGGCCTGCCGCTGCGGGTCATCGAGGGCCCCCTGATGGAAGGCATGAACATCGTGGGCGACCTCTTCGGCTCCGGCCAGATGTTCCTCCCCCAGGTGGTCCGGAGCGCCCGCGTCATGAAGAAGGCCGTGGCCTACCTCATCCCGTTCCTCGAGAACGAGAAGGCATCCGCCGGGGGACGCCACAAGGGACGCATCCTCCTCGCCACGGTCAAGGGCGACGTCCATGACATCGGCAAGAACATCGTCGGCGTCGTCCTCGCCTGCAATAACTACGAGGTCATCGACCTCGGCGTCATGGTTCCCTGCAATCGCATCCTCGAGGCGGCGCGGGAGAAACAGGTGGACCTCATCGGCCTGAGCGGCCTGATCACTCCTTCGCTCGACGAGATGGCCCACGTCGCCTCCGAGCTCGAACGCGAAGGTCTCCGAGTCCCCCTCCTCATCGGCGGGGCCACCACCTCGAGGACCCACACCGCCGTCCGCATCGCTCCGCACTACACCCAGCCCGCCGTCCACGTCAAGGACGCCTCCCGGGCTGTCGGCGTCGTCGCCTCCCTCCTCAGCAGCGAGCTCCGCGAAGCGTTCGTCCAGGGCCTCCGGACGGAATATGCAAGAATCCGGTCGGCCCATGAGGCCGAAAAGGGGCCCGGCCTCCTCACCCTCGAGCAAGCCAGGAAAAGGTCGCCCGCCTTCGACTGGAAAAACGCCCGGATCGTCCGCCCCACCTTCCTTGGGGTGCGTACCCTAGAGGACTACCCTCTCGAAGAAATCTCCCAAAGGATCGACTGGAGCCCCTTCTTCGAGGCCTGGGAGATGCCTGGACGCTACCCCCACATCCTGGACGACCCGGCCCGGGGCACCGAGGCCCGGAAGCTCCTCGGAGATGCCCGGGCACTCCTCGAGGAAATCATTCAGCGAAAAGCCCTGGCCGCTCGGGCCGTTTTCGCCTTCTTCCCCGCCAATCGCTCGGGCGATGACATCGAGGTCTATGCCGACGAGACCCGCGGCCAAACCCTCGCGGTCATCCCCACCCTCCGGCAACAGTGGGACAAGGGCTCCGGGCAGCCGAACTTGGCCCTCGCCGACTTCCTCGCCCCGCGGGAAAGCAGGCTCGTCGATTACCTCGGCCTCTTCGCCGTCAGCGCGGGTTTTGGACTCGACGCCCTGACCGCACGCTTCGAGCGCGAGCACGACGACTACCGCAGCCTCCTGGCCAAGGCCCTCGCCGATCGCCTCGCCGAAGCCTTCGCGGAGCGGCTGCACGAGCGCGTCCGCAAGGAGCTCTGGGCCTACGATACGGATGAAAACCTGGATAACGATGCCTTAATCCGCGAGGCGTATCGAGGCATCCGGCCTGCGCCCGGCTACCCCGCCTGCCCGGACCATTCGCAAAAATACATCCTCTGGACGCTGCTCGACGCTGAGGCCCGCACCGGCATCCGTCTGACGGAGAGTTTTGCCATGCTGCCAGCGGCCTCAGTGAGCGGGTACTACTTCGCGCACCCTGAATCGCGTTATTTCGGGCTGGGGAAGATCGGGCGGGACCAGGCGCAGGACTACGCCCGCCGCAAAGGCGTGCCCGTCGAGGAGGCCGAAAAATGGCTTCGGCCGAATCTGGCCTACTGGCCCGCGAAGGGTTGATGCTGGATAAGAACGCGGAGACGCAAGGAGGCGAGATTGAAACTCGAGAGTTGAGGACCGAGGGTGACTGACACCTGAAATCGTAAGCAAGGCGATACGGGAGGCAGACGAGAACTCTCGCCCAATCTTGAACCTGTTTGAACAGGTGGAGGCCCTTTCGAACTGCGCCGAGGTCGGGGACCCGGCGCCCGTGCGAGCGAGCGCGGACGACAGGTGGGATGGCACATCTACGCTTGAACGGGTGTGGACAGCCCACGGCGGACCTCTCGAACTGAGCCGAAGCCGGGAATCCGTGAGCGTCACGGGTGCGTACCCCCGCCGCATGGGTCACCATCCCCACACTTGAACAGGTGTGGCAGGCGGCAGACCTCGCGAACTGCGCCGTGGGTGCGGGCCACCCTCACACCTGAACAGGTGTGGGGGACTGGTATGGGCCGCCGATCGTCCACACTTGAAGCCTGTGTGGGCAGACGGCGGACCGCGCGAAGTGCGCCGTGGGTGCGGACTGCCCTCACACCTGAACAGGTGTGAGGGAATGGTATGGGCCGCCGATCGTCCACACTTGAAGCCTGTGTGGGCAGACGGAGGACCGCGCGAAGTGCGCCGAGCGGCTATGGCCCGTGGCGGGGTTGTCCTGTTCCCAATTGAACACGTATGGACAGGCGGTGGGCATGACCTCGCGTCCACACTTGGACCGGTGTGGACGGTCGGCGGACCTCGCGAAATGCGCCGAGGTCCGCGACCCCGCTCCCGTGCGGGCGAGCGCCCGCGTTCCGCGCACGCCATTCGGGAACATAGGCGCGGGAGCGCCTACCCGCCTCCCAAAGGGACAAGTTCGGCGGGGGAACCCTTCTTAGGCTGAATCCCGCTGGGAGGCTGTAGGCTCCGATACGGATGACTGCTCACTGCCTTCCTGCTCCCTGCTCCCGCTCATGTAGGCCGGAGGCCAGGCGTTCAGTGGCCCTTCGGTCCCTTCAGCATTCCAGCGGTATCCTTCCTCAGCTCGTATCGAAGATCCTCGGGGGCGAGGACTTCCGCTTCGCCGCCCCACTGCAGCACCCAGCGCTTCACCTCGTACAGGTCCGGCGCTGGAAGGCAAAGAAGGATCGAGCCGCCGCACTCCTTCTTCACCTTCTGCTGGGGATGCCACTGGCGTTCGAGAACCCACGGAGAGCCCCGTTTTTCTATTTGCCACCCAGAGCAAAGGTGCCGCATTCGGATCAAAATCGAACTCCTGATTCCAGTCGCTCGATTTGGCAAATGGCACTCAAAGACCTTAGCGAATTTCCGCCTTTACCGAAGTTGAAGTCTCATCTTGCCTGCTATTAAATAAGCGTCATCAAAAAATGCCCCTGAAGGGCCGAGAACGGTGTTTCTCGTCAACCACGGAGGCGCACGACATGGCCGTAAGCAAGGCCCAAGATCCCGGTGATGACGTTAGTCGTGGTCGGGAGGGCTACGAGAAAAGCG
The DNA here is from genome assembly GCA_016179685.1 of Planctomycetota bacterium. Taxonomy (GTDB): domain Bacteria; phylum Planctomycetota; class PUPC01; order JACPCR01; family JACPCR01; genus JACPCR01. The sequence goes on along the minus strand of JACPCR010000066.1, from coordinate 36,349 downwards.
CCAAGCTCTGCGAGCAACTCGAACGTGAGCCAGTAGAGTACCGAGACAAGTATGTCGGCATCGTCCGAGGCCGGATCCTTGTCGCGGCCGACGAATTCACCGCGGTCATCAAGCAGCTTCAGCGTTTTGAGCCGGACAGAACCCAGCACTTTGTCGTCCTTGCCGGGAGGCCCCAGCCGTCCGTCATCTACAACTTTGGGCTCGGCTAATGGCATCACTGTCCTGGCAGTACCGGCGGGGAAACCAGATCGTTATCCCAGTGGCTCTTTTTGGACCACCGGATCCTGGCGGCGAGCTCCAAGGAGACGAAACGAAATACGTCATCGTCGACACGGGCACAAATGCCGACCTGGTACTCTTCGCTGAAGACTATGACCGATTTGTCTGGGCTCAGATCAAGCGAGCAAGGATGCGAGGTGCAGGCAAGCGGCGGACCTCGCGAACGGCGAGGGCGTGCCCCGGGCGATCGGTGCGCAGTCGTTCAAGCTTGCGTCGGGGTGTGGGGGCGCGTTCAAGCTTTCCGCGTCCGGCCGCGGCAGGGCGGGCGAGGAGGCCCAACGCACCGTTGCACAAGTGTGCGCCGGGGTGTGGAGTCGTGGACATCGGCCCGGTTGGGACGACTTGCCCGCGGGCAATTGCAGCATCATGCCCAAAGCGCTGGGGACCGCCTGGCCGAGGCATTTGCCGAGCGGCTGCACGAGCGCGTCCGCAAGGAGTTCTGGGGCTACGCCCCGGACGAGGACCTGGACAGCGAGGCCCTGATCCGCGAGGAGTATCGAGGCATCCGGCTCGCGCCGGGCTACCCCGCCTGCCCGGACCATTCGGGAAAGGGCACGCTCTGGCTGCCGAACAGCCAGACGGCCTGCGACAGGGGTCTCGCCTGAGCGAGAGCTTATTTACTTCCTTCAACGTCACCCGTCTCAGGGTTAGTTGGGCGTAGTAGCGTCCAGGGGCCGCTTGTTCTTGAATATCTCGACGACATTCTTCTCGTGCCGGCACGCGTTGCGGATTAGACGATGAAAAAAATCCTGCACGGTGGCCTCCTCGATCAGGTTGCCTTCTTTGAACGACTGATAGGTCAAGACGCCGGGCACGCCGGAGACATAAATTGCAAAGTAGGGGTCGTAAGTCCTACTGCCGTCACCCGATCTGGAAAAGGAACCCTCAGGTACGAACCGGACTTCGACATCGGTATAGGCCCGGCCCGACGGTCCTTCCCAGGTGAGGCGAAACTGGACCCCCTTCGCTTCCTTCCTACCAGCGTCGTTGAGCAGAGTGAGCGCCGTTGCGCTGCACGCATAGTCACGCAGCTTCAAGCCGCGCAACTCGCCGGGAAAACCCGCTGCCGCCCAGCTTTCCGCCTCCTCCAACCGCTTCTCCAGATACCGTGTGACATCCTCAACTTTCATCGCTGTTGCCTCCTTTTCGGCTCGTCAAAGTGAGGGAAAGACCATCTCCCCGAATGACTCATGAATGCACTGAGACCCTTGTGAATTCTTCGTGCTCAAGGCTCTCTTAACTCGACCTGGACGTAGGGGAAATATCCCTCGCTTCGAAAAAGAGCGTGGTATCTGGGCAATTCTTGAAGACGCCTTTGGACGGTATCCCGCGACGCGCCTGTCGCAACTTACCCTGAGATGAATCCCGATCGATGCTTGTGGGTGAACATGGGCGCTTCGCTACTCGTCAGGCTCATTCATCCACTCCAAGGCCCTGTGGGTCTCCCCGCCCTCGAAGTCGTTCTCGTCATCAACGTCGAAATCGTCAACCTCGGACCTCGGACCGAAGAACGACGTTCGAATCCGATCCGGATGATTCTCGGATTCACCAAGAAACTGGGCCCTCAGCTCGCTGCCGCTCAGCGGGGATCGCCAAATGAGAACACAAACGCTCACAAACCATAAGACAAAGCCAACCATCAATAAGCACCCAGCCGAAACGATGAGGTTCGCCACGAACTTGCCATAGGCGATTGGGCCGCCAAACTTGCATGCCTTTTTCGATTTGCTCCGGTTCGCGGGTTGTCCTTCCGCGGCCTTGCAGGTCCTGATTTTTGCCATGGATCGCAAATTCCTCCCAAAACCTCAGGTCTCCTTCCTCGACCACCGAACCACCTTGACCACCGCGTCCACGAGGGTGTCCAGCTCGCTATCCTCGAGCGATTCCGTTGGGATTCTCTTGCCCTGCCCGTGCTTGAAAGTCAGCGAGGACATTGCCTGCTCGAAGGATTGCAGAACTTCATCCGGGCAGCGTATTTTCTCGAGCTGGTAGGTGTACCACTCCAGAGTGCTCCGCGGGTAGTTCGGCGATCCGCCCGGGTAGTGGATAAACAGCGTCGCCTTCTGGTCGCCACGCTCTACCCGGACACTGATGCCCTTCGCATTCTCCTCGACAAGGGCGCCGGCACGCTCGAGTTTGAGCAAGACATCCTTGATTCCTGCAGTCCGTCGGAGGCCCCCCCTGCCTCGCTGCTGCCCCGGCGTCTCCATCCTCTCGTGGGATGGGCCGCAGGGTTCGCGTTCCATGGCTGCGCCCAGATTCTTGAGGTCTTGAAAAACCCTTGCCAGCACCCGGACGTGCTCCTCGTTGAACTGTCCTTTCCGAATCTCCACGCGTTTCTGGCTCGTTCCGCCCTTGACGGGGAGTCCGGCCAGGGCCTCATTGAACTTGGCAATCACTCCCTCGGGCAGGCCTTTGGGCTCGAAGAACTCGATTGTGGGATGCACGTAGTTGGCATGGGGCCGCGGATAGAATAGGAAATACGTGTATTGGCCGCAGCCGAACGGAAATCGCACGCTCACGCTCTTCTCGCGCAAGACCAGTTCCGCCCCCGCGCGACTCAAGTCGTTCAGCAAGCCGCTCATCAGGTCACGCGCATGCGGATTGCTCGTCTGCTCGATGGCGTCCCCGACCGACCGCGGGACAGCCTGCCTCTCCGAAAACAAGATTTCGCCGTCGGGTCCATTCGCCGCGGCTTCCTTCAGGCTCTGGATTTCAGGCCCACCCGGGACCACCCCGCCTTCCCATAGCATCACGAGATCGCACACCCCTTTGTGCGCCTGATGGGGCGCATATCGGCCGGCGGAATACTCCAGCTCGATCCGCACCGGTTTCGGGTCCCCGGGTCCCGATGTGCGCCATGCCGCGAGGTCCGGAAACCGATCGTCATAAGACTCGATCGCCAGGCCCAGCCTCGGCAAGAGCATGCCCAGAAGGACCGACACCTCCTGCTCGTTCTCCGGGGGCCAGATGAGGCCGGAAAATCCAGCCGCGATATCCCTCGGAGTCAGAAACGTCACCTCGGGCTCGACCCGTTCTCGCTGCTCGACTGCCTCGAACCACCTGGCGGACGCTGGGTCAGCCACAACTGATTTCGTGTCAAGAAGATAAGTGCCGCCTTCCGGCCTGAAAAAGCGGTCCAACGCCAGCACGGGCACGGCACAGGACCCGCTGTCCCGCCACGCGATCACGAGGTCACAATCCTGGGGATCGTGCCTGTGCTGAGCGAAATGGGCCGAATCCACCTCTACCTCGGCGAAAAGCCTCTCGGGTCCGTGGGGTCCGTGCCACCAGACTGTCAGGTCAGGGTACGCGGGACCCGCTCGCTCGACGACGAAGCCGAGCCGTTTCACCAGCATCCCGAAGAGCGTGACTACCTCGGTCTCATGTCTCGGCTCGCCGATCATGCCGGTAAAGCCTTTCGTAACCTGTTGCGGACTAAGAAGATGTCTGGCCATGGCCCCTTCCTTTATGAGATATTTCAAACGGCGCTCTAGGCGTTTCAGAACCGGACAAAACTACGGAACATACGTGACATATACCAGTGGCTTGCCAACTCTAGGATGATGGACCACGACGCTACGGATTGGCGCTCTTCTCGTCGGATGAAGGCCGCTCACCTTCACCTCGACCGCGCCCCCGGGAGAGGTATGTTTCAAGAAAAAACTCTCTGCATTCTTCACCTCGCCCGTCCTTGGCATGCGCTTGAGGCGCTGCCAGACGATCAGACAGCACGCGCGTTCAAGGCGGCTGGGCCTTCGGCCACGCCTATGACGCTTCTCGGATCGTGCGCTCAGCGCTTTCTTGTCCCCGAGGCTCTCCGGCGGGTCCTCCTCGAAAACGTCCACAAATTCGTCCGCGGCGGGTAGAAGTCCCGCCGACCGCGGCGGCGGCAGGGCATTGCGGGCCGCTGACAGTCTCCGACTCGTCTGGCTGTAGGTCGGAAACGAGTAGTGCCCATAAAGCCTAAACGGGCCCGTGCGCAGGACGCCGCCCCAACCGCGCGTCGAGACATAACAGCCTCCGTACTTGCCGTAAGTGCTCAGGCTCACGGATCTTGTGCCGAAGCTCAGGTAGGTACGCTTCGCAATTCGAAACCTGATGCGAAAACCCCATGAAAAACCCATGGCCGGTAATCCTTTCGTCTGTGCAAGCTAATCCTTCAGTATCGACCGCGAAGCCGCCGAAGGTGAGAGTCAACGATCTCTTGTTTCTCTCTCTCGTCGGTTTGAGGTGCCAGCTTCGTAGGACAAATTATACTATGGCCACTAGGACACCACCTGACCGAGTGATTTTTTTGGCGCTCCGCACTTCGGGATTTCATTGCGATTGGAACTACACAATACGCACACGACGAGGAGGTTAGATCAAGCAGGTTATTGCTGCGTGGATCCTACCGGCCGTTTGCGCGATGGGCTGCGACTCGGGGCTTCGTGTAAATTCCAGATGGCCGCGATGGCCCGGGCCAGCACTAGTGCTTCGCTCGTGCTCCGAAGCTTCGGCAGCTTGTGTAGAATTTTCGCAGGCAGAAGCCGGATTAAGGGAAGGGTGTCGGCCTTGTATATAGAGACGGCACGGCGGAGGGTGTATCCCTCAGCGAGCGCCGAGAGAACGCCGAAAGCCCGCCAGAAGACGTAGCGAGTTTTGGTCAGCTCGACCCCATGCCATAGTTCGCGCTCGAACCGTCTCTTCGTCAATCGAGCTCCATGGAAACGTGCGGTCATCAAGCGGTTAATCCGCCCATCCTCGATGGCTTGCAGGATGTTTCCGATACCCGGTTTCGTTCTCATTAATGTCCCTATGTCGATAGAAGGGGTCGTGTAGAGTGCATGAGCGATCTCATGTTGGATGGCGTTCTGATAATAGAGGAGCGCAGAAGACCTCCGCTTGCGGGTTACCCGTTTCGGGGGTTGAGGAAGGTGAATTAATCGGGAACGGAGATCGATGAAGGCGGCGCGCCCATGGATGATGTCGAAAGTGAGTCGCACATTCTTCTTGGCTGCGGCTTTCAGGACTTCGAGGTCCAGGTTCGAAAGTACTTCCCTTTCAGTCATGTGTTCATTCTCCTTGCAGACCTGGAACGGAAACAGCGTCGGTCGGTGAGCACGTATGTTAGTTACGAGCAGATCAGGAACGAGGTCGCTCATTCCGATTGGCGCGAAAGGATGTGATACATCGTCGCGAAGTGTCAGTCGGTCAAGAGTCAGGCCGCTCGCACCGCATGGATCACCGTGGGATTTAATTCAGGACGTGGACCCGTATTAGTCGGTCAGGAGCGCGATTTACGTAGCTCGCGGACTCGCTTCGTTGTGACAGCTAGAAACAAGGGTCTAAGTGGCTGAGGTAGAGATTTACTTGTGAAAGTTTGCGCGTCGCGCGGAGAGGTTGGAGTCACGCCTTGAGGCGTGCCGCTGCTCGGACAACGGCTAAAGCCGTCACTCCAACTTGGGTTGAGGCCTTCTTCTTAAGTGGTTGTAAAAAAACGTGTTATCAGTTTGTTTCTCAGGAGCCAGGCCGCTCGTGCCGCCTACTTCTCCTGATGCACCTACCACTAAGAATAAAGCAAAAATTAACGCCTGGCGACTGGGGAAAAAGCAAGAAAAACCCAGTCAGCCAGGCGTCAATTTTGGGGAATCACCTAGAAGTTATCTCAGCACCGCGGCACCCATATGAATGAGAGCGGCAGTGCTGTCTCCATGGTCATTACCTATTTGAAGGCGGGGTGTGAGTCTATCACGAACGAATCAACTATGATAATAATATAACCTAGATCTTAACATTGTCAATATGGACTATATTTTGCAGTGGGTTTCGGTACTTCACAACTCCTTTACAGGTCAAGTTTTCCGATTATTATTAGAGGTGCAATTCCGACCCAGTGGGAGGCATTACACCGGGTCCAGGCGGAATCAGCCGTGGCCGATCCTGACGCCATCTTCAGGCCGGCTTTTCCGGTTAAAGCCCGGGATTACGAACATGTAGGCACGTCCAGCGAAGCTTCCAGGCACAAACGCACGTAATCGCCGCGGCACGCTCGATATCCGTCTGTGCAGCAATCCGTTACAATGAGGCTTCAACGCGGCCTTCGTGGCACATCGATCCGGGTTAGCCCTGAGCGAGAACGACGCACGTCGTTCGAGTCGAAGCCCGCAGGGCGCAATTCGAACACGCCGTGTGAGAAGTGCGGGTTAAGTCACAGGTCTGACACCAATGCCCCCGCTGACGCGTTACCCCAGCTCCGCCGCACGCTCGATCAAGAAGTCGCCAAGGCGCTCCCCGGCCAGGGAGTATGGGAGCACCACGTAATTCGCACCGGATTGCTTCAACGGCTCGATCTGGTGCTTGAAATCCGCCGTGGCCACAATCATCGCCTGCGGTGACAGCGCCCTGCACATCGTAACCAGCTTCAGGTTGTTCGTGCCCCTCAAAAGGACATCCGGAATGGTCGAGAGAATGATCTTGGCCTGATCCACGTGCGCTTCCTTCAGGTTGTCCATGCTGCTGATATCGCCGAGGACACAGGCGATTTTCATCGAGCCCAGCTCCTTCAATACCTCCAGGTTGAAATCGATCACCCGGATCTTCCGGAGAAGATCCGGGCGGCGAGTCGCGATCCCATCGATGAGCGCCCGGGCGCCCCGGTGGAATCCCAGCACCACGATAGGAAAGGATTTCGGATCCCGGTCCGGTGGAGAGCCGTCCGGCGACTCCGCCGCGGGGTCGGTTTCCGGATGGCCACCGGGCTTCCGGCCCATCCGGGCGGCCCGGGCGGCCCGGGCACAGAGGCTGAAAATCTCGTGGTTGTACTTGATGAAATAAGAGGAGAGGATGGACGTGAGGGCCATGGCGTACAGAATGAGGGAGACGACGTCTTTCGGGATATGATGGAAGGATTCGAGGCCCAGGACGGCAATCACGAGGGAAAACTCGCTGATCTGGGCCAGATTGAGCGAGGTGATGAAGGCCGTGCGCCGCCCGCTACCGGCAGCAAGCAGGAGCGGATAAACGATGGCGAACCTGGAGAGGATGACGAAGGCCAGGATTTCGAGCACCGGGAGGACGAAGCGCGTCTCCGGCGGAGGGATCTTCATGCCCAGGGAGATGAAGAAGAGGGTGAGGAAGAAGTCGCGCAGGGGCAGGACCTTGGCCGTCACATGGATGCTGAAGGGGAAGGAGGAGATGGAGACGCCGGCGATCAGGGCACCCATTTCCATGGAGAGGCCAATCTGGTGGGCTACGCCGGCGACCAGCGCGCACCAGGCCATGGAGGCGGCCACGACCATCTCGGGCGACTTCGAGATTCCTTCCATGACCGCTCGAAGCACGTAGCGGCTGATAAGGAAGGCGGCTCCGAGCAAGACCAGACTCTTGAAAACGGCCAGCCCAACGAGCGCGAGCTGCGGATTCAGGAAACTCGGCTGGATGGCCAGAACCAGGATCGCCCACACGTCCTGGAAGATGAGGACGCCAAGGGTCACACGCCCGTGCAACGTGTCCAGCTCGAATTTGTCATAGAGGATCTTTACCACGATGGCCGTGCTGCTCAGGCCGCAGAAGATCGCGGGATAGAGCGCGTCGAGCGACTCTCCCCCGAGAGGATAGCCCCGGAGGTAAAAGTAGACCACCCCAAGCAGGACGGAGAAGAGGAACTGGCCGATGCCGGCGACCAGGATCGGCTTGCCCGAGGCCAGAACCGTCTGCGGGTTCATCTCCAGCCCGATGATGAAGAGGAGGAGCATCAGGCCGATCTCGGAGATGACCTCGATGTTGGCGGGGTCGCTGACGAGCTGGGGCCCGATTTCGGGTCCAATGATCACCCCGGCGACGAGGTAGCCGAGGATGATGGGCTGCCGGAGCTTGTACGTGACGATCCCGACGAAGGTCGCGACGATCACCGAGATCCCGATGTCGTGAAGAAAACCGTGCACTACCACTCGCCACGTGCCGCCTTCTCCAGACCGTCGCGAAACCATCGCTTGCCGTCGCCCATCCGGTAGTTGTGCCCGTGGCACAGGTTCGTAAAGTCCATCTCGATCAAGCGCTTCAGGTTGGCGATGATCTTCTCACGCGAAAAGCCTGGGTCGCCCGACCAACCCGGCTTGCCGTTGCTCATGAGAAGGTCGCCGGAGAACAGGCAGCGCTGGCCGTCAACCTCGGTGAGGAAGCTCAGACAGCCTGCCGTGTGACCCGGGGTGTGAAGGACCGCGAGGTCATAGCCGCAGCGCTGGATACGGTGGCCTTCACCCAGGCTTCCATCCACGCGATAGGACTCGGTCGAGCCTTCCTCCTTCAGGCAATCGGCCCATTCCTTCTCGGCCAGCTCGGCAGCGACCACGTGCGCCAGGATTTCCGTGCCCATGCGCTTGAAGAGGTAGCCACCACGGCCGTGGTCCACGTGCCCGTGAGTGAGGAGAATCGTACGGACCTGCCGGATATCGAGTCCCCAGTGCAGGAAATTCCTGAGGATTCTCGGATGCCCCCAGGGCGCCCCGCAGTCGATGAGCAGCAGGCCATCAGGCCCCCTCAAGACATAGACGTGGCAATCGATCTGGTCGGGCGTCATCCCGAGCCAGGAGACGATGAAAAGATTCTCCAAGAGCTGCTTCCCATGCCCCTCGGGTCCGAAGTCGCCGCGTTCCTGAAATGGTTTCATCGCCTCTTCTCCCCTGACCTCACCCTCTCGTACAGTCTCTCATGAGCGAAGCTCACAAGACTGGAGTTTGACACTTTTCTGGCTGCGCTCCCCCAGGAGCGTCGGAACGTTTTGGGGCGTTCCGGAATCCAAGCGCAAATCTGTCAAGCTCCATTATAGAAAAGCTTCTGGAATTCTTCAGGACGCCATGCCTGTCTGACGGGGGCCGTCTTAAGGTTTGCTCACCCACCAGCGCCGATGCCGCGTTCGGTAGCCCGAAGGGCTCTGGCCGGAGGCCGCCTTGAAGGCGCGACTGAAATGGAAGGGATCGGAGTAGCCCACCTTCCGGCCCACCTCCTCGATAGAGAGGTCCGTGCGCAGAAGAAGAGACTGGGCCTCGCGAATTCTCAGCCGCCTCAGATATTCCATCGGGGCCAGCCCCGTCGCCTCCTTGAACACCACATGAAACCAAGGCTCGGAGAGATAGGCCCGCTTCGCGAGGTCCTCACGGCAAAGCGCCTGGCCGAGGTTCTTCTGAAGGAATTGGAGAACCGCGAGGATGCGCTCCGAACCGAAGAGAGCCTTTTGCCAGTGGGATCGGACCCTCGAAAAGCCCAAGACGATGCGGAACAACTGGAAGCCCAGCTCTTTCCTCCGTGCCATCACCGCCAGCAGGGACCCCGGCAAGCCTCCCTGGAGGTCCTGCATTTCTCGCAATACGGGGCCCAGCCGCATCCGGGCCGACCGATCGGCAAGCGGCGGAACGTCAATCCAGGCGAAAGGATCGAGCGCACCCAGAAGGGAGACTTGGAGGTGACACCAGGACCCCTTGGAGGGGTACGGCGCGTCCGATGAGATGCGATGCCGGATGCCTGGCGGCACGACGATCCCCTGCCCGCGTGCCACCCGGATTGGCTCGACCCCTTCGATTTCGAGCCAGAATCTTCCGGTCCGCGACTCGACGCCGAGGAGGACGGGCAGGGCGCGCCACCCGGTGGACGCGGGACCATCCGTGCCGGAGAGGGCGCCCTCGAGGTACTCGACGTTCAACGAACTTTCAATCGCCCGGCAAAGCGGCGCATCTTTCGCCTTCATGGCACGCTTTCCATACAAGATGGCATGTAAACCCAACAGGCTTCCATGGTAAGCATCTTGGCCGGAATTATCCTTTTGAAATCCGCTGCGCCCTTCGGGCTCGCGGATTTCAGAGCCAGGGTTGGCCCGGCTTCGCCCGCCCAACCCTGGCGGATCAGCAGAAGTTCTTGTCGAAATCCGCCGACAGGCGGATTTCAGAGAAAGAAATGGCGGAGGCAGAAGGCCGGCGCCATTTCCCGCTGCGCCCTTCGGGCTCGCGGATTTCAAACTTGGGCTGCGAGCCACAGCCCACCTTAAGCAAAGGAGGGACATCATGAAAGGCCCCGTCGCCCTAGCTTGGTGCGTCTGCCTCTTGTTCTCACGTACGGAGTCCTGGGCCATCGAGTCCCTCTGGATCGAAGCCGAGCATCTCCGCGGCATCCAGGGTTACTGCTGGCCCATGCAAAAGCCGGGCACCCACAAGGCTACGGGCTTCTGGGGCCTCTCCGGGCCCGGCTGGGCCGCCGAGTGGAATCAGGGTGGCGAGAGCGGATTCCTCTCCATCGCCTGCGCGCCGGACGAGGACAAGGCCGCTGTCTCCATCGAGGTCGAGATACCGACGGACGGGCGTTACCGGCTCTGGGTCCGATACGGCGATTGGCGGGAAAAAACCAATCGGTTTCAGATGCGCATCGACCAAGAAGGTGAACCTTCATGGGCTGCCACGTATGGCGAGCACGGGCTCTTTGACGAGGACAACATGATGAAGCTCTTCTGGAACTGGGCTTTCGGATGGGAAGGCCAGGAAGCTCCCCTGAAGAAAGGGAAGGCCCGGCTCACCCTTCTCGCCGCATTCCAGGAGGAGGTCTGCCGGCAGGTGGATTGCCTCGTCCTCACTACCGACCCGGGCTATCGACCCTGGATCAAGGAGCGGCCCAGGAACTATTGCTGGGAGGTGCTCGAGCCGTTCCGGACCGGATTTCCGCCGGGCCTCGAGCCGCTGGCAAGCCGAATTCCCCCCCCTTCCGTGCCCGAATCGTGGCTTCCCATCACCTTCAAGAACCAGGGATTCCTGTATCTCCAGAATACTACCGGTTATGTCGACCGATGGGCCGGGGACGATCCGAAGCGCATCGCCTTCCCCTATACATGGCGAATCATGACCGGTGAGGACCACCAAGTGCTGAAGGAGTTCGAGGAGAGGTATGGTGGACGGAAGGATGTGCCCATCTTCTCCGATCCGAGGGTGGTCCCCGTGTTTCACGGCTCAGGCCCCACCATTCTGCAGCAGGAAGCGGCCCCGCTGCTCCTGCGGTGGCTCGACCAGCATCCGGGCCGGCCATGGGCCAGCATGATGAACTATCATCCGGACGTGCCGATGTCCGAGAGCGCCTTCCAGAATTTCATGAAATACAGGGACCGCTACATCGGGAGCATTTCAGGCGAGAATCTGGGTTATTTTGGGCATGATGGAACAGCCGAAGAGGCGGCTTTTCAGAATTGCAAGACGCGGCGAGAGCTGGCGGAGGCGCTCGGGAAAATCTACATGGCCGGCAACGCCGCCAAGTGGCGACAGGTGTATGGACGCGACATCGACAATCCTTACCAGCACACCATGCCTGCCGGCGTCGGACCGGAGTGGTTTCCCCTCTGTTACGCTTGGGGCTCCCCGGCGTGCGGAACGGAGATGGTCGCGGTGACCGGGAACATGCACGGCCTGTTCATGGCCCTCCTGCGCGGCGCCGCAAGGCAGAACAAGGCCATGTTCTTCAGTTATCGCTCCGGCAACTTTGGCGATTCCTCGGCGGACTTCGGGGCCAATCCTCAATTCAACAAGCCCGGCCAGATTTTCGACAATTTCTACGGCGTATACTCGGGCGCCGGCATGACCTGGTGGAAACTCGATGGCTGGTATCTCTACATGGCCGGGTCCGCCATGTTCTACCAGGAGGGAGGCGGAGATAACTTCTGGAAGCCCGGCGGCCTGACCGCCGCGGGACAGTATGACGTGCAGCTCTCGCCCCGCGGCAAGCTCGACGACCGCCTCCTCCGGCTCACCCTCGAGGAACCGGATCGGGGTGTTCCTGTGACTCCTGTGGCCATTCTTCTCGACTACGCCCACGGCTGGTCCGCTACACCCTACTGGCCATCCCTCTTCAGGTCCAGGTCGGAAAGATGGACCTACGTCGGCAATCCGCATGTTCGGAACATCCACGAAGTCCTCTGGCTTGCCTATCACCCCATCGGGCCCCGCAGCCAGGAGCCCCTCACCGCGCTCACCGAAACCTTCGTACCCGGCGTCTTCGGCGACATCTTCGACGTCATCTACGCGTATCCCGACGTCGATCGATGGGACCTGATCGATACCTATTCGGTCGTGATCGTTGGAGGCGACATCGAGCTCACAAAGGCCGAGGGTAAGCGGCTCAAGAAATACCTTCGAGACGGTGGGACGCTCATGGTCGCCGAAGGCCAGCTCGGGGGCCCCGGGGCCGAAGAGCTCGACCTTCCGAAGCTCGGCGAGATCCGGGAGGCCGAAGGCTACCGCTGGATGGACGGCCCGGCGACCCAGCCCTCCCAGCGCTATCGCTTCCGGCCCGTCCAGGAAAAAAGGGTCCGCACCCTTGCCGCCACGCCGGACGGGCAGCCGCTCTGCATCGCTGACGAACAGGGCAAGGGCCGCCTGGTCTTCCTTTCCGTCCCCTATGGACTCGGGATCGACCAGCAGGCCGTCCCGATGGCCGCCCGGCTTCTCGTCCATCTCACCCGTGGCGTCATGCCCCTGGAGGTGGATGGCGACGTGGAATGGATGGTCAATCGGGCCGAGGAAAGCTGGCTCGTCACCCTCATCAATCCCTTTGGCGACTTGAAACCGCAGCAGGGGATTTTCCCCACGGACTTCAGGGAAAACCGCACGGTGCGCATCCGCTCGCAGGTAGCCATCACCGCGGCTTGGGACCGCCTGCTGAAGGCGGACCGGTTCGAGGTCAAGGACAACCAACTGACCGTCGAGGTGCCAGCGGGGGGTGTGCGCATCATCGAGCTTCGCTAATACGGCGGACCGGGAGCGCAGGTGCACTTCCGGTCCACCGCACTCATGGAAACCCGTCCCTCCGCAGTATCCCAGCGGGGAACGGGACCCTGTGGGAGCAAATCCAAAAGCCTCCATGAAGCCTCGGGAAGAATCCCTCGACGCCTTCATCGATACGCTGCCCTTCATCGACACCCATAGCCACGCGGCGGGGTACGAATGGGGGACGCCCGTTGACGATCGGCAGGGCCGCAGCCTGCCCCAGATTCTTGTCCATGATTACCTCGCCTATGTCTCCTCCTCCTGTGTCGATTTCTCTCTGACGCCTCCGCCTCCCCGGTCAACCTGGTCTCCCGAGGACGCGCCGGAACAGTTCCGCCACATCCTCCCGCTGCTCGAGACGTGCCGCGGCCTGACCCTTTACCAGGTCCTCAGGGACGGTATCCGCGAGCTGTATCCCTTCGAGGACGAGGACATCACGGCTGAGAACTGGGAAGGAATCCACCGTGCCATCCTGGCGGCCTACCAGACGCACGGCGAGCGGGCGTTGCACCGCCTGGCCTGCCGCAAGGCTGGCATCATCCGGCAGACCCACATGTGCTTCCTGCCTTACGTGGTGGATCACTGGGATGCCCTGCCGGAGGCTGAGCGCCAGGCCCAGAGGGACCTGCTGATGCCCAGCCTGATCCTGGACGGCTTTCTGTTCTCCGGGTTTGCGGCGAACCGGGCAGCACGTGAACGGTCCCTGGACCTTTTGGGCCTCCGGCCCGCGACCCACGCCGATCATCTCGATTTCTGCCGCAGGGCGTTGGACCTCTTTATCGAGCGAGGCGGCGTCTCTGCGAAGCTCCTTGCAGGCTATGTCCGGCCCCTCGAGATGGACGAGGTTTCCGATCGTGACGCCGGGGCCTTCTACTCGACCGGGCCCGAGAAGCTCCATCCTTCCGATCTCCGCCGCCTCCAGGATAACCTGCTGGCGCACCTGCTCGAGATGTGCCGCACCCGAAATCTCCCGCTCATCGTCCATGCGGGCTACTCCGTGCCGACGGCATGGGCTGATCCGGAACACCTCCATCCCCTGTTCTGCAGCCAGCGCCTCAAAGGCTTGAAAGTGGATATTTGCCATACCGGCTGGCCGAATCACGGCGCCGCCATGATCATGGCCAGGACTTACCGGACCTGCTACTTCAACCTCTGCGGAACCTCCTCGTTCAGCGGGGATCTGGGCCTCCGTCTCCTCAGCGAGGCGCTCGATATGATACCGATGAACAAGATTCTCCTGGGGACCGACTGCGGCACGCCGGAGAGCCTGCTCGGGACGGCCCGCCTCATCCGCCGTCAACTGGCCCATGTCCTTTCCGCCAAATTGGCCGCGGGACAGGTGGGCCCCGTTGCCGCTCGGAACATCGCACGCGCCCTCCTCCATGACAACGCTGCGGAATTTTACGGGCTTCGCCCCTCATCGTGAATCGTACCGCCGGCACGGCCTCCCGGCCTGCCCGCCACGAGATGGCCGCCCACGCCAAAACCGAACGCCAAGGCCGCAGAAACCAGCAGCATCCGCTGCCATTCGAGAAAACGCCGGTAATCCTCCTCCGTGTGGCGGTTTCCTTGCTTGTCCTGGATGACGTCACCGACCTGCCGCAGCGGGGCGTTCGGCCACGAGTGGAATCCGTAGAAAAACGTGACGGCAAACGCCAGTCCCGAGAGTACAGCAAGAAGAAAAAAAAACCGAGACGCGAACGCCCGCATGGTGGTCCTCCTTCAACTCGAAGAATTCTCCGAATCACGAGGCGGAAGCGCCTGGGCGTATTTCCGCCTCCGGGGCTAGGGCGCGGTTTCGCTGGCGGTGGTACTTGAGCCCGGGGAGGAAGAAGCAGCCCGCGCTGACGAGGCCGAAGAGCGTGAGGCCGACGCTGGGGAAGAGCGCCATGGCGGCCGCCGTGGCGAACAGGGCGGAGGCCTGGAAATAGAACTTGCCGGAGAGGATGCCCGCCTTGATGAAGAAGCCCATGCCGCCGATGAGGGCGAGCACGGGGGAGAGGGTGAGCACGGGGAGGGCCAGGAAAATCTCGACGAAAAAGAGCATGATGCTGGCGATGATGCTGGCTGCCCAGACATGCGCGATCTGGCGCTCGACGAAGGTGATGGGGCCGCCTCGGCGTCGCAGCGCCCAGAAGATCGCCGCCCAGGTCACCAGCCCCACCGACCATAGGGCGATGTAGACCAGAGGCGCAGTGACGCCGCTCCAGTGCAGTGCGTTCGTGATCACGCACAGAAGGAAAACCTGAAGGCTGTGCCACATCCAAAGCAGGCCCCAGTTTTCGAGGACCGCGGCATGGTGGGTCTCGCGGAACACCCGGGACATGACCTTGAGGACACCTGTGGAGCGCGCCGCGATGGGCTCGCCCGCCAGGTAGGCATCCAGATCGTCCGCCAGGGCGGCCGCACGGGGATAGCGGAGGTCGGCCGGCTTTTGCAAACACTTCAGCGCGATCATCTCCAAGTCCGGATCGGCCGCCGGATTCAGCACCCGCGGCAGCGGCGGGTCCTGCTCCAGCACCATCAGAACGGTATCCACGGGCGTGGCGGCCTGGAAGGGCGGCCGGCCCGTGAGCGCATGATACAGCACCGCTCCCAGGCTGTAGACGTCCGTCGCCGGGCACAGGTCGCCGCGGCTGCCGGCAGCCTGCTCCGGCGCCATGTAGCTCGGAGTGCCCAGGACCGCACCCGTTTGAGTCAGGGCCGGCTTTGCCTCGATGCGCCGGGCGAGCCCGAAGTCCGTGACGTGGGGCATGCCGTGCGCATCCAGGAGGATGTTGGATGGCTTCAGGTCGCGGTGAAGGACACCCCGGCCGTGGGCGTAGTCGATCGCCCGGCAGACGGGCAGAAGAAGCGCCGCGGCCTCCCGCGGCGGCAGGGGGCCGTCCGAAAGCCGCCGGGCCAGGGTCGTGCCCTCGACGAACCGCATGGTGAAATAGGGCATCCCGTCATGGACGCCGACCTCATGGACTGGGACGATATGGGGATGTTCGAGGCGCGCGGCTGCCTCGGCCTCGCCGCGGAATCGCTCCATTTCGGATTCGGAGGCCAGTTCACCCCGCAGCATCATCTTGAGGGCGACGGTACGATCGAGGCTTCGCTGGCGTGCCTTGTAGACCACGCCCATTCCGCCGCGGCCGACCTCCCCGAGTATCTCGAAATCATCGAAGGCCGCCGGCGGCCTGCGGCCTGGGCCCGCAAAAGGCGACGCCGGAACATCGCTGTTTCCTATGACGGGACGGCCCGCTGATGAGAGATGAGTCACGTCCTCGGCGAGCATCGCCGCCGACCAGAGCTCCCGCAGCTCGGCCGCAAGGTCCGGATGCCGCGCCGCGGCCTGTTCGATGTCCGGTCCGCCGCCGCCGCGCAGAGCCTGCGTCAACTGGTCCAGTAGCTCGGCCAGACGCGCTTCCCGGTCCGTCGCCTGGGCATCGCCCGACATTTCCACTCCTTTCTCGACGTTGACTGCTTCGGACTCCTGTGGGTGGGCGAGCAAATCCTGCCGGGTGAACCTACACTCTGTTACAGGGTATCGTGAAGATCGATGCCGAGCCGATCACGGAGACGCCGCAGCGCCCGAAGGTAACGCATGCTCGCCGCTTGCTCGGTCAGCCCCAGCGTCTGGGCCACCTCCTGGTTCGAAAGATGTTCGAAGTGGCGCATGAGAATGACCTCGCGGTCGTCCCCGCCGAGCCCGGACAGCGCTTCCTGGAATCGATGTTCGAGTTCCTTTCGAATGGCCTCGGCCGCAGGCGTGGGGCCAGCAGCTCGCAGCCGCGCAGCCAAATCCACCGAGGAGCAATCGGAAAAAGCCGGGTCGGCCAGGGACCTCTCCCGATTCACGCTTCGGCGCTGCGCCCCCTGATGCCGACGTTGAGCGGCAATCAGATGATCCCGCGCGATATAACGCAGCCAGAGGTGAAACGGCATGGCCGGATTCTTCATGTAATCAGCCAGCCGCCGATTCGCCTCGATCAGCGTCTCCTGGATGATATCGCTCGCATCCACTCGGGAGGCCAGCGCCCGGTCCAGCCGGAACTCGACCATGCGCCGGAGAGCATCCCGGTGTCGGGACAGCAGTCGATCGACCGCCTCCGCTTCGCCTTTCCGGACCTGCTGGAGAATCTGCTGGGTTTCGTCCGGTGCGGGCCACATGGGGGGTGTTGGACACATTCTCGCCCGGCTACAGAGAACGCCTCAGCGGGACGTCTCCATTGTAGCGGCAATATCAAGAATGTCGTCTCGTTCGAGCGCGCACAGGCCTTCAAGACCGGGTCTCTCCGGCGTCCCATCCATGGCACGCACGCGTTCCAGAGTGCGTCTCGACACCTCACCATCAAAAGCTGCGCTTGCCCTGTCCCATCCGTGGCACGCACGCGTTCCAGAGTGCGTCCGCGCCGTGCGACCGCCCGCGGTAGCCGCGTCGGCCGCACGCACACTTCGAGAAGTGTGCGGAAAGCTCGAGTTAGCGTGGCCCGTTGCCCCCTTGCCTCCCACGCCCGGGGTCACACTTCATAAAGTGTGGCCGCGGCCCTCGGGTCGGCCAAACCCTCGGGTCCATCAACGGTACACGAGCCGCTCGGCCTTCAGATGACCTGCTCCGCCCAAAATCAACTATTCTGATGGAGGCGCTCGGAATAGGATCCTGGTGAACCTGGCCTTGACGCAGGCGTTCATGGCCCCCAGGACGAATCGGAAAGGCACGTCGGCCTTGCCATCGATGACGACGGGGACGGCGGCCACTTCTTCTCCCAGCCGCAGGAGTTTGTCTTCAAGGTCCTGAATATCAACACAGGGGTACTGCTGGAAGAAGACGTTGACCTTCGCGCTTGCAGTTGTCGAGGCCGGGTCCCGTTCGAGGCGAATCCTCAGCTCGGGTGGGAATGACGCCGGTTCCTGAGGTGGAATCCTTCCGCGCTCCTTCGGCAGGTAGGCGTTGAGCAAGCCCCCGGGAATTCGAATCTGCATCCCCACCATGAAAAAGATGAGAAGCTGAAAAACGACATCGATCATCGGCGTCATGTTCAGCGCAGCCAGGATGCTGTCTGAAGAACAGGAGGGGGCTCTCTTCATAAGAAGTTCCTCTGCTGTACCCAAAGAAAATGTCCGCGAAGGGCGGGGATGTGTCGTGCCAGTTCGTGTTAGAATCCATGTTGCGGTCGTTGCGCGCTTCGTGGCCCAGTGCGTCCCCGGAGCTTGCAGAGCTTCTCCAGCCGTCCACCCCACCCCTGCACAGGTGCGGGGTGATCACCTCGGACCCAGCGCCTGTTCGACGGGCTTCGCGCTCTGCGTGGTTTCTCCGTTTGGGCTTGTAAAAAGCGGCCAGTCGGCCGTAAGATGATAGGCGTTGACCCAGGCTCTTGACGGGGTGTCACTGCCATGACCAACGTGAAGGAATCCTGCAGGGCGTGGCTGGACCGCGCTCGGAAGAAGCTGGCCCAGGGGACGTTCACCGAAAAGGACCTCGAACAATTGGAAGGGTTGCTGAAGGGCCTGGCATCGACGCGTCAGCGCCTGCTCTATCTGCATGCCTCCGAACCCTGCCTCCATGCCCCCGTCATCGGGATGGCCCTTCATGAGCCTGAGCCGGGCGCGACCGAACGCTTGGGCGAACGCAAGAAGTGGCCCTATGCCACGGTGCACGAGGCGATCCTCGACGGCTGGCAGGTCATCCACTTCCCCAACCAGCTTGCGCCGTTCGACGACCGCGAGGTCGATATCCTGGGGTTCGAATTCATTCTTCAAAAATGGAGGATGGACGATGAGCACACCAAGCCATCGGCTGAGCGATGAGGCCGTCCGGGACTTCATCATTTACGGTTACCTGATCGTCGAGCCCGACTTCCCGCCGGGCTTCCACGAGAACATCTACATCGCCATCGAGAAATTGATCCAGGCGAAGGGCAACGTCGGCAACCGGGTGCTCGAGGAGGTGCCGGACCTGACGAGAGTCTTCGAGCACCCGCAGGTGAAAGGAGCGCTCGAGAGCCTCCTGGGAGAAGACATGGTGATGCACCAGCACCGGCACTGCCATACGCTTCAGTCCGGGAAGGGACCTGGGCGATGGCATCAGGACGACGTCAACGTCCGTCATCACCAGATTCGGAGGATTCTGGCGATGTATTACCCGCAGGAGGTGACGGAGGAACTGGGGCCGACGGTCATCATGCCGGGCACGCAGTTCCGGAATGCACCGACCTCCCGCATGGCCAGCTACGGCAATTTCCGACATCAGAAGCTGTTGACGGTGAAGGCCGGCACGGTCGTCATCGCCCATTACGACCTCTGGCACTCCGGGACAGCGAACCGGGGGAATCGCAACCGGCACATGCTCAAGTTCATTTTCGACCGAGTGAGCGAGCCCGTCTCGCCGGCGTGGGACCACGACCCGTCCAAGGACCAGCGCATCCGGGAGGATTTCACGCACACGCACCTGCCCTCCGAGGGTGGAAGCGACGCCTATAAACAGGCCGCCCTCCGGTTCAAGGTCTGGAACTGGCTTCAGAGCGGGTCAGAGAGCGTCCACGCGGGCGCCTCGGAGGAGACGATCATCACGCATTACCGGTAGTCAACGGCAGGGGAAGCGCCTCTGCGCTTCCCCTGCCGTTGGCTTATAGAAAAACCGCTAGTAGACGAGCCTGCAAATGCACCCGCACTTATGAACAGGGATACTAGAAGACGCTCATCTGCTGAAGCTCTGGTGCGGATCGGTCGAGCCGCCGGGCGAGTTCGGGAAGATGGCAGGTGGGCACCTGGGGAAACAGGTGATGTTCAACGTGGTAGAACATGTGAAGGGTCAACGGATTCATCCATGGCCGGCGCAAGGTGCGGGCAATGAAGCGGGATCGGTCACAGTCATGGTGGACGGTCCAGACGCAGAAGAATGCTGTCAGGCACTGGCCGGCGGCCATGGCGACGACGTGGTAATGCAAGGCCGGGAGATCGAGAATTGCGAAAACGATGAGCACCCAAGCGAGGTTGGCCAGGAGCTCGGCCCGGATCCATCGGAACTGGGACGGCCGCGCCCGCTGAAGGGCGGTCCGGTGGAGGTTGAGGGGGAAGAGCGGCCCGAGCAAGATGGCCTTCCAGGCGCTCATCCTGGCGCTCATGGCCTCCATGTCCTCGTCATCCATGCAGTGGCGATGGTGTCGCAGATGATGAAACTGAACAACGTGCATCGAGCCGAGCATCAGCACGCTGAGGACGAACAGGAGACTATCGCAGGCGGTCCGAGAGACGCCGAGGGCGCCGTGGAAGGCGTTGTGGACCTGTCGCAGCCCGGCGAGAAAAAACACGAACGAAGCCGTCAAGGCCAGAGGGTAGAGCCGCCACAAGGCCAGAACCAGGGACAAGCCGAGCCAAGGCAAAGGAAGAATGATCTCCTTCAGAATTTCCAGTCGTGTCAGTCGCGTCAGGTCCCGCCACGGAACGGACCGCACCCGTGAATCCGTCAGGATTTCCAGGCTCATGGGCAGTGTTCCCAATGGGGATGGGGACTCGTCGAGGACAGAACCGCGCCACGACCGGGTTCTTAACTTGTAGCTTCCGCAAAATCCCCCTTTTTTCTTTCACCAGGGCGCAAAGATCCCAAGGATATCATGCTCTTAATAAATGAGTTACGTCCAATACGCAGGAGGCTGGCCTACCTTTTGGTGCTCCTGACCCTGGATGCCGCCCACCGAGCACAAGCGATAGCCGCAGGATGGCGGGCAGACGGGACGGGACGGTATCCCGAGGCGAATCCGCCACTGCGCTGGTCGGCTAACGAGAACGTCCTCTGGAAGACTCCCATGCCGAACTGGAGCAACGCGTCCCCGGTGCTTGCGGGTGACAGGGTCTTCGTCTGCTCCGAGCCGACGACCCTGCTCTGTGTCGCTGCAGCGGATGGGAAGGTGCTGTGGGAGAAAACGAACACTTATCGGGACCTGCCCGTGGAGGAGAAAAGCGCTCCCCCGGGTGTGCACGGCACCAATGGCTACTCTTCGGCGACGCCGGTCAGCGATGGGCAGAGGGTCTATGCCGTCTTCGCCACCGGCGTGGTGGCCTGCTACGACCTCGAGGGCAACCGGCGCTGGATTCGGCTGCTGGAGAAGCCTTCGATCGGGCACGGGCACTCGGCGTCTCCGCTGCTGGCGGGTGGCAAGCTGCTGGTGCATTTCAACAGCCTGTGGGCTTTGGACCCCGAGACGGGCGAGACGCAGTGGCGTTGCGCGTCCCAGGCGGCCTTCGGGACGCCGGTGCCCGCCCAGGTGGACGGACACCCATTAGCCATCACGGCGAGCGGAGATGTCATCAGCGTGGAGGACGGGAAAGTGCTGGCGCGATCGGGGATTGCGCTGACCTACAATGCGCCTATCGTGCAGGATGGCATTGCGTATTTCATCCAGTTTCGCGGCAAGGCCGTGCGGCTTCCTGCCGCCCTTGGCGGGGCCGCGACATTGGAAAGCCTGTGGCAGACGAGGCCAAGAGACGACCGCTACTATGCGTCGCCGCTTTATCACGATGGGCTCATCTATGCCATCACGCAGCATAACTTCCTGAGCGTCATCGATTCGGCGACGGGAGAGGTCCTGTGCGAGAACAGGATGGAACTAGGGGACGGCACGGTCTACCCGAGCGTGACGCTGGCCGGCGGCCATCTTTACGTGAGCAGCGACAACGGCAGCACGCTGGTCCTCGAGCCGGGCCGGGAGTGCAAGGAGATCGCCCGCAACCGTCTCGAGGTCTTCCGCAGCACGCCCGTATTCCGCGGCAAGCACCTGTTCATCCGGGGCTACCAGCACCTGTACTGCATTCAACCTTAGCCCGCATTGCTCATCCCGCCGGGATGAGCAATGCGGGTTAACCGTCTCCTTTCCGATCCTCTTCCCTCCGGCCCGGCAGATTTCGACCGCTGGGCAGCAGAGCGGCCAGACCAAAGGAAAAAGCGAGGACGAGGACCATGCAAAGGGCCCAGTGAGAAGCCATCAATATGGCTGCCCGTGCCAGGAGCATCTCGAAGCCGGTCAGCGCCTGCTGAGTGGCCTCCCACTGCCGGACCTTGCCCATCATGACGCGGTGAAAAAGGACCATCCCGGCCGTGAGGCAGGCGGCGATGATGGCGGTCAGGGCAAATTGCATCTTTTTAACTCGAAAAGAAAATCTCGCCTCGGTCTCGCTCCCGAAACCGAGACTCCTACCGAACGCATCGATCTCAGGGGCCGGTGGGCGCGGGTCGAACGCCGCCGGAGGAGCGCGAGCGCCGGGAATCCACGAGTTTCTTGAGGCCGAAGAGAGTGGCGAAGAAGAGCATCAAGCTCAGCAGGACGATTAGAACGATGGCCGTTTTGCGGTTCGCCAGAAGGCCAGCGGCTTCTTCTTCCACGAAAAGAAGCTTACCGGTGAAGGGGTCACGCACGGGCGTATGGCAGCGGGGGCAACGCGGAGGCCGGTCCTCCGATAATTTCTCGCCGCAGGCCCCGCAGGCGGCGGGGTAGGTGGCTGCCCGGGGAGTCCCCCGTCCCGGCTGCCCGGCGGCCAGCATCCGAACGATCTCCGTCTCGCTCGGCTGGGCCTTGCCCTCGTTATCCGGCTCGGCCTGCGCCCAGGGCAGCCGCGCCCCGCAATAGGCGCAGGTCGCCCGGTCCTTCAGCGGGACAGGCCGGGCGCACTGGGGGCAGGTTTTTTCTTCGGACATGGCTGGAGGTTTTCTGATAAACTCGTGAGCCACGCGGTTTTTTCTGACCGGGCGTTGCCGGCGCCTTCATGCTGAAGGTGGTGTGGCCGAAGGAGGCCAACGGCCTCGACTCAGAAAACCCCTGCGCGGCGTGGGGGAGCTGCAAGCTCTGATCAACAACCGCATTCAACTTAATGAACAGCGAAGATGAACTCAACCCGAGCCTGACGAAAACCGACCTGGCCTATCGAGCCCTCGACGATTGGTTCAGCCGGTCGAGCCCCAGCTACCAGGTGCACTGGACACCCCGCGAGGTGATTTTTCGGGGCGCGGTTCAGCACGACGGCGCGGGCAGCCCCGAAGACCTGGCCTCGATGATCAGCCAGCACGGAGTGGACCTCGTATCCGAGGACGTGGACGGCCGGAGGTTTGTCACGGCCCGATTAAATCTGGCCCCGCCGCACCGTCACCGTTACTTCCTTCATCTCGGCCTGTTTTTACTCACGTTTCTGATGACCGTGAGCTGCGGCTCCACGGCCATCGGAACGCCCTGGGAGATCAGCAGGGCCGGCCTCCTCGCTTTTCGGGAATGGAGGTCCGGCCAGCCCGGCGCCGCTTGCAACGCCTTTCTCGAATTGTTGACGAGCGGACTCTGCTTCTCCGTGCCCTTCCTGACCATCCTCACCGTCCACGAATTCGGCCATTACTTCGCCGCGCGCTGGCATCGAATGTCCACCACCCTGCCGTTCTTCATCCCCATCCCGGTGGGCATCGGCACCATGGGCGCCATGATCGCGCTCCGCTCGCCCCTCGTGCACCGACGGGCCGTCTTCGACGTCGGCATCGCGGGACCCCTGGCCGGCTTCCTCGTGGCTCTCCCCATCTTCTACTACGGCATCGAGCTTTCGACAGTCGAGTCGCTCGCTCGACATACCGGCCTGCTCCTGGAGGAAGGAAAATCGCTCCTCTATGTCGGCCTCGTCTGGCTTCTCAAGGGCCCGATCCCCTCGGACCATGCCTTGTTCCTCCATCCCATCGCCTGGGCCGGATGGTTCGGACTGTTCATCACCGCCCTGAACCTGGTCCCCGTGGGCCAGCTTGACGGCGGCCACATCGCTTATGCCATGTTTGGGCCAGGCCATGCCAAGCTCGCCCGCGTGGTTTTCCTCTTCATCCTGTTCCTGATCCCGGTATGGGGCAGCTACATCGTCTTCGCTGCACTCCTCTACTTCCTCGTGCGGCTGGTCCATCCGCCGGCCATCGACGAGACCGTCGGGCTCAATCCCTGGCGGTACACCCTCGGCTGGGCGATGTTCGCCATCTTCATCCTCACCTTCGTTCCTATTCCTCTTTCCGTCCGCTAGTTTTACTGCGCTAAATTTTGCGGAGACTTGTTTCTCGAGCCGCAGGGCCATCCTTGTTGGAGTTACGCCTGCCTTTGGGGTCCCGTTTCTGCACCTGTCCATATGGGAGGTCCGCTCCCACGGGGACAAGTTTGGGAGGGATTCAGGCGTGGCACAAGCGCTAAAGCGCTCACTCCAACGACTTACGGCAAAATCTTGCGCTGTTGGGCTAGTTTCCCCGTTCAGAGCTACGGGAGTACTTCCGATGAGCCGCCGATTCACCCGCCCCGTGTCAGGATGCCCGTGCCCCACATGCTGGGCCGGTCCTGGAAACGGAAATCCTTGCTCACCGTCCACGACTGGTCACCGCGGTGCGTGTCGTGCACGTGGTAGGTGAAGCCCAGTCTCGGGTGTTCCGCGGGATCGAAACCGTGGAGCGCTTCAGAGGGGATGGCGATCTCCAGGACGTAGCCTTGGCGTTCTGGCTGCGCCGCGGCCTGGAGGATGGAGGGGTCGCAGAGCATCCCTTTCTCGGGCGCCCGCACGATGGGGACCGGCCGCACCAGCGGCTCGCGGCCACCGCGGCCGCCGCCACGGGGCAGGAAAGTGAACTGGTGGCAGTAGCGGTTCGCCTGGTGGACGGTCCGCACATCCCGCGTGCTCAGCCAGACCTCGAAGCTGTCTCCGCCGGCGGGGTCAGCCGGATGGACCGTGATCGGATTGGTCTTGCCGGCGACCCGCACGGCGAAGTAGAGGCCTGCCTCGTTCCAGGCCATCCAGACGTCTGCAAAGGGCTCACGACCCTCGATGGCCGTCAGGTCAGGCACGAGGAAGCGCCGCGGCCAGTCCTTCAGCCTGCCGTCGATTTCCGGAGGCCGCCGCCGGTAGTGACACGGGAAGGCGAAATCGAAGTAGCGCCGCTTGGGGACTTCGAGGGACATAAGAAAGGAGGCCTGGAACTCAGCGGTGGAAGCGGGACTCTACGAACACGGCTTGACTGACTTTTTGTCGAGTTTCTTTATCTCGCCTCGAAGATCCCCCGGGAGGGCTTTCCCATAGCAGACGAGTTCGCAAGTGCAGGTGCACCGGCGAACTCGCCTGCTAGCTTCTGCCACGTCACCTCATCGACGGGTATGCCTTGCGCCTGTCGCTCCCGAGTGCGCCGGGCGGACGCCTCGCCGGGCATCAGAATCGCCTCGAAGCCGGGGGCCAACGGCGAGCCCTTGACGTGATCGATGAGACGGTCGACCTGAAACAGGAATTCATCCAAGGTCGTGAAGGACTCGATATGAATGGCCTGGAAAAAAATCCCGTTTCCCACGGGGCACGACTCGCCGCGGGTGCATCCGGCCTCGCTGAGGGCGCCGGAGAGAATGTCGAGCACCAGGCCCAATCCGAAACCTTTATAACCGCCGAGGGGCAGCGAGCAGCCCGGCGGCGGACCCCAGAAATCCTTCGGATCGGTGCTGGGGCGGCCATGCCCGTCGAGAATCCAGCCGGGCGGAATGGATTCGCCCCGGTGCAAAGCGACACGGAGCTTGCCCGTGGCAACGACGCTGGTGGTCATGTCGAGCACCAGGGGAAATCCCTTGCCGGTAGGCAGGCCGTAGCCGATGGGGTTGGTCGGCAGGCGGCGGTCGGTCCCGCCGTGGGGTGATACATCCTGGTCGCTGCCGTGCCCGTTGGTGGACATGATGCCGATGCAACCGGAGGCAGCGGCCATGGCGCAGTAGTCCGCGAGGCGGCCGACGTGACAGGCCCGATGAGCGGTGACGACGCCGACGGCGTGCGAACGGGCCTTGGCGATGGCCATCTCGGCGGCACGCGCGGCCACGACCTGTCCGAAGTTCCAGCCGCCGTCGAGGATGGCCATGGCGGGGCGCTCGCACACGATGCGCACGGGCGTCCCAGGCCGGCACAGCCCCTCGCGGATCGCCTGGAGATAGGCTGGAAGCCGGAGGACGCCGTGGGAATCGTGTCCAGCCAGATTGGCCGCGACGAGCAGCCGGGCGACGAGATGGGCTTCTTCGAGCGGTGCGCCCGCACCAAGGAGCAGTTCGGCCGTTATGTTCCGAAGCTGGGATTCTGCGAGAACGGGCATAGGAGAGGAACGAACTCGTCACCGAGTTACACGGGTTAGGAAGCGCACCCAGTAACTTCTCAATGAGTTCGGGTTGGAGGAGCAGGTCAAGCCCATGAGTTATGAACGGAGGCGAAGCCCGGAAGGGCTTCGCCGAAGCGCTGACGTGCTTCGCTACGAAAACTCGTGAAGTGCTGAATCATCATCGATGATGAAATCGGGCCAGGCCATCTCTCCGAAATGATTGAGAAGTCATCGCACCCACACTTTGGACATAGGCGCTGGAGCGCCGACCCGCCTGCGCGAAGGCTTCGGCGGACGAACCCGCCTCCCACAGAGACAAGTTTGGCGGGTAAATCGGAATCGCCATCGGGATCGGGATCGGAGGTGCTGGAACGGTTACCGAAATCGATCCCGACCCAGACGGATGAAACCAAGGCCAACGAGGATTGAGATTCCATGACGGTAAAGCCCAAACATTGAAATTCCAAGACTGTCAATGTACTCGAATACCAGCCGTCTACAAGGTTCGAGACCGTGACCCGTGCGGCAAGTTTTTGCGCTCGCCGGGAAGGGGCGCAGGCGACCCTCGTTCATGCCATCAGTTCGTTGAGTAGGGCATCAACCGATAGCCCAGGGAGACCGCCTTCGCTGGGACCGGCTTCGAGCCCGGAGACACGACCTCTATCCAGACCGTGTCCTTGGACCCGACCAGCGCCCGCCGGGGCCGGTCCAGCTCGATCCGCACGCCGCACTTCCCGCGGTCAACGATGACGGCCTGGACCTCCACGGCCTCGGAGCCCAGGCCGCCCCCGCCCTGACCACCGGGGCCCTCCCAGGTCACCTTGCCCGGCAGGAACGGCAGCATCTCGTAAGCCTCCCGCACGTGACTCAACAGCCGTTCGCCGCTCCAGAGTGTCAGAAGAGGCGCGTACGATGTGGCATCGAGCCGGACCTCACAGGAAATCGCCTCGGGTCCGAATTGGAACTTTCGTTCCACCCTGATGGGCCTGCCGCGCACTTCCCCGGAACTGGTCACCGTCTCCCCTTCCAGCCTCGCGTCCGCATGCTCGCTCACCGCAGCCACCAGCGGCTGTCCGTCCCACATCTCCCCCACCAGCGAATGAAGATGGAAATTCCGCCAGTTCCCCAGGTGCATCTCCTTCCCATAGTCGCCGTTCTGAGTCGAGGCGAGCACCGTCCCTTTCCCCGGCACGGTGAGCTGGCAAATCGCTCCGCCTCCAAAACCGATCTGGCCGTGGAAGGTATTGCAGAGCCATTCGGGTGGCAGCCGGCCGTGAAACGTGAGCACATAGTAGCTCTTGCGCCGGGCCGCAAACCATTCGTTCCCGCCGTTCACGCTCACCGTAAAATCCGGCCCCGGATCGCCTTTCCAGGAGCTGCCTTGCCCCCCGGACTGCCAATTCGGATGCACCCCATGCTGGGTCCTCGAGGACCACGGGTTCGCAGGCGCCTCGGGGCAGGAAAGATAACTGAAGAGATTTCGGGCCCGGTCGAAAATCGCACGGAAACGCGGGTCGTCCGTGTCATCCAGGATGCCCGGCTTCACCCAGATGCCCCCGGACCAGTTCTCCAGGATATACCAGCCGTAGTTGGCCGAATGCGCGAAGTGCTCCTGGGAATCGCCGGACCGGCTGATCCCGGAGCCCTTGCCCCATCCCTCCGTACGCCATCGCTCGAAAAACGTCTCGAACCGCTCCTTCTGAATCGCGTCGCCCGTGGCCTGGTGACAATACCACAACGCCACCGGAATCTGTGCAAAGGCGTTCCCGTTCACCCGCTCGATCCCCACGGCGAAACTCAGACGGTCGCCCCCGACCAGCAGGCCTTCACGGAGGATGGCTTTCAGGTCCTCGGGGACATCGGCGCGTTTCATCAGAAGCCAGGCGGGCCGCCACATTTTGCATCCATAGTAACCGAAGGCGTAAGCCCAGTTCGTCCACGTCTTGCAGCCGCGCCCGTCGCTCGGGCCGATGAATCGCATCAGGCCCGCCAGATCCCGAATCTCTTTGCCCAGGGCCTCATCGAGCGCGTGGGCCTCAAGCCATTCGTGCAAGCGCACCTGGAAGGGATGCCAGAAGACCTCCTCTCCCCGTTCGATCGCGCCGCCGTGCAGGCCCCTGGCCGTGCCCTCGTCGGATACGAAAAGCGCCTCCGAGCCGAGCCCCACGTAGTCACCGCCAGCCCGCTGCATCGTGACTTTCATGAGGAAGTCATTGAGGCCCGGCGACACCTCCATCCTCAGGAGCTGGCCGTCAAGCTCCCCGGGCTTGAACGTCGCGCCCGCCGTCACAAAGCCTCCATCGGCAGACCCGTCATACAGCGTGCGGCCGTCCGCTGCACTCAGGGTAAACCGCCGGGAACGCGGTTCGTCCGGCTCCGCAAAGGCCAGGTGCAGGCCCACCGTGCCCTTGGGAACGTAGAGAAAACTCTTCCTCCACTGGTCGCCGTGCCCGTGAAGAAACGTGTGATGCCCGCAGACCCCATGAGGCAGCTTCGGGTTCAGCTCCACCGTCGCCACATGATCGCGCTCCCCAGCCAGAACGATCCGGTATATCCCCGGCTTCCCGCCCGGCATCGACCGGGCGAACGTCCGGCTCGCCACGGCGGCGCGGCGGCGCGGATCGGAATAGGCGCTCCACCGGATCATCGGCGTCAACCCCCGAGAGTAGCAAAGGATGTAGTACTGCAGCTCGTGGTCCCATCCCCCCAAGGGCGGCAAGTAGGCCTCCGAAACCACTCCGTCGTCCGGAATGATCTCCCGCACCACCGGCCTGCCCTCCGGATCATAAATCTTGTAAAGGACTTCTCTGGGCCCGTTGCCGTAAAGGTTCAAGTCCCGCAGCGCCAGCTTCACGTCGAAGCCGACGCCGCGCTCATCCCACACGTAAAGGGTGATGCCGTCGTAGAGACGGTAGGTCATCTCATCATCTGGATTCTGCCCTGGTCCGGACCGCTGAAACGCAAGACTCACCAGGAAAACCAAGAAATAACGGGTCCATGTCCTCATGCCTTCCTCCTCCTAAGAAACAGCGTAACTTCTCAATAAGTCCGGGGAGATGACCCCGCCTGATTTTATCATCCATGATGATTCAGCACTTCACGAGTTTTCGTAGCGAAGCGCGTAAGCACTTCGGCGAAGCCAGCCCTTCACGAGTTTTCGTAGCGAAGCGCGTCAGCACTTCGGCGAAGCTCGGAAGGGCTTCGCCTACGTTCACCGGGTGTCGGGCCTGAATTTCGTAGCGAAGCGCGTCAGGGCTTCGGCTATCTTCATAACTCATGGACTTGACCTGCTCCTCCGCCCCGAACTGATTGAGGAATTATACCAGTGCTTCATAAGTGGTCTAA
This sequence comes from Planctomycetota bacterium, assembly GCA_016179685.1. Lineage (GTDB taxonomy): Bacteria > Planctomycetota > PUPC01 > JACPCR01 > JACPCR01 > JACPCR01. The sequence continues at coordinate 6,844 of JACPCR010000066.1, read as the reverse complement.
TCACAGATAGTTAATTTGGAATGACCCTCGAATTTCGCTGGGGTTTCTCGCTAGGCGCTTGGGACGCCAAACTTTTTCCCGCCCCATTTGCCGGAGCACGCAGGCGATGCTAGAATTTGCAGTCGCCGTCTACTCGTCCTTTCCGCGGTCCCTTGGAGGCATCTCGCTTCCCGGTTCTGAAGTGCGAAAGCGCTTCGCGCCAACTCGTATGAGCGTGACCCATGATCCAACGCAGGAAAACTCGTGAGGTGGCTGTCGGTCGTGTCGGTGTGGGCGGAGAGAATCCGGTCCGCGTCCAGTCCATGTGCAGCTCGCACACCTGGGACGTGCCGAAGACTCTCGACCAAATCCGCCGTCTCCAGGACCTCGACTGCGAGATGGTCCGGGTGACGGTGCCGGACCAGCGCGACCTGGATGCGCTACCGGTGCTCAAGAAGAGCATGCGGGCCCCCCTGATCGCGGATATTCATTTCAATTATCGGATGGCCCTGGGCGCCGCAGAGGTGGCTGATAAGGTCCGCATCAATCCCGGGAACATCGGCGGATACGACCGCCTCAAGGAGGTCGTCAAGAAATGCAAGGACCGGGGCGTCGCCATGCGCATTGGGGTCAATGCCGGCTCGCTCGAGAAGGAGTTCCTGGACAAGTACGGCTGGCCCACCCCGGAAGCGCTGGTCGAGAGCGCCGTCCGGCACGTCGAGTATTGCGAGAGCCTGGGATACCGCAACATGGTCGTCTCCCTCAAGTCCAGCGACGTGCAGACGGCCATCCAGAGTTACCGTCTCTTCTCGAAGGCGTGCGACTACCCCATCCACCTGGGCATCACGGAGGCTGGCATGGGCCAGTATGCCATGATCAAGTCCGCCGTGGGGATTGGGAATCTTCTCCTGGAAGGGATCGGCGACACGTTGCGCGTCTCCATCGTGGGCGACCCTTCGATCGAGGTGCCCGTGGCGTGGGACATCCTCAAATGTACCGGAGCGCGTATCCGCGACCCCGAGATCGTCGCCTGCCCCACGTGCGGGCGCATCGAGATCGACCTCGAGAGCCTCGTGCTCGAGATTCAGAAGCGCCTCAAGGGAAACCGCCTCCCTGTGAAAATCTCCGTCCTCGGCTGCGTCGTCAACGGGCCCGGGGAGGCCCGCGAGGCGGATATCGGCATCGCGGGCGGGAAAGGCGTGGCGTATCTCTACCGCCGCGGCCAGCAGGTGCGCCGTGTCCAGGAGCACGAGATCGTCGAGGCCGTCCTCGCCGAGCTTCAGAACTGGGATGAGAAGGGCAACTTTATCGGAGACGGCAAGGATGTTGTCCCGGCAGACCCCGCAGGCGGCGTCAAGCCTCTTTTTCCTATTCTCAAGTCTTAGCGAAGTGCTGCCTCAAACCGATCCGTATCGTGACGCGCCGCCATGGAAATCAAACAGATTCCCGATCAGAAGGCCTTCTCGCCTGAGAAGATGAAGAAGGTGAACCTGTTCGAGACGGACCGGATGTTCACGGACATCTACTGTTTCGAACCGGGTCAGGTGCAGAAGCCTCACACGCACGAGGGTGCGGACAAGATTTACTGCGTGCTCGAGGGCCGCGGTCGGTTTCAGGTTGGCAGGGAACAGCGTCATCTCGGGCCTCTCGAAATCACGCTTGCCCCATCGGGCGTCGAACACGGCGTGGTCAACGACGGGCCCGGCCGCCTCGTTGTACTCGTCTTCATGGCCCCCCATCCGGACGCGCCGCGTCTCCCTCACCCGCCTTGAGTCTTTGCCTGCCGGCGCAGGTAGTCCCGCAGACACGCCGCCTTCTCGAACTCCTGGCGCTCCACCGCCAGCCGCAACTCGGCCTCCACCTGATCCAGGGGACGCTCCGGCATCTCCCCCAGGATTTCCTTTTCCAGTCCCTCCAGGAGGCTGATCTCCCCGCCCTTCTTCGTTGCCTCCTCATCCAGATTGCTCTGCAGCCAGGAGCGAATGGCCCGGATACCCGACCGGATCAGCCCGATGGCCTCGAAGGGCTGGCTGGCCTGCCGGGCGAGCCGCGCCCGCGCTTGCGTGTTCATCATCAAGATATAGGCGCGATATTGGTCCACCGAGACACGATCCTTCTCTGTCCGGCCGAAGCTCTTCAGAAACTCCGCGGCCTCCAGATTCCGCGCCGTGTCCAGGACCACCTGCTCGTAGTCCTGGAGATGGAACAGGCTCAGGTATCGGTAGTAGTAGTGCAGAGCCTCCGAACGAAGATGCTCCGCGGCATCGGAGGAAAGCCGGAAGCCCTCCTTGCTCCCGCGCTTTCGGACATGTTCCACCAGCTTCTCCTGGTAATAGTGCAAATAGGACTCGCGTTCGTGCGGCCGCTGCCCGTCCGGCCGGCCCGTCATTTCCATCTGGATCATCCCCAGCTCCAGCCGCATCTGGAGCTTCGGCCGGCCGTCCTCGCCGAGAATCTTCCTGACCGTGATCGACCCGGGCTCGAATTCCCAGCCTTCCAATGCCTCGGTGATATCGGGATTCATGGCACGCTTCTTTCACGACTCTGCAGCCGATGGACGTCCGAAACGTCGTTTCAGGTTTTCGTATATCTCCAGGTGCTTCGGATCGTAACCTCCGTCCCCCGAATGCTGCGTCAGGAAGACCTTGAAGACCGCCTGGCCTTCCGAATCGTAGAACTGGACCGAATGCGCCGGCTTGCGGTCCATGTGCCCCAGCTTGTCCAGGCAGAACATCGAGGCTATCCCCTCGTAGCGGATGTGCATATCCAGTGTGCCCGTCTGGACGTTGAAGTAAGGCCCGGTGATCGAATAGCCGCCGAACTCCCCGAAGGATTCCAGCACGGCGTAGCGGTTCGGGCAAAAGACGTGGCACTTGCCCATGCCCAGCAGTTCATTCATGACCTCTTCAAAAGCGTCCGCGCGCAGCTCCCAGCAATTTCGGCCCTCCTGGGCCCGCAGGACCTCCACCTCGGGCACCTCGAGCTTGCGGGCCACCTCGATGGTCATGGCGCTCGGTCGCTTGGAGAGATACTCCAGCACCCGCCGGCGCGTCTCTTCCGAGTCCTGTCTCCCCACCTCTTTCATGGTCACCCCTTCTCGACGCGGCGGCTTCCGACCGCGCCAGCGGCTCGTCACCTCTTCACAGGCTTTGCTCCGCCAAGACCGGCAGCCCGGTCTGCATCCCACCTCCGGAATTCTAACCTGTAAAAATCTCCGAAGCCACGAAAGTGGAATACATTCCTGCGGCGCAGGGTGAACTTGCAAGCAATCCTCAACTCATCGGGTAGAATGTCATACAGCCGATCGAGTCTTAGGGTGCAACTTCTCCGCGCCCCGCGCCGCGCCCACTACGTGGGCACCCGGTGGGCACCCGGCGGAGAAGTTGAAAGGCGTCCCGCCAGACTTGTCCCAGTGGGAGGCGGGTCGGGTGTCCGTTGATTCCTGACCCGCCTGCGGTGGGACGCCTTTCCGAGCCTTGTTCGGCTGCGGGCTTCGCCCGCCTGAGGCCTTCGTGCACGCTCTTCCTGAGAAGGACAATTCCATGTCATGCCGACCGCTCCTCCTGGCCGCCCTCCTGTCTGCTCCCTTTGTCCCCGCCGGGCTCGAGGCCGAGGACTCGGATGAGACGCCTTCCCTCGGCCCCGTGAACGCTCTCGCCCACTTTGATTTCAGCCCGGACGGACGCTTCGCCTTGATCGCCTCGGGCAGCAAGCCGGCCCCCGCCCAGCCGGCGAAGGCCGATCCCGCGGAAGGCGTCAAGAGCGTGGCCGCCGAGCCCGTGGGCCTTTCCCTCTGGGACGTCAACAGCCGCAAGCGCCTCATGCCTCTCAAGGCCCACAAGGGCGAGGTCCGTGCCACGGCTTTCAGCAGCGACGGCCGCTGGATGGCCTCGGGTGGTGCGGACGGCCTCGTGGCCCTCTGGCAGCTCTCGACGCGTCAACTCGCTGCCTCCTTCACCGGCCACGCCAAGGAGGTCCTCGCCCTGCGCTTCAACCCCGCGAGCAATCAGGTCGCCTCAGGTGACGCCGAAGGCAACGTCTTCATCTGGGACGTCTACGACAAGAGAAGGCTTTATGACGTTCCGCTCGATGGCCGGCCGGCCGCGGCCGTCCGGGCGCTCGCTTACCGGCCCGATACGAACATCCTGGTTTTCGGCGGTGACGACCCTATGCTCCGGCTCTGGAATGCCACCACGCGTCAGGACATTGGGCGGCTCGAGGCCCACGAGGCGGCCGTCGCCTCCGTCGAATTCAGCCCGAATGGGAAATTCCTCGCCTCCAGCGGCCTCGATGGCGTCGTTTGCCTCTGGGACGCTGACGAACGCAAGCTGCTCCATTCGCTGGAGACCGGGGCCGGTGAGGCCACTCGGGCGGCCTTCAGCCCCGAGGGGCGCTACCTGGCCACCAGCGGTGCGGAAGATACTCTGCTGCTCTGGGAGCTGGCTACAGGCCAGGTGGCCAACAAGGATATCGAGGGCGGGGGGTCGGTCCGTTCACTCCGATATTCGCCCGACAAGCGATACCTGGCCGTCGGCCTCGCCGAGCAGGTGAATCTCTACGCTCCCCCCATCTCGTCCGCCGAGGAGGAGAAGACCGCGCGGCAGAGAAACCGCATGCTCGTCTGGGGCAATTTCTCTCCTCGGAACTTCAAGGGCAATTGGGCCGTTTCAGTATTCAAGACGCTTCGCAAGCCTTACGAATGGCGTGTCGTCTGGCAGGCCCGTGAAGGCGTCACCGTCCCGCTTCACGTCGTCGTTTCCGGGGAGGTGGAGGCCGCCGCCATCGGGGAGGAGGACGAGGAGAAGGATGATGATGACGGCGAAGGCCGCGGTCAGGCAAGAAACCGCGGCGGCCGGCAGGAGGGCCAGCGGAACGAACGGGGGGCCCGTGGAGACGAAAAGGCGGAAGAACAAGAGGAAGAGGGAGTGACGATCAAGGCGGGGAAGAAGGGAGTGGACGTCGTGGCCCGGATCACGAATGAGAAAGGCGGTATCACTCTGACCACGGAGAAGCGCCGATTCCGCCTGTTTTTCGAGACAGCAGACGGCAAGAACATCACTCAGGCCGTCGCCAAGAATCGGATTTTTATCGGCTGCAACGGCTCGCATCCCTCTTCCGTGCCCTTCAATCTGTACCAGGAGAAGGAGCCGCCTTCCGATGAAGTCATCGCCAAGGTAGAAAAGATCCGGAAGGCCCAAGAGAAGGAGAAAGCGAAGGACAGGGAGCGAGAGAGGGAGAGGGATCGAGCAAAGGCGAAGAAGACCAGGGACAAGGAGCAGGATCAGGACAAGGAGCAGGATCAGGACAAGGACAAGGACAAGGAATAATCGAAGACCCCGTGGAAGGTTTTCCCCGCATTCTTGCCCGCCAGACTTGTCCTCCCGGACCTGTCCTCCCACACGTGTCCCCATGGGGCCAGTCCCGTCGAGAGGCATCCCGTTTCCGTAGGATTCGTTGGGAGGGACTACGGAAGGGACCCCGTCGGGATTATGCTGCCACTTGGACACTTGGTCACTTGGCGTCGTTGGTCGCCCTGCGGTACTGGTAGCGATAGATGCGTACGGCATCGGCTGCCTGTTGAATTTGCCAGGGCTTGACTCCCGGCTCGACCGCCGACCTCGGCCTGGTGGTTGCGTTCGTCGAGTGGCCCCCAAGAACTCGTCTCATCTCCGCACGACGGGCAACACGGTACGAACGGAGGCAGTATGAAGAAGAAAGCTAGTCGACGCCGACAAACCGACCGGGACACTATGCGAGCTGACTACGACTTTGCAGGGGCTGTCCGCGGCGCGACGGTCGCTCGCTACAGGCAGGGCACAAACGTGGTCGTCATCGACCCGGATGTTCTGGACGTCTTTCCCGATTCCGCCTCCGTGAACGACGCGCTGCGAGCGCTAGCGGCGGTAGTCCGTCAGCGGCGCAAGCCGCGAACGAAGCGGCGAAGTGCCTAACCAGGCGATCCAGCGGACGGCCTTCGGCCGCTGCTGATCGGCACGACGTTCAGCATCACTTCGAGGACGATTTTCGTCCGGTGGACTCGAAGGACCAGGTAACCATGGATGAGCCGCGCGACCGCAGTCTCCCTTTCGGCCATGGGCATGCCCGTCCGTCTCGACCGGCCGAACAGCCGACCTTGCCCAGGGTCCGTATTCATGAACTGGTCGAGCGGCTGACCCGGACCGGGTGGAAGGCGGGTCCGGCCGCTTCAGTCGAAGAGGTGGACTGGGCGGAACTGGAGCTTGGGGTGTCCTTCCCATCCGACTACCGTGAATTTCTTCTTGCCGTCGGCGGCAGGTCATCCCTCGAGCCCTGGCGCGGCCTCTTTCGCATCGATGAGCTGGTCTCTCTGAACCAGTCCATGCCGGTCTTTCAGTCGTTTCAGGGCATGATTGGGGTCGGCAATGAAGGCTTCGTCGTCTACGCCCTCGACTACAGTCGCCGTGTCCCGCCTCTTCTCGTCAGTTTTGGCCTGAGCAGCTCGGATTGGTCCGACGTCCAGGTCGAGGCCGACCACTTCGCCGAGTGGCTCGAACGCACGCTCCCGCCAGGCTAGTACACGTGTAAGGAAGTGCTCCCGTACTCCTGAACGGGGATACGAGCAGACCAGTTCATAACTGCACCCGCACTTACGAACTGGTCTGCTTTGGAAACGCCTCCCCGAGGGATCCCATTCGGAGGCGAAACGTAAGAATCCTGGTAGCGAAGCCCGTCAGGGCTTCGTCTGGGCCTTCAAATCTCATCTCTCGGACGGAACGCTCGCGCGTTCCGCTACGTGTGCCGGGCATGCTCGGCGTTCTGGAGGTGAGAATGTGGGAGAACAGCCCCACATTCAAGTCCTCTACCATCCTGGTGCAGGAGAAGGTTA
>JACPCR010000126.1 GCA_016179685.1 Planctomycetota bacterium | reverse complement strand
CGAGAGTTACCGCTGACTCCAGCTCAGCGCACACAAAAAAAAACCCAGCCACATCAAAGGCTGGGTTGCCACGGCTGCCGCGAAGCGGCTTAGTTCAACGCAGCGTTATCGCCTCATGAGGTGACGTTCAGGAGGGCGGCGGAACAGGGTTGAAAGTCCGAAGTAAGCGAAGGCGTCTTTCAGATTGGAAAAGGCGCGATGGAAGGCGTTCATTTGCGGGTTGGTGACGTACTCCATGGTCAGGACGACGCGCTGTTCGTCTCTTCCGAGGGGTGTGACGGCGTGATAGAGCTTGTCACCGTTGAAGAAGACGAAGGCGCCCGGCGGGGTGGCCAGTTCGAGTTCCTGGACCTGCCGGCCAGGTTCATTCTTGTGAAGCTGGCAGACGAGGCGGGAGTTGGAGCGTTGGACGAGTCCGAGAAGGGCGGTATAGCGGGCGCCCTTGTAGTACGAGGTGTCGTAGTGAAAGCCGATATGGTCGCCAGGCTTCGTGTAGTAATAAAGTGCGCAGGAGTGAGGGTCGTCCTCGGGACAGAGGAGCAGAGGGACACCGGCCAAGCGGCTGAGGAAGTCCCGGAGGGGACGTGATCGATAGAGGGTGAGGAAGACGGGAGCGTCCTTTGCGAGGGTATAAAAGCTGATGCTTCCGCTCTTCTTGTGTCGGGGAATGAAGCTACGGTGGGCGCGGGGCCGGAGCCTTTCCACCTCGGGAAGAAGAATGGCCTCGACGACGGCCGCTGGCAGGAAGTCCTCCAGGAACAGGGTCTGGCCCCGGTCTTGGAAGGCGGCCTGGCATTCCTGAAACCGGATTCGTGCAATGGCCTGTCCGATCTCTTGTTCGAGAATGGCATCAGGCGCTTGATTGGCTTTCACCGGCGCGGCCTACCTTTCGCCGGTGTCTCCGCGGACTTGCATCGGGATTCGGAGACGAATCCAGCTTTCCTGAGGAAGTGAAAAAACCCGATGATTTCCTCCAAGTTGTAGCCGGGCCTTTCGATCACCAGGTTTCGATAGATTTCCAGAACGGTCCTACGGCCATCGGCCCAGAAAAGGGGCGCATTCCATTTCGGCGAATAGGCGGTCTGGAATCCTGCCCCGGCCCGGCGCAGACGAGGCGGGAGGAGGCGCAAGGTGATCGGGCCGAAGACCCGGCGGCTCGGAATCCAGGAATCCGCCCTGCGCTCGAGCGCGGTCAAGGGAGGGTGGCCGGCTTTTCCTGGCCGACTCCTGCGGCATAACTCGAGGAACTTGCGGCGGAGCGGAGAGGCCGGGAGAAGGGAATTCAGGGATTGGAGCGTCGCGAGGCCCTGCGATGCGAAGTAATCCAAACGGTGGTCAGTGAGATGCTTTTTGAGGCGCTCGGCTGCGTCCCGGACTGAAAGACCAGCGATTTCTCTGGTTACCTTCGGATGACCGGAGGCAGCGGCGTACAAGAATGCGCCAGCCAAAGTGGCATGAAAATGGAGAGAGTGTTCTTCAAGCTTCTCGGGCCGGTCCAGCGAGGTGTGCCAAAGCGGCTTCTTGCCGTCGCTCTGGATGAACATGGTGATCGGCGCGCCGATCTGAGGGTCGGAAAGGCAGTTATCGCAGAGGAAGGGGGTGGGGAAGCGAAGCCGCGTCTGGGGCATCCTGAAATGGGCCATGGTGCGCCGGCTGACTTCTTCGAGGAGCGGGTTGGCGAAGGAAGGAAGCGGCTCGAACGTGCGGCCGACCAGGAGAGTCGATCCGGGTGTGGTTACGGGGATTCCGACGCCCTCCATGGCGACACCGGCGATGCAGCGCCGGACGATGCCCGGGTGCTTCCAGGCGAAGGCGTGGAAACCAAAGATTTCCATGGAGAGGAGGATTCGGAGGGAGAAACGCAGTCGAGGCAGTTGGCCATGCCGGACTGCCTTTGAGAGGGCGCAGAAGGTTTCGATGCCCACGGCTGCGCCGCCATGGCTGTCCTTCGCGCCCTGTTCGAGGAGCTGGCTGAGATACCAGACCTCTCGGGAAGGATGCGTCCCAGGGACGACGGCGGTGACGAGGGGGATATGAGAATTGAACAGGCGAGCATCCACGGTTGCGTGAAGGAGGGTCGGTGACCGGGAACGAAGAAGTCGTTCTTCGAGTTGCCGGCCGATTTCCCGCGCCAGCGAGAATCCGATCTGGCGCTCCGGGTTATTTGGAGTGAAGAAATCATTGTGCCATCGGAGGATGCCATCGGGGAGGGTCGGGTCGTACAGCGCGAGGCCGGCGAGCTTGCGGCGTCGGGCCAGGGCATCCAGTGCGGGAAGCTGTCCCTGAGTCGCGCCACAGACGAGCAGGCACTGCCGGGTATTGCGAATGCCCCGATCCAGGTCTCGCGGAAGTATGGCCTGAAGGGCGATTCCCCCTGGCGGAGTCGCGTCGCTGTAAAGGAAGAGCGAAAGGGGATTCCGGGTGAAGTCGGCCAGGACTTCCGTGCCCAGCCGAAGCGTGGCCGATCGGCCTTCCCAGGCCATGGGCATTTTCCAATCGCCGATAAGCGTTTGCCCATCGGCGGGGAATCGGTGCACGTGGACGTTTTCCAGCCCGGCCTCTCTCAACGTGGCCGCGGCATAATCTGCCGACCTCAGGTAGCCCGGCCAAGAGAAGGTTTCGTTGTTCTCCCAGAGGGCCCGCACGTGTCGCATCATGTTTCGCCCGGCGAGGAGACGCCTGACCTGGCCAATGAGGTTCTGTATGGCGTTCAAAAGATTATTCCGGTGAGGATGCCCGTCTCTGCCCGCACATGAGAATGAATTCGAGTATCGCGCACGCTCTTGGCCGCTTCAACCGCTCTCTTCAGCTTTCCTGCCTTTCCGGGCCGGCTTCGGCTTGAGATGAATTCTCATGTCAGGACTTGTGCTCACCGTGCCCGATTCTTTCTTTGAGATTGTTCGCCAAACATTTCTTCACTCGTGGAAGTTGGTAACGCGTGCTCGAAGAAGCGATAGCGGCTTGGGCGTGGCCGTCAACTCAAAGGTATGTGCTCACGCCGCAATAGGTTGCCAGGGAGCTAAGAATCTGCAAAATCCAGAGGCTCGGGATGCGTCTTCAGAGTTCGGGATGTGTGCGGCTGGGCAAGGGATCGGAGGGTCGGCGACGCGATCCGCACAGTTCTCGAAGTGTGCGGGTGGGCCATCACCTCCTGATGTCCAACCCCACACCTTCCTAAGGCGGGCGAAGCCCGCAACCAAGTGTCAAAAGGTGTCAGGTTTCAGAGGTTAGGAATCAACTCTATAGACCGGAGAGATTTCGACCAATCGAAGATGTAAACTATTTTAAAAAAATGACTTAAAGAAAGAATCGTCCCTGGTACAGATCTGAAGCGTTTTGTGATAAAACTTCCCGCTGGCGGCATCACTCAAACATGCGAGGTAAAAATGGTGACACTCAGCGGGAAGTTGAAAGAACTCGGCTTCGCTGAAGGCCTGATCGTTGTTGCCGACTCGTATTTCCTGTGCCAAACCTTCAAGGAATTGTTTTTTCAGCCGTTTCCAGACTCTACGACCTGCTGGCCTCCTCGAGCTGCCGCTTCGCCTCGACATCGAGGAAAGCCATGTCCGCACTGAGATCGAAAAAAACAAAGCCCTGCTCCTTCCGCTGGCGGACCGCAGCGCCGCTTCCGACGGGGATGCCGCAGGGCTTGCCCGCCTTCCCGCATGCGGCCAGGAAGTGCTGGATGGCCTCTTCGTGCTCGCGGCTTCCGAAGGCAACGCCCATCTCCATCGCCAGGTCCGAGGGGCCCAGGAAGCCGATATCGACACCCTCGACGGCCATGATGGCCTCGGCCTGGTCGATGCCTTCACGGTCTTCAATCTGCGGGATCACCACGATTTCGCCGTCAAACCACTTCATGTAATCGAGGCCCCAGGTCAGCCAGCGGCCGGTGCCGAGGGATCGCCTGCCCTTTGGAGGGAAACGGCAGGCCTGGGCGATGGCTTCCGCCTGGCTGGCGTTCTGGACGTGTGGGGCGACGAGGCCGAAGGCGCCGGCATCGAGCAGCCGGCCGAGCGTTTCGGGCTGGTGGTCCCAGGCCCGGGCGATGGGAGTGGCTCCTCGGGCCTCGATAGCCCGGAAAATCTCCGTGATCTGGGCCAGGCCCACAGGCGAATGCTCGGTATCGACCGCCAGCCAGTCGAAGCCAGCGCAGGCCAGCACCTCCGCGGCCAGGGGCGAGCCGAGGTTCAGCCAACTTCCGATCGAGACCTCGCCCTTCTGAAGCCGGTCGCGAATCTTACTCCTCATCTTTCCCCCCTTTTCTTCTGTAGACAAAGAAGATCGGAAACCACAAAATGGGCCATGGTACGGGTTGAGGGCCCGGGTGGCCAGCCCAGCGCTTCCTCAAACTGACTGCATGGTAGCGTGAAGAAGTGCCAAACCTCAGAGTTCATGCTTCATGAACGGATGACGGATCGCAGATCGCAGACTGTTTGACCATTGACTCTTGGACTGACACCTGACACCTGACACCTGACACCTGACACCTCAAGGGAGGAATCTCATGACGGCTGTCCATTCGCGCCACGCGTCGAAACTGGCTCTCCTGGGCGGCACGCCTATCGGGAGCGTGCCCGCGGACCCGCACCCGCGGTTCAGCCGCCGGGCGATCCAGAAGATTGTGAAGCTGCTGGAGAAGGGGCGTGTCCTTTCGTTCAACCGCGGGTCGGAGGTTTTGCGGGAGGCCGAGGCTGCGATTGCCCGGTGGCAGCGGGTCAAGCATATCCTGACGGTCTCCTCGGGCCACGCTGCGTTGCATTCTGCCGTGATCGGCCTGGAGATCGGGCCCGGTGACGAGGTGATCACAACACCCTATACCTGGGGTGCTTCCATCTCCTGCATCCTCCATAACGGGGCCGTCCCGGTCTTCGCGGACGTGGACCCCGAGACGGGTCTGCTCGACCCGCGCCGTGTCGAGGCGCTGATCACGCGGCGCACGCGGGCCATCCTGGCCGTGCACATCTACGGGCAGGCGGCGAACATGACCGCGCTCTGCCGCCTGGCGAAAAAACACGGGCTCGCCGTCATTGAGGACGGCAGCCAGGCCCATGGCTCCATCCACGCCGGGAAAAAGGTCGGTACCTTCGGCGACGCTGCCGGGTTCTCCTGCATGGGTGGCAAGCTCCTGGCGACGACCGAGGGCGGCTACCTCGCCACGCGGGACCCCGCCGTGTACTGGAAGGCCGCCCTCTCCACCCAGCACATGGCCAGGTCCGGGGACCCGGGCTTCCCCGAGGAGCTGCGACCCTACGTGGATTCTCTCGTCTATACCTACCGAACCACCGCCATCAACAGCGTCCTGTTCGCCGAACAAGTGAAAAAGCTCGATCGGGAAAATCAGGGTCGCCGGGAGAACGTCGCCTTGCTGCGGAAAAACCTCCGGGGCTGCCAGGTGGTGAGCTTTCCGGAGTATCCCCGGGGCGACAAGCCCGCCTATCATATCCTGACGATGAATTTCAACGAGGACCTGGGCATCCAGAAGAGCACGCTGTTCCAGGCGATGCGTGCGGAAGGGATCGGCATTTCATCTTACGTGTCTTCGCCGATCTCCACGTGGAAGCGCCTCCAGTGGTGGAATTACAGGGGCCCGAAGGTGATGTGGATGGAGAATCTGAAGCGGAACGGCATCCGCTACGACCGCGCGGAGGTGCCCCACTGCGTCCTGAAGATTCGCCGGGCCATCGAGATGGGCTGGAATTACACGGTGCCCAGTCCCGCGAAGATGCGGAAGCTCGCCAGCGCCTTCTACAAGGTGGAGGAAAACCTCGACGCCCTCAGGGCATGGGAACGGAAACAGGCGAAATAGTCCCTATTGAAATCCGGTGCGCCCTTCGGGCTACGCGGATTTCAGAGCCAGGGTTGGCCCGGCTTCGCCGGCCTAACCCTGGCCGGTCAGCAGAAGTTCTTGTATAGGCCATAGCCCGTATCCTGGAGGGATCCCGCTGGAAAGCTGAATCCTGATGGGATGCTTGTGGGAGGCTGAAGGGATCAACAGGTTGCCATGTTTTCTCGGCTGAGCTTGCGCCTAGAGCCTACAGCCTTGGATTGGGCCAGGAAATTCATTGGTGCCAATCCGGTTGCAACCTTCGCCCATTTTAGGATTCGGACGGGGGCGCGGCCTTGCTGCCTTCCGCCCCGGATTCCGGAGGGGCCTGGGGTTGGGCCGCGGGCGATTCTGTTGGGGGGGCCGGGGACTGAGCCGCGGGCGATTCTGTTGGGGGGGCCGGAGCAGCTGGGGCGGCCACAGCTGCGGTCTCGGAAACGGGCGTTTCAGCCGCGGCCTGAGGCGGCGTGGCCGGTACGGCGACAGCCTCTTCCTTCTTCTGCGACTCCCGATAGGCGCGGTTGCGGCCACGCGCCGCCTTGATCAGGGGCATCCAGCGTAATCGGCCGTCGACTTTGATCCGAATCTGGCCGCTTCGGATCACGCTCGCGGCGATCGTCATTCGCTGCACCGTTCCATCCGGCAGAAGCACTCTCACCCGCTGCAGGTTCGGCTTAAACTTGCGCCGGCTGATGCCGGTAATCTTGATGCCGACTCCGCCCTTCTTCTTGGCCATTCCCCGCCGGGCTATCTGGTTTCCGAATCTGGTCTTCTTTCCGGTGACCTGACACGTTCGACCCATGGACTGTGATTCCTCTGGTGCTGAAATCCCCAGATTCCCAAAGCAGGCATTATAGGGAAAATTTCTTCATGCGCATCTCCATTCCCATTCGGTCACTGGCAATTCCATGATCCCCCTGGTATCCTCGGATTCTTGCACAAGTGAATCAATGCAAGTAACTTGGTCCGCCCAGGCGCCTTCAAGGCCGCAGCGTGCAGCAGAATTCCCGGTCTACTCGGCAAGCCCGGAGCTTTCCTCGGCCTGATGGGATAATGGTCCGACCCCGTGCCATGAACGAGCCTGTCCCCTCCAGACCTGTGCCCGTGCCCAAAGTCGTTGCGGTCATCGACGTCGGATCGAGCGGGATTCGCATGGAAATTGCCGAACTGCGCCCGCCAGCCGAAATTCAGCACCTCGAATCACTGCATCGGAGCATCCTGCTCGGCAACGACACCTTCCACACGGGCCGTCTGAGCAACGAAAGCATCCAGGCGACCTGCGAGGCCCTGCGCAAGTTCAGGAGGGCCATGGACAATCTGGGAGTCATCACGTACCGGGCCGTAGCCACCAATGCGGTCCGAGAGGCGGAGAACAGCGATGCCTTCATCGACCGTGTCCACATGACGACCGGGTTCAACCTTGAGATTCTGAACGGCGCGGAACAGAGTCGGCTCACGTATGCAGCGGTCCAGCATTCCCTCTCGGGCCTCGTGGATTTCCAGTCGGACGTCATTGCGTTGGTGGAGGTGGGGGGCGGGGCCGTGGACGTCATGCTGCTCGACCGTGGAGAGGCGGTGTATGCGGACACCTTCGCCTTCGGGGCGATCCGAATCCGCCAGGCGCTGCGCAATTCCCGTGGTACGGCTCAGGAACGGAACAGTTTCCTGCGACATCTGGTGCGCACGGCCACTCTGAACATCCCTCGCGCCATTCCGCTAACCCGGGCGCACGTGTTAATCGCCCTGGGCGGCGACGTGCGTTTCCTGGCCCACCAGCTTTTCCCTCAGACGCCGCCGGCGTCCCGCTCCTGGAGCGTGCCCCGCGCCCAGTTCCTCGAGGCCTGTGGCCGGATGGCGGAAGAGGACGTGGATCGCTTGACGGAGGACTACCATCTTTCTTATGGGGACGCGGCGACGCTCAGCCCGGCTCTGATGATCTACGAAAAAATCGTGGAGGCGACCCCGGTGGACGCGGTCGTGATCTCCAGCGCCAGCGTGCGCGACGGATTGCTCCTCGACATGCTCCACCAGGAGACGGGGCAGGGGGAAGAGGTCTTTTCCCGGCAGATCGTGGGGTCCGCCGTGGCGCTGGCGCGGAAATACCAGGTGGACGAGAAACACGCGACACACGTGGCACGGCTGGCCCTGGGGCTCTTTGACGCCCTCAAGGCCGATCACGGTCTCGGGGGACGCGAGCGCCTGCTTCTCGAGGTGGCCGCCGTGCTCCACGAGATCGGGTCCTTCGTCCATAACCGATCCCATCACAAGCATACTCAGTACCTCATCGCCTCGTCGGAAATCTTCGGGCTGGACAAGTACGAAGTGGATATCGTGGCCAACGTCGCTCGATACCACCGCCGGTCCACCCCCCAGCCCACGCATCCGGCCTACATGGCGCTCGACCGTGCGGAACGAATGGTCGTTTGCAAGCTGGCGGCCATTCTGAGAGTTGCGGATTCTCTCGACAAGGACCACCTTCAGCAAATCCAATCGCCTCGGCTCGTCCGCGGACCCGCCGAGCTGCAGATTTTGGTGCCACGAGACTTGGACGTTCGCCTAGGGGAGGTGAACCTCGAGGAGAAAGGGGATTTGTTTCGGGAGATTTTCGGAATCCGGCCGGTGATTCTGCCCTCGGCCTCCTGAGTAACAAAATAAGTTCTCAATAAGTTCGGGCAAATCGCTCGCCCATTCTCTCTAACCATTTTGTCCACAGCAACTTATATATACGACTGTCTCAACTTACCCGAACTTATCGAGAAGTGTTTAAATCGGGATGACTCTTGAATTTCGCCTCCCTCCCGCAGGGATCCCGGTGGGAAACGGTATCCCCGCGGGAGGGGTTTCCGGCTCGTGCACGTGTAAGGAAGTGCGGGTGCACTTCCTTACACGTGCACGAGAATGTCGGTCTCTGCCGGGCAGTGGCCCGAGGAGCGAGACGGGCACGAAAAGGGGATTTTCATGGATGCCTCTCAAAAATTCATCAATCGGGAGCTGGGCTGGTTGAGCTTCAACGAGCAGGTGCTGGAGGAAGCCCTGGACCCGGAGGTGCCGCTCCTCGAGCGCCTGCGCTTCCTGAGCATTGTCGCCAATAATCTCGACGAGTTTTTCATGGTCCGCGTCGCCGAGCTGAAGCGGCAGGAGGCGGAGGGCGACCGCGAGCGGTGTCCGGCGGGCATGACGGCCGAGGAGCAGCTCGCGGCCATCTCGGTGCGGGCGCACGCCCTGGTCGAGCGCACCATCGAGTGCGCCATGAAGGACGTACTGTCGAATCTGGCCCGACAGGGAATCCGCCTTTACGCCTGGGAGGAGCTGACCGAGGCCCAGCGCAGCCATCTGACGAGGCTTTTTCACGAGCGTTTCTTTCCGGTCCTCACGCCCCTGGCCATCGATCCGGCCCACCCTTTTCCGATCCTTCAGAATCTAAGGCTGAATCTGGGCGTATTGCTGGACCCGAAGGAGGGGGAAGCGGAGCCGCGGCTGGCGATTGTGCAGTTGCCGGCGGCCATCCCGCGGCTCATCGATCTACCGGGCTACCAGACCCACGCCTATCTCTGCCTCGAGGAGATTCTGCGCCACCATCTGACGCCTCTCTTCCCTGCCCAGAACATCCTGGACGTCGCCGCGTTCCGCATCACCCGTGACAGCGAGCTCGATTTCGATGGCGACGCCCCGAGCTTCCTCGCCGCAGTCGAAAGCGAGCTGCGCAAACGCCGGACGAATCACCCCGTCCGGCTCGAGGTCGAGGCGAGCATCCGTCCCCAGTTCCTCGCCATCCTCCAGGCCCGGATCGGCCTGGGGGACCCGGACGTCTACCGCATTCCCGGTCCCCTGGACCTGAGCGCTTTTTTCCAGCTCGCCGACCTCTCCGGCTTCGACGCCTTGCATTATGAACCTTTCCCGCCGCAGCCGGTTCCGGAGCTCGAGGATTCCGAGGACCTCTGGACAGCCATCCGGACGCAGGACATCCTTCTGCATCATCCTTACGAGACGTTCGACCCGGTGACGGAGCTGTTGAAGACGGCGGCGAGGGACCCGAACGTCCTGGCGATCAAGCAGACCCTTTACCGGACGAGCCGGAACTCGCCGATCATCGAGGCGTTGACGGAAGCGGCTCGCAACGGCAAGCAGGTGTGCGTGGTCGTCGAGCTGATGGCGCGGTTCGACGAGGAGCGCAACATCGAAGGTGCGCGCCGGCTCGAAGAGGCGGGCGCCCACGTCATCTGGGGCATCGTGGGCCTCAAGACCCATGCCAAGATATGCCTCGTGGTGCGCCGGGAGCCCGAAGGCGTCCGGCGCTACGTCCACCTTTCCACGGGCAACTACAACGAGCGTACCGCCCGGCTCTACACCGATCTCGGGCTTCTGACCGCGGACGAGCGGTTCGGCCAGGATGCATCGAATTTCTTCAACGCCCTGACCGGCTACTCGGACGTGCCCGCGTTCCACCATTTCGCCATGGCCCCGTACAACCTGCGGGAGCGCCTGCTCGGCCTGGTCAAGCGCGAGACGCGCTGGGCGAAGGACGGTCCGGCCAGCATGACGTTGAAGATGAATTCCCTGGTGGATGACGACCTGATCGAGGCGCTGTATGAGGCCTCTCAGGCCGGCGTGAAAATCCGCATGAATGTGCGCGGCATCTGCTGCCTGAGGCCCGGCATCCCGGGCCTCAGCGAGAACATCGAGGTCGTCAGCATCATCGACCGCTTCCTCGAACATGCGCGCATCTACCACTTTCACAATGGAGGCGAGGACGAGGTCTACCTGGCCAGCGCGGACTGGATGCCGCGGAATCTCGACCGCCGCATCGAGCTGCTCTTCCCCGTCCGGGACGGCCGGCTGAAACAGAAGCTCCTGGAAAACCTCGAAGTCTATTTCCGGGATAACCGCAATGGCCGCGTCCTGATGCCCGACGGGACCTATCGGAGACGCCAGCCCGGCCCGGGCGAGCCGGTCACCCGATGCCAGGTCGCGTTCCACCAGGCGGCGATCGAACAGAGACGACGGCGGGCACGGCGTCCGCCACTCCAGCTCGTTCCTCGTTCCCAGTCTTAAGGTGGGCGCTTCGTTAACAGGAGGGTCCGGTCGATGGACACATCGGAATCCACGCGGTTCATCTACTTCACGAGTTGGCAGTTCGTCGCCCAGGGCGGTTTCAGCTACACCGACGACCAAGGCCGCCTCTATTCTCCCTCCTCCACCAGCGACGCGGGCGTGCGCTTCGTGCCCGGCACGCCGAAAGGCATCCGGCTCGTGGCCCAGAAGGCGCCGGAGCGGATGAAATTGTCCGATGGCCAGTATGCGCCCATGGCCTTCCACGAGGGGCGATATCTCTCCTGGTATACTCTCGCGCCGCCGGACCATCCATCGGGCGGGAAAATTCCCCGGGGCCATAACCAGGTTCTGTGCATTGCCGAGTCGAAGGACGGCGAGACATGGGTGAAGCCCGAGCTGGGCCTGTTCGAGCTCGGGGGGTCCCTGGCCAACAACGTCGTGTTCCGCGGCGACGTGAACGGCTCGGTTCGGGGCCTAAACGGTGAGGGCGTGTTCCTGGACCCCGCCGGGCCCCCGGAGGAGCGCTTCAAGATGGTCTACTTGGGGCAGGCGACCCGCGAAGAGGCTGACGCCTACCTCCGAAAGTATCCGAAGGACGTTGACCCGATGACCCAGATCAGGTCCGACGGGCTGGTCTGGTGCCTCTGCGGCGCCGTCTCGCCGGACGGCATCCATTGGCGGGCCCTCGAGGAGCCGATGCTCCTCCAGCACTGCGACACGCGTAACCTGGCCTACTACGATCGACGCATCGGCCAGTATGTGGCCTATTATCGGACGTGGCAGCTCGACTGGACCGCGCCCGCAGCCAAAGAAATGTGCGGCACCATCGGCCGGAGAAGCATCGGCCGGGCCCTGAGCCCCGATTTCCGGCACTTTTCACGCGCCGAGACCCTGATCGCCCCCGGGGCCGATATGGCCCCCAGCCACGTCTGGTACGGGCCAGGCAAGACCACCCTGCCCGGTTGCCCCGACCAGCACGTCCTGTTCCCTTACCGCTGGAAGCTCGAAAGCGACAGCATGGACATCCACCTGTTCTCGTCCCCGGATGGATGGGCCTGGGCCGAGATGCCGGGCAGCCCCGTGATCACACCAGGCCCGCCCGGCTCGTGGGATGGAGGTTACGTCGCGACCGCAGGGGACCTTCTGGACCGGCCGGACGGGCGCTGGGCGCTGCCCTATGCCGGCCACCCCATCCCGCACAAGTACCCGCGGCTCGACCCCGACCAGCGCTGCCTCTACACCGGCGTGCAGAGCGGCACAGGCTACGCCCTCTGGCCCCGGGGCCGGCTCGTGGCCCTCGATTGCCCCGAAGAGGGCGCTTTCTGGACCATTCCCATCCGCCCGGCCGGGCAACGCCTGCGGCTCAATGCCTCCATCGCACCCACCGGCTACCTCCGCGTCGGGGTGAGAGGGATTCAGCACGTGCCGGGCCGGACGCTTTCCGATTGCGATCCCCTGGTGGGCCGGGACGGCCTGGACCTCCGGGTCACCTGGCACGGGGCGGATTCGTTTTCCCTGCCGCCCGAGCCAATTGCCTTACTCTTCGAGCTTCGCCAGGCCAAGCTCTTCGGGGTGGAGTTCGACTGACGCTCTTGAATTCGCTCTTGCAGCGAGTATCCCCATCGGGTCCGACAGAGGCAGCTGTCCTCGGGCCGCTCACACCTCGCGAGGTGTGAGCGGGGGACGCAGCCCTTCGGGATGCCGTTACCACATGGCCATACAGTTCTTGTGCTCCAACTATGACTGCCGGGTCAAATTGACCGTCGGAGAAGACCTCGTCGGCAAGAAGGTGAAATGCCCGAAGTGTCAGACGATCATGCTTGTGCCCGATTCGAGCACGGATTCGGACACCCGAGGCGACGGAGCGCTTGCGGCGACCCTGGCCACCCCTCCAAATAGGCCACAGGAGGCCGCATCCGGACTTCCCAGGGACCAGGCGGAGCAGACCTTCGCCGGCCACCCGCGGGCACTCGATGTCCTGCTCGAATCCAAGGGCATTGGACTCGTTGCCTTCGAGGTGGAGCGGGACCTCGCTCGGGGTGGCATGGGCGCGGTCCGTATCTGCCGGGACCAGATATTGGGACGGGCCGTGGCCATGAAGGTGATGCACCCTCAGATCGCCCGGTCAGAAGAATACCGACTGCGCTTCCTCGAAGAAGCTCAGGTCACGGGCCAGCTCGAACACCCCAACATCGTCCCCATCCATGAACTGGGGAAAGACGCCCAGGGCAACCTCTACTTCACCATGAAGCTGGTGAAAGGGAAGTCCCTCGGACAGATGCTGAGAGAGCTGAAGGAAGGCCGGCAGGGTGCGTCTTTTGTCGACCTCCTCAACGTCTTCCTGAAGGTCTGCGATGGCATGGCCTTCGCCCATTCCAAGGGGGTGATCCACCGGGACCTCAAGCCGGACAACATCATGGTCGGCGACTTCGGAGAGGTGCTCGTCATGGACTGGGGGCTCGCCAAAATCTTGGGAAACGAACCCCGGGAAGCCCCGGATGGACCCCGTGTGACGTCCGAGTCCGTGAGCGCATCCGGCCCGGAGAAACCGCTTTCGGACTCCGAGTTCCGGAAGGCGGAAACCGTGCGAAGCGTCAGGAAGGACTCCGAGGCGCAGCTCACGATGGAGGGCGCCCTCACCGGGACTCCAACCTATATGTCGCCGGAGCAGGCGGCAGGCCAGATCAACCGTCTGGACCATCGGACCGACATTTACAGTCTCGGCGCCATACTTTATGAGATTCTGACGTTGGAACGTCCCGTTGAAGGCAAGGACGTGGTTGACCTCCTCCGGAAGGTACGGGCGGGCTACATTATTGCGCCAGTCAAGAGAGCCCCGGCAAGGCGCATTCCCCCGGAACTTTCGGCCGTCGTCATGAAGGCGATGGAGAAGAACTTGAGGAAACGATATCCGTCGGTAACGGACCTGGCGGGCGACATCAAGCGATTTCTCGAAGGCAGAAGCGTCTCGGCAAAGGACGATACGCTGGTCGAAAGCCTGGCGAAGCTGGTCCGGCGCAATCGGGCGCTGTCCGTGTTCGTTGGCGCGGCCTTCGCCCTCTTGACCCTTTTGACCGTTCTGTTCATCGTCCGGCTTCAGGCGGAGGGTGAGCGAGCGCGCCGGAGCGAGGAGTCGGCGATTCGCGCGCGGGACAGCCAGAGGGTGGCCGCCATCGAGGGTTCGGAGAAGTTTGCCCAGTGGGCGGTCCAGGCAGCCTCGGAGCGCCGATGGGAGCAGGCTGGTTTCTGGGGGAAGGAGGCGGAGAAGGTCGCTTCGAACGGGCCTTGGGGCCCCTATGCCTTGGGCCGCATCGAGCAGATGCGGAACAACCACGAGGTCGCCGTTGAATGCTTCCGGACCGCCTTGAGCCGCGACCCCAACCATGAGGCATCCCGCGGTCCCTTGAAGGAATCGCAAGCATTCATGAGGGACCTGGAAAGTGCCCGGCAGGTAGTGAAAGGTAAACCCTCACAAGAGAAATGGGAAACCCTGGTCGCGCTCGGCCAGAAATTCTATGAAGCCGAACGCTGGCAGGAATCTTTGGGTAGCCTGGAACGCGGCGTGGAAATGATGCAAAACACCCTCAGCGTCCCGCCGCCGGAAAGGGACCGGATCAAGGCGGACCTCGATGCCTACTTCACCAACCTCCGGGCCTGGATCGCCTGCCAGGGACTTCCGGCACTCCTTCACACGCTCCCGCCGGAGGAGCAGGTCAAGAAGATCGAAGAGAAGCTGGCGGAAACCCATGGAAGGTCCATCCGGGTCAGGCCCACTTTCGATCAGGCCGGGACCAAGCTCGAAGGCGTCGACCTTAACGGCGAACCCATAGAGCAGATTGTTCCTCTGCGGGGGCTCGGGCTTGAGAGATTGGTTATTTCAAGGACCAGGGTCAAGCATCTTCATCCGCTCAAGGGAATGCCGCTAAGGGACCTGAATTGCTCCGAAACACCGGTGAACGATCTCGATCCTCTCAGGGGTGCGCCAATGGCAGCCCTGAACCTGGCTTACACCCGGGTCAAGGACCTGGGTCCGCTAAAAGGGATGCCCTTGAACTTTCTGAGCTTGGAGGGCGTTCCATCCGTTGAAGATTTTGGCCCGCTTGCGGGGATGCCCTTGAACTCCTTGAATGCCTATCAAGCTCAGGTGAAAGACCTCACCCCATTGTGCGGAATGCCCCTCACGTCTCTCGTGCTTCGCGGTACGCCCGTCCGCGACATTGGCCCGCTTCGGGGCATGCGGCTGGAAAAACTGGTGCTGAACGGAACCGTGGTCGCCGACCTCACTCCGATCGAAGACGCACCGCTGAGGGAGCTTTTCGTGGACTATACCCTCGTGGAGGACCTGGGGCCCCTGAAGGGGAAAGCCCTGTCGAACTTCACCTGCACGGAAGCCCGGGTGAAGGACCTGTCACCCCTTGCGGATATGCCGCTGCTGGGACTGGATATCTCCGGCTGCCCCATCCAGGACTTCTCGCCGCTCGGCAGACTGGAGCGTCTGGACCGGGAGGCATGTCCCTGGATACCGTTCTTCCTCGGCGAGATGGGCTACGAAGAGCTTGACCAGCGGCTCGCAGGCAGGGTGGACGAGAACGCGGACTATTATCTCGGCATGAAGCTTCAAGCGGAAGGGAAGCTGACCGAGGCCGTGGCGGCCTTCCGGCAGTCCCTGGGGAAGTTCTCTCCCTGGATGCAAGATTGGATTCGGCCGAAGATCGAGGCGCTCGAGGGCCGACTGGAAACGAATCCGAATCCCTAGCGAAGCGCCGCCTCGTCAAGTTCTCGCCTGGGGCTCTGATTCTCTTGGCCAACGCCCTCAAGTGGCACAAGGTGCAGGTGAAGACCGGCCAATTGGCTGCCAGTTGACCTGGGCTGCCTCCTCCACCGTCAATCCCCCGTACCAGACTTTCACCGGGCTTCCTGATAGGTCTGGAGGAAACATTACGCTGCCGCGGCGCCGGACACAAAGCTTCCGGCCACGGTCTGCTGCCAAACATGCTGGTAAATGCGCTTGGCCATCACCTGCGTTTCGTCGGCTGTAAACGGAGGCATGGGCAGAACCTGGAAAAGGTGGTCCAGGATGAAAACCTCGACTTCGGCCTGAGTCTGCTCCTTCTCCGTCCAGCGTTCCAGCGGGGCGATGAGCTTGCGCACGGAATCCAACAGGCTCTTACTCGCCAGTTTCACTCGTTCGCGGTCGGCTTTGCTGAGGTCGTCTTTCTTCAGGAGGTCAAAGAGCGCGAGTTCGTCTTCGCTTAAACCTTCCTCCGCGGCGCGGCGTGCTTCCGCGTCGAGGCCGTTCATGAAGTCCACCAACTTCGCGAAGGTTTCCTCAAGGGTGACTCGGTCTTTCTCCCGGTTGTAGTCGGCAATGATCTCGGAGTATTTCTTGTAGTAGTCCATGCGCTCCGGGTTGCAGGCGAGCATCTGAGCCAGTTTCTTTTCCACGACCTGTCGGATGTCCTCAATGGCGGTGGCCTTGTGCTTCACCTTCCTGGCGAACTCGTCCCGGAGTTTTTCCAAGTCAATCTGGCTCAGGTCAAAGAGCTTCGCGTCCATCTGATCGACGCCCGGTTCGGCGGCACGAATGGCTTCGTTGACGATGCGGTGCAGTTCCTTGAGCAACTCCGTGACGTCCGCCGTGTCACGGCGCTCTTCGAGCTTTTTGTAGATGGTCTCGACATTGTCGTGGCGTTCGGCGTAGGTGAAAACTGCCGGCTCCATGATCAGCGCCTTGAAGCGGATGAAGACCTGACGCGCCATGATCTCGAATCGCCGCTTGGCTTCGTCCGACGTGTAAACGGCTTCCACCGCGTCTGCCAGGGCCTGAATCCGGGTGAAGCCCTTTGCGCCAGTCAACCGCGCCGGGTCAAAGCCCAGACCTCGCAGATGCTTTTCCGTCTCCTCGATGGCGGAAACCAATGCCATCACCCTCTCTTCGATGGGCGCGACGATTTCCTCCTCACCGCCGCCTTCGTCGCCGAGGGCGTATTGGGCGAGGGCCTCGCGCAAGCTTTCGAGCATGCCGTTGTAATCGACGATGAGGCCGAAATCCTTGCCGGGGTAAACGCGGTTGGCGCGGGCGATGGCCTGCATGAGCGTGTGCGCCTTCATCGGCTTGTCGATATAGAGCGTGGAAAGGCACTCCACGTCGAAGCCGGTCAGCCACATGGCGCAGACGATGGCCACGCGGAAGGGATGCTCCGGGTTCTTGAACGCCGACTCCACGTCCACCCGCTTGTCGCCGACCTCGAACCCCTGCTTCATCCGGGCGCGGTGCGGGATGATGTCGAAGCCCCACTTCTTGAAGTCGGCGACCTCATTCTGCGCCTCGCTGATGATGATTTCGATGATCGTCTCTTCCATCCACTTCGCCTGGCCGCGCAATTGCGCGAGTTCCTTGGTTAACCCTTCCCGCTGGCTCTCATCGACGGTTACCGCCAATTCTGCCGCTTTCTGCGTGATGAGAGCCTTCACCTTTGCGAGCTTCTCCTGCCAGCGTGGGATGATGCGCTGATACATCCGGGCGCACGTGAGCTTGTCGATGCAGACGAGCATGGACTTGCCCGATTCCCAGCGCGTGGCGCAGTGCTCCACGAAGTCGGCGGCGATCTTGTCGAGTCGGTCGTCCGCGGTGATGACCTCGTAATCCTGCCCCAGCAGTTTCTCCAGCAGCGCCTCCTTGTCCGGGTCGAGCTCGGCCAAGGCAATGGCGTCGGCGATGCGGTTGTTGAGGTCGAGTCGGGCAAGGCCGAGTTTCTCGCCCCGGTTTTCATAGACGAGCTTCACGGTCGCGCCGTCTTGCTCGGACCGTTTGAAGTCATATCTCGACACGTAGCTGCCGAAGATGCGCTTCGTCAGGTGGTCGTGCTTGAACAGCGGGGTGCCGGTGAAGCCGATGAACGACGCGTTCGGCAGCGCCAGCCGCATGTTCCGGGCAAGTTTGCCGGCCTGCGTTCGGTGCGCCTCGTCGGAAATCACAATGATGTCATCCCGCGTGCTGTAAGGCTCGTGCGGGTTCACGTCCTGATTGAACTTGTGGATCAGGCTAAAGACGTAGCGGTGGTTCTCCTTCAACAGGCGCTTCAACTCCTCTCCCGTGCTGGCACGTGGCGTCTGCTCGTCCGCCACCCCGGAGCCGACGAACGTCCGGTAAATCTGGCCGTCCAGGTCGTTGCGGTCGGTCATCAACAGGAAGGTGAACTTGGCCGAAACCTGCCGCCGCACCTTTTCGGCGAAGAAGGCCATCGAATAGGACTTGCCGCTCCCCTGCGTGTGCCAGAAGACGCCAAGCTTGCCGAGGTCGGGGTGCGCGGACTCCGGCAATTCGAGCGAGCGGATGGACTCTGCCTCTTCGCGCGCCTCGATCGCGGCGGCTTGGACGTAGCGTTCGTCTCCAACGGGTGGTCCTTCTGCGGCCCGGGCAAGCGGCTTCCACTCGATGATGCGATAGGCAAGCCGCTTCTCCGGGGGGAACTGCCTCTTCAACTCCTCCTGCCGACGCACCGAGGCCACGGCGTTGTTCACGCCGATCACCTGGTGATTTCGCGCCAGCACCTTGCGCGTCGCGATAGCTCACCGGCACGCCGTCGCGGATGAACCTGTAGAACTCCTGGTTGTGCTGGAGCAGGGAGCGGGAGAAATCGTACCGGGTGAGTTTGCCCACGGCTTCGGCGATGGCCGCGGGCGGCAACTGCGGATTCATCCGCGCCAGCGCTGCGCGCAAGTCGCGGGTGAGCACCACCTCGCGGGTATCCGCCCGGCCCAGCGTGCCGTCCGGCCCGAAGGTCTCGTCGTTCCAGGCATAGACGCTCTCCCAGCCGAGTGTCTTCTCCAGATGCTCGGCGAAGGTCTTCTGGACAAGCCGGTCTTCGCTGTTGATGTCGGTGATCATCAGTTTTGGCTATCTCGGGTTCTGTGCGTCCCACCTGTAACTTGCGATATGACAGTCACCAATCACTCTGCCCACACGCGGTCCATTGACACATTTATTGACATTCATGGATTTTTTTGCACGCCTTGGTCTATACACAACGAACTGTGATTTAAGGACATAACGGTCGCGTGGGCCGTCTATAAACCAATTTCTATGAACCGTTGGCCTTTTTTTCGGGCGTTTTGGTCCATAGATAACGCGTCCAGCGAAGATTGCCTTTCCTGCCAATCTGACCTTCCTCAACCAAACTGCAAAGGGCCCGCTGGACTCTGCGACGATGGATTTCAGTGCCAATCCTTCGGTGAATTTCCCCTAAGCTCGCATCCTGATAAATTTCGAGGTCCCTCAGAATCAATTCTCTCAGCCGATGTTCTTCAATTCCTTTGAGTGTTGTCAATCCTTTGAAGTCGAGCTCTCGGAGCACTTTCGGGTCAACATGGTACTCCATGCCCTTCGTGCGTCCACGGGTCCTGATGAGTTTCGCCTCTATCAAGTTGCCAAGCCAATGCGGCAAATCAGCCGTTTGCCTGAGTTCCAACAGCTTGGCCAGTTCCCGCGCCGTCAGCGACTCGTGCTGTGCCAGCAATCCCAATGAAATCCTCTCCCGCTGCGAAAGCTGGAACGCCTGATCCGCCTTGGCCACAAAATCCACGATGACCGGGTCGATAATCCGTTTTTCCACGGTTACCGCCACGCGGTCATCGCCTTCCCTCACCTGCGGAAGCGGCTTCCCGCTCGCCAGAAGCACTTCATACATCCGGTCGTACCCGCTCCCTTCCCGTTCCATCAGCTTAAGGTCATAGAATACCTTGGCCAGATGCTCATTCCGTTTGACCGTCGTGTGGAGGATGTTCTGCGGCGTAACCCCCAGCGGCAGCAGCCCCGGATTGTGAACCTCCAACCGGTCCGGGTAAAGGTTGAGAAAGATGTCGCCCCGCTGCGTGTATGGCCGGTGCACCAACGCATTCGCCAGAAGCTCCCGGACCACGACCTCATCGTAGTGCGGAACACTCTTTCGGAACAGCCCGTCAGGGATTTCGTAGCTTTCCCTCCAATCGGGCACCTCGCTCCAGACCACCTCGATCAACTCCTGTGGATTCAGCGAGAAATCGTCCCAGAGGAGCTTGTTCACCTTGCGACCGGTTTCGTCGTACTTGATGAACTGGATCGCCGGAGCATAAAGAAGCGTGGCCCGGTCTTCCCGCCGACCAATCCAGAGAATTCCCAGGCTTGTCAGATATTCGCCCTTGGCCAGAAGGTAGTAATCCAGGAGTTCCGTGTCAGGCTTCTCCTTCACGAATGGCGAGACACGTTCCGAAGCCCTGATGCTCTCCAGGAAAGCCTTTTCCTTGGCCGGGTCCGCCTGGGACCGAGGCGCCCGCTTCGTTGTCAGAGCCTCCCAGACGTAAGCCGTCTTGTCGTTCATGAGCCGGCTCAGCTCGTCGGGCAGCAAAGGCCGGCTTTCGTCGGAGGCCCGGATGAAATACCGCCCGTCCGAGGTGGAGGCGATGCTCTGAGCATTGCGGAAGACGCGCAGCTCAAGGCACTCCCCGCCATTTTCTGCCGTGACCTTTTGAGCAGCCGTCCCGACGTTGAGGGTGAGCTGCGAGATGCGTTGGGGAAGACGTTCGAGCCAGGAATCATCAACATGCTGGCCGGCCGGAGGCTCGTCTGCCTCTTTCTCGATACCGATGAGAAGCCGGCCGCCGGTGGAGTTTGCAAACGCGACGCAATCTTTCGCCAGTTCCTCCAAGTCGGCTTTGGTTCCGGTCAGCACCCGAAGTGACTTCTTGTCCATCTGCTGGCCTTCTAGGCTCATACCTCAATCTCCCCGCTCATCAGTTTGGGCAGCAGCAGGTTCCTGGCGGCTTTGAGTTTTTGGTTTTGGAAACAAAGGTTGCGGAGTTGGTCGGTAATCGCTGCAGCCGTTTCGGAAAAGTTCTCCAGCAATCCTTGCGGCGGCAGCGCCATTGAAAACCGCTTCATCAGCTTCCAATCGGCGCGCGGCATCTTTGAACCTTCGCGCATCGTTTGCGATGCTTCGGCGACAAACTTATCGCTGGAAACTGTCATTAGCGTGAAGCTCCGAAGCTCGTCAGAGTTTGGGCGTATCACAATCGCGTCAGAAGACGCGACGCCATCGGTGAACACGATGCCGACTTTGTGGAAGTATGGCCGAATTTTGCCGAACAGGATGTCGCCGGTCTTGAAACGGTTCTTTGAGCTGGTGACGGCTTCGGCTTGTCCCCATTCAGTCAGCGAAATCGAACGGCGCGGCATGTGTTCGAGGCCGATGTAGGGCGTATCCGGTTCGAGTTCTTCGGGCAAAACGCTTTCGCGAATGTCCGTGCAGATGTCGCCGAGAACTTTGCGCTCCCAGCCTTCCGGGACGCCGTGGGTGAGGCGGGTGTGTTCGTGACCGGGGAAGCGGAGGCGAACGAACCACTCCCGGTAAAGCAGCCGCGCCGTCTCCTCCAACAACCCCATCCGCCGCCGGTTGTTTTCCATCAACTCGTCGTAGTTTTGGAGATTTTCAGCAATGGCTTCTTGAATCTCTTTGTCTGGAACTCTGACCTTCAATTCGTGAAGAACATTTCGGTCAACGCCGGGCACAGCCGCTTTGTCGCTCTGGTAGTCCCGCAAGACATTGGTCAAGAAGTATGAGGCGAACCTCGGATGTGTGCCTTTGAAATCAACGACGTAAAGAGCCGTATTGTGCGGCCAGTAGTCCTGCTCCAAGTAAAACACTTCGCCGAGCGTGCCGTAGCGCCCAGTTACAACTCCGGGTGCTTGTGCTTTGGCTTCGTTGTGAAAGCCCGTGATTCCAGATGATGTCACGACGGGAACATCGCCTTCACGCCGCCACTGTTCAGGCAGGTCGTGACCACGTTTTAGTGTGAGAACGTCACCGAGTCGGCAATCGCGCCACTTCATACGCCCAACCCTTCAAAGTTTTTCTGAATCGTTTTTGCCAGCGCGGCTGGTTCCTTGTTCAAGTCGGCCAACTCGACGTGGATGTTGCGACGCTCATCCCGAATCCCAAAGGGATTCCATCCCAAAGCAAAGGGCAACCGACCCGCCGGACGGCGGGGAGGGCCGCCCTGGTACACGTGTCGGCAAACGCCCCCCCAACCCCAACGGGGTTGCATCCATTCCAACCCTCGGGATTGAACCCTTACAGGGTTCGCCCCTGTTCCGAATCCCCGTCCCAGGGTTGGCTCGTTGCACTGGGCAACCCTGGGCTTTGAGATAAAACGCCTTCGGCGTTTGAGGCTCGTCATGCGTCATGCTCATATCTCCACGACCATTTCCAGGCTGGCCCGCATCCGCCGCCTGGCGGACGAGGGCCGCCCTGGAAAACCGTCCCCCACGGATGTCCAACCCCGACGGGGTTGCATCCCAAACCTAACTCCACGCATACCGTTCGTCGATCTCCAATCCATATTTGCGGCAAAGGCGGCGGAATTCATCCTGGAACGTGTCCTTCTGGTGATGCTCCTCCTGGTTTTCGATGTATTGCACCACGGCATCAACATGGCTGGGGCTGATGGAAAATGCTCCGTAACCCTCCTGCCAGTGAAAATCAGAGAATGACTCGCCTTTCATTTTTATCCATTTGGATGACTCCTTTTTGATGTCCCGAACCAAGTCGGCGATGGACAAGACCTTGGCCAGGCGGAAAAGGGCGTGAACATGGTCCTCGGTACCACCGACGCGTAACGGTGGGCAGCCCATGTCTCGCAACGTTCCGCCGAGATAATCGTGCATTTCTTCGCAGATGAGTTTGTCGCGAAGGAATGGCCCACGGTCTTTGGTGCTGAAGACAAGGTGAACGTAGATTTGAACGAGCGATTGGGGCATTGTCGGTGGTCCACGATCATCGGGGTATTGGATTCAACCCCGTTGGGGTTGGAAAAACCATATTTCTTTTGCTCAGAATACCAGGGCGGCCCTCGCTGCGCTCGGTTGCCCTTTGCTTTGGGATTTGACCCCTTTGGGGTCATGCTATTCCGACTGGGCACTGCATTCCAGGGCGGCGCTCCCCTCGGTGGGGAGCTTGCCCTTTGCTTTGGGATTTGACCCCTTTGGGGTCGGTGATCGATTGAACTGCATTTCCCATTGCCAGGATTCTCGTCCGCCAGGCGGCGGACTCGGTTGCCCTCCGCTGTGTCATTTGTGCAATGGCCCCTTGCACAAATGACAATTCCGGCCAGACAGCGGCCACAGCCCTCATGTACTTGGGGTTGCGCGGCGACAAGCCACTGGCGGCGAATTTTCTGCTGACCGGCTTCTTCATATCCCCAACTCCTCGAAATTCTGCTGAATCTTCTTGGCCAGGTCGGTGGCCTCCTTGTTCAAGTCGGCCAACTCGACGTGGATATCACGCATTCCCTGCTCGAAATCGAAATCCTCATCCACTTCCGCTGGCGCTACGCCCACGTAGCGGCCCGGCGTGAGACTCCAATCGGCGGCCTCGATCTCCGCACGGGTGACGACTTTGCACAGGCCGGGCACGGGCACAAGCTCGGCGTCGGGAAAACGCGAGAGCAGCCAGTGCGCCTGCCGCTCGAAATAGGCGGCGGCCTTGAGTTGCTCCACTGCTTCCTTGCGCCGCGCGTCCAGTTCCTTCTCCAGCTTGCCGATGGCGCGACCGTCCCAAGCTTCGTGCGCCTTCGCGTTGGCGTCCTTTTCCGCGGCGTCCATCACACGGGCCGCAAGTTTGAAAACGAGGTCCACGTCTTTCACGAGGTCACGGCAGGCGGTGGCGAGGTCGTCCAGTTCGGCGAGCAGTTTCTTCTGCGCGGCCAATTTCGGATCGCACGGCTTCCTCCAATCCTTGGCGATGCGCGCGGTCCATTTGTCCAGCGCCGCGAAGCAGGTCTTGGCCGCGTCGTCGCGCTCCTTCACGAGTTCGCGGAGCGGTGAGTCTTTGGGCAGCGTCTTCAGGAACGGCGCGGCCGCGGCCGCGAACGCATCGTAGCTCTGGCGAAACGTGGCGGCCTTGTCCGCGATGGCTGCGGCTTCGGTCAGCGTGCGTTCGAGGTGTTGCTGGACGAGCGCAATAAAGCGGTCGGTTTGCCCGCGATACAGCCAGACGATGGCGGTAAGGTTGGCCATTTGCTCCGGCGAGAAATCGCAAATCTTGCGCGTGACCTTCCGGTAGTTGTTGCGTGCGTCGATCATCAGCACCTGGTCGCGGCGGTCGGCGGGCTTGCCCTTGTCGAAGTGCCACAACTCGCACGGCACGGTGCGGGTGTAGAAGAAATTGGAGCGGATGGAAATCATCACGTCCACGTCGCCGGTCTCGACGATTTTTCGGCGGACCTCGGCCTCGCCGTGCCCGGCGCTGCTGGCCTGCGACGACATGACGAAGCCGGCGCGGCCCTTTGGCCCCAAATAGCTGTGAAAGTAGGAAATCCAGAGGTGGTTGCCGTTGGAGACTTTCTTGGCCTTGTTCACGCCCGGCAGGCCGAAGGGCAGGCGGCGGTCATCCTTCATCTTCTCCGCGTCCACCATGTCCACGTTGAAGGGCGGATTGGCCATGACGAAGTCGCACTTGCCGTAGAGGGTGTGGACGTCTTCGTAGAAGGTGTTGGCTTCCCGGATGTCGCCCTCCAGGCCGTGGACGGCGAGGTTCATCCTGGCGAGGCGGATGGTGGTGGCGGTCTTTTCCTGGCCGAAGAAAGTGACGCGGTGGGCGGTGTCTGCGCCGCGCCGCTCGATGAAATGGCTGGACTGGACGAACATGCCGGCAGAGCCGCAGGCGCAGTCGAAGACGATACCGTGGTCCGGCTCGATGACGTTGACGATGGTCTGCACGAGCGGGGGCGGGGTGAAGAACTCGCCGTTGTCCTACGCTCCCTGCATGGCGAACTTCATAAGGAAGTATTCGTAGATGCGGCCGAAGACGTCGCCGCTGGCGGAGCGGAGCGTTTCGCTGTCGAAGATGCGGAGCAGGTCTTCGAGGAGGTCGTTCCCGAACTTGTCGTAGTCCTTGGGGAGTTGATTGAGCAGCGGCTCGAAGTCGCGCTCGATGGCCTCCATCGCCTTGACGAGGGCCGAGCCGAGGTTCGAGCCTTTGGGTAGCTTGAGCAGTTCATCGTAGCGGGCTTCCTTGGGCAGCATCAGCGCGCGGCGTTTGAGGAAATCCGCCTGGATAGGGGCGCGCTTCGGCATTTTACCGGCAGCGTGATCGGCCTGAATCTCGCGCAGGGCGGCGTCGTAGCGGTTGGTCGCGTGGCGCAGAAATATGACGCCGAGCACGGGCATGCAGTACTCGCTGGATGTCAGCTTGGAGTTTGCGCGGAGGTTGTCGGCGGCGGCCCAGAGGCTGCCTTCGAGTTGGTCGATGTTTTGGACCAGGTTTTGGCTCATGCTATTCTCTCCGTGTCGCACTGGCCGTAAGTGGCAGCGTAGAAGACGATACGGTCCCGGATCCCATCAAGTTACCATCTGGATTCGGGCTCCGCACGACGGGCACTCAAAATAAAAGTGCCAGACTCCAGTGGGAGGCGCGAAGCGCCTCCCCAAGAGCGGGCGCACTTGTGGTCGCACCAGATTCCGAATTAGAATGGTCAGGCCCGGTTGATTGGCGATTCCTGGCTGCCCGGGTTTTCCGGAATTCAGGAGGTCTCATGAAGCTCAATCTTGCCTGCGCTGATTTCACCTTCCCTTTGCTGCCCCATGAGAAAGTCCTCGACCTCATCGCCCTGCTCGGATTCGAGGGCGTTGATATCGGCCTCTTCGAGAAGCGCTCGCACCTCCAGCCCTCCCAGGAGTTCCGGAATATCGGCCGATCGGCGCGGAATCTGGCGCGCCGGCTCGGCGACCGAGGACTCCGGCCCGCAGACGTCTTCTTGCAGGTCGACGGCAGCTTCGTCACCTTCGCCTCCAATCATCCGGAGGCCCGGAAGAGGCGCAAGGCGCGGGACTGGTTCGAAAAGACCATCGAGTATGCCACCGGATGCGGGGCCCGGCACGTGACGGGCCTGCCGGGCGCGGACTTCAACGGCGTGCCGCATGCCGAGTCGTTCCGGCGCTGCTGCGAGGAACTGGCCTGGCGGGTGGAGAAGGCCAGGGATGCCCGGATCACCTTCTCCGTCGAAGCCCATATCGGCTCCGTCGTCCCGAAGCCGCGGGACGCGCAACGTCTCGTGCGCTCCGTGCCGGGGTTGACCCTGACGCTGGATTACACCCACTTCGCCTATCTTGGGCTGCCCGACTCGGCGGTCGAGCCGCTGGTGGCCCATGCGAGCCACTTCCACGCCCGCGGGGGACGCAGGGGCCGCCTTCAATGCTCGTTCAAAGACAATACCATCGACTACCGCCGCATCCTCCGGGTGATGGACCGCACGGGCTACCCGGGCTACATTGGCGTCGAGTACGTCTGGACCGAGTGGCAGCGCTGCAACGAGGTGGACAATCTTTCTGAGACGGTTCTGTTCCGGGATTTCTTCCGGAAGCATTTCAACCCCATCTTGCGGAGAACCAGGGCATGAAATTGGGTCTGGTCACCTACAACCTGGCCAAGGATTGGAACGTCGATACGATCATCCAGAAGTGCCAGGCGAACGGGTTTGAAGGCGTGGAGCTGCGGACGACTCACCGGCACGGGGTGGAGGTGGGCCTGACCGATGCGGAGCGCCGGAGCATGCGCCAGAAATTCCAGGATTCGGGCGTATCGCTGTGCGGATTGGGCAGCGCCTTCGAGTACCATGCGATGGACCCGGCCGAGGTGCGCCGGAACATCGAGGGCACGAAGGAATACGTTCTCCTGGCGCGCGACGTGGGAGCGCCCGGTGTGAAGGTCCGGCCCAACGGCGTGCACACGGACAAGGGCGTCCCGCTCGAGAAGACGCTGGAGCAGATTGGCCTGGCCTGCCGGGAATGCGCCGCCTTTGCCGTCAACGAGGGCGTGGCGATACGCCTCGAGGTACACGGGCGGGTCACCTGCGAGGTCCCGAATATCAGAACCATCCTGGACGCTGGCCGCCATCCCAATCTTTACGCCTGCTGGAACTCGAACCACGGCGAGACCGTGGACGGGTCCATCCGAAAGAACTTCGACCTACTCAAGGATCGAATCGGGCTGGTGCACATGAGGGACATCGGCGTTCCCGACTATCCCTGGTTCGAGCTGGTCTCCCTGCTGAGGGGCATCGGTTACCGCGGCTTCTGCTGCGCTGAGATTGCGGAGAGTCCCGAGCCGGACCGGCTCATGAAGTATTACAGCTCGCTCTGGCGGGCCTACAATCAGCCTGCCAAGGGGGCCTGAGCATGAACCAGCCGAAGGGAGGAATGATCGAGGCAGGGAATCTGACCTTTCAGGTCGAGTATCGCCACTTCGGGGGCGACCGCGGTCCCGCTATCCGCGTCTACGCACCCGTCGGCAAGAAAACGGTGCAGGTCCTTCGGTTCGATTGCTTCGAGCGGGACCCGCACTACCACTACGACCCGGACGGCAAGAACGCGCACTGGTCGCTTTCACGGGCGGAAGTGCGGGACCCGCTGGCGTGGAGTCTGCACAAACTGGAGGCGAGCACGGCGGAGATGCTGCGTGAGGCAGGCTTCCCCGAGGCCGCTGCAGGGGTGGACCCCGGCGCGGTCTCCCGGGCCATTCCCCTCGTGGAGGCGGCGCTGCGGGAACTGACGCCACCCGCGCTGGGCCTCACCGGCATCCACCATGCCTCCGTGATCGTCACGAATGCGGAGCGCGCCCGATCGTTTTACGGAGGCATCTTGGGCTTGAAGGAAGTGCCGTATCCCTCGACCTTCAAGTTCCCCGTCATCTGGTATCAACTCGAGGAGGAGCAGGTTCACCTGATCCTTCGGAACGAGGCGGACACCTTTTCGCCGCGCCATTTTGCGTTGCATGTGCAGGACGCCGCGTCCGCCCGAAAGGTGCTGAAGGAGAAAGGGATCGAAATCCGCGAGACCGTCGAGATTCCCGGGGCGGACCGATTCTTCATTTCCGATCCGGACGGCAACCAGATCGAGCTGATCCAGTGGAAGGTGCCCTGGGGCGCGGGGCCCATGTAGTTTTCTGATTCCTCGTGATTCAGCGCGCGTCCCTCAATGAACCGGCTCTGATCATCCCCAAAGGTTAACGCGCGTCCGGAAGTGCGGATGCCCTTCCGTCATCGTCCACGAGACGGACCTCTTGACGGCCCGACCAGGCCTCGCCGGGACCCAGTTCGAGCCAGCCGGCGTCCATGCCCCGGGCATTCAAGTTCACGGCATCCGTGGCGCACGTGTAAGGCTCGAAGGCGAGCAGATCACGCCCCTTCGGCGCGTAGACCACCCACTCCCGAAAACCTGCATCCGCCCAGATGCGAACTTGCATCTTCGCTCGCGGGTCCCGCACCACGCAGGATGATCCCCCGCCCGTCACGATCACGTCCGTCAGCACGTCGTCATACGTCTCCTCCCCCAAAGGACGGAACGAACGCGCATCAAGCCGGCCGGAGACCGGCAGGCGCTTGCCCGTGGGAATGCTGCTCTCCAGTTCCCAGTACTGCTTCGCTGGGATCAAAATCTCACAGTCCTCGCGGCGGCCGCCCGGCAGGATCGGGATCGGAAAGTAGGGGTGGGATCCGAAACCCATCGGCAGGACGCCGTCGCCCGTATTCTCCACACGGGCATCGACGGCTAGCTGGCCGTCCTTCAGACCGTAGGTCACCGTGAGGCGGAACGGGAAGGGGAACTGCCTCAAGATTTCATCAGGATAGTCCGACGCCTCGATGATCCCCGTGACCGTGGCCCCCCGATCCTCCGAGACGCCCGTCCGGACCCTCTTCCACTCGCGGTTGATCACCAGGCCGTGGATATGGTTCGTCCGGTGGTTGACGTCAAGCTGGTACGTCTTGCCGCGGACCCCGTACTTCCCATCCTTCACCCGGTTCGGGAACGGGAACAGCAAGGGAAATCCGAAGCCGGTCCCTCCCTTACGGAGCGCCTCCTCGGAATCGGTGGAGAAGAGAATGGGAATCCAGTGGCCGCCCACTCTCCGCAGGAAGCGAAAGCAGTTAAATCCTGCAAGGGGAGCGACCTGGGCCTCCGATTCGCTCGCCGGGTCCGTCAGGACGATGACGGGTACGTTCCCGATCTTTCCGGTGGAGACAGATGGGGCGGCGCTGGCAGACATGGGATGACCTCGTGCGGGTGGGGAGAGGTATAGACCTTTCCAGTGTATGGGGACAAGGAACAAGGGACAAGGGACTGGCTCGTGACGTCAGGGGTGTGGGAGTACGGGAGTGTGGGGGCGTGGGG
>JACPCR010000125.1 GCA_016179685.1 Planctomycetota bacterium | reverse complement strand
GGACCGCGAAGGACCCGACGCAGTTCGCCGGTGTGGACACAAATCTGTATGGCTACGTTCGGAACGATCCTGTTAACTTCGCCGACCCGACGGGGACGACGGTGACATGTACCTACAGCCAGGCGACAGGTCGCATGGTGTGCACTAACGACAATACCGGCGCCCAGGTCGTCAATGAACAGGGATATGCCGGCACCGGCGCGGGCAGGAACAACCCGGCCATGCAGAACGTCCCCAATGTAGGACCAATCCCTCAGGGCAACTGGGACATCGGTCCGGCCCGTAATAGCCCGGCGCCGTCAGCACGGGGAAAAGGTGGGTGACCAGCCCGAGGGTGGGAATGAGACAGGAGATGGAGACGAGGCTATAGATGAAGAGAATCTCGCCGCGGCTGAACTGGAAACGGGGTCCCACCGCCCAGAGCATCCAGTTGATGGGTATGATGAAAAAAAGAAGTGCCCAGACCGCAGGATAGGAAAGGCCGCACATGGCCCGGCCGCCGCCGAACCATAGCTCGAAATAGGGGAGGCAGAGGCTCAGGATGACCGTGAGGGCGGCAGCCATGAGGAAGGCCCGCAGGGTCACCGCTCGCTCAGAAGAAATCGTGCGCTCCGGATTCATGGTCCCGCCAATATACCCATGAACACGGAGCAAGTCACCGGCAGTTGGACTGCGACCTTCAATCCGCTCGGGGCCCTCGACGCCGTGCTCCTTTTCCGCTGCGGCGCAAAAGACCGGTCGCAAAGGTCACCGGAGTATCGTAAACTGTACTCGAGGCGAGCGAAGCCCGCAGCCCAGCAGGGGTGCAAAAGGTGTCCGGGTCCGGGGTTCAGGAATCAACGGACATCCGACCCGCCTCCCACGGGGACAAGTCTGGCGGGACGCCTTTCAGCTTCTCCGCCGGGTGCCCACGCAGTGGGCGCGGTGGAGTTACACCCTAAGACTTTAATACGCCTGACTCGGCTCTTGTCGCATCGACAGACTTGGAGGTAAGAATGACATCTCTGATTCGAACGTTCCTGCCGGCGGTCCTGGCTCTCGGACTTCTGGCGGGCTATCCGGAAGTCCTGTGGGCCCAGGCCCAGCCGACGGCGTTGAAGAAGGAGCAGGAGGGCCGTCTCGCCCGGCAGATTTGCGTCTCGATCCTGGAAAGCAACCACTATAACCACCAGAAGCTGGACGACGAGATTT
Source organism: Planctomycetota bacterium (assembly GCA_016179685.1). Taxonomy (GTDB): domain Bacteria; phylum Planctomycetota; class PUPC01; order JACPCR01; family JACPCR01; genus JACPCR01. Next base: position 35,918 of record JACPCR010000125.1, on the reverse strand, counting down.
CGAAGAGGGCGTTCAGAGAGATGTTCAAGATTCTGGACGCGGAGAAGAAATTCTTCCTGCAGTCCGATTACGAGAACTTCAGGCCGCACGAAACCTCACTGGACGATGAATTGCGCCGGGGCGACCTTTCCTTCGTGTACAAGCTGCGGGAGGTTTACGAGCAGCGAGTGTCCCAGTGGCTGGACGAGGTGCCTTCTCTGCTGAAGCAGCCGATGGATTTCACGAAGGAAGAGGTTCTCGAGCTGGACGGCGAGAAGAAGGATTTTGCTTCCACCGTCGAGGACCTGCGGGACCGGTGGTACAAGTTGCTGAAGTACCAGGTGCTGACGCGCAAGATCGCCAAGGATCGGGCCAACCGGATGTCCAAGGAGAAGAAGGCCGATGCGGAGATTCTGGAATCGATACACCAAGACGTGCTGAAAGGCTACGAGAGAATCCGCCGCTACGCGGTCAAGCAAAGGGCCCCGAAGCTGGTCGAGATTTTCCTGAACGCGGTGGCGACGGTTTTCGACCCTCATACCGCATATTTTCCTCCCAGCGAGTTCGAGAATTTCAATATTTCCATGAAATTGAAGCTCGAAGGGATCGGGGCGGCCCTCAGCTCGCAGGACGGCTACACAAAGGTCGTACGCATCATCCCCGGCAGCCCGGCGGACAAAGGAGGCGAGCTGCAGCCTGAGGATGTCATCCTTGAGGTGGCCCAGGAAGCCGAGGAAGCGGTCAATGTGGTCGATATGGACCTCGACGAGGTCGTCAAGCTGATCCGCGGGAAGAAGGGAACAACGGTCAAGCTGACCGTCCGTCCCGCGGGAGCGACGGATGACAGCGTGCGCAAGGTCATCGGGATCACGCGGGACGAGATCAAGCTGGAAGATCAATCGGCCAAGCTGGCCGTGTACGAGTTCGGTGAAGGGGAAGCGAAGAAGAAGTTCGGGTACATCCGGGTCCCTTCCTTTTACCGGGATTTCGAAAAGGCGAAGCTGAAGATGGCGGCCACCGAAATGCCGGATGGAATCAGCAGCGCTGTGGACGTGGCGGAACTCCTGCGAAAACTGGAAGGGCAGAACCCGCAGGGCATCATCGTCGACCTGCGGAACAATGGCGGTGGTTCGCTGCCGGACGCCATCCAGATGGGCGGACTGTTCATCCGCGAGGGGCCCGTCGTCCAGGTCCAGGACGCCCAAAGGCATACGGTCGTGGAAAACGACCCGGACCCGCAGGTGCTCTACTCCGGGCCGCTCCTGGTCCTCGTCAATCAGTTCTCGGCCTCCGCTTCCGAGATTTTCGCCGCTGCGATGATGGACTACAAGCGGGCGATCGTCGTCGGCAATCTGAAAACCCACGGAAAAGGGACCGTCCAGACCCTGGTGGACCTGGACAAGGAGCTTGGTGTGAAAGGCAGCGACACCCGGCTCGGCGCGGTCAAGCTCACCATTTCCAAGTTCTACCGGGTGACGGGCCACACGACCCAGAAGCAGGGAGTGACGCCGGACATCCTGTTGCCGGGCCTCTACGACGGGATCAAGGTAGGCGAGGAATCACTCGACTATTGTTTTCCCGATGACGAGATTTCAGCCACGCCCTATGTTGAATTCGGGCCGGGTGCAGCGGACCTGGCGCGTCTGCGCGAGCGAAGCGCCGAACGCGTCAGGAGCAGCCTCTATTTCCAGAATCTCAAGCTTCAGAGCGAGGTCCTGGCGAAGAACCGGAACGACACGTTGATTTATCTGATGGAAGCGGACATGGTGCGGCGCAGCAAAGAAGCGCGGAATATCGCGCTGGAGGGTGCGAGGATTCGCCGCCAGTGGCAGCTCCAGCAGCAGCTCATCACGCCCGAGGAATACCGGATTCTGGAGGAACGCGATGCCCGAGAGGATGATTCGGATCAGGAGGAAGCGGAAAAGGAAGAGATCAAGTTCACCGACAAGCTCCGGAGGATGAGCCCGGAGGAACGCGAGGCATGGGATGCCCGGGCCATGCGCGATCAGGTCGTCGAAGAGGCCATGCACATTCTCTCCGATGCCACCGAAATCCAGCAGGTCGGGAAGAAATAGACTCCGCACGGGTCCACAACAAACAAGACGGCGGCAGAAATGCTTTCGCATTCCTGCCGCCGCTGCTGCATGAGGTGCGTGGAAAGTCACGGCCTCCGTGCCAGCGCTCCCTCCATGATGCTATTAACGAGCCGGAGGCTTCCATCGCTCCGGACCACGCGGTCCGCACGGACTCGTGCGGGGTATCGCGCCGCGACACTGAACAGATCCTCCTCTTTCAAAGCAGACGAGATTTCGGAGAGGCGCACGGCGCTGCCCGCGGGGATAGGAATTTGGACAGCGGGACGCGCGCCTCCCTTTTTGCTGAGATGCATGAAACGGACGACGGCCAAGACGATGAATCGGCTGTCGGCCCGAAAGACAGCCAAGAGGTCCGACTTTGGGACAACGAGGGCGCTTTGATCCTGCTTCGAAGCGGAAAAGGCGCATCTCAAAATGGCCGTTCCAGCTCCTTCCGCTGGAGTGGCGGAAAGCACCACCGAAGCCTCTTCCTCCTCCAGGCTGAGCGCCAAAAGCACCTTCAAAGTGACCCACATGGCCTCCGGCCAGGCCGAGCTATCCGAGTCACCCGGATTAAAAAGGATCACCTCCGCGTGCTTGCGGTGGAGCATCTTGCAGGCATCGAGCACAGAATGATGCGGGACGGCTTCTGAGATGGGTCTGGCCACTAGCAAGGGAATAATGGAGGTGTCAGCAAGCCCAGCATCCCAATGTTGGAGAACAGGCCCCCCTTCCAACTGGGATGCCATTAACTCGCCGTGACCCGCCGCAAAGGATGCAGCTATACAGATGGAAAGAAAGGGGAGGATCATAGTGTCCAGCCACCGCCGCCAAGGCCGTTTACCCGTTATTCGGAAAGAAGTCAGAGCACTAGCTGTACCACATTCGTGAGCATATAATGAAATAAATCGTTCACACCTGCTTCCTGATGTATAATATGTTTTAACATAATGCCTTACAAAAAAAATCGGCTTGTGAATAGTGCAGCGTTATTCACAAGCCGATTTATATGGCCTGCCTTATTTTAACGCAAATTCTGTCTTTTTTTCAATCAGAAAACGGCGTTTAAGTATGGTTACACTTCCACTGCCGTTTCACAGCCAAGCCGCCGCACGATGCCCTCAAACCCCTCAAACCGCGCGTTTTCTCGCGGTTCACTTTGTTTTATTGCCCTTCCTCCTCCTCCTCCTCTTCCTGCGGCTCCTGCTGCTGAAGGTTGGCCACCTGGTCGATGACCTTTTCCTCCACGAAAATCGGCGTTTCGAGGCGCACCGCCAAGGCGATGGCGTCGCTCGGCCTCGAATCGACCTCGATGACCTTGCCATTCTGCCGAATGACCAGCGTAGCGTAGAAGGTGTTATTGCGCAGATCGTTGACCACGATGCGTTCGACGACTCCCGACAGGCTTGAGATGACGTTCGCCAGCAGATCGTGAGTCAGCGGCCTCGGGGTCTCCACATCCCGAATCTTCCGGTCGATCGCCACGGCTTCGAACATGCCGATCAGGATGGGAAAGGTGCGCCCGTGCCCCAACTTCTCCCGCAGCCAAATCATCTGCTGTTCGCTGTTTTCCGAGATGATGATTCGAGCCAGATCACAGGGGACGGCGGCCATGTGAAGTTCTCCCGCGGAGACGGAGGGGCCATCGAGTGGAAAGGGTGCGGCATCATTTCCGTGCCGATGGGCGAGCGTTTTGCCACCTTCAACCTGAAGGCGGAGTCATTCTAGCACCGGGCAGTCCGGCGTCAATCCGGCTGCACTCGGCGAGGCGTTCCAGAGCGTGCCGGGCGCGGCCTGACCGCACGGATTCTCTGGCCAAAGCGAGTCCCTCCTCGAGGGACTCGGCGGCGTCGGCGGCATAGAGGGCCGCTCCAGCGTTGAGGAGTGCGATATCGGCTCTGGGGCCGGGTGTCCCATCAAGGATGGCCCGGATCGACTCCGCGCTGGCCTGCGCGTCCACGACGCGGAAATTTTCGATGCGCGCGGGTGAGAGACCGAAATGTTCCGGCCTCACCTCGTAGGTCACGACGCTGTCCCCGCGGCACTCGCTCACGCGGCTGGGTCCCGTGGTCGAGATTTCATCCAGCCCGTCGAGTCCATGGACGACCAGAGCGTGGGCCGAGCCGAGCCCGAGGAGGACCCGCGCCAGAGGTTCGGTCCACCGGGCATCATGGACCCCGAGAAGCTGATGGCGCGCGTCCGCCGGGTTCGTCAACGGCCCCAGCAGGTTGAACACCGTCCGAACGCCAAGGTCCCGGCGCGGCTTGGCCGCGAACTTCATGGCCGCGTGCAGACGCGGAGCGAACAAAAATCCGACCCGCGCTTCGGCCAGGCAACGCTCGACGACCGGCACGGACGCTTCCACGTTCACTCCCAGAGCTTCGAGCACGTCCGCGCTCCCGCTCCGGCTCGAGACCGAGCGATTGCCGTGTTTGGCCACGGTCGCACCCGCGCCGGCCGCGATCAGGGCTGCCGCCGTGGAGACGTTGAAGGAGTGGGACCCGTCCCCGCCCGTCCCGCACGTGTCCACAACGGGTCCGGGACCCGCCCGCACCCGCGTCACCTTGGACCGCATCACCCGGGCGCACCCGAGGATTTCCTCGACGGTCTCGCCTTTCATGCGCAGAGCGACGAGGAAGCCAGCGATCTGCGCCTCGCTCGCCAGTCCTTCCATGATCTCGGTCATCGACGCCGCTGCCTCCTCGGCCGAGAGGCTCCTTCCTTCCAACAGTCTCCGGATCGCCTCCTGGATCATCCTCTCATCCCCTTTCCGGTCCGATCGGCCCCGCGCCCCTCCCCGCCTGACACACGTACAGCCCAGGCGTCACGCCCCATCGGGCCTTGTACTCCCGGGCCACCGTCTCACAAAAGACCGGCACATGCTCCCGGTCCACCAGGCTCACGGTCAGCCCACCGAACCCATTCCCCGTCATCCGTGTCCCGAGGACGCCGCGGGTGTTCCAGGCGATCTCCGCCATCCCGTTCAGCTCAGGGCACGAGACCTCATAATCATCTCTCAGGCTCGCATGAGAAGCGTCGAGCAGAATACCCACTCGGACCAGGTTGCGCTTTTTCAAGGAATCGGCACACTCCCGCACCCGCTCGTTCTCCGTGACCACGTGCTGCAGCCGCTTGCGAATAGCCAGAGGCAAAGCCTGACCGTAATTCTTGAAGTCGCGCAGCGTCACCTCTCGCACGCTCTTCACCGGCCGGCTTCGAATGAGCTTCGCCAGCAGCCTGACCCCTTCCCGGCACTGCTCCTGTCTTTGCCGCATCTCCTGATCGGCACGTTCCCGGTTTCGGACCAGAGTATCGCACAGGATCATCTGGGCGTCGGCCGGATGCAGCGGAACGTATTCCAGCGTCTCCAGCTCCTGAAAATCCACCTTCAGCGCCATTCCGGAGTCACCCAGGAGACAGCCGAGCGCTGCCAGCAGGCCCGCCGAGCGCCCCACGCATCGCGTCTCCGCATCCCGGCACAGTTGCGCCAGCTCCACCGGCCCCATCTCCGCCTGGCTCATCTGCAAAAAAGCCAGGGCGCAGGCGATCGCCAGCGCCGCCGAGGAGCCCAGCTCAGCCCCTACCGGGAGGTCGCCCGCGATCACCCCATCCATGCCTCGAAGCTCGACACCCTTCCGCTCCAATTCGCTGGCCACGCACCGGACCAGGTCAGACCAGGCCGGTTTCTCCGACGGCCGGACGTCCCCCAGCTCGACGGTCCGGGTCTCCTGGAAGAAGACCGAGTGCAAGCGCACCTGCCGGGTGTCCTTCGGCCGGTAACCCAGGATCAGATTCAGATGGACGGCCACCGGCAAGGCGAGTCCACCGTGAACCTCCGTGTGGCCGCCCATCAGATTCACGACGCCGGGGGACCGGATGAAGGAGAGGCCACCGGGTGTCGCGAAGGCGGCTGCAAACTCCTCCTGGGCTTCTTCAAGTAATCGTTCCATCTCTTTGTCAGCGTCCAGCGAGGTCTTCACATGAATCGGCCGGACTCGAGGTGACGAATTTGGAAGCGCACCGGCGCTTCCAAATTCGTCACCTCGGTTCATGCACCCGGGGTCCTGCGGAGATCATGATAAAGAAGAAGCCCGTAAGCGGCCAGCAGGCTGAGGACGATCTGTTCTCCGATGATCACGCCTGCCATTCGGGTCCAGCCGAGGGCGCTGGCGGCGTGGCCCGGGCCGGGAGCAGCGGCCATCAGGCAGGAGAATCCGGCCGTGCTGACGCTGGCGGCGAGGGCATTGAGCAGCCCGATGTGCGCGTAGTGACCGCGGGCCAGGCCCGCGGTCTCGTGCCATTTGCGGCCGCTGAGCACGGCCAGGTAACCGCGGAGTCCCATTTTGGCGAAGTAGAAGACGATGCCCGAGGCGACGGGCAGCAGGTCCAGCCTCCGTGCCCACGTGCCCGCGGGTGGCCGGAACGCCGACGCGTCCGCGCCCGAAGGTGATGGAAGCGTCGGCACAAAAGTCCGGGCCGCCGCTTGCAGCGTGACCAGCAGTTCCCAGCCGAGCCACCGTGGGGCACGCCTCAGCCCGCGGCCGAGCCACCCCGGCTTGCCGGACCGGACCGATTCGAGGGCCGAGAGGGTAACACTCGTTCCTATGCTGACCACGGCGAGTTGGACGGAGAGTGCCAGTGCCATCTCCGCAGCCGCGCCGGCCCAGGACTGCCCCATCCGGCCTTCCGATGCCCTGGTGATTTTGCCCTCCGCCCTTTGGAGGGCGCGCCAGGACCATGTGATACCCGGGAACAGGACGAGCAAGGAAATCCCAAGAATGGGGGCCAGCGTCCGGGCCCACAACGACGCCGCGGCCAGCGCCCGGGCCCGAAAACCTGGACGACCCCGGCCCGTCACGACACGCCTCCGGGCCGCCGCGTACCCGCAGGCCCCAAGTCATTGACCGGCGTCCGGGGCCGCTCCCCCCGCAAGACCCTCCGTGCATTATCGAGCGTCAGTTCCTCCATCCTGCGCCTTGTCTCCCGGGTCGCGCTCCCGATGTGCGGCAGCAGCGTCACGTTCGGCATCCGTAGCAGGTCCGGGTGGACCGCCGGCTCGTTCTCGAACACGTCAAGACCCGCCCCTCGGACCTTTCCGGACGCCAGGGCCTCGACCAGGGCCGCTTCCCGAACCACCTTCCCCCTCGAGGTGTTCACGAAATAGACGCCCGGCTTCATGCGCGCGAATTGCGGCCGGTCAATGAGATGCTCCGTTTCGGGCGTGAGCGGTGTATGGACCGACAGGAAATCCGAAAGCGCCCACAGCTCCTCCAAAGGCACGAAGCGGGCCCCCAGAGCCTCCTCGACCGCCGCCGCGACCCTCCGGCGATTGTGGTAGATGAGCCTCATCCCGAACGCGCGGGCGCGCCGCGCCAGGGCCTGCCCGATGCGCCCCATGCCCAATATGCCGAGCACCTTTCCCTCCGGATCGCTCCCGTGGAAAAGGTCCGGATTGATCTGATTCCACTGGCCGTTCCGTACATAGGCTTCCGCCTCCGAAATGCGCCGGCAGGCGCACAGCAGAAGGGCGATCGCAAGGTCCGCCGTTGCTTCCGTCAGGACGTCCGGCGTGTTGCAGACCCAAATGCCCCGCCTCGTCGCCTCCTCCACATCCAGGGTCTCGAAGCCGACACCGAAGTTCGAAACCACTCTCAGCCTCGGCGCCCGCTCCATCACCTCCCTGTCCACCCGGTCCGCCGACCTCGAAATCAGGGCATCGACTTCGCCCACCCGTTCGAGCAGCTCCCAGCGGTCCAGATACCGCCCCGTCGCCCCCACGGCCACGTCGAACTCGTCGCAGAATTCGCGCAGGACTTCCGGGGCGTATCCACGGGTGATCAGGACCTTCGGCTGGCTCATGCGATACTTGTATCTCCTCGCCGAGGGCATTTCCAGTGGGACACCGGCTACGGTCTTTGGCACATGACAGCAGGTAGGGATCGGCTTATAATCATCATCTGGTGAATAGGCGCTTGGCCCGTCAAACTTGAAAAGACTTTTCGAGTTTGAGCTGCACTTTAACGATAGAGGGAGAGTCGGGGCTGGAAGCCACCGCACCCCCGTTTTCTCCGCAGAATCGCTCCCACGGGGACAGGGTTGGGACAAGCGACGCCCAGGGGGACGGGCGGCGCGTTCAGGGTCCTGGTGAGCCGGAGTCCTCGGATGACCCAGAAAACGCACAGCGAATTTAAGCCGGCAGACGCCCCTGTATCTCCGCCTCTCGGGACGATGTCTTACGATGAATTCCTCAAGGAACCGGGCGTGCTGTCCTTGTAGCGAAGCATTGCGGGGACCGTGATGAACGGACCTGACGGGGTGCGGGTTCCCTTCCCCAGTCGTCTGAGGTCGCCTGTATTCTTTGCCCTGGCCTTGGGCCTTGGGTTTCTCCTTTCACCTGAGGCTCCGGCCGAGGGGCCGCAGTGGTCCGCACAAGAGCGTGAACTGCTCCTGGACGGCCAGCCGCGCCTCCTCGTCGCTATCGCCGATGCCGAGCCGACACCAGGCCGTCTCCGCTCGTATCGCGAAGCCGGCCTCGATGCCGTATGGGTCCGTCCCCTCCTCAACGACACTCCCGAAGGCGTGGAACAGGTCTTTCACGACGCCGTCCAAGCGGGCATTCCTCTCATCGGCGGACTCCCCATCCCCAACTTGAAGGAGTTTCAGCCCCAGCGTATCCGAAGCCACGCCGGCCGCGAATGCGTTGCCGCCTGGACCCTGTGCACTCCGGAAGAGGATATCCTCGCTCAGGCCCTCGAGGCGGATTCCCGCCGGTTGTTCGTTGTCCCCGGCTCGCCAGAGAAGGCCCTGCCCACTCGATGCGCGCACGTCGCTTCCGAAGGCTGGCGTCCCTGCCGAGGCGGCCCGCTCCCTGGCCCTGCCGTGCTCTCGGTCTCCATCTCTGAAACCTCGGACACCGTTGCTTTGGGCATGCTGGCCGAAGTCATCTTCGGCGCCCGAGGCCTGCTCCTCCACGCCCAGGAGGACGGACTCCCGGCCGGTGAACAACGCCTCCGCTGGCTCGCCGCCCGGCTTCCGACCCTTCGGTCACTTCACCAAGCCCTTCTGCCGAGGCCGCTGGAATGGAGGCCTGTGAAGACCGAGGTGGCCCGCCTCGCCATGTTCCAGGCCAGCACGGATGCCGGCGATTGGTTCTGGGCCGGCTGTCCCGAGAAACCGGGCCAGCCCTGCGAATTCCGATTGCCCACGTCCGACCCGGAGAACCTCGTGGTGCTCCACGCTTCGGGCGGAGTGCGCCACGAAGCGGGCAAGGGGATCGCTGGGGACAAGGGGGAACTCCTTCTGGGCCCCCGGCGCTGGCGGCAGGCGATGACTGCGGCCTCGGCCGTGGAATCGCTGCCGCCGTCGAAGGCCGACGCTTCGGGTGACCCCCGCCAAGCGGGAATTCGGGCGGTTCAGAAACGACTCGAGCACCATTTTGAATTCTGCACCCTGGCTCTCGCGTCTCTCGAGAGGCCGCAGCTCGAATCGGTCCTGCCCGCCCTGCTGCCCTACTTCCGGCGCTACTACGGGGAGCGCATGACGCCCCTTCTCCAGATGAAAACGGCGAAGGGGGAAGAGATCGACCTGGGCGACCTCGTGATCGGCGGCGCGGTGGAAAAGGTCGATTTCCATCCATCAGGGAAGGAGGCCGGGACCGAGGTATCCCGTCTTGCCGCGGATGTGCCCGACGCCGCCCTTCAGAAACGCATCCAGGCCGCCCTATCGAGCGAACGCGGCGCGGCCGGCTCCTCGACCGTGCTCGAAGACCTCCAGACCCTGGAAGAGGAGTTCCTGGCCGCCTGCCTGCAATGGGAAGCCTCGGCCGACGCCAAGGGCAGGTTGAACCTCTTCCCGATACCGGGCAGCAACCTTGCCGGCGGCCTGTATCTGCTCAACTTGGCCGCCGATCCCGTGGAGCTGTTCCTATCGGACTCCGAATACCAGCAGAGCCTCTGGGCCAGCGCGCCGATTCCCCCGGACAGCCCGGGTTCGGATTCTTTCCGGTCCGCCGGCCTCCAGAAGGCGGGACAAACGCTTGCCGCCAACTTCACGGAAGGCTACACCGTGGTGGTCCCCGCAGGGGCGAGACGCGAAATCCTGGTGGATGCCTCCTGCGCCCGGGCCGGTCGCTTCAGCTACGTTCCCCTCAACCGCAAGTCGGGCTGGGGCGCCGCCGAGTGGGCCCTGCAGGATGCCAAGGCCTCTTCGCCCTTGCCTCCCGGCCGCGGGACCCGGTTTCTTGTGCCGCCGGCGAAAGCCAGGCCGGTGGTGGTCTGGTCCGGAAATCTTTGGGACCCCGTGGACGCACTGGCCGGGCCGCCGGAAGGCGCGCGCCCGCCGGAGATTCTCCAGACGCACCTCTACCGCGGGGAATGGGAAACTCTCGGCCTGCATCTCTATAACCCGTCGGACCGACCCGCCTGTGTCCTCATCCGCGTGGAATCCCCTTTGCCTTGTTCGCTCCTGGCTTTCGCCTACACCCGCGCCCAGGAATGGACGGCCGATCATCTCAAGGATGTCCTGCTCGATTCTCGGCAGGACCCCCCGGACCGGCCTCTTCCCGACGGACCCACGAACGGCTTCCTCGTCTATCTGAACACGATGGGAGAGGTCTGGATTCCGCCGGACGAGACGCGGCAGGTGCTTCTCGTGCTCAGGAGCGGGCAAGACAGCGCACCCGGAGTCCACTCCGGCCGTATCGAAATCTTCGATCCATCCGAAGGCAAGGCCATCGCCTCCATCGCCCTCGGGGTCCGCGTCTGGCCCCTGGCTCTGCCCGCGCCTGCGGTTTTCTCGGGCACCGGATACGTCATCGGCTCGTCCATCTATCGGCCCCGAAACTTCCGAGACGCCCTCGACCATCATTTCAACGCCATGGGCGTCATCGCCCAGACGCCCAGCCTCGAGCTCGATTGGAAGAAAGAAGAAATCCGGGTCGGCGATGTTCAGGAGTCCGCCAAGGACCTCGAGGCCGACAAGGCCCTCGCCGACGCGGGCTTCCTTCTCCTCCTGGGCGGTTGGGGCTCTACCGGAATGCGCCTCAAAGGCGGCATCATCGGCTTCATCGACGAGTCCGTCCGGCAGGTCCAGGCATCCGCCGCCGGGGAAGAGGCCAAGGACGCCCTTCACCAGATGGGGGGCGCCCTGGCGAGCGGCCAGGAAGACCGGAGAGGCGGGGTAACCGAGGAGACCGAGGAGGGCCTCGACGAGGAGGAGGAGAGGCCTCGCAGCCCAGCGGAGGAATGGCGTGAAAAGGCCGAGCGCCTCAAGAAAAAGTACTGGCCCGGCGGCCCGGGCTACGAGAATCTCGTCCACCAGATCTATGTCAAGACCATCCGCTTCTACCTCGATCACGGATTCAAACCCGAGTCCCTGGCTGCTTACGTTTGGGATGAGCCGCCGCCGGAGATTTTTGATGCGGTCGTCCGCATGGGCCGCCTCATGAAGCAGTCCTACCCCGGCGTCCGCACCCACATCACCAGCAACTACAACATGTCGGGCCTCGAAGCCAGGGACGCGGTGGACATCTTTACGCCCCACATGGGGCACATCTATAACCCCTGGATGGCCGTGGATTCGCTCGGGCACGCGCTGGCCGGGCCGGACACCCACCTGGGCCGATACCGATCTCAAGCGCATGAGTTGTGGTTCTACATGCAGCACTGCGACTACCTGCAGGGCGAGCACGCGGTCGATTACCCCATGGGGCTGCTCTGGCGGGCCTGGCAGATCAACGTCAAAGGCGTGGGACTCTATTCGCTGCGCAATATCCGGGGCGACCTCGGGTTCTTCCCCACGAAAAAGTACGAGGCCTGGCGTGAAGGCGTCGAGGACCTCCTCGCCCTCCGCAGCCTCGAGGCCGAGATTTTCGCAGCCCGCAGTCAGGGCAAGAACGACCCGGCCGTTCAGAGGGCGGAGGAAGCCCTGCGCGTCCATTCCCAGGAAGTCCTGGGACTCCAGTGGTGGTGGGCCGATCCCGCTCGAAGATATCGGCTCATCCGGGCGGCCCGCCAGGCTGTCGCCGAAGCGCATCTGGCCATCGCCCATGCCGGTGAACCGGGCCCATGACCCGCTTTCCGAAATGGGCGCTGATGGGGAACTCGTATTCGGGTTTGGAAGTTCGGGTGCACCTGCGAGTTCGTCCACCAGGGGGCATGAAGAGCGGGCGTACGAAGCTCGCGCGTTCGCTTCGTTATGACAGAGAGAAACAAAATCGGTTTGAACCACGGAGAGCACCGAGAAAATGAGCAAAGGTATTCATCAGAATCCCCCCGTGTCCCCCGTGTCCTCCGTGGTTCATCTTGGGTTTGCGCCCCCGGTATGATCAAGGTCCCTGCGCCTTGGTGGCTGATGAACAGTCTCCGTTTGGGGCATTCCAAGCCTATAAGCTGAAAAAATGAACAAAATTCAGGTGTTGGCGTAGACGGCTCCTATCCGTTTGTTTCTCAGGAGGAGGGGACAAGCTTGGATGGTGGCTGGCAGCACGGCCGCGAGCTCGGTAGTGCACCCGCACTTCTGAACCGCTAAACTAATCCCTCGCCATGTCCTCATCTGAACGAAAAACCGTCCTGGTGGTCAACAACGACCGGGTGCAGGCGCGCCTCATCGCCCTGCTTCTGGAAAAAGACGGCATCGAGGTTCTCGTCTTCGCCAGCGTTGAGGAGGCCGTCGTCCGGCTCGTCCAGTCGACGCCCGCCGACCTGATCGTCACGGACATGCATCTTCCCGGGATCGACGGCTGGCGTTTCTGCCGCCTGCTGCGCTCGCCCGAGTTCCACGCCTGGAACTCCATCCCGGTCCTCGTCACCTCGCCGGCATACCCCCATGCCGGGCTCGATCCGGTGATTGGCGTGCTGGGGGCCGACGCCTTCCTGGCCATTCCTTACGAGCCGAGCGTGCTGCGGGCCCGCGTCCGGGAGCTGCTCGAACGCCAGTCGCCGTGTCCGACCCGGACGGTTCTGGTCGCCTCGGGCCAGGGCGAGCAGCTCGAGCGGCTGGCCCGCCCTTTTCGGACGCGGGGCGATCGAGTGCTGCTCGCCCGAACGATGGACGAGGCCGTCGATCTGGGCCGGGCGAATCCGCCGCACTGCATCCTCCTCGGGCCCTCGCTGCCGGACCAGCGCTCGTCGAACCCGCTCCCCGGCCTCCGGTCCGCCTTTCCCCACGCCATTCTTCTCATCGCCGGAGACGCGCCCAGCCGCGAGCAGGCGCTTCGGGCCTTCGCCCTCGAGGCCGACGGCTTTTTCACGGAGCCGGTCGAACCCGCCCGGATCGACGCCTTGTGCGCCAGCTCGCGGATCGAACGCTGTCTGCTCCAGTTCGAGCAGGTCTTGCGGGAGACCTCGCGGCGTCTGCGCGGCAGCGAGGACCGATTTCGTCTGATCACGGACCAGATTCCGGCCGTGCTTTATACGACGGATGCGGAGCTGCGGATCACGTCCTCCGTGGGTGGGGCGCTCTCCCGATTGAACCTGAAGCCGCACCAGCTCGTGGGGATGAAGCTGACGGAGTACTACCGGAGCGACGATCCGGAATTCTTGCCCTTGGAGGCCCATGCGCGTGCTCTTCGGGGCGAGAAGGTGACGTACGAAATGGAATGGGAGGGCCGGATGTGGCACACGCGGCTCGAGCCGCTCTACGACGCCTCGGGCCGCATCCATGGCACGACGGGCGTCTCGGTGGACATCACGCACCGGCGACAGACGGAACTGGAGCTGAATGCGCGGATGCGGCAGCAGGCGGCAGTAGCGCAGCTCAGCCAGGCGGCCCTGCGGGGACCGGAGATCACCGAGCTGGCGGACACGACGGCCCGGCTCGTTGCCGAGACCCTGGACGTCGACTTTTGCGAGCTTTTCGAAGTGATGGGCTCTGGGGACGCCATGCGCCTGTTCCGCGGCGTCGGCTGGGAGCCGGGGCTCGTGGGCCGCCTGACGGTCCCCATCCATTCACCCTCCACCCCGGGTTATCCGCTGGCGTCCCGAGAGCCTTTGGTGATCGAGAATCTTCGGGAGGACAGCCGGGCCCCCGGCCTGGGCTACCTGCTGGACCGAGGCGTGGCTACGAGCCTGAGCACCGTCCTGCATGGACGCCGGGGGCCCTACGGCGTCTTCGGGGCTCATAGCCGCCGGCCGCGCCGCTTCACGGAACAGGACATCCATTTCTTTCAGGCGGCGGCCAATATCCTGGCGTCGGCGCGGGAGCGCCGGGAGTCCGAGCAGAGGCAGCGCTCCTTGAGTCTCGGCCTTCACGCCGTGGTCAGCGTGGCGGACCAGCTCATCCAGTGCGCCGAGGTGGACGAGCTCTACCGTTTGGCAGTCGAGCTGGCCCGGGAAAAGCTCGGGGTTGAACGCTGCGCCCTATACCTCGAGGAGCCGGGCGGCCAAATCCTCCGCGGCACCTACGGCACGGACGACCGCGGCCGGACCACTCGGGAACACTCGAATCGGGTCCCGCGCGAAAAGCTGCTGAAGTGGATGCAGGAAGGCCAGGCCGGCGAACAGGAAAACCGCTGGATTCTGCGCACGGACCTGCCCTGGACCTATTGGGACGGCGAGAAGACGGTGACCTTTGGCTGCGGGTGGATCGCGTCCACGCCGATCCGCTCGTCACGGGGCCAGATCGGCATCCTGTTCAATGACGCGGCCATGTCCCACGCCCCCTTCGACGAGGTCCGCCAGGAGATCCTCGCCATCTTCGCCTCGGTGCTTGGAACACTCATCGAGCAGAAAGGGACGGAGGAGGCTCTCCGCGACTCGGAGGAGAAATATCGCGCGCTCTTCCTGGAGTCCAAGGACGCCATCTTCATCAGCACACCCGAGGGCCGCTATCTCGATATGAACCCGGCAGGCATCGAAATGCTGGGGTACTCCTCCAAAGAGGAGGTCCTGCTGCTCGATATCGGCCGCGACCTCTACTTCGACCGGTCCGAGCGTGATCGGTTTCTCAGGGCCGTGGAAGAGAAGGGATACGTCAAGGACTTCGAGTTGCGGCTCAAGCGCAAGGACGGCCAGGCCGTTATCGTTCAGGCCACGGTCAGCGCCGTGCGAGACAGCCATGGCCGGGTGGTGGCCTACCGCGGCACCCGCCGCGACATCACGGAGCAGAAGCGCCTCCAGCAGCAGCTTCTGCAAGCGCAGAAGATGGAGAGCATCGGTACGCTGGCCGGCGGCATCGCCCACGATTTCAACAACATCCTCACTGGGATCATCGGTTATGCGGAGCTCGCCCTCAGCATGCTGGACCCCGGATCGAGGGTCTACCAGTTCGTCGCCAACATACCCGAGCAGGGCCAGCGTGCGGCCGGTCTGATTTCCCAGCTTCTCGCGTTCAGCCGCCGGGCCATCACCCGCATGGAGCCCATCAGCCTGATGCCCCTCCTCAAGGAGATCAGCAAGATGCTGCGGCGTACCCTGCCCGAGAACATCGAAATCCGGCTGAACGTGTCGGGCGAGGTTGACCTGGTCAACGCGGACCCCACCCAGATGCAGCAGGTGGTCATGAACCTGGCCACGAATGCCCAGGACGCCATGCCCGCTGGCGGTGTCCTCACCTTCACGCTGGAAAACGTCGCTCTCGACCTCGAGTACTGCCGCCGCTATCCCTTTGCCCAGCCCGGCCGATACGTCTGCCTCACCGTCACCGATACGGGGACCGGCATGCCTCCGGAAGTACTGGAACATATCTTCGAGCCCTTCTTCACCACGAAAGAGGTGGGCAAGGGGACCGGCCTGGGCCTCTCCATGGTGTACGGCATCGTCAAGACGCACAAGGGGCACATCACGGTCTCGAGCCGCGTGGCCGTGGGCAGCGAGTTCAAGGTGCACCTTCCCGTGATCGAGACCGAGGCGCCGCGGACCGGCACGGGCGTGACGGTGGACAAGAAAATTCCTGATCGCGGGCACGAAACCGTCCTCTTGGTCGAGGACGAGACCATGGTCCTCCAGGTCGGCCAGCAGATGCTCCAGTCCCTCGGCTATCAGGTGCTCACGGCGCGGAACGGCCGGGAAGGACTCGAACGTTTTCATGAGCATCATCAGAACATCCACCTGGTCGTCCTGGACCTCGTCATGCCGGAGATGGGCGGCGAGGAGTTGTTTTTCAAGCTCCACGAGATCGACCCGGCCCTGAAAGTCGTCCTCATGAGCGGGTACAGCATCCAGGAAAAACTCGATGGGCTGAGGGACCATGGCCTCAAGGGGTTCGTCCTCAAGCCGTTCACCCTCCAGTCGCTCGGCAGGGCCGTGCGGGATGCCCTCGACGCCGCAGGCTGATCTTTTGCCGAATCGGCGGCTACCCGTTATAATAGGGAGGTGCCGGTCGTGACGTGATTCGTTCCAGAACGGTCCGGCCCCTCTCCTCCAGGAATCCCATTGGGACGGTGCTCAGGCATCGTCCAGATCGAGCCTGGGAATCGCCCCATGAAAGGCGTGCTGATCATTCAGGAAGGCGTCGGTCGCGGCAGGAAGTTTCTCCTTCCACCGAGCCGTAGCAGCTCCATCGGCCGAGGCCCCGACAACGAAATTCAAATCTACGGCGAAGAAGTCAGCCGCTTGCACTGCACCATCGTCGGACAGAACGGCCAGTTCGCCGTGACCGACAAGAGCCGTAACGGCACGTTCATCAACGGGCAACGCGTCCGCGAGTACCAGCTTGCCGACGGCGACGTCCTCCGAGTCGGCAACGTCACATTCAAGTTCTCGGTTGAGAGCACGGGTGAGGACACGCCGGGTGGTCGGAAGACCGACGTGCGCTTCGTTCCCCACCTCACGCGGGGCCGAGGCACGCACGTCGTGGACCAGGCCGCGGCGGAACGCACGATCCTGATGGATTCCACGGCGGCCCTCAAGGACGTCCAGGACTACCACCGGATACACCAGACCCTGACGACCATCTACAAGGTCGGCAACCTTATTCATTCCATCGAGAATCCCCAGGAGCTTCTCAATACCTTGATGGACACCATCATCGAGGTCGTTAAGCCGCAGCGAGCCTTTCTTCTGCTGAAGGACCTGGAGACGGGCGAGATTCGATCCGCGGTCACCCGCACCTTCAACAACTCGAATCACGAGGAGAGCCTGGCCATCAGCCAGACCATCGTCCAGGACTGCGTGACGAAGGGGGACCGCGTGCTGTGTCCGGATGCCATGCTCGACGAGCGCTTCAGCTCGGGCCAGAGCATCCTGCTCAACCAGATTCGGTCCGTCATGTGCGTGCCGCTGGAGACTCAGAAGCAGATTCTCGGGGCGATCTACGTGGACTCGAGCCAGGAGGCTGGCGCCTTTTCCGAGAGCGACCTGGAGCTGCTTTCGGCCATCGGCCAGCAGGCCGGCATCAGCATCGAGCGGGCCAACCTGGTGAAGGAGTTGGAAGACCTGGCGATCTGGTCCATCCTCACCCTCGTCGCCGCCATCGAGGCCAAGGACGAATATACTCGGGGCCACTCCGAGCGCGTCTCCGCCTACAGCGTCCAGATTGCCGAGGAGCTGGGCCTGGGCGACCGCCTCATCGAGAGCATCCGGCTCGGCGCCCTCCTTCACGACGTCGGAAAGATCGGCGTGCCCGATTCCGTCCTCCGCAAGCCGGGCCCGCTGACCAAGGAGGAATTCGAGCTGATCAAGGAGCACCCGGGCCGCGGCGCCCACATCATCAGCCAAATTCAGCATCCTCGAATGAATCATTCGGTCGACATCGCCCGGCATCACCACGAACGGTGGGACGGCAAGGGCTACCCGGACGGACTCAGCGAGAAAGGCATCCCTTTCACGGCCCGGATCGTCTGTGTCGCCGACTCCTACGACGCTATGTCCAGCGCCCGACCCTACCGGCAGCCCTACTCTCGGGAGTTCATTGAGGAGCAGTTCAAGCTCGGAATGAGCACGCAATTCGATCCGCAGGTTGCCGATGCCTTCATGAAAATCTGGACGGAAAGCCGCCTCAGGCAGCCCAAGACGCTTCAACTCGAATTGATGGAGGCCCACCGGTCTGGCAAGGGAAACGTGGTTTAAATGGACTCCAGAGAGCGGGGGTTCGAGGTGAATCCTCCCGGTAGGCGGCTGCGGGCTTTCTGATCAACGGTGTCCCCTGCGCTTCTTGCGCCTCTCTGCTCGTTCGCCGACACGGTCATGCGGCACGCTTCCATGCTGGACGGCGAGCCGCCTCGAACGATCTTCTCCAATCACGCGGAAACCGCACGGTGAAAACGCCGGTTTCCACTTCCTGCGGAAGCCGTCTAATACTCACCTATGAAAATCCGGAAATTCCACGTCGTTCCCTCCCTTCCTGAGCCGCTTCTCCCCCTCGAAGACTTGGCCTACAACCTCCGGTGGAGCTGGGACCCGGATACGGTGGACCTTTTCAGGCGGCTGGACCGGGAGCTCTGGGAGTCGGCCGGCCACAATCCCGTCCTCCTCCTCGGCCGCATCCGCCAGGAGCGGCTGGTGGAGGCCGCACAGGATGAGAGCTTCCTTTCCTACCTCGCTCGCGTCGTGGAGCAGCACCGTGCTTACATGCTTTCACCGGGATGGTTTCACCGCACCTACCCCGGGATGGAGAACGTCACGATCGCCTATTTCTCGGCTGAATTCGGCGTCTCCGAGTGCCTTCCCATCTACTCCGGCGGCCTCGGCGTCCTCGCCGGCGACCACCTCAAGTCCGCCAGCGACATGGGCCTTCCTCTCGCCGGCGTCGGCCTCCTTTACCAGAAGGGCTACTTCCACCAGTACCTCAATCAGGACGGGTGGCAGCAGGAATCCACCCCCGTCAATGACTTCTTCAACATGCCCGTCCGGATCGTCCGGAGGTCGAACTCCACTCCCGTCAGTGTGGCCGTCGATCTCCCCGGGCGACTCATCCACGCCCAGGTCTGGCGCGCCGACGTCGGCCGTGTCCCGCTGTACCTCCTGGACTCGAATCTGCCCGAGAATCAGCCCCAGGACCGCGAGATCACGGACCAGCTTTACGGCGGCGATACGGAGAAGCGCATCTGCCAGGAAATCCTGCTCGGTGTGGGCGGTCTCCGCGCCCTCGCCGAGCTGGGCATCTATCCCCAGGTCTGCCACATGAACGAGGGCCACTCCGCCTTCCTCGCCCTCGAGCGCATCCGCCGCCTCATGGAACGCGAAGGCCTCCCCTTCGAGGTCGCCAGGGAAATCACCTGCGCAGGCAACGTCTTCACCACCCATACCCCGGTGCCCGCCGGCTTCGACCTCTTCCCGCCGGACCTGATGGAGCGCTACTTCGCCCACTACTGGAAGGCCCTCGGCATCTCCCGGGAACAGTTCCTCGGCCTGGGCCGAGAGGGTCCCACCGATCCGCACGCCTTCTTCAACATGGCCCTCCTCGCCATCCGGCTGGCCGGGGCCACCAACGCGGTCAGCCGGCTGCACGCCAGCGTTTCCCGCCGGCTGCTCGGACGGGCGTGGCCCGGCGTGCCGGAATCCGACGTCCCCGTCCAGCACGTCACCAACGGTGTCCATTTCAAGACCTGGCTGTCGCGGGACATGCGGGAACTCCTGCAGCGCTACATGGGGGAAAGGTGGCTCGAGGACTTCATCGGCCCGGAGGACTGGAAGCGCGTTCTGCTCACCCCGGACGAGGAGCTCTGGAGGACGCACGAGCGACGCCGTGAACGCCTCGTCGCCACCGTGCGCCGCCGGCTCGAACGGCAGCTCCGGCAGCGCGGGGCGCCCCGGGCGGAGATCGAAGTCGCCCGTGAACTCCTTCACCCCGAGGCCCTCACCATCGGGTTCGCACGCCGCTTCGCCGCCTACAAACGGGCCACCTTGATCCTGAACGACCCTGCGCGCTTCAAGCGGATTCTGTGCGACAAGGAACGGCCGGTCCAGCTCGTTTTCGCTGGTAAGGCGCACCCCCATGATAATCAGGGCAAGGAACTCATCCGCCAGATCGTTCACTTCGCCCGGGACCCGGACATCCGGCGCCGCGTCGTCTTCCTCGAGGATTACGACATGGACCTCGCCCGCTACATGGTCCAGGGCGTCGATGTCTGGCTCAACACGCCGCGGCGGCTCATGGAAGCCAGCGGCACCAGCGGCATGAAGGCCGCCATCAACGGCGTCATCAATATCAGCATCCTCGACGGCTGGTGGCACGAGGCCTATACGCCCGAGGTCGGCTGGGCCATCGGCGGCGAGGAGCTCTATGACGACCTCGCCTACCAGGACGCCGTCGAATCACGCGCCCTCTACGACCTCCTCGAAAAAGAAGTCATCCCCATCTTCTTCGAACGGGGGACAGACGGGCTGCCCCGGCAGTGGATCGGCCTCATGAAGCGGTCCATGCACCGCCTCGGACCCGTTTTCAACACGCGCCGCATGGTCCGGGAGTACGTTCAGAAATATTACGTCCCGGCCACGCATCGCTGGCAGCGCCTCAAGGAAGAAAGCTGGGCCCGCAGCAAGGAACTGGCCCAGTGGAAAAACCGCATCCGCAGCGCCTGGAAGGAGATTCGCCTCGAGTCCGTTCCCGAAGAGATTCGACAGGCGCTCAAGGTCGGCGATGAGCTCGAGATTCAGGCCGTCTTCCACCTGGGCGAGCTTCGGCCCGAGGACCTCGGTATCGAGATTTATTACGGAAACCTCGATGAAAAAACCCAGATCACCGAAGCCCGGACCATTCCTATGGCCCCCGTCGCATCGGGCGGCGATGGACGCTATACCTTCAGCGGCCGCGTCCCCTGCACCAGCAGCGGACGCTGCGGCTACGTCATCCGCGTCCTGCCGAACAACCCCGATCTCGCCTCGCCCTACGAGCTGGGCCTCATCTCGTTCTTCTAGGTTCCCGGTTCGGAAGTGCGGAAGCACTTCCGAACCGGGAACCTAGCCTCCCTTTTCTTTCATTGAATCCACTCATCTGAACGGTGGCAGGCAACCGAATGAAGCATAGCGACCTCCCATTCGGAAGCGAGTTTTCTCCATCGCAAATCGCCTTGCCCGTGGTCCTCGATCTGGCAAACCGGTTCGGCGGCGACTGGAGAGCCTTCGAAGCGGCGGTTCATGACCAGTACTTCAAGGACTATGACACCAGCGAATACAACCGGCGGAAACTGGCCAATAATTGCAAGCTGGGGATGATCGCTTATGGAATTATCGACCGTGGGGCAAGGCTCACAGAGTTCGGATGGAAGCTTCTTAGCCTCTGCGGCCATGAAGAAACTTTATACGCCGAACTTGCTCGTCACATACTCCTGAAACTACACGGTTTGACCCTGGTTCAGACCATACAAGACATTGAAACCAGGCAAGAATCCGTGGACCTGAAAAAGCTTCGTGAATGGCTGGAGGAGCGGGGTATCCATTACCCACGGGGTGGCAAGCACCCCAGTATGATGAGACTTTGGCTTGAGAGGGCACGGATATTCGCCAAGGGTTCCTGGCGCATTGATGAAAATCAGCTCGAGCAGGTATTGGGAATTCCTTCCGTGGAAGTGGACCTGCTGGCAGGTCTACCTGCGGAGCAGAATGCCTTCCTGAAGACACTTGCGAACATGGGGTCTCCAGGTCCATTTCGTTCCAACGAACTCGAAAGGCTTGCGGCCCTCACGTACGGCGTCAAATTCGACGAAAAAGCGCTTCCTAAGAAAGTCCTTTACCCTCTTCAGAAAGTGGGTTATATCGACCTCGTAAGAGGAACCAAAATGGTCGGCAGGGGGGCCAAGCCCTTCCTGGTCACCGCGACCGAAAAGTTGGTGAAGCAACTCATCGTTCCTCTGCTTGATGCCCTTGAGAAACAGGCGCATCCCGAACTTCGTAAATTACTCCGAAAACCGCTCGCTGAGATCCTCGATGACATCAAGAGTGAGGACAAACATCTCCGAGGCCTTGCACTCGAAGCAATGGGCTTTTATTTGATGCGGCTTATCGAGCTGAATTACATTGCCACTCGGCTGCGGGGCACAGCAACAGGGGGAGCTGAAGTCGACCTGATTTTCGAAGGAACCCGTCTAATTTTCTCTCGGTGGCAAATTCAATGTAAGAACTCCAGCCGTGTCTCTCTGGATGACGTTGCCAAAGAGGTCGGGCTGACCCACTTGCTGAAGAGCAATGTGGTCGTGATCGTTTCAACGGGAGAAATCGGTGCTGAGGCGCGCCGCTATTCGCAGCATGTCATGAACACGAGTAACCTGGATATTATTCTTATTGACCGAGCAGACTTGAAGCGGATAGAGACAAGCCCCACTTGCATAGCTGACGTTCTCGAGCGTGAAGCCAAGCACGCTATGCAGATCAAGAAATTAGAACTGGAATAACGACATGGACGCCTTGCCACAACCCTACTACTCGACAAAGCATGGGGACGCTTACCTGGGAGATTCGAAAGAGATCCTTGCTACGGGGGCTTTCGATGGGGCAGCCGATCTCATCATGACCTCGCCTCCGTTTGCACTGAGGCGAAAAAAACAATACGGCAACGTCGACGCCGACCAGTATGTGGCATGGTTCATGGAATTCGCCAGCCTGTTCCACCGTGTTCTCAAGCCGCGTGGCAGCCTTGTCATTGATATCGGAGGAAGTTGGAACCCCGGAGAGCCAACCCGAAGTCTTTACCACTACGAACTTCTGATTGAGCTTTGCAGAATTCCAGGGCACAAATTTTACCTCTCTCAAGAGTTCTTCTGGTACAACCCTGCAAGGCTGCCCAGCCCTGCCGAATGGGTAACGGTTAGGCGGGAACGAGTCAAAGATGCCGTGAACTGCGTGTGGTGGCTCTCGAAAGAACCTCACCCCAAGGCTGATAATCGGCGAGTCCTGAGACCCTACTCGGAAAGCATGCGGGAATTACTACGACGAGGGTACAAGGCGCAGCTACGTCCGAGTGGGCATGATATTTCCACGAAGTTCGGGAAAGACAATCAAGGAGCAATTCCTCCCAACCTACTCGAATTTGCCAACACCGAAAGTAACAGCCGTTACCTTAGGGCCTGTCGCCAAGCAGGATTGGCCCCTAACCCCGCGCGCTATCCCCACGGATTGCCCGAATTCTTTATCAAATTTTTGACCGACCCAGGAGACCTCGTACTCGATCCTTTTGCTGGTAGTAATGTGACGGGTGAGTCCAGCGAGCGGCTTGGCAGAAAATGGGTGGCCATCGAACTCGTGGAAGAGTACCTCAAGGGCTCCAGGTTTCGTTTTGAGGAATTCTGCGTAGGGGACTGGGTGGATTCTTCCGGGCAAAAGATGTTCATCATTACAGACCCCGACGGACGATACACCACGGCCCCGAAACGGCGGCCGAACAGCGGACGGTCAAAGGGGTCGAATCGGGCCAAGTCAATAATGAAAGTCTCTGCCGAACGAAACTCATGAGACAGGGTGATCTTCGCTCATCTGACCTCTAAAAGCCAGCAAGATTGCTTCCGCACCTGTCCCTATGGGAGGATCCCTCCCAGACGTTCCGACGGTCACTTGAGGACACACAAGAAGTGCCAAACAACAGGAGGCCACCGCTGCGACGGGCGTCTCGGCGAGGCGGAAGCGCCTCGATTGCGCATCAAGACCGCTTCAACATCTTGTCCAGGTAGACCTTCGCCTCGAGGTACTCGCCTTCCTGCTCCAGCCTGGACAGAAGCTTCCAGTTGATCGCCGATACCAGCTTCTCGAGAGTGCGGGCGTTCCGGACGCTCTCCCGGATCACCTTCACGTTGTCCTCCGCGGTGTAGTTATGCCGCGGCTGGATGTCGTGCCCCACGTAGCCGCGGTAGCCGCTCTGGATCAGCTCCCGGATGATGAACAGGCGCGTCTTGTCCACGTCCACCTGATCGTCCGTGTCAAACTTCGTCCCGTGCTGCTTGTTGATGTGGTAGTGCGCCAGCCCATCACAGGCAATGATCCAGGCCAGCGACTGGACCGGGTCGAGTCCCGTCAGCTCGCTGTGACCCGTCTCCGGGTTCAGCTTGAACTTCTCCGGATAGGCCACCAGCGATCGGAACGCCAGATAGTCGGAGTCCGTCTGGAAAAGCATGTACCGACCCGGCTCGTTCGGCTTCGCCTCCGCGGCCAGCACGCACCGGTCCCCCTTCTGCTCCTTGTCATACCGGATGATCTGGTTCACCGAGTCGGCGTAGTGCCGGATCGCATCCTGGAAGTGGATGCTCGAATAGTCGTCATACTTCTCCCCGCCCTGCCAGAAGACGATCACGGTCGTCCCCATCTCGTAGGCCAGATCGATGGTTCGCTTGGCCCGCTCGATCGCCGCTTTCCGCTCGGACGCATGCGCCGAGCTGAGGCCCCGGTGCGTCGAATGGTGATGGTTGTTCGGCGTCAGCATCGCCGTCTCCTTGCCGTGGCCCGCCAGAAGAGTCCGGATGGCCTTGAAGTTCTTCTCGTTGATCTCGTTCGGATAATGAAACTCGAAGCCGCTGACGCCCGTGTTGCCGGCCAGGATGAGCTTCACCTTCTTCACCGTGTCCGCGCCCGTCAGAGCAGGCCGGCTCACCCCCGTGAAGCGGCTGCTGCCGTCCCCGAGGGTCCAGACGCACGCGGAATGCTTGTACTTGGGCTTCCTGTCGTTGGCCATGGTGATTCTCCTGATTCACAAGAACTGAATCGGACCCATCGGACCCGTCGGATAGGTCTGAACCGTCCGATACATTACAGCACTCCCGTCACGGATGAAAACGGTATCATCAGCAACGCCTACGTCAAGCCCAGGACGACTTTCTACCGTGGGAAGCCGCAATCCGATATGCTCTAGCCTGCATTTCTCACACGACGTGTTCGAAATGCGTCCTGCGGACTTCGACCCGAACGACTTGCGTCGTCCTCGCTCAGGGCTAACCCGGACCGAAGCGCCAGGAAGGGCTTGTTGAAGCCTGCATTGCACCGGAGAACTCTCGATGACCCTCGAAGAACAAGTGGGCGAAATCCTCGCCCGCCACGGACTCCGGCTCGCCGTCGCAGAAACAACGGCCGGAGGCCTCATTTGCGCCCGGCTGGTCAGCGTGCCCGGAAGCTCCCGATATCTCACCTGCGGGATCGTTGCTTACAGCCGGGAGGCGAAACAGGACCTCCTCGGAGTCCCTGATGCAGTCCTTTCCACCAGCGGATCCGTTTCCCGTGAGACGGCCGAGGCCATGGCCCAGGGGGTCAGGAAGGCCGCCCGCGCGGATATCGGCCTCGCGGAGACAGGGATCGCCGGGCCGGTCCGTGGCCGATCGCCCAAGCCGCTCGGCACGGCTTACATCGCCGTCTCCCTGGCGTCGGCGACCCGTGTGAGGGAGCACCGTTTCACGGGCGACCGAACGGCGATCCGCGAGGCGATTGCGGAGGCGGCCCTGGCTGCGTTGCTGGCTCAACTGACTCAGTTCGAGAAAGGTTTGAAAGGCGTGCGTTCGAGACTATAATCGCCCCGGAGTTGGCCCCGTGGCCGAGAGGCGAGGCAGTGGTTTGCAAAACCACGTACAGCGGTTCGAATCCGCTCGGGGCCTCCAGGTTGCCGTTCCCCCCGCAGGTCCGTCCCCGGCAGCCCCCATTGTTTCCACCACTCCCTTCCTCGAGGTGCTTCCATGACTGATTCCTGGAAAGCCCGTGCCGCCGTCGCCTCCCTACTCTATCTCTGCCGAGCGCTTGGGGCCGAGAGCGGTCCGAACCTGACCCTCGAGCTGTACCACGTAGGCGAGTCCATGGTGGCCGTCAGCACGGTGGTTGCCGCCACTCTCAAGGTGCATCGTGAGGAAAAGAGCATGTGCACTTATGCGTCGAAGATCGCCGCGGCCAACCTGGCGCTGGTGAAAATGATGAAGCCGCCGAAGGAGGCCGAGACTCTCCATGCGCATCTCCGGGGCATGGCAGAACACTTCTCCAAGGCCGTGGATTTCTACGGAAAGGGCGATTTTCAGGCCGCCGACGAGGAGGGCCAGGATTTCTGGAAGATCGTCGCGAAGGCCAAGGCCGAGATCGACCAACTCAAGCGGAAGGGCATCCTCCCCCCCTAGCCCACCGGCCCGGAGTAACGCGGGCGCACCGCGCCAATGTGCAGGGGAAGCGCGTTCCTGAAATCTGCCAGCGGGAGGTCCGAATGGCGGCCGCTGGTGCAGGCCGTTCCTGCTTGAGGCTACGGATTGACGGCCAGCCACGCCTCTTTCGCTTCGAACTTTTTCAGCACTTCCAAAGCGAACTCCCGGTGCTCTGGCGGTAGCGGATCGAGCACGGAACGGCCCGCGCCCTCTAAAATCTGGGCCACCGGCTCCAGGAAATGAAGGCCCTCCATGACTTTTGAGATTGCTCTCCCTCTCATTCCGAACCGGACGCGCCGATTGCTCATGAGCTTTCGGCCAAAAGTTCGCATGAAATGCGGGCTAAAGTCTTATTCCCGGCCGCGTTCAGCGAGCATGTTCCGCTCTCCGATCAACTCCTCGCAGGCCTCGCCGGCGCGTTCGGCGAGCGATTCGAGGCCTCGCCGGAGGAATACGCCGAATCGCCAGAGCGCCCGGTGCTTTTCCTGAAGGACCTCGACTTCGGGATAGCGGAGGTCACTGAGCGAGACCGGGGGCCCGGCGTCGATTTTCACGGGCACCCGAGCTTCCTGGAGAGCCATGCGTGCAGATGGGCAGTAGACAAGAGTCTCCGCGGGCCGGAGGCCTAGCCGGGATGCCAGCTCGCTTTCCACCGCCTCCCGCATCCCGCCTTCGTTCCGGTGAAAGCGCCGTTCGAGGTCCGCTTCGACCTCTGGTTTCACTCCTGCCCCTTGGATGCCCGCAGGGCGGAGAAGATAAACGCAGCGGTAGAGCCGCCGGGCCTGAAGGTCATTGAGGAGAAGGGACGCCTCCTCGTCCCCGCGGCAGCGTTCCCCCAGCAAATAGAGAAAGCTGTCGTCGCGCAGGTTCAGGAGTTCCTCGCGTTTCAGGCGGCCGGCCCGCAGGGCCAGCTCCAGAGCGCGGGAAATCATCGCCCCGGCCACCACCTTGCCGTGGTGATAGTAGACGCGTTCCGTCAGGGTGTAGCGCAGGCGAAGGAGATGGACCAGCTCGCTGAGCGCGTCCGGGCGGAACAGGCCCCGATGCTGCAAGTCGAATACGGGCTTTCCGGCCACCGCGGTCAGATAACGATAAAGGCGCTCATCGTAGTCGAGCCGCAATCCGCAGAAGAAGGCATCGCGCTTGAGGTAGTCCAGCAGGTCGGCGCATACCGTACCCGCTAGAATCTCCCGCATCATGAGCACGTCCTCACCAGCCTTTACGTTCCGATCGAGGACGGCGAGGACCTGCTGCCGGACGCCTTGGCGGTCAAGAATCTCACTCAGGGGCGGCCGGCCCAGGAAGTACTCCCGGCGTTCGGGGCTCTCATCGTGCCGGGGAAAAATCCGCCGTTCATCCTCGAAGGTGTGTCCGAAGGGGATGTGAGTGACGTCATGCAGGAGCGCTGCAATGTAGAGAGTGCGTTCCTGAGCCCTGAGCAGATTGGGCTGACCCGACTGCCGGCGCAGGGCCGCCAGCATGCGCTTGGCCACCCAGCAGGTGCCCAGGCTGTGCTCGAAGCGGGTATGATGAGCCGACGGAAAGACCAGGAACGAGGTGCCGAGCTGTTTGATGCCGCGGAGGCGCTGGAAGGCTGGTGTATCCACTACCTCCATCTCCGGCTCGTCGAGAACGATGTCCCCGTGGACTGCGTCGCGGATCGTCTTGGCACCCATAGGCGAAGGCCGGCAGACTGCCGGCCGCGGCGTTAGACCCTTCAACATGAAATCCGCTGCGCCCTTCGGGCTCGCGGATTTCATGACCAGGGTTGGCCCGGCTTCGCCGGCCCAACCCTGGCGGGGAACGGAAGCCTTTAACCATGCAACTCAAACCTAAAAAGTCTCTTCAAGTTTGGTGCCCCCAAGCGCCTATTGCAACCCTGGCGGGGAACGGAAGCCTTTAACCATGCAACTCAAACCTAAAAAGTCTCTTCAAGTTTGGTGCCCCCAAGCGCCTATGATTGTATCCTCCCCATCTCGCCCTTCCAACTCTGAGCGGGCAGAGCGGCTCGCCTGGCGAAGAAACCGTTGTTCCCCGGCTTGAATTTTCATTCCGGGCCGGTATATTCGAGGAGGGCATGAAATGGCCTGCCGGGCGATTAGCTCAGTTGGCTAGAGCGCATGGATCACACCCATGAGGCCGCAGGTTCGAGTCCTGCATCGCCCAATTCTTTGCATTCCAGTTCTGTCATCTCCCATGCCTAGGATCAAGAACATCATCCTACCGGCCACCCGGCGGGCCAGAGGAAGAACCCGAGTCGCTCCCCTGCGGCCGGGCGATCATCTGGACCAGAAGACGTTTCACGCCCGCTACGAGGCCATGCCGGAACACATCCGGGCTGAACTGATTGAGGGCGTTGTCTACATGCCTTCGCCTTTGAAGTCACCTCATGGTGAAATGCACGCCCATGCGGTGGGATGGCTATCCGATTACCACCAAGCCACACCGGGAACAAGACTTTACGACAATGTTACCGTCATCCTTGGGGCCTCGAGCGAGGTCCAGCCGGATGCCGCGCTCCTGCTCCTGCCGGAACAGGGGGGCGAAGCGCGGACGAATGCACAGGGATATCTCGAGGGTCCTCCGGAACTGATCGTCGAAATCGCTTGGAGCACGGAAGGTTATGACCTTGACACAAAAAAGAATGATTACGAGCGCGCAGGCGTTCCAGAATATCTGGTGATCGCCCTCCGCCACTCCCAGGTGTTCTGGTTCCTCGCGCGGCAAGGAAAGTTCAGGGCTTTGCCTCCGGGTCCGCATGGCATCCTCCGATCGCAGGTCTTCCCCGGCCTGTGGCTGGACCCCGCCGCCCTGCTCCGCGGGGACATGGCCCGCGTGCTCGAGGTCCTGCAGCAGGGACTTGGCAGCATTCGGCAACGGTAGTCTGTCATCACGCAAGAACTTGGTGAATACGGCGGGTCGCCCCTTCATGGACAGCCCCAAATCGAAGATCCCTCCCGCGGGGACAAGATTGGGAGGGGCGAATGAACAAAGCCCAGGCCAAGTCCGCTTCCCTTGTCCCTCCCGCAGGGATTCCGTTGGGACACGGGAGGCGCAGGTCGGCCTGGGTAAAGTGAGAAGAATGATGATTTGAGCCCTGTAGGGGCGAAATAATAGTTTCGCTCAGTAGTTACGCCATCACAGTTTCGTTAAGTTTTCGTGTCTTCTATTCGGCGGGGTTTCCTTGAGCACCGAGGAACGGAAGTGCGGGTGTACTTCCGTTCCTCGGTGCTAGAGCAGGACGATCCGTGCGCTGATCTGTTCGCCCACCTCCATGAGGGCCACGGCTCGGGGCAGATGGAAACGTTGCGGGCCCGCAGAGCCGGGGTTCAGGTAAAGCACGCCTCCCTGGTTTTCCACCCTCGGCTCGTGGCTGTGCCCGAAAATCGCCGCGTTCGCCGCGGCCTCGCGAAGGTTCTTCTCGAGGGCCTCGGGCACCTTCGGCGGGAATCCGCCAACGTGCGTCATCCAGAGACGATGCCCGCCTACCTCCAGGCAGGCCGACTCGGGAAGCCGCTCGCACCACGCCTCGACGTCCACGTTCCCGCGCACCGCAGTCACCGGGGCGATGGCCTCGAGCGCCTCGAGGACCTCGAGGCTGCCGATGTCGCCGGCGTGGAGAATCCGCGCCACGCCCGCAAAGACGTCCGCCACCTGCGGGTCCCACAGCCCATGAGTGTCCGAGATGATCCCCAGGCGGATGCTGTTCACAATAGATTCCGCGAGGGCCTACTCCAACTCCGGATGGAACTCCTGAAGGAGAGCCTGATGCGCCCTGCAAGCTTCGCTCTCTCTGACCACGCACTCGATCTCGATCTCCGACGTGCTGATCAGGTCGATGTTGACGTTGGCCCTGGCCAGGGCAGCGAACATCCGTGCGGCTACGTCCGTGTGGCTGCGCATCCCCACTCCGATCACCGAAACCGTCGCGATGTTCGCATCGGCCTCCACCGCCGTCGCGCCGAGTTTTTCTCGGACGGCCTCGCAGGCCGTTCGGGCGGCCTCGAGCTGTTCCCTTCGGACCGTAAAAGTCACGTGCGCGTCTCCCGCCGGACCGCTGTTCTGCACGATCAAGTTCACGTCGATGTTCCGCCCAGCCATCTCCTGGAAGAGATGACTCACCATGCCGGGCGTGTCCCTGACCCCATCCAGGGTAATCTTGCCCTCGGACCGGTTCAACTCGACCGCGCGGATGACAAAGCCTTCAACCGTTTTCGCCTTGGACACGGCTCGGTTCTCCCTCTCACGAGTATTCAAGTTCAGAAGTGCACCCGCACTTCTGAACAGGAATACTAACCTGAAACCCCGGTGAAATTCAAGAGCCACTCCAACTTAACCACAAGTGAATTAGTCACTTATGGAATATCGGGTTGCCTTATTTCGACGGGATTTCCTATAGGAGGCGAGCTCGCAAGTGCGGGTGCACTTGCGGGCTCGCCTCCTTGAAGTGTTACGAAAGGCAAAGACTTACCGGGTGAAAATGGGGTTTTCCAGGTACTCGGAGTCGTCTGAGGCCAGGAAGAGCACGATGCGCGCCACGCCCAAGGGGTCGCCGAGGTTCTTCAAAGCCTCGCGTTTGGCCTGATCGGGGTCTCGGCCTTCCCTGGCCGCGGCTTCGGCGATCATGTTCAGCTTGAGAGGCGTGGCGATGGAACCGGGGCAGAGCCAGTAAACACGAATCCCCTGGGGCCGAAGCTGCTGCTCGAGGGTCATGCAGAAACCCTGTATCCCGCCCTTGCTCGCCCCGTAGGCCAGGGAGGAACTTCCGCCCCGGACCCCTGCCCCGGAGGCGGTGCAGATGACCACCCGGCCGCCCGCGGTGCGTTGCATCAGCGGCATGGCGAACTTGGTCACCAGGAAAGCGCCTTTGAGGTTGACATCGAGGTTCTTGTCGAAGTTTTCCTCGGTGAACTCGGTGACGGTGGCATAGGGGGAGAGCAGGACTCCGGCGTTGTTGAAGAGGATGTGAAGGGCGCCGAACGTTTCTTCGCAGCTCTGGCTCAAGCGCTGGTCATCTTCCGCTCGGGACACATCTGTGTGGACGTAGAGCGCCTTTCGGCCGGAGGATCGGATGTCCTCCACCAGTTGGAGACCCGGGCCGTCATGGATGTCCGCCACCACCACGTTTGCGCCGTGTTCGGCAAGAAGCCGAGCCGTGGCCGCGCCGATGCCCGTCGATCCACCGGTGATGATGGCCGTGCGGTTGGATAACTCCATCGTCATGGAACCTGAAGGTTGGCAAGAGCCTTTGGGAACGTCAAGTGGCCGCGTCCTCCTTCCACTGCACACCCGCCCGCTCGAGTTCGCCGTCGAGGAACTTCTTCGCTGGCCCGATCTGCTCCTCGTTCAAATGCTCGACGATGAAATAGCCTTCGGGGCAGCAGGATTCGAAGCGTCGGATGAACGTCTGGAAATCGAGATGGCCATGGCCCGGCGGCCGCTCCTCGATGTGGAGGACGAGGTGGTCTTGGACTCCGACGTCCTTGACATGTGCGGCGACAGTGAATGGTCCGAGCATGTCAAAGAGCCGATTCAGGAGCGGCCGCGTCTCATAAGCGCTCTCGAGAGAATCCACAAAATTCACGGGGTCCACATTGAAGCGCAAGGCGGGCGAGCCGACCCTTTCCAGGAGCGATCGGACGCGTTCGGGTGTTGGAAGCGGAGAGACCGTGTGGCCTTCGATGGCCAGGCAGAGAGAGAGGCTCTGGGCGACCGGGCAGACTTCCTTGAGGCTGCGGACGAGTCGTTCGAAGGTTTGCTGGCTTCGGTTTTGGGGATGAGGCGTCCACTGGCCCTTGAGGTTCAAGCTGCCGGGCCGCAGATAGACCGTCGATGCTTCCAGGCGAGCCGCGACCCTGAAGACCTCGAGGAGCGTGCGGATTCCTCTGCGTCTGCAACTCTCATCCGGATGCACGAAGGCTTCATACTGGGGAACGTACTGGGCCAGCCGAACGCCAGCCTCTGCCAGCGTCTCCCGCGCCCGGTCGAGCTCGCTGTCCCTGAGGGTAAAGGGATCGCCGAAGGCGCCCGTGACGCCCACGAATCCCGCCTGGCGAATCTTCCGCGCCAGCTCGGGAGTGACTTCGCGGATATCACTGGGAAGAAAGGCGGCGACGGCGGATCTCATGAACTCCTTTGACGCCTCCGAAGAAAGCGGGCCGAGCCCAGGCAGGGACGGACCGGGGTCAGACCTGCGCATTTGAGCCATACAAGCAGGGCCCAGGTGAATCTATCGTGTCACTCGGCCGCGGTACTCCTGGCCCCTTCGCTTCTGATTTTATCACTCATCCCATGTGAATAGGAAAGGTTCACTCAGCTCTTCCCTCCCCTTTTCCGCTTCGAGTGAAGGGAAACAGGATGACGTCCTTGATATTCGATTGGCCGGACAGCAGCATGACCAGGCGATCGACACCCAGGCCCAGCCCCCCCATCGGGGGCATGCCCAGCTCCACCGCCGCACAGAAATCCTCGTCCATCGGCTGGGCCTCCTCGTCGCCTCCGCTCCTCCGAGCCGCCTGCTCCTCGAGCAACTCCCGCTGCAGCACCGGGTCGTTCAGCTCCGAATACGCGTTCCCGATCTCCCACCCGTTGGCAAACGGCTCGAAACGCTCGATGAGCCTCGGATCGCTCCGGTGCGGCTTGCAGAGCGGAGAGGTCTCTTTCGGGTGGTCCAGCACGAAGCAGGGGTGGACCAATTGGGACTGGACGTGGAATTCGAAGAGGGCCTGGACCATCTCGCCCCAGGAGAGCGCACCGATGCGTTCGCGGGGCATTTCGGTGAAAAGGGCATGGTCGGACGGGAGCGCGAGGAGGGCGGATCGCAGGCCTGACGCGTCCAGGTCTCCCACCGCCAGGGCGGAATGCTGCTGGACGAGATCGAGCATCCGATATCGGGGCCATGGGGGCTCGAATCGCAGTTCCACGAGCGTCCCGCCGGCTTCGTCCGAAGGGACCCCGACCGTGGTTGCGCCGAGCACGGTCCGAAAGACGTGGGCGTAAAGGTTCTCCGTCAGCTCCAGGATATCCGTGTAGTCGGCGTAGGCCTGATAACATTCCATCATGGTGAATTCCGGATTGTGGGTCTTGTCGATCCCCTCGTTTCGGAAGTTCTTGCACACGGTGAAGACGCGGTCAAACCCGCCGGCGATCAGGCGCTTGAGGTAAAGCTCAGGCGAAATCTGCAGGTAGTAGGTCTCATCAATGGCGTGCACGTGCGTTTTGAATGGCCGGGCGGCCGCGCCGCCATAGAGTGGCTGAAGCAGGGGCGTCTCGACCTCGAGAAAACCCCGGGCCGACAGGAACTCCCGCACCGCGGCGATCGCCCGGGCGCGCTTCACGAAGACCTCCCGGGCCTCCGGATCGCTGGTGAAATAGGAGCTGCGGTCGCGGTGGACCAGTTCCGGATTCTTCAGACCCGAGTGCTTGTCCGGGAGGGGCCGCAGGGCCTTGCAGAGAAGCTCCGCCTTCTCGGCCCGCACGCTCAACTCACCCGTGCGCGTGCGGAAGACCCGGCCCGTCACGCCGAGGAAGTCGCCCAGGTCGGCGTGCCGCATCAGCCCGAACGCCTCGGCCCCAAGGGTCTTCTGGTTCAGGTAGACCTGGATGTGGCCAGACTGGTCCCGGAGGTCCGCAAAAACCGTCTTTCCCATGTCGCGCCAGTTCGTGATCCGGCCCGCGGCCGAAACCGTCCCCTCGCTCATCGCCTCGCCTTCCAGATGGCCCCAACACTCGCGCACCTGCCCCAGCGTGTGCGTCCGTGGAAAACGGTAGGGGTAAGGGTTGATTCCCGCATCGCACAAGGCCTGAAGCTTTGCCAGACGAACGCGCCGCAGTTCCTGCTCGGTACCCATGAGAGTCTCAGGTCTGTCTTTTCCCCGGATCACGCCGTGCCCACTGCGGGGATGCCGGGTGGGCAACGCCGCGGAAGCGGTCCGCTCCCGCATTAACGCTCTATTCGCAAGAAAACCGGCTCCTCGGCCGACACTCCCGCCTCGACGAACCGGCGGAGCGCCTGCCGCACGAAACGGTATCGGGTCGGCCAGATCGTGATAACGTCCGGGACCAGGTCGTTCCGCCGGAACTGATGCAAGTTGTAAATCTGGTGGATATTGATCCGCTCGGATTCCTGGTCGCCGTAAAGGATGCGGGTCTTGTGCATGAAGATGCCTGGAACGTCGCGGCTCGCGGACTTGATGTAGCCCGGGGAGGCCTGTTCGTCGCCCGGGAGGAGCTTCAGCCTGTTGCTCGAGCGGTGATAGTCCGGATTCTCCACAATGCCGTGCTGGATGCGGAAGCTCGCCTCGATGAGGTCGCTGAAGAGCGCCGTCGCCGTCGCATCGCCGCCAGCGCCCTTCCCGTAATAGAGCTGCTCGCCGAAGCCCTGGCATCCCTCCCGCGGTTCGCTCTCTACGTAGATCGCATTGTAGGCCTCCGAGACGCTGGCCAGCGGGTGCTTCTTCGGCAGAAGGCAGGGGTGCACCCGCAGCTCGACCGAGTCGCCTTCCCGCTGGGCCACCGCCAGCGGCTTGATCACGAACCCCAGGCCATCGGCCAAATCCAGGTCCTCCAGCGTCACCGATCGGATGCTCGACCGCGGGATGTTCGATTCCACCGGCGGGATGAAGGTGTGGAAGGCGAGGGAGGCCAGCAAGGCCAGCTTCTGTGCGGCATCGTGCCCGTCCAGGTCGAAACTCGGGTCCGCCTCGGCCAGACCCTCCACCCGCGCATGGTCCAGCGCCCACAGCATCGCCCCGTTCTTCTCCATCGGGTAGTTCCGCCGATACACGACGCGGCCCAACCGCTGAGCATCCGGCATCGGCGCGTCCGCGTCACGGAAGTGAGGCATCCGGGAAAGAATGTAATTGCACGTCCCGTTCAGAATTCCCATCACCTTCCGGATTCGCTGCTT
Organism: Planctomycetota bacterium; assembly: GCA_016179685.1. Classification (GTDB taxonomy): domain Bacteria; phylum Planctomycetota; class PUPC01; order JACPCR01; family JACPCR01; genus JACPCR01. The sequence goes on along the minus strand of JACPCR010000125.1, from coordinate 985 downwards.
CCGCCAGTAGCTCCTCAGAAGCCGGATGATCGGTATGCTGCCGCCCACGGCCGCCTCGTAGAAGACGTTCACCTTCGCCGCCGCCGCCGTGTCGAACATCTCGGGGCCCCAAAACGAGATCACCGTCTTGTTCGCCGTCACCACGTGCTTCTTCGCCCGGATCGCCGCCAGAAGCCGATCCCGCGTCTTCTCGTAGGGGTCATTCCCTTCGGTGTTCTTCGACCCTCCCATCACCTCCACGACCACGTCGGTCCCAGGGTCCTCGAAAATCGCACGGCCGTTCGACGCGTCGAAGTCCTGGCTCGACAAAAGCTTCAGACCCGAAATCCCGCGCAACGCATCATATTTCGATTGGCCCGGATTCCCTACCACCACCGTCCGGACCTGGAAACCCATGCCCGCCTCGGACAACATCCGAAAGAGGGGCAGGCCCACGGTCCCGCACCCCAGCATGGATACGCCCACCGTCTTCTTCTTGGCCATAGATTCCACCTGCCATTTTCTCGCAGCGTCGTCCCGACGAGGCAAGACCACGGAAAAACCTAAAGTGTAGTCAGCCAGTGGTCTGATTCAAGCTGCCCGTCACCTTCGCAGCGATGAAGAATAATCAGGGCATTCCGTGTCGGCAGGGACCTGGGATTGCTTGTTTACGATCCGCAGCGCAAGACCAAGGAGTCCAAGGAGGACGGACCCACGGAGTGCCCAGCCGAATATCTCCAGGCGTCATGGAACTGGTCCGTACCGACAGCGCCTCGCCCGATGGGACGTTTCTTGTGCTGGGAGAGAACGAGGGGAAGATTATTGAAATCTACAGGACGTACAAGACAGAGAGCATGCAAAGTTTTCATGACGTCACCGGCGACGACATCGTGGACATGAACCCGGTTGGGGTGTAACTCGGCCCCCGCTCATCTTTTTATGCCGCGAGAGGCCACTTGACGGTCCCGAGGGCCGTTTTGTACGGGTAAAGCCGGTGTCTTTCCTT
>JACPCR010000124.1 GCA_016179685.1 Planctomycetota bacterium | reverse complement strand
GCTAACCTTCTCCTGCACCAGGATGGTAGAGGACTTGAATGTGGGGCTGTTCTCCCACATTCTCACCTCCAGACGCCGAGCATGCCCGGCACACGTAGAGAAGCGCGTCAGCGCTTCGTCTGGGCGCTCAAATCTCATCTCTCGGACGGAACGCTGACGCGTTCCGCTACGGAATTCATACCTCATGGGCTTGACCTGATCGTCTCCCCGAACTTATTGAGATGACACAAAACTCATCTCTGGTACAAATCCGACGCGTTTTGTGATAAAACTTCCCGCTGGTGGCATCACTCAAACAGGTCGTGTGACTCATTGAAAGTTAGAGGCCGATCAACCCATTTTCTCCTTTAACCTGCCACTTCCTGCATCAACCCCGAGAGGTGACCACGTTAAGAAGAAGTTCGCAGCAAGCCAGCATCCGCGAAACTGAAGAAACGATTGTCTCCGATGATCACGTGGTCGAGCAGGGCGATCCCCACGATGCGGCAGGCATCGGCCAGACGCCGGGTGAGCTCGAGGTCTTCCGGGCTCGGTGCGGGGTCGCCCGACGGATGATTGTGGAGGCAGATGATGGCGGCGGCGGATTCCCGGATGGCGGGGTTCAGGACCTCGCGGGGATGAACGATGGAGGCGGTGAGGGAGCCGGCGGACACGTCGATCTCGCGAAGGATGCGATTCTTCCGGTCCAGGAGAACCGCTTTGAACACCTCCTTCTTCAGGTCGCGGAGAGCGGGATGAAATCGGAGGAACACATCGCGGCTGCCGCGGAAGGGATCGCCAAGGCTCGGGGCATCGGTTTCGGCCAGGCGATGGCCCAGGACGAGAGCGGCTTTGACCTGCGCTGCCTTGGCGGGTCCAATCCCAGGAATTTCACAAAGCTCGGCGATGCTGCGCGTCGAAAGGGCGCGGAGGTCGCCAAACCGGGCCAGGAGGACCTGGGCAAGGCCGACGGCAGTCTGCTCCCGCGTGCCCTTGCACAGAATGATGCCGAGAAGCTCCGCGGTGCTGAGGGAATGCTCGCCATTCTGAGATAAACGTTCCCGGGGTCTCTCGGTCAAGGGGAGGTCGCGGATCGTCGGCTTACGGCACGGGTAACGGCAACGTTTCCGCAGCAGGCACTTCGAACAAAGGGGCCGGTCGCCGCAGACGGCAAGGTGCAGGGAAACTGGCTCGCCTCCGCTGAAAACTCTCCAGACCGCGAGGACTCGCTCGGGCGACATCGAGGTTTCTGACGCGGCCTCGGCAACGAAACGACCGAGTTGCTCTTGGACGGCCTGGCCATCCCGTGTGGACCTGAGCGCTCCGAACCGGTAAAGAAACCGCCGGAGGGTCGGGGCGCTTTCGGCGCCCTGATAGGAAGTGACGGGCTCGTGAAGCGCGGAGTCGAGGGGCTGGCCGGCATGGATGCACCGCGCCTCGATGGATCGCAGGATGCGGATGCCGAGATATTGTCCGAGATTAGGCATGAGTGGCACACGATTTTCTAAGCGGACGACTTGACCGACTTTTAGCATAACTATCTATAAAATAAAGAGTTTCAGTCTTCCTCGCCCGGTCTTTGCTTTGAACTCTTGATTCATAAGCGTTTATTAATTAATAACTTAAGAGCTGATTAGGCTAGAGTCAGTCAACTTGAGCAACTGAATTGTTCTTATGGAAAAATTCAGCCTCTAAGCGCTTGGGGTGTCAATCCTGAAAAAATGTCTTAAGTTTGAGTTGCACTTTAAGGGCTTTCGTTTCCCCGCCCGGGTTGGGCCGGCGAAGCCAGGCCAACCCGGGCTCTCAAATCCGCGTAGCCAGAAGGACGCAGCGGATCTCACTGGATCCTGATATCCGCATTCGCCAAGACTTACCGCCAAGATTCGTATGAAAAATCGTTGTCGTGAGAAAAGAAAATGAAAATATGTTGGTTCAGGATGTGGGCGTCTTGTGCTGTCTTAATGACAAGTCTCGCCGGTGCGGATGAATGGGACGACTTACTCGATGAGGCCTGTTGGATTTGGCGCGACAAGGACGTGACCTTCGGACTCCGCCGGGACGTGGACCACACCTTTTCGAAAGCGATTGAGATCACGGGAGAGGTCGCCAGTGCTACCCTACGGGTCACCGCGGAACAGGTCTACGTTCTTCAGGTGAATGGGAAGGAGGTGGGGGCGGACAAGGACTTCCTCACCCTGGAAACCTATGACATCAAGCCATTCCTGGGGCCAGGCAAGAACCAATTCGTGGTCAAGGCTCGGACCAGCTCGTGGCATGGGGGCCTATTCGCTGCCTGCGTGATCGAATTGGGGGGCGAAAAGAGCCTCAGAATCATCACCGACGGCACCTGGGACTGTGAGCTGGAGGGCCATGTTCGGAAGGCCGAACCTGTCGTCCGGGGCATCAACGGCGGCTTCTGGAACAACTGCAACAGGCTCATGGAGATGCCGGATGCCTTCACCCGGCTGAACACGGAGCTGGTGACGCCAGGCATCCCATGGGCGAAGTCTTACGCTGGCGGCAGGATCAAAGTGTTGACCTTCCAACCGAGGGTGTCCCAGCGAGACACGGTCGAGCTGGTTCATCGCAGCGACATGGACGTTGCCGCGGTCTTCACCGATTTTTACGCCAACGAGACCGAGTCTGCGCCGTTCTTTCCGAACACGAAGGGGCTGCGGCGGCAGGATTTCGCCTCGGCAGCTACCGATGCGCTCAAGGGGACGCCTGACGTCATCATCCTGGGGCCCGTTCACTCGGGCGTCTTCTACGAGGCCATGGCGGACAGGATCAAGGAGCTGGTCCGAAAAGGAACGGGTCTGATTTACACGTCGCTTCCCGCCCGCATGGTTCAAAGACAGGGCGAGGAGAGGCCAACTCCCGACTCTTCGTTCGAGAAGGAACTGCGGGCGACGCCGATGATCGATTTGCCGGCGTCCCTGCGCAGCGGAACTCCGTTCCAAGCCCTTCCCTGCTTCGGGATCACGGATAAGGACAAGGACGGAGATTTCAGAAAGGTGATGATGCTTTTTCAATACGGCAAGGGACGCGTGGCTCACCTGGGATTCGCCAACGACTGGGGTCTTTTCGCCAATGCGAGCGACCCCAACGATCTGCATTACGAGTACATCATGTCCTTCGCCATCAAGACCATCCTTTGGGCCGCTGGAAACGAGCCGGCGGTGCACTTCAAGGACTTTCCTGCCGTCGTGGCCGTGAATCGCGACGCCCAAAGCTCAGAAGAGTTGGTCTTCGGACTTCTTGGCGGGCCGAAAAACGCCACGGTATCGCTGGCCATTCGTTCGCCTGAGAAGCTTTTCAAAGTGCCGACCGTTCCCGTCGCTCATCCGGGCGTGCACCAGGGCGAGACGCTGCTGCGGCCTGTCCATGAGGCCAAGATTTCCACCACGGCCGGGGAGTCTGTCCGGTTTGTGCTTCCGCATCTACCCGAGGGAACTTACTTTGCCGACGTGGTGGTGATGGACGGGCAGAAGAAGCTGAACTGGGCTGCGGCGGCCCTCAAAGTCACTTCCCGCCTGACCCTGGCGGAAGTGAAGTTGGAGCCCCCGGTTATCGATGTTGCAGACGGGAAGACCGCACAGCTCAAGGCCACGGTCAAGCTCAGTCAAGGCGCGCCGGCGAACACCACTTTGCACTTCGCGTTGCTCGACAATTTCGACCGACTCCTCGCCGCTAGGGAGATCAAACTGATTCCCTCTGCGGAGCAGGCTGAAGTGGTTTTCACGATCAGGGCTTTCAGAACGACCTTGGGCAAGGTCAGGGCGGAATTGAGGGTAGGCGGGGACCCCGTGGCCATAGCGGTCGGGCGATTCTCCGCCATCCGGCGGGATTGGGACAGGTTTTTCCTCTTTTGCTGGCGCTACGATCGGCGGGACCATGCGGGCAACCTCTATGCTCGTGTGCTAGCCAGTCTTGGATTCGATGCCGGAAGGGGGATGGTCGTATCCTTCGATAGTCTGGAGGTCGCCGACGCGGTCGCACTCCCCGTATATAACGGCACGCCCCGGGATGCCCTTGACCTTGACCCCAAGCGGATGGAGATCGTCCGAGACCTGACTCGGAAGATGATGGAATCGCAGCTTCGGTTCGATCCCGTGGCCTACACCACGGGCGACGAGATCGACTACGGCGGCGGCGATGCGTTGCCCTTTCGCATCTTGGATTTCCGGCAAGCGCTCCAGAAGAAGTACGCCGCCATCGAGGCGCTCAACCGGCAATGGGATTCGGACTTTGCCTCATTCGATGAGATTTGCCCCATCGGTGCGACCGATGCGCCCGGTGTGCCGAAGGAGAAGCTCCCCACCTTGCAGCAGTTCGTCGAGAAGGCGAATCAGACCCGCAACTACAGCCGCACCGTGGACCAGTGGCTCAACAACTACCGGGCCTTCATGGACCAGAACCGAATTCCCCGCAGGATCATCAAGGAATTCGATCCTTACGCGAGGGTCGGCGTGGATTGCCCCATGTGGCCTTTCTCCACCAGCGGACACGACTGGTTCACGCACATGCAGGAATTCGAGATGTTCGCGCCTTATGGCCGTGAGGGGGAGACTCAGCCTTACGAGGAGGCCCGTTCCTTCGCCAGGCCGGGTTCGTTTCTTGGGCTGGAGTACGGTGGCTATCTCTACAACGCTTTCGTGCGCCGCGAGCAGTTGACGGACGTGGAATGGCATCGGTGGCGGGTGTGGCACGGGCTCTTCCGAGGGTTTACCAGCATCTGGTGGTACAACCTCACGCCGCCAGGAAATGAATCCAGCTTGAGCCCGGGCTTTGTGCCCTATCCAACGCTCGCGGCCGCATCGGAAGAGGTTCGCAGGGTCCGACAGGGGTATGACCATCTGTTTACTCGCTCCAAGAGGGACTACGGGCCCATTGCCGTGCACGCCTCCCTACCCAGCCGGCTCTGTTGTCCCTTGATGCCGGACATGGGCTACGAACGCCCTTTCAACCTCCATATGCTCCTGAAGATTCTGCGAGATTTTGCAGGCTACCCCTACACCATCGTGGATTCCTCTCAGATCGCGAGGGGCGGCTTGAGGGGTTACCAGGTCCTGCTCATGCCTACCTCCCTTGCCGTAGGCGAAGCCGAGGCCGCCGAGTTGAAGAAGTTCCTGGAAGCAGGGGGCATCCTCATCGCCGATGCCCGGCCCGGCATCGTGGATGAGAATGGCCGGTGGAATCCCGAGGGAACGCTCTCCAAGCTGTTCGGCATTTCGCACCGGAAGGAGCTGGGCAGGAAATGGGTGGTCGCGGAGGTGAGCGGCGAATACAAAGGCGTCCCGTTCCAGAATTCGAGCCTGAAGTTGCCGGTGGACCCCGCGGTGGAGTTGAAGACGGCGACGGCCCTGTTGACGGTAGAAGGAGCTCCGCTGGTCACTGTCCACGACGTGGGCGCGGGCACGGCCCTATGCCTCAACATCCCCTTCAACTCCTACCGCGGCTACCCCACGCCGGACCACCTCTACCGCTACCTGGGCGATCCCGATCACCATCGGCTCATCGGCAACATCCTCTCGGCCCTATTCAAGGCGCACAAGATTGGGCGGCCGGTCCAGGTTACAGAGCCAGCGGGGTGGCTCGCCGGGCTGGACACGCCCTGCCACACGGACGGCGACGCCCAGTACATCAGCTTCACCAAGGAGCGGGTGGACAAGAAAGAGAACCGAGTAGAGGTCAGCTTCCGTTCGCCCAGGCCGGGGCACTGTTACGACAGTTTTGAGGGCAAGTACCTGGGCGAAGGCCAGGCCTGGCGTACTGAAATCGAGCCGGGCGGCGTCAAGGTTTTCAGCCTTTTCCCCTATCGCGTGGAGGAGTTGGACGTCCGTCTCAAGGGGAAAACGCGCAGGCGGGGCGAAAGCGTGGAAGGAAGGGTACGGGTAAGGACTTCACGTGGAAAACCGGAGCGGCACTTCATCCATCTCGAGGTGTTCCGGCCGGATGGCCAAGCCGTTGGCTACCTGGCTCGCACGTTCGAGACGGACAGGGGCAAAGCTTCTTTCTCCATCCCCTTAGCGTTCAATGAAATGACCGGTGAGTACAGCTTGGTCTTCACGGATGTCGCCACGAGGGTCAGCGTCACAACCCGGATGAACCTGGAGTAGCGATGCGATGAATGGGATGGCAATGTCTTTGGCCGTTGTACGAGCAGCTCCACGCCTGAATCTTAGCGATACCCCTCTCAAAGTCCCAACGTCCCTCCCAATGGAATCCTCTCATAGTCCCAATGGGATCCCTCCCCATGTCCCAACGGAATCCCTTCGGAAGGACAGGTCCGGGAGGACGAGTGCTGAGTCCCTCCCAGTGGAATTCCATACGGAAACGGGCTTCCTTCGGGAGACAGGTCCCAGAGGGACAAATTCGGGATTCAGTCTGAGGGGACGGGCGCTGGCGCATGGGCCAGCAGGAGTCGGGCAAGGTGAAATTGCACGTCGGGATCGGTCGTTGAAGAGGCCATGTCCTGGGCCGCCTGCAGAAGCTCCGGGTCGGGGAAACGGCGAATGACGTCGATGGCCTCGACGCGGTCCCATCGGCCGCCGTTGTTCAGGGCGTCCAGGAGAACCTGTCTCCGTTGGGCGGGGTCGAGCGCCCAGGCATTGCGCAGCGCCCAGGCCTTCCCGACCCTGTCTTCTCCCTGAAGCCAATCGAGAAGGGCCTGGCGGACCGCTGCGGCGTCTTCAGCCGCAAGTCGTTTTTCCATCAGCACGTCCAGCGCGAGCTGACGGAGGTCCCAACACCTCGCTTTGATCGCCGGAATGTAGGCCTTGGGGGTCGCCTCCGACACGAGTTGCGGAAGAAGGCGGTAGAGCACGTCGCAGATATCCGGATCGGCCGCGTCCACGATGCAGGCCGACATTTCGTTCGGATACAGCGGGGCGATTTCCACCAGGTCCCTCTGGAGCTGGAGATGGCGCTCCTTCAGATAAGGGAGGCGCTTCATGGCAAGATGCTTTTCCGGCGGCGGGGTGTAGCCGTTGGCGATGGTGAGCGCGGTCTGCGCCACGGCCTTGGCCGCCGCAGCGTTCTGGGAGACGAGGCCCGGAAGATGTTGAACCTCGCCGAGGAGGAGCATCCCAAGGAGCAGCCCATCCGCGACTTCCTGGTTTTGAGAGAGCTTGCCCCGTGCCCTCAGACCCTCGTATTCCTTCTGCAAGCGCGGCAGAAGACTCCTGTCGCCGAACAGACCGATGGCGTGGGCCGCTGCCGCTCGGTACGGGAGATGCTCGCTGTTCAAGGCGCCCACCAGGGTCTCCCTGGCTTCCGGATTCCGGGTCCGCCCGATCAGGCGGATGACGAGCGCGGCCACGACGAAATCGGAGTCCGGATTCTGAAGAAGCGGGTGCTCGGCCAGGGCTTCGTAATGGTCGGAATCGACCCTTCGCTTGATGGCCTCGTAAATGTTGGTGGCTCTCAAAACGTCGTTGAGCTTCGGATGGACGATGACCCGGATAGCCACCTCCGTGGAGAAGCGCTGGGGGTCTTTCAGAAAACCGTCGGCAAGCTCCTGGACCGCCTTCGTATCCATGCCGTCGAGGTCCATCAACACGGATTCTTCGTCGTCCTCTTGGGCGGGGCAGAGCGCAGGCGTCAGGAGAAGCGAGGCCAGGACCAGCGATGCCCCGAGGCGGAACGGCTGGCACGCGGAGCCGGACCGAGTGACTCGCTTCCTGGACGGTTCAGGACTCATTCCCCCACCTCCCACTCCTTCACCGCGGCCACCCGCGTCGCAGCGTCCGTGGCCATCACCCGCCATCTTCCGGGCGGGTCATTAGGGGCCAGGGGCACTTCGAACCGTCCTTTCCCATCGGGAGAGTAGAAGACGCCGCCGTACTCAGTTCTTTCACGGCCGGTAGGGTCAAAGACTTGTACGTGCAGAGCGTGTCCTTCGGGTACCGCATCACCGGCATCAACCCTCACGTCGATCGTCCCCGTCCCTTTCACGCTGGTGGTCTCGGGAAAGGTGATCTCGATTCCTTTCACGAGATAGGGCAAGTGGGCGAACAGGTAGCCGCGGCCAGGAAGAAGGGGCATCCGGAGACGGTCCGTCTGGCCCAGGTATCTCCCGGCCCGAACATCGTAGAGATGGGCATTGACCGGGAAGGTCACCATCACGTCGGGGATCGGCTTCTGCTCCTCGGGGGTCAGGTGAAGCCGGCCCCAGCCGGACCGCATTTTGACGAAATGGATGAGCCCCGTGAAGCTCGATGCGCCGGCCAGGAAGCGGAATCGCTCGACCGCCAGCATCTCGTGCTCGCCGTCCCTGGAGACGCCGACGGGATGAGTCACCCCGGCCTCAGCCAGCAGGGCGCTGAGGATCGTCCTCGCTGCTTTCGTCTGGCCCGGAAGGAAATTCAGGGTGACGGCGTTCCCCTTGCCGAACCCGTGCTGAATCCAGGCCGGGAACGTCTCGTCCCCGTAACGCAGGCTTCCGAGCGCCTTGCCGGTGGTCAACTTCGCGAGACGGCAGGAGGATTCATTCAGCTCGAGGTCTCCGGCAATGCCCTCGATGTGAAGCTCCAGCCGAATCTTCTGTTCCTTCGCGAGCTTCGGCGCGGGAATCCATTCGCAGCCGAAGACGTCGGTGAGCTGTCCTCGCCCGGCTGGGCCGCCGTGTCCGTCGCGTGTGCCCGCGTCGCCATCGGCCACGACCGTGCCCCCGCGTTCGACGAACCGGCGGACCGCGTCCGCTTCGAGCTGGCTCAGGCAGATGCTGGCCGGCAGGAAGAGGCAGCGGCCCGGCCACTGGTCGCAGAAGCCCTGCTCGATCTCTTCGTAGCTGATGTAGCGGTACTGGTGACCGAGCATTTCCAGGGTGTCTTCGATGGTCTGGGCCGCGGACCAGGCGACCCAAGTCCCTTCGGCGGCGCTGGCCATCTGGCTGGCCCGCGAATAATGGATTCCAATCTGCGGGGGCGGGCGAAGGCTGTGCCGGATGAGGGTGGCGGGCCCGCTCCATATCTCCCTGAGCTCCTCCGTTGCCGCGGCAATCCCATCGCGGACGCCGCCGTCGGACCGCCAGAGGCTCATGTCCGTGCCAATCCCCGAATCCCAGGTCGCATACACCGTTTTTTCATGCAAGAGCTGATGCCAGGGCATAAAACGGCCGCTCGGCACGCAGTCCGGATAGTAGCCGCCCGTCCAGCGTCCCAAGACCATGTCCGGCCGCCGCCAGGAACGGAACTTCTCCCGATTGCCCGTGTGCTGCTCGATCATGCAGGTGAGCATCTTGGAGGCCTTCCAGATGTCCCAACCATCGGCAAAGCCGCCGCCGCTCGTCGAAAGGCCCAGCTTCACGTCGGGCATCCCGCAGCTCTCGAGGACGAACCGATCGAACTCCACGTGGTGCAGGTAGGCCGTGTCCATGAACATCCGAATCTCCACCATCGGCGCTAGGCTGGCCCGGCCTTGGACTCCAGCCAGCCGCATGGGCCTCACGTCGGCCCATGCCTTGAAGGAGGTCTGCCAGACTTCGTTGAGCCGGTCCAGGGAATCATGGACGAGCTGGAGATGTTTGCGGAATTCATGAAGGGAAGCGGGATCAAAGCCGTACTCGCCGCCCAAGCTTTCTTCGTCCTGGTCCACGATCGCCGGAACGTCCGCCCGCATCAGGCCCGGCACCTGTCCGGGAATGGAATTCACCCGCCATTGGTGAAACGTGGGACCCACGGGATTGGGATTGCGCTCGCCGTTCATGGCCTGGGCATGCTCACCGAGTCCGATGCCGCCGAAACCCAAGACCCAGGGACGGAAACCACTCCGGAGGCATTCTTCATAGTCCCCGTTCAACCAGTCCACGCCGGCCTGGTGCACGCCCGGCAGCAGGGGCGGCAGGGCCAGCGTGCTCGACCACGCCGCGTAGGGGAAGTCCTTGCGCGGGGGCGGAACGTCCACGATCCACGGCCTTTCCCCATAACTCAGGATTTTCTCATTCTCCCGAATCCAGACCCGGACGACCACGTACCGCCAGAGGGGCTGCCCGATCCGGACCCGGCAGGACGGGTCGGCCGCGTCCAGCGGCCCGCTCGAGCGCCCGCACAGCCGGCCATAGGAATCGAGGACTTCGGTTTCGGCCACGGCGTCGGGAGGCGTCTGGCCCTGCAAGCCGAGGCGGAGGGCCATTTCCTCTCCGGGCCGGTACAGGGGCTGCGAGAATTCCATGCCCGTGATCTCGACCGCGCCGGAGACGTGTACCGGAAAGACGGCCCATCCGAGGCTCTTCCCCTGGCCGTCTCGGCCGATCAGTTCGGCAAAAAAGTGTCCCGCCGGAATCGCTTCGACTGGAATCGACAGGGTGGTTTCCTGCCCCGCTGCGACCTGAAGCTTGCGCTCTCCCCTCACGGCGATTCGGTCGAACCGGTTGCGCAACTCCAGGCCCAGCTTCCCGTCCAGCGGCTGCGAGCCCTGATTTCGGACCGTCACCTGCGCCGAGTCCGCGCCGAGGACGGGCAGAGACACGATGTGCAGGGGCGGCTGACGCCTCGCGGCCCACGCGATCTGCTGGACGGCCTCCTGCGCCCAGTGGTCGAAGGGATTCACGCGGGCGACGGGATGAAAAGCGCCAGCGGTCTCGTAGTCCCTCGGAACGCCTCTCAGCCTCTCCAGTCCGACGATCCTTCCCTTTCCCCATTCCGCTCGGCGGACCTGGCCCCAAGGCGTGGACAGCGTCTCCTCAACCCTGTTCTCCGGCAGCTTCTCCAACGGGCCGGCCTCGCCGATGAGGACCAGCCCGAGCCCCTTGTCCCTGACCAGGCGCAGGAGAAACTGCTGGTAGGCCACGGGCAAGACGGAGAAGCTCCGCGGCCCGACTTGAGGGATGGAAGGCAACCCGTGGGCGCTGAGCACGATGACCTCTCTGGGGCTGGCGAGCACCCTTTCGATGATTTCCCAGGAGAGCGGCGTGAGACGGCCTACTTCGATCTTGAAAGCCGTTCCTTTCGAAGCGGCCCACGCGTAAGGCAGATGCTCGAAATCCATCTCGAGCCGCTGGGCGTACTCGACGGGATCGCGGCCGTTGCAGTCGGCGGTCAGAATGGCGGCCCGGACCGGTCCGCCGTCCAGGGGCTTGCCCCAGGGAACGTGCTGGCTGACCCAGGCGTCCGTGGCGCGCCAGACGTGCAGGTAGGTCGAAAGGTCCCTGTTCGCGTGAAACCATTCCAGGTTTTCTTCCCACGGGTCGCGCTCCGCCACGCCCCGCGCGGCCGTCTGGGACCAGTTGTGCGCGCTCAGACCGCTGAAGATGACTCGGCCTTTTCCGAGGACATTTTCCTGAATGACGATGGGGGCAAGTTTCGGCTTTTCGCTGAGCCTGAGCGGCGTCGATTGACCCGGTTGCCACTCTCCCCAACCGTATTCAGCAAAGGTCCCCGCCGCGACGTCCGCGTGGAAAAAGTCGAGAGGATAGGCCAGGAGGGGGTGAAAATCGGCGACGGAGAACACGCAGTTCTGCGAAACGGCCTTTTCGCCCTGAAGTGGCGTCTGAACGCCGAAATCCTTCAAGATCGCCTGGACCGGTTCCACCAGCTCGGACGCTTCGACCAGCAGAGTGCCGCCGCGCTCGAGCGCCTGTCGAATCGATTCGGCCCCGGCTTTGACACGAACCAGAGGCCTCGGAGCACGCTCCCGGTCCCCAGGCTTCAACCGGCCGGTCTGCCAGCGCAGGCAGGCTTCGGCGAACCGCGCGGCTTCTCTTTCGGCCCGGTGGCCGGACCTCGCCGCCGCTTCCGCCACGTAGGACAGCGCCTCTGCGGACATCGTATGGGTCATGGCCCGCAAGGCGCCAATCCGGAGACGCTCTTCCGCACCCTCCTGATGCCACTGCTTCAGCTTTTCAAAACTGCTCTCGCCGCAGAATCCCATCAGGTCCACCAGCCAGTCCCGGCGTTGCGGGTCCCCGATTTCCTTCACCTTCCTGGCCAGCGCCTCCACGTCGCCCGGCTGGACGAGCAGGTGCAGCCGCCTCTGGATGGCGGGCAGCCAGGGCTTGACCTCTTCGTGCTGGCTCAGCAATGCTCCCAGGAGAAAGCTGGCGTTCTCTCGACCATAAGTGGCCAATGCTTTCTCGATCCGGGCCGCCTGCTGCCCGGGGGAGAGCGCCTCGGCCTCCATGAGCCAGTCCTTCTCATCCAGTTCTTCGCTCGGAAGCGGTTCGCTCCACACCCCGATCGGGAACAGCAGGGCCGACAAGAGGGTGAGGACTGAAACCGCTTTCATGTTTGGGAGGGATGATGGGAGGGGCCCGTCTCCCGGACCTGTTGGGTGAGCAGCATGGTATCCAGGGACCGGGTGCGGACGCACGGCCGCACGGCCGCACCCGGTCCCTAACGGAGGTAGATGGGATTGCTGTAAATCCACGGCTGGCCCTTCAATTGGGCCTCCGCGCGATAGACTCCGGGCGTCTCGACGACGACCTCGAGGGACTGGCCCTCCGCGGAAGCCAGCGGCTTTCCATCGGCGAACAGGGTCAAGGAAGCCTGGGCGGGGGTCTGGACGGCCAGGCGGCAGCGGCCGTCAGCCGGAGACTCATCGCCCATGAGAATGGGACCCCTCCCATTCCGACCCTCGAAGCGGAAGCCGCTCGCTGGTGCGAGGTAGTCGTAGGCGATATAGCAGCGGCCGAGCCGCAGGGCGTCCAGGACCCGGCGGACGTCGGGCTCGTTCTCGCCGGTGAAGGGCTCGCTGAGGACGTGGGTGCGGACAGTCTGGAAGACGAAGCGGTAGGGCAGCACCTTGACGAGGTAAAGGGGGAAGCGCGACCAAGGGAGGTTGAGGGCGTGGTTGTCGATGCCTCCGATACCGACGATGCGGCGTTGCCGGCCAAGCTCGTCCCAGCGGGCGAGGAGTTCCGGTTCGGGCCCGCGGATGCTGCGATTGGGATTGAGGAGATACCGGGGGAGATTGAGGAAGGTGACGTCTCGTATCCAGTCATGCATGTAGGACCAGACCTCGAGGCCATGGAAGTCGGGGCAGTCCCAATAGGTCCAGGCATCCAGGTCCACCTGGAACTCGCGCCGCGCCTTCGAGAGAGGGTGAGCGACGAAGGCAAAGGCCCCGCGACGCCGCACCTCCCGCAGGTAGTCGGGCGGCTGCAAATTCTTGAGGCCGTCGCATTCCCGCAGGCCCAGGGCCAGGGAGTGTCCCTGGCGCGCGGAAATCTCGACTCCCACAATGTTCAAAACGCCATCGTGCCAGCCCTGCCAGCCGTCCCCGATCGCCTCCAAGGTGTCGTGGTCCGTGACAACGAGAAAATCAAGCTGGCAACGCTTTCCCTGGCGGATGACCTCCCTCATGGAATCGGAGCCGTCGGAGTAGCGGGTGTGGAAATGGAGCGCCCCGGCATAATCAGCGAGACGGTCTTCCGCAAGAGAAAGCGAGGCCGCCTTCGGGACGGCGGGCCCGCTCTCCTCCGGCGGCGTCGCCTCCGACGCGGCCGTGGCCGCGAGGACGTCGGACCGGATGCTGAGGTAGAAGAAAAAGCCCACGGCGCTCCAGAAGAGCACAACGAGATGGAAGAGCACCATGGACTCGGCCCCCTGGGTGCTCCCGGCCACCTTTTCGAAAAGCCAGTGGAGAGCGGATTCGCCCTGGCCGAGGCCCATGGGGAAGATCGGCAGGCCATTGACCACCATGCCGAGCGGCACGGTGAGGAGGTAGTCGACGCCTGTCATCTTTGGATCGCCCAGCGCTATGCCGTAGGCCCAGAATCCGACGCAGGAGGTGAAATTCGAGGCCAGCGAGATCAGAAACGTCAGGACCATCGTGCCCCGGTGATGCCGGTAGATGTCCGTGGCCTGATAAATCTTGTAAATGGCCTCGCCGAAGGGGATGGGCGGTCCCGTCCGAGTGGCCGTGATGATCCGGCGGAGCGGGGATGTGAAGGCCAGGGCGAACGCGGCGGTGGTCGCCAGGAAGAGGAGGGGGACGCCCAGGACCACGGAACGGGACTCGGGCCGTTTCCAGAGCATGTCCCACTGGACGAGGACCATGACCGTAGAGAGCGCAATCATGCAGTAGATGCCGATGACGCGATCGAGGAAGACGGTGGTGACCGCGGCGGCGCGCTTGTGGCCCCTCCTCCACATGTAATAGGCCTTGACGAGGTCGCCTCCGGTGGCGCCCGGCATGAAGGTGCTGAAGAACTGGCCCACAAAGGTGAGCCGCAGGGCCAGCAAATTCGAGATGCGAATGCCCTGGGCGCGCAGGAGAAGATTCCAGCGCCAGGCGGTGATGCCCAGATTGAAGAGAAAGACGAACAGTCCGACGAGCAGCCAGGGCCATCCGCCCAGGATGACCTTGCCGAATTCCTTCAGGTCGATGAGGCCATGCCGCACCAGGACGGCCAGAAGGCCGGCGGCCAGAAGGAACTTCAGGAGAAACAGCAGATATCGCTTCGTCTGCGAGCGCATCAGTCCCCGAAGTTTAGGGATCCGCCGGATGAAGGCAACTCTTGAAATCCGCTGCGCCCTCCGGGCCCGCGGACTTCGGGGCCGAGATTGGCCCGGCCTCGCCGGCCCAGCCCTGGCGGGTCAAGCTTGTCTTCCGCTTCAGAAGCGCGGGAGCGCTTCTGAAGCGGAAGACAAGCGCTTTTCAAGGCTTCCCCATTTTCGTACAATCGTGTGTATTCGTCTCGTGCAGGGATTTAAAGCCGTGAAGAATATCCAGAAGGAGACTGTCATGAATCGCTCGATGCTGCGACTCGCCGCTCTCTACGTTGTTCTCCTGCCCCTCGCGCTACGGGCGGAGGACGCGGACCAGATTCAAGCCCGATTGAAAGCGAAGGGAGAAAAGGGCATCTTCGCGGTGTTCATGACCACGATGGGGACGTTCGTGGTCAAGCTCTACCGGGACCAGGTGCCCGCCACCGTGGACAACTTTACGGGCCTCGCCAAGGGAGAGAAGAAATGGAAGGACCCGAAGACGGGCGAGCTGGTGAAGCGGCCGTTCTACAACGGTTTGACCTTTCACCGGGTGATGGACGGCTTCATGATCCAGGGGGGGTGTCCTCTGGGCAACGGCCGGGGCAATCCGGGCTACCAGTTCGAGGACGAGATTCGGAAGGACCTGCGGCACGACTCGAAGGGGATTCTCTCGATGGCGAATGCGGGTCCGAACACGAACGGCAGCCAATTTTTCATCACGGTGGCGCCGACGCCTCATCTGGACGGGAAGCACACCGTGTTCGGGAAGGTGCTCGAGGGATATTCGGTCGTGGAAAGCATCTCGAAAGTCCAGACGGACGCGCAGGATCGGCCGCTGAAGCCGGTGGTGATGGAACGCCTGACCATTCTGGAGATTCCTGAGTAGACGAGCTCGCAAGCGCACCCGCACTTGCGAGCTCGTCTACTACTCGGCGAGCAGGGCCTGGACTTCCTGGCAGAGCTGATCGATGGGCGGGGGCTTGAGGAAAAAGCGTTCGGCCCCGAGCTCCCGGGCCATCCGCTGATCCTGGGGAAAGGCTTTTCCGGTCACCACGATGATGGCCATGGGCCGCTTCCGGCGCTTCTTGGAGCCGAAATGGCGGAGGAGGGCGTATCCGTGCACCTTCCCGAGAAAGAGGTCAAGAACCAGAAGCTGGGGATGGAGCTTGGAGAAGCGCTGAAGCGCCTCCTGGCCGTCCTTGGCCCAATGGACCTCGTACTCCGAGGGATTCAAATAATTCCTGAGATCGATTGCCAGCGCTTCGTCCGCATTGGCCACCAAGATGGATTTCACGGGACCTCGGCTTGAAGCCGACAGGACAGGGAGCGAGGTTGAAGCGACGACGAATCAGTCCAGAAAGGATTCTATCTCAGCGATTCGGATGATCAATGGCCAGGATGATGCGGCGGGTCGGAAAACCATTGGATTCCATAGACCGGAGAGATTTCGGCCAATCTAAGATGCAACTTATTTCGGAAAAATGACTTAAAGGAAAAGTCACCAACTTCTCAATCAGTTCGGGGAGGACGATCAGGTCAAGTCCATGAGGTATGAATTCCGTAGCGGAACGCGTCAGCGTTCCGTCCGCGAGATGAGATGTGAGGGCCCAGACGAAGCGCTGACGCGCTTCGCTACGCCATTCGGGGCTGACACGTGGGGAACGTAGACGAAGGGCTGACGCGCTTCGCTACGAAAACTCGTGAAGTGCTGAATCATCATCGATCATGAAATCGGGCGGGTCCACCTCCCCGAGCTTATTGAGAAGTTACCAGTCTTCGTGCCTTTCACGGATCATCCCGTTCCGGTTCTATAAGCTCTTTCGACGATCTCGTTCAACTTGCCGCGATAGTAAACGAAGTTGTCGAACGATATGGCCGGGTCCACCGCGTGATCCAGGTAGGGGAAGTAGCCGCCGTGCCTGAGCATGAATGGGAGCTTGCTCTCCAATTCACGGTCGATGGCGCTTTTGCCGGCAGCTACGGCTTTCTTGTCCATCCCGCCAAAGATGAGCAAGTCCGGATATGCCTCACGGACCTCGACGATGGTCTGTCCGTTGGTGACTTCGAAGGGATGGACCCCATTGGCGCCCGCCTCAAGGAACAGGGGGATCAAGGGGCGGCAATCGCCGTCCGTGTGCATCATGATCACGGCCACCCCGTAGGAGCGGAACAGGTCAGCCACTTTGCGGAACTCCGGCAGGAGAAACTCTGAAAACGCGGCAGGAGACATGAGCGGGCCGTTCTTGTAGCAGAAATCGCCTCCGAGAATCGCCAGGTCAGGCACTGCACGCCTGAGGACCTGCTCGGAGATGCCGATGAAAAATTCGGTCAGGTCGCCGAGCATCTCTTTCACCCAGGCCGGATCGTCGAGCAGCAGGCAGAGGAGATCGCTCGGTCCGAACAATTCGATCAAGTTCAGCCAGTGCTCGCACATCAACCCTCGGACGGGTCGATCGGAATCCGCACAAGAGTTGATGATAGAATCAAAATCATCTGGAACACGCCCTTCGAGGGCAGGCTGAATGCGCTCGGCCTTGATGCGTTGCCAATCCATACGGGACTGGATGCCGCCACCGGCAATGGCCCGCATGCCCGTGAAGCCTTTGGGCGCTTTCTCGACGGCCCCGTCCCTGTTCCGCCGGAGCACCCAGTCACCGTGGTCCTCCAGCACCTCCTCCTCGAAGGGGGGCCAGAGATGCCGCGTTTCCACGGGGATGTCGAGGTAATAGGAGTCAAAGCCGAAGTACTCCTCGACGCACAGTGGGATGCGGTAGTTCGGTGGCAAGTCCGTCACTGACTTCCGGGCATCCGGCAGCCCCTCCTGACGCCACCGGTCCACCGTCTCCGTCCAGAAGGCGCACTCCCAATAGAGGGGGCGGTCGAGTTTTTCGAATGAAGCGGTGGCCAGGAATCTTTCTCGGGCGGTCATGGATTCGCGTCTTTTCATTCCAGCGCCTGGGCGACCAGGGCATCCGCGTCGAGGACCATCTGACGCCAGGCCTCGATGGCGTAATCCGGGCCGGGTGCGAACGGCGGGGTTTCGATGCACATGCAGCCCGGGTATCCCACCTCAGCGGCCCGGCGAAAGATTTTTTTCCAATCGACGAGGCCACGGCCCGGGGCCAGGTGCGAATCCCGATCGCCGGCGTTATCCGCCAGGTGGAAGGCGACGAGCCGCGAGGACATCGCGTCGATGAAGGCGTCCGCGTGCTCGCGCCTCGACATCAGGGCGTGGCCCGTGTCGAGACAGAAGCCCAGCCTGGGATGAGCGAATTCCTTTTGCACGCGCTCGAAATGCTCCGGACGCCCCATGAATCGGTCGCCCTCGCCCGCAGGCGGAAGATTCTCGATCGCCAGGGTGTAGCTCAGGCTATCCGCCAGGGGAAGCAATACCCCCAGGCTCTTTCCGAGCTGCCGCAGATAGGTGTCCAGGCCATCGGCGTCCACTCCGTGCCGGCTCGTCGAGGCATGCTGGATGCCGATGGTCGCGCCCAGGCACAGGCTGCGTTCCATCCAGTGCCGCACATGGTCCACCGCCTTTTTCCTGGCCGTTTCATAAAACGAGGAAAGGTCATCCTCGGCGGCGAAGGGCAGGTGGAAGGTGGGGATATCCAGGCCCGCGGCGCGGTACTGCGCCCCGATGGCCTTCAACTGGAGATCGCTCCGGCCTTCGAAAAGGGGAGGCGCCCCCTCGATGCCAGCCAAGCCAGCGCCCAGGCAAATCTCCCGGATTTCCTCGTGGCTGCGCCGGTCCAGCATGTAGCCGCTCACGGACCACGTCCATGTCTTGCCCCACCTCGGCTTCACCTTCTTCGTCGTCTGGCCCGGCCTGCGGCTGACCCGCGTCGGCTGGCTCGCTGCTTGGTTGATCCGCGTCGTTTTCATCGAACGTCAACCTCCTCAAAACCGGTCTGACACGCCACTCGCTCCGCAATGAGATAACGGCCTTCACGGGGTATCCCGATGATGGCAAAGCTGGTCGACCGGTTGCAGATGGACCCTCCCCCCGCGGGATCGTGCTCGTGGCCCAGCAGGGTCTGGCGCAGTCCATCGAGCGTGTAGCGCCCGGCCTGCTCCCGGACGGCCCGATCGACGGTTTCGAAGCGAAGGCAGGCGGCCTCGTTGAAGACCTTGAGGCGGGCGCCCTCCGGGAGCTTTTCGCGTTCGAAATCGTAGATGTTTCCACAGGCGATCCCCTGTCCTGCCGGGGGCTGCTGGATTCCGTAGAGGACGCTGCATTTCTTCTCGATTCGGGCGCACCGGCCCGCGGAGTCGACGACCACGGTATTTCCCTGGAGCATCACCTCGGGCCGGCGGAGAAAATCCAGCGCCTCGCCCGTGGTGGCGCAGCGCTCGAGCACCGCGCGCACGCCCAGGAAGCGGGGATAGTAAAGTTCATCCGGACACTCTTTTTCGGTGAACGGCCCGATGGCCGGGGCGCAGGACGAGCTGGAGATGTAAAGGCCGCGTGCATTCATTCCGCCCCAGCACGCTGCCACCCACCCGGGCCACATCATCACGATATAACGGTGGCAGCCCGGCGGCTGCGCCCTCAGAAAATATTGGATCGGCTGGTCGTCCTGCGTGCCTCCGCCTAACGGGCCGCGGTCCGAGTCCGGAAGGACCAGGTTCGAGCATGCCGCGTCTTCGCCGCCCCCGCGAAGCTGGGGTGTCCGCTCGCCGGGCCCGGCGGACCTCACCACCTCCTTCTCGCGCCACCCCAGGCCGGCGTTCGCCAGGAGCACCTCGTCGAGGGGAATGCCGCTCCCCGCGGCAAATCCCTCCATCTCCTCGAGGAACTCCGGGAAGTAGCGCCGGAAATAGACCGAGCGCTCCACGCCCAGCCGGACCACCTGCCGGTAATCCGCCCGGTCCACGTGATGCACGCGGCTGAAGTTCTTGTGGCCGTACCCATGCGCCAGCCGGAATTCCCGGCCGTAAGCCCGGCCCATTTCGTATCGGCTGCCCGAAACATCCAGGAGAATCATGACGGACATTGAAATCATTTTTGGCCGGGGAAACAAGTTCTCATCCGCCGGCCGGGGGGTGTGCGGCACTCTCCCCGGCCGGCGGACGAGGCGCTTGCAAAAATAAAAAGGGGGGTTCACTTCCCGGAAATTGCCAATAAAATCCCTTACCCATGGCTAGCGTATCGCAGATGGAAACTTCGACTGCCGGCTTGTCTTCAAGCTGCGTCACGGTCGCCCAGCCTCCCTCTCGCGGGGCGCTGGCGCCCGTGGCGTTCATCCTGATCCCTGCCGCGGGCGGGACCGCGCCCGGGCCTGACGGCGTGGGGCCCGAGGATTCGCTTTTCCGCGTCGCGCTCTGGAGGCGGGCCGTCCTCACCTGCGACCGGGGCGGTTATCCCCACGTCATCCTGGTCTCACCGCGGGGGGCCGCGCCACGGGCCTGGCTGCACCCGGGAAACCCTCCCGATTCACGCCGGGCGGCCTTGAGTGCCGTTTCCGCCACCGAAGCCGCATTGCTCGCGCCTCAGACCCAGGGACTCATCATGGACTGGAATGTGGTGTTGCAGCCGGGGCTTCTCGAACGCCTGAGGCACGAGGTCGACAGCGACGCTGGCGAGGGTTTCACGCTCCTGGACGCGCAGGGAGAACCCGTGGGACTCGCCGTGCTCCCGGGCGCCTGGATTCGTGAGTTCTTCCTCGGCCGGCACGCCTCGGTCCAGGGCTGGGTCCGACAGGAACTGGAACGCGGCAGCCTGCGGGCGATTCGGCCGGGCTCTAAAGACTTCTGCAGGATGCTCCACCACCGTTGCCAGGTCCGGGAAGCTGAACGCCGGTTGCTCCAGGGAACCCGGGCTCGGCAGCGCCACTTCATGGACCGCCACGTCAACAGCGTCATTTCTACGCGCATCTCCTGGTATCTCGCGCGAACCTCCCTGACTCCGAATCAGGTCACCCTGTTCGGGCTGCCCATGGCCATTGCCTGCTTTGTCCTGTTCGCTCGGGGTGAGACCTGGGCCAGCATCGTCGGCAGCCTCATGCTCGTCTTCACCGCCGTGTGGGACTGTTGCGACGGAGAGCTGGCCCGCCTCAAGTTCCAGGAAAGCCAGATCGGAGAGACGCTGGACCTGGCCGTGGACAACGCCATCAACCTTGCCGCCTTCCTGGGCCTGGCCTGGGGTCTCGCCCGCGATGCGGGAATCGCCCGGGCCGCTTCCGTCACTGCCATCCTCCTCCCCTCGGGTTTTCTCATCTTTCTGGCTATCTACTTCCCGCGCTCCTCTGGAAAATCAGGCCGATTTTGCGGCACGGTCCTCGAGCCTGTCGTTCATCATCTGGTCAATCGGGACTTCCTCTACCTCATTCTCGCCTTCAGCCTCGTGCAGAAGCCGTACGTTTTTCTCTATGTCGCCGCCGCCGGCTCGGCGGTGTTCGCCCTCGTCCTGTGGTGCGCCCGCCTCTGGCCGGGCCGTACCCCGAGTGCACTCTTTCAGCGGATGAGGGAGAAAGCCCCACGGATTCAGGAAAACCGCGGTTAAGAAAAGACATCGATTTCAAAGGCGGTCCCCCATGGCCATCCTCCTGCTGCTGATCGAATTTTTTCTGACCCCCGCCGTTTTTCCGGAGGGCGTGCCGGCCCCGGAGATGCCCGCTCGGCCCGACCTCGACGTGACTTATATGGAACGGCTGCCGCGTTACAGGCCAGGCCCCTGGGTCTATCCTTCTACGGGGCCCCAGTACCTCGGTATCGGAAATCGAGTTTTCACTTCCAAGGACCTCGATGAAGGCGAGCACAAGCAGTGGCCAGCCCGAGGCGAGGAGGTGACCTTCATCGCCCACGTGTGCAACAAGTCTCGGACCGTGGCCCCGCCTGCATCCTTCTCCTGGCATATCGGGGATCGCGAGATCGCCTCGGGGAAGCTCCCACCCATCCCGCCTTGGAAGGAGGTGACGCAGTCCTGCACCTGGAAATGGCAGCCGGAACGGGTCGCCGTGCGCTTCGAGGCCGATGGCGACGGCCGTCTCGAGGAAATCTGCGAGGTCAACAACCGCCTTGAAGAGGCCTCCGACGCCCTGTCCCTGCAGATGCGCGTCACCCCGGAGCTTTACGAAGCCTTCCACACCCGCCCGAATGGCCTCGGCTCTTACTCCTTCGAGGACTGGGCCCAGAGGCACGTCCGGATACTCAACGGCGTCATGGCCGGGTGCGTGTATCCCCAGTCCGCGCCGAACGGAATCCTCGAACGCATCCGTATCGATCAATTCCAGCTCATGACCAAGGAGGAGATGGCGACGCCGCCGCAGGGCGCAGGATTCGACGGCGGCTGGAACTACTACGACGATGCCTTTGGCAAGCCCGGGAGCTGGTTCGACTTCCACATCCGGGACGACTTCACGAAGCAGATCGACACGGGCCTGTTGCACGAGCTGACGCACCAGATCGGCATCATCGACATGTATTGCATCGTCGTCGATCCTTCCTGGAATCACGTGCGCGACGAGGAAGGCGACCTCGTGCTGATCGGGCATCACGTACGGCAGCCGGACATGATGGGCGGGGGTGCCGCGGCGGTGGACTTCGACGGGCAGGTCGTCACGCCTCACCAGTTCGATGCAGATGCCGACGGACGCGTGACGGTGGGCCCCGGAGGCCGCTTTGCAGCCTTTTCCGAGGAGACCGCGGGGGCGCTCAACAGCATGAAGGGCCTGCGCCGCGGCCACTTCGGCCTTTACCTTTTCGACCTTCCTGCCCGGAGCTTCCTGCAGATTCTCGATAACCGGGGTGAGCCGGTCGCCGGCGCCAGCGTGGCCGTGCATCAGCAGAGCCCCTATCCGGGCCCACAATCGATCCCCGAGACTCCCGCCTATGGCGGGGCGGCCGGGCCCGACGGCGTGTTCGTCCTCGGAAGCTCGCCCTTCGGCAATGTCAACTGTATCGGTCTGAACGGCACGCTCCTCTTCGTCCTTCGCGCTCGCGGTCACACGGAATATCGAATTCTGGATGTTTGCCACTTCAACATCGCCAAGTGGCGGGGCAACCGGGAGAGCTGGACGGCGGTGTTTCGGACCGCCATTCCGCCCGAGGGCGCGCCCGAGCCGCCGAGAAACCTGCGGTGGGGCGTTCTTCGCCCGCAGTCGTCCGTGCTGAGATGGGAAGCGTCGCCCTCCGCGGGCGTCCGGGCGTATCACGTCTATCGGGAACGGACCTCCGGGGACCAGGACGCTCCCCTCAACTTCAGTGTGAGCTTCGACTCGCCTTACGTGCGGGTCGCCACCCTGCCCGCGGGCCAGACCTCCTGCGAGGTGAAGCCCATACCCGGCTACGCCGGTTCGAACGAGAACGCGTGGTTTACGGTGACCGCAGTGGACGACCATGGCCGCGAAAGCGCACACGCCCGCAACAAGGAACTCGTGCGCTGGGGTCCCTGGGGCAACGCCACGGTCGAGCGCGAGGACCCCGAGACCGTCAAGGTTACCCTCCCGCCCGGGCCCGCCTGGATTCAGGTGCGAAACCGGTTCGTCGTCCGCCGCAAGTCCCGCCTCGAATTTCAGGTCAGCACGGAGAGCCAGCGCAATACCTTCCTGCGGCTGAACGTGGCCGGCGTGGGACCCATCGATATTCCCATCACCGGCGAGGAGCCGGAAAACTCCCCGCAGAAGGACCTGGAGCTCGTCCCGGACGACGGCCTCTGGCATCCCGTGAAATTGAACTTGCGGGAGATGATCGACCGGCATGCCGCGGAGAAGCAGGTGACGCCCGCACACGGCCGCACGACCTGGAACGAGGATTGGCTCGTCGTGGAGTGCCAGTTCGGGGACTGGACCCACACCGCCAAGGAAGAAGCGGAGTTCCAGTTTCAGGGCCTGCGCTTGACGGAGTGAGTCGGTGTAAGGATTACTGGTGAGAGTTTGCGTCATGGTCCTGTACTCTGTTTTTCCATCCGCGAGTTTCCCTCCCATCGGAATCCCTCCTGGCGAATCCGTGGGAATACTCTTCTTTGGTTGCGGGTGAAATTCGCGGTCCGATCGGGTTATTCATGAATTTCTAACGTGGCTCGGATCGTCACCCTTTTTTTCTGAGAATTCCCTTTGCAGCCCGATGTCATCCAACTCGCCCGAGACGTCGTCTCCATCCAGTCCGTCAGCCTCAAGACCAACGCGGAGGTGTCGGATTTTCTCGATCAAGCTTTGAAACGCAGCGGGTTCGAAGTCGAACGCCTCGAGGCCGTCGACCCGAACGGGGAGCGCAAGGTGAGCCTTGTGGCCAGCCGAGGAGCTGGGCCCGGCGGCCTCGCGTTCATTTCTCATTCAGATACCGTGCCGGGCACGGGCTGGGACCGGGACCCCTGGAGTCCGGCAATAGAAGGGGACCGTCTCATCGGGCTGGGGAGCTGCGACATGAAGGGCCCGCTGGCCGCCACCGTGGTCGCCGCGGCCGCCACCGACCCTGCCGTCCTCAAGAAAGCGGTCCTCGTCCTCATCGTCGCCGATGAGGAGATTTCCGGCCTCGGCGCCCGCCAGGTCGTGCGCGAATCTCAACTTTTTCGGGCACTCCGGCCGAAGCACGGAGTGATCGCCGAGCCCACCCGCCTCATCCCGGTCTATTCGCATAAGGGGAGTGCGCGGGTGATCGTGACGGCACACGGCCGCGCCGCGCACACGAGCACGGACCTGGGCGTTTCGGCCAATTTCCTCATCGCCCCGTTCCTGGCGGAGGTGGCCGAACTGGCCGGCGTCCTCCGGACCGATGCGTCGTTCATGAACCGCGAGTTCGATCCGCCGACCAACGGTTTCAACATGGTCCTCGATGACGGAGGCTGCCGGCCGAACATCACCGCGGCCAAGACCGTTTGCACCATCGGCTTCAGGCCCATGCCGAATGCCCAGAACCAGGAAGTGATCGACCGGGTATCGGCCAGCGCCCGGAAATACGGCCTCGAGGTCTCCTCCTCCTTCGAACCGGCCTTTTACATCTCGCCTCAAGCGGAGGTGGTGCAGGCCGCGCTGAAGGCTGCCGCGAGGCCGCGGGCAGAAACGGTACCCTTCGGGACCGATGCCTATTACTTCCAGCGGGCCTTGGAGCTGGTGATCCTGGGACCCGGTAACATCGCCCAGGCCCATACCTCCGGCGAGTGGATCGACGTCCGGCAACTCACGCAAGCCGTTAGCGTCTACCGCCGCATGATCGAATTCCTGTGCCAATAAACGGAGTCTGCCTTCATGCCCAAAGTGACTTCGATCTCTTCGCTCGGGTGGGCCCATTACACGCTGTACGAGGCCCTGCCCCGGATGTACCGCCGCGGCTTCCAGCGCGTCGAGCTCGCCAGCTTCGAATCCTACTGCTTTCACTTCAACACCGGCAGCCCCACGCCTGCTGAACTTCGGAGCATGCTCCAGGCCATGGGCCTCAGCCCCGTCTGCCTCAACTTCTCCCGCGGCCGCTTCGAGGCCTGGCGTCGGGAGGAAATCGACCACTTCGTCGAGGAATGGACCCGAAAACTACCGCATCTCCGGGAGGTCGGCATCCCCATGATTTCCATGCCCTTCGGGGAACGGAATGACCGGGCCGACCAGGAGCTGCAGCTCGCCAACGCCGTCGAGGCCTTCGATCGCGTCGGGGAAATCGCCGCTTCCATGGGCATCCGCACCGTCATCGAGGTCCCTCACCTCTATACCATCATGCCGCGGACCGAACCCGTCCTTTCGGTCTTTCAGCGGCTCTCCAGCCGCAACGTCGGCGCCCTCGTCGACAGCAGCCACTGGGGCATCATCGGCTACGACGCGGATGCATTCTTCGACGCGCTCGGCGGCCGCCTCTGGCACGTCCATCTCCGGGACTCCAAGGGGCCGGACACCGCGGACCGGAAACAGGCGCTCGAACTGACGCCCGGCAAGGGCACGGTCGATTTCCGCCGGTTCGGCCAGGCGCTCGACCGTGCGGGCTACCGCGGCGACGTCTCCATCGAGTTCGAGTACCGGGACATGACCCTGGAGGAGATCGAGCGCGAGTACGATGAAGGCTTCCGGCATCTGGCCGCGGTGGGCTGGGAGTTCCCCTCCTCGGTCAGGTTTTGAACGCCTACGCGCCTAATGAAATCCGCTGCGCCTTTCGGGCTACGCGGATTTCAGAGCCAGGGTTGGCCCGGCTTCGCCGGCCCAACCCTGGCGGGAAGAGAAGAGGTTTTTTTGAAATCCGCCGTCAGGCGGATTTCGAAAAAAGAAATGGCGGACGCCGAAGGGCGACGCCATGACCAAGACCAGGCATAGCCGATTGCCGGGGTTCCTCTGGTGACACCCGTCCCCATCGACGGGCACAGGACTCCCCGAGCGCCTTGTGAGGTTAGCGAGTCTACTCGAGATGGAAAGCCGAGGGATGATCTCTTGCCAAATCCTCCGTTGTCCCCGAAACTTATGGAGAAGTTACCTTGTTCTTTGGGTGCAACGAGTGATTCAGCGGCTCGGAGGTGAAGGCAGGAATGAAGAAGCGTGATCTGGAAGCGAAGAGCTGTGAGGTCTGCGGGAAGCCCTTTGAACGCAAGAGGTTCCCGAGCGGAAGGCTCGAAACGCCCGCAGCCTTCCTCAAGAGGCGGTTCTGCGGGATGGTTTGCTACGCGACGTGGTATCGCGACCATCCGGATATCAGACCGCAGAAGCCGACGTGGGAAGCGCCGCAGGCGGATGCTCAGAAGCCTGAAGCTCGCCCCATCGTCAATCACTTCGCCTCCCGGCCCAACGCGGGCAGGAATCTCGATGCCCGGAAACCTGGACCACGCCCCATCGTCAATCCTGGAACGGTGGCCTGGGCCGGAGACCACCTCTTGCTCTATCTCAAGATGCCCGACGTGGAGCAGGAAACGACCTTGATCAGTTTCTACCATACCGTTTATTCCCCTGCCGGGAACGGCAATACGGCCCTCGTTCTGTGCGACCGAGATGGGGACGGCTGGTCTCCGGACGACCTTCGGGCCATTTACACGGACAATGAAGGGCTCACGGCTTGGGTCCGAGAAACCCTAGTTCGCAAGCCGGACCATCCCATCCGCCAGACTGACCTTCCGGTCCTGTCAGCCACCTTCGAGGCCCAGGGCCACATCGGCAGACAATGGACTGAGATTCTCCGGGCCGCGGGCATGGAAATCCGGATGAGCTGGTGGAACTTCGAGACGCCCATCTATGTCGAGGGGCCCCGGGGCAGCTTCGGGCCGGATTACGACATCTTCTCGCTCCTGTGTCCCTCCCGGGCCGCGACCGTGAAGATCAATGGCCGGAAGGCCGTAGGCAGCCCCTACCCGCGTGAAATCTGGAGGGCCACGACCGGCCGCGCCCTCAGTTCCACTCTTATCGCTGTCGCTGAAGTGCTGATCGACTGCTGACACGAAGACAGTTGGCGCTTCACGCCCCACACCCTGCTTGTAGCTTCTCAATAGGTTCGGGCATATTGAAACTGGCATGTCTGTAAGTTGTTGTCCATAAAATGCGTAACAGCCTCGGAGGTGGCTTCTCAATAAGTTCGGGGAGGACGATAAGGTCAAATCCATGAGTTATGAATTCCGTAGCGGAACGCGTCAGCGTTCCGTCCGCGAGATGAGAATAGGGGGCCCAGACGAAGCGCTGACGCGCTTCGCTACGAAAACTCGTGAAGTGCTGAATCATCATCGATCATGAAATCGGGCGGGTCCACATCCCCGAGCTTATTGAGAAGTTACCCCTGCGTCACCGTGATGTATGAAATTCAACGTTTTGACATGTCCGCTTCGCTATTCATGGGATTGAGGACGTTCACCCCGCGGATGACTTGACCGTTTCTCAGCTCTTCAGTCCAGAGTAGTCCGCAGTGGGCGCTTTCCGCAGTCGCAACAATCAACGCATCCCCATTTGATTGCTCCTTCCAGACCTGCCCATTTCTGAGGCTGTAACCCGATGATCCATTCCGAAAACTTTCGAATACCCGAGACCATCTATCGATTCGAAGGATTTCTCAAGAGGTACCTCGACGGGGTGGCCGAGCAATGGCTCAAGGTCGCGCCCGCGTCAAATCCGGCCATGCTGGAAATGTTCCGGGACCGGGACAGAAAGCCCCTCCGCAATCTGGTCCCATGGGCCGGCGAATTTGCGGGCAAGTACCTCACCAGCGCTGTGCAGGTCCTCCGTCTCACCGCGGACCCCGCCCTCCGTCTGCATCTCGGCTCGTTCGTCCGAGATTTGACTTCCCTCCAGGACGCCGACGGCTACCTTGGCCCATGGCCTCGGGAACACCGCCTCACGGGTTGGGCCCCCAATACCGGCAAGGAGGGCGGCGGCACGTGGGACGCCTGGGGCCATTACCACGTCATGCTCGGGCTGCTCCTCTGGCACGAGGACACGGGGGATGCTCGTGCCCTTCGGGCGGCCCGCCGCATCGGCGACTTGTTGTGCAGGAAGTTTCTTGGAAAGAAAGAGAGACGTCTTGTCGATACGGGATCGACCGAGATGAATCTCGCGCCGGTCCACTCCCTCTGTCTTCTCTACGAGCGGACGAAGGAGCAGCGTTATCTCGACTTGGCGCTTCAGGTTGTGAAGGAGTTTTCGGCCATGGGGCCCGAGAACAAGCCGCTGGCCGGGAACTATCTGAACGAGGCCCTGGCGGGCAAAGAGTTCTTCCAGACGCCCAAGCCGCGGTGGGAAAGCCTTCACCCGATCTTGGGCCTGGCGGAACTCTACCGTATGACGGGGGATGAGCGATACCGGCAGGCCTTCGAGCACATCTGGTGGAGCATCGTCAAGCTGGACCGCCACAACAATGGGGGCTTCTCCTCGGGGGAACAGGCCCAGGGCAATCCGTACCATCCCGGGGCCATCGAGACCTGCTGCACGGTTGCTTGGATCGCCACCAGCGTCGAGATGCTCCGACTGTCCGGCCACTCCGTCGTCGCTGACGAACTGGAGCTTTCTACCCTCAACTCCATCGTGGGCATGCATTCCCATACCGGCCGCTGGGTCACCTACGACACGCCCATGTCGGGCGTACGGAAGGCGAGCGCCCATCATATCGTCTTCCAGGCCCGCGAGGGCAGCCCGGAACTCAATTGCTGCAGCGTCAACGGCCCACGCGGCTTCGGCCTCATCAGCGACTGGGCGATCCTCGGCTGCGAGGGCGGACTCGTCCTCAACTGGTACGGCCCCTCCACCTTTACGGTCCCACTCCCCTCCGGCGTCTCCGTTACTCTCCGACAGGATACCGATTACCCCCGCAGTGGACGTGTCCGAGTTCACATTTCTCCCGACCGGCCAGCCGAATTTCTGCTCAAGCTCCGCATCCCGTACTGGTCCGCCCGAACTCGAATTCGTGTCAACGGCCAGACCGTTCCCGAGACCGTGTCCGGGTCCTACGTGGGACTCGAACGCCGATGGAAGCGCGGGGACACCATCGATCTCGCGCTCGACATGTCCCTCCACTTCTGGTCCGGCGAGCAGGAGTGCCAGGACTCCGTTTCCATCTACCGCGGCCCCATCCTCCTTACCTATGACCGCCGTTTCAACGACTTCGATCCGGGCCAGATTCCCGTATGCGACGCCACCGGCCTCGCCGGCAGGCTCAAGGCCTGGCGGGGTGCCATCCCTCCCATCCTTCTCCTCGAGATCCAGGCCGCGGATGGAAAGACGCTTCGCCTGTGCGACTTCGGCAGCGCCGGAGAAGGCGGATCGCCCTACCAGTCCTGGCTGCCCGTGCGCCGTGCGCCCTTGACGCCTTTCAGCCGGAACAATCCGCTCCGCAGCGGCCGCATGGGGCAACATTGAATACGAGGCGGTCCGCCGATGCGGGCTCTGGGGCGTTGATGCCGAGTGAAGCCAGAGTCGCTTCCTCTCTTGCTTTTAATCTTACCCCAATCGCTACTCAAGTTATTTGTACACAGATTTTTAAGAAAGGAAAGGGTAACTTCTCAACAAGTTCCGGGAGACGGCTTCGCCCGATTTCATCATCGATCATGATTCAGCACTTCACAAGTTTTCGTAGCGAAGCGCTCCCACCGGGACCTTCGAGTAAGCGCTTCGGCGAAGCCCGGGAGGGCTTCGGCTACGTCCGCGGGGTGTCGGGCCCGAATGGCATCGACATAGGTAGGCCCTCGCGGGCTTTCCCTGTCACACCACCGTACGTACGGGCCTCGTATACGGCGGTTCAGTAGAGGTTACGCTC
>JACPCR010000123.1 GCA_016179685.1 Planctomycetota bacterium | reverse complement strand
AGGTCTCCCAGGACTCCACGACCTCGCCCCCACCGCCGACTGAACGCTCCCGACGCTACCCCGCCCGCACCGCGACCCCCGCTTACGTCTGAACTGCAGTGAAGAACGTCCAGACCTTGATATTTCGGGGAAGGTTTTGTAGGTTCCTGGCATGAGAACCCATTCAGGGGGAAAGTAGCGGGAATACCAAGGTTGTGAGCCCGGGTCTCGCCAGAGTCGCTCTTACGCTCTGGTCGCCAGGCCGGAGCGCCTTTTCGGCGGCCTTGAGACTGTCCCTATGAATTAATACGGGTCTCCACAGGAAAAGTCTAACGCGCCGCCCCTCCGTGGTCGGCGCTTCGGAAATGGGGGTGCAGTGGCTTCCAGCCCCCGCCCCTCTCATTTCCGTTGCCGTCCAGGGCGACGCAACAAGACAGGAGACGCCCCTGCGGTGCGTCCAACTCAAATTTGCAACTTCTTCGTTTATCTTGGGTCATCTCGATTGAGTGCACGTCGGGATCGGGATCGAAAAAGTTCGTATACCCTTCCACGGATGCCGCACGGCCCACAAGGCCGACGACAGAAAAACCTCCGCGGACGGAAGCCGCAACAGGGACGACTCCAGAATCCTCGAAGGCCAAGGATGGAAAGGGCTCGTCTCCGAAGGGCTTCGCCTACGTTCGCCGGGTGTCAGCCCTGACCTTCGTAGCGAAGCGCTTGGGCGCTTCGGCGAGGCCCGCAAGGGCTTCGCCTACGTTCGCCGGGTGTCAGTCCTGAATTTCTTGTAGCGAAGCCCTTCCGAGCTTCGCTACTCCGTTCATCATTCATCGATTTGAACTGATCCTCCTCCCCGAACTGATTGAGAAGATACGGCCCGCCATGAATCAACTCTCGGAGGGCGACAGATACCTCCGATAGACGGCGAGCGTCTTCTCGGCCATGCGACCGGCATTGAAGCACTCGCGGACGGCCTGGCGGCCGCGTTCACCCAGCTCATGGCGCAAAAGAGAGTCCTCCAGAAGCCGCTGCAGGGAGGAGGCGAGCGCCAAAGGGTCGTTCGGCGGCACGAGCAGGCCGCCGCCAGTGGCCTCGATGAGCTCGGGGAAGCTGCCATGTGCCGGCTGGACGACGGGCACGCCGCAGGCGAGGGCCTCGAGGATGAAGATTCCCTTGGCTTCGCGGTAGCTGGTGGGGACGGAAAAGACGTCCAGGCCCTGCAAGAATTCGATCTTCTGCCGGCGGTCCACCGACGGCAGAAGATCGAAGTCGCGGCCGAGTCCGGCCTCTTCGAGCCGGGTGCGCAAGCCCTCGACGTAGGCGCGGTTACCCTCGCCCAGGTAGCCCGAGACGCGGAGCCGGCACGGTGGGCCACCCGGTTGCCTTCGCAGGGCTCGGAAGGCCTCAACAAGCTGGTGCATGCCCTTCTCGGGGCACAGCCGCGCGAGGTAGCCGATGACAGGCCGGTCTGGCGCGGAGCGTTCGGATGCGGGTCCCTCCGGATACCCCTCGAGGTTGATGCCGGGATGGACGACGTGGACGAGGGCGGGGTCGAGTCCGAGGGCTTCAGACATGAACCCTCCGAAGTAGCGGCTGGTGGCGATGAAGGCGTCGACGTGGCGCGCCTGCTCGCGGAGCATCTGCCAGGCCTCGCGCCGAGGGGCATCCGGGAGCGCGTCGAGAAAGAGGTCCTCGCCCGTCATCGTGCAGATTACGGGTACGCCGAGCCTCTGCTTGAGGGGACGTGCGAGTCCGGCGAAGAGGGCGTTGGGGAGGTTGACGATTTCGGGCCGGATGTCCTTCTGAAGACGCAGGACGAGCTTGTCCAGTTCCTTGCGCTGCCGGCCCCGTTCCCCGCGAAGGACGGAGAGGGTGAGCGCGCCGAGTTGCCGCGCATCGGTACGGGCGGACCAGCGCGCGGCCCACCGGATCAGACGGGGCGAGTCCAGGGCCCGGTCGAGCCAGGCCGGGCTATGGCGGAACAGGCCCCATTTCTGCTGGAGATAGACGTTGAGGCCGCCATAAAAAACCGGGCCCGCGCTCACGTCGCGTTCGTCCGTGCGGATCGGGGTATAGGCGGGCAGGAGGACGACCTCTTCACCACGGTCGAGGAGGGCGGCCGCGAGGGCGTTGTCCCGCAGGCAACTCCCGCAGTACATCCCTCCGGCCCCGGCGGTGAGAAGCGCAATCCTCATAGCAGTGATCGCCGAGTTTGCCAGAACGGAAGCCCCGTCGCACTTCCGTTCCGGGCCATGGAGTGGAGACTTTTGCCGAGGCGACGGGCCCCTGGAGGATTTTTCTTAGGCACACGGGGGCGGAAGCGCGGGTGGATTCGCGCCCCGGACGTCACCCAGGCTCGAGACCCTAACACATGAGGCAATGTTTTCAATACGTTATACTCTTGGGATGTGCATGCTTTTGCGTCAGGAGCGCGGTTTACGAAGCTCGCGGACTCGCTCCGTTGTGACAGCTAGAAACAAGGGTCTGGGTGGCCGAGGTAGAGATTTACTTGTGAAAGTTTACGCGTCGCGCGGAGATGTTGGAGTCACGCCTGCCTGCCGCGCGGCGGCGCAGACAGGCCTTGAGGCGTGGCGCTGGTCGGACAACGGCTAAAGCCGTCACTCCAACTTGGGTTGAGGCCTTCTTCTTAAGTGGTTGTATACAAATGTGTTATCCATTTGTTTCTCAGGAGGAATCATGCCGATGACCCTTGCGGAATTCCAAAGGATGATCGAGACGATCTACTTTCAGAAAGACTCGCGCCGTGGAACAGAGAAAACGTTCCTCTGGCTTGTTGAGGAGGTCGGAGAACTCGCTGAGGTCCTGCGTAAGGGCGACCGAGCGAACATGGAGGCCGAGTTCGCCGACGTGATGGCCTGGCTGTTCACCCTGGCGAGCATGTCCGGCATCGAGATGGAAGCGGCTGTTTCCAAGTATCGGCGGGGTTGCCCGGCCTGCCATGGGACACCGTGTCGGTGCGTTGAACCATGAAAGTTTTGGGCATTGAAAGTTCTGGGTCGGCCGGAAATGTCTGTCTGGCTGAAGACGAGGCTGTCCTTCGGGAACGGTTCCTGGGCGAAGACCATCGGCATGGGCGTGGGCTGATTCCCGCCATTGACGCGTTGATGAACGAGCTGGGCTGGAAGCCTGAGGGCCTGGACCTGGTAGCGGTCAGCGTGGGACCCGGATCGTTCACGGGCCTGCGGGTGGGTCTGGCGGCGGCCAAGGTCTTGGCGCTGGTGGGCCCTGCGCAACTCATCGGCGTGCCGAGCCTGGACGTGCTGGTGCAGGGAGCGCCGGATTCAGCGAAGCATGCCTGTCCCGTGGTGGATGCGCGGCGCGGAGAGGTCTATGCCTGCCTCTATCGTCGTTCGGGCGGAGACTGGAACCGCGAGTGGACGGATCGGATCGCATCCGTGGCGTATCTACGCGAGCATCTTCCTTCAGGCACGTGTCTTCTGGGGCACGGTCTCGAGGTTTACGCGGGAGAGTGGGAGAAGCGGCAGGATTGGGCGATGGCGGACCGGGCGGCATGGGACGCCCGTGCCGCGTGGGTGGCCCGGCTCGGTTTTCGGCGCTATCGGGCTGGCCAGCGCGACGATCCGCACGCGCTGATGCCGCAGTATTTACGCTTGCCGGCGGTGCTGGAACGAGAAGGTTTTTCCCCTCATCCGTCGTCCAAAGGTGAATGAGAAGCGGCGCGTACTCGGGTGCGGAAGAGCACCCGTGCTTCCGTGTTCGTGTACTCGGTTTAGAATTAAGCCGTAGGCTGAAGCTGAAGGCAAAAGGCAAAAAGGACATGAACTTTCATTGTCTTCTCGGTTGGGCTTGCGCCTACAGCCTCCCGGCGGGATTCCCCCCACGTCGCTCCCATAGGGATGATCCCATAGTCCCGGCGGGATCCCTCCCCAAGGGAGTAACTCCTTAGCGAAAACTTCTGTCGTAAAACTTCTGTCGTCCCTACGGGACTCTTGTGGTTGATGCGCTTTCCCTTCCCAGGGCTGCGTTCGCCTTCGCGGGGCTTCGGCGAACTTGTGCCCTGGCCTAATTTCGGACGTCCCTACGGGACTCACAGAAACAGGCCTCCGGTGACGATCACTAAGCAGTTACCAAAGGGACAAGTTCGGGAGGACAGGTGCGGAATCGGGATGCCTCCCGTGTCCCAACTTTATCTCGTCAGGAGCTTGATTTACGAAGCTTGCGCACTCGCTTCGTTGTGACAGAGAGAAACAAAGGCAGGGAGGAGCGCGGAGGACGGCCAAAAGGGCAAAACCACAAGCAACTATAACCAAACGTCTTACTGATTTGTTTCGTAACTTCTCAACAAGTTCGGGGAGACGGCCCTGCCCGATTTCATGATCGATGATGATTCAGCACCTCGCGGATTTTTGTAGCGAAGCGCTTCAGCGCTTCGTCTGGCGCCTCAAATCTCATCTCTCGGACGGAGCGCTGACGCGTTCCGCTACGGAATGCATACTTCATGGACTTGACCCAATCATCTTCCCCGAACTTATTGAGATGACACTTTGTTTCTCAGGAGAGGAATCTCAGGCTTCGGGGTTCTTTTTCGAGGCGGTAGATGAGATAGGGCCGCAGGATGCGCTGGATGGCCTCGGCGATGTCTGGGGCGATGGCGACGGTCCGGCCATCGATCAGGTTCTTCCGCAGCAGGATACGGAGGGTGGCGGCTGCACCCGGGGAAGCGGGGCGCGTATCCGCAGTGGCCTTACCGGCGCAGGAGGGGCACAGGATGCCCCCGGCCTGGTTGCTGAAGAAGAGGCGGCCTTTGCGGGGTGGCGGGGCGGAACAGGAGACGCAACGGGCCAGCTCGGGCAAGTAGCCGGTGAGGTTAAGAAGCTGGATTTCGAACTGGAAGAGGACGCGGTGGACGCTGAGACCGGCGGAGAGCTCCCGCAGGGCGACGACGAGGAGGTCGAAAATTTCGGGTTGAGCCTCCTCGTCGCGCGTCATCTCACGGACCAGCTCGGCGAGGTAGGTCGCCGCGTAGGTGCGTGGGAGGTCTCCCCGGATGCCGGGGAAGCCCTCTAGGACGGTGGATTCCGATAGGGTATGAAGAGAAGACCGGGTATGACGGTAGAAGACGAGTTCGTTGTGATTGAGGAGGTCGAGAGTGCCCTGGAAGGGGCTCCGGGGACGCCGTGCGCCCTTGGCCAGGATGGACAGTCTGCCGAAGTGCTGCGTGTAACACGTAACGATCAGGCTGGTATTGCTGTAATCCATGCGGTCAAGGATGACCGCTTCTGTTTTGGGGATGGCCACCGGTCGGACCTCAGGTGTCAGGAAACCGGGAGTCTCCAGGGGACGGGCCCGTAACCAAGGAGGCAAATTTTTGGACTACCGTGGTGGAACACGCTTTCGGGCCTGATGGGCTGGGGTGGAGGAAGTTTTTCGGGCACGGGATGCCGCTGGGCGCCGGCATCGTGCCACAATCTCTTCGCAGGCCCGGGACATGGCGCGAGCGGCCTTTGGGGTCTGGTCGTCGTAGTCCAGGAGATGAAGGAGGCCGTGGACGCAGTATCGGAGGACTTCTTCGTCGAGGGGAATCCGGCGGGCACGGGCTTCCGTCCGGGCCATATCCAGTGAGACGACGATCTCGGCGAGGAATGCGTTGCTGGCCGGGTCTTCCGGAGTGGCGAGGGGGAAGGAAAGGACGTCTGTGGGCCCGTGCCGTTGGAGGAACCTCATGTGAAGCCGCTCGATGGTCGAATGATCGACGAGGGCGAGGCTGATGGCGCCTTTGAGGCGAGTGCGGAAGGCCTGGCGAAGATTTCGGCCGAGGCGGCTCAGATCGAGGTCCGAGCAATCGGTTTGAGCGTTGATTTCCAGGCGCATCACGAGGGATTGCCGGGGTACTTGACTCGGGCGTGATAAAAGCTGGAGAGGTTGCGGACGAAGCTGTCCTCGATTCGGGCGAGATCGTGGAGAGTGATGGAGCACTCGTTGAGTTGGCCGTCGAGGAGCTTATTCAGGATCAGCTCGTGGACGAGGTTGCGGAGGCGGCTCGAGGTGGGATTGGAGAGGGTGCGGCAGGCCGCTTCGCAGGTGTCGGCGAGGAGGGCGATGGCTGTTTCGCGGGACTGGGGTTTGGGGCCGGGGTAGCGATAGAGCGCCTCATCGACGAGATTCTTGCCGTCGGCGTTCTTGAGGGCCTGGCGGTAGAAGTATTCGATAAGGCCTGTGCCGTGATGTTCTGGGATGAAGTCGATGATGGCTTTGGGAAGCCTGTGTTCATGGGCCAGGGCCACTCCATCGCGGGTGTGGGAGGTGATGATGAGAGTGCTCATGGAAGGGTTGAGCTTCTGATGGCGGCTGCCGCCGTAATCCTCGTTCTCGACGAAATATTGGGGCTTGAGGGTTTTGCCGATGTCGTGGTAATAGCAGCCGACTCGAGCGAGCAGGGAGTTGGCCCCGATGGCTTCGGCCCCGGCTTCGGCGAGCATGGCCATCATGAGGGTGTGCTGGTAGGTGCCCGGGGCCTCGAGCGCGAGGCGGCGCAACAGCGGATGATTCTGGTCCGAAAGTTCGAGCAGGGTGAGGTCGGTGACGACATGGAAGGCTCGTTCGACCATGGGGAGAAGCACGGTGAGGGCGACGCCGATGAGGAGGCCGTTCAGGAGGCCGGACAGGGCCTCGGGCCACGATTCCCATGGGCGGTCGGCGTTGAGGAGGGCCAGGCCGAGGGCTGCGAGGGCTTGGGTCCCTCCGGCGGCCAGGCCGATGTAGAGAGGTTTGGAGCGGTCACGGATTTGGGTACAGAGGCCGATGGCGACGAAGGAGGCGAGGACGAGAACGACCATGAGGGTGAAGTTATTGCCCGCCATGACGGCGATGAGGAGGGCGAGAAGGAAAGAAAAGACGCGGGCCATGCGCTGGGAGTAGGCGATGGCGATGACCGCGGCGAAGAGGGGCAGGGGGATGAGGTAAGCGGGGACAATGTAGGGGCTGAGGGGGAGAGCGAATCCGACGAGGAGGATCGCCTTCACCGTGGCGAGGGCGACGAGACAGAGGATGGCCAGGCGGGTGGAGTCGGCTCGGGAGCGGAAGACCGGGGTGTGGAAATGCTCGAGGTATTTGACGGCGACGGCGCAGAGGAGGAAGACCAGGATGCAGATTCCACTGAGGCGCATGAGGCGCGCCTGGGTGGGCTGAGTCTTGTCGTACTCGACGGCTTCCGCTTGCAGCAGGGCGACATGTTCGGAGGTGGCGATTTCGCCGGCGGCGAGAATCTCGTCCTTCTCCCGGTATTCTCGGATAACCGTCTGGATGCTCCGCGCGGCCTTTTCACGTTCGGCTCGGGTACGGTCCGGGTCGTAATCCAGGGTGGCCACAAGCTCCGCGAGGAGGACATCCCGCAAGAGATTCCGGCACGGGTCGGAAAGGCCGGGGAGAGCCTCCTCGATGCAGGAGCGCAGCTCGCTACCGTAGCCCGGGGCGAGAAGGTGGTCGCTGGCGACGGCCTCCTCGGTCAGGCCGTCGGCCCGGACGACGAGGATGTCTCGGGAGCGGCGCTGCTCCTCGTAGCGTTCGCGGCTGACGACGCCGCGTTGCCGGATGGTCTGGAAGAGGAGATCGATGCCCTGCTCGTAGTTTTCCGGACCCATGTTACGGAGGCAGTCGTGCAGCTCCTCGTCCTTTGATTTTCCCTGCTCGGTACGGGCAAGCTGGGGCCACCGGCGTAGGCCGACGTCGTCGGAGGATCGGTCGAAAAGGTCTTTCATCTGGCGGAGGAGGTCATGGAAGGCATCGAGCCGTTCCCGGTAGGCGTGCGGGGCGCGGCTACGAGCTTCTTGGCGGAGGTCCTCGGTCTTGCGGAAGTCGCGATAGGAGAAAGGGACGCGAGCGATGAATGGCCGCTCGGCTCGCTGGTCCACGAGGATGGCATGAGGCGTGCCGCGCCACTGGACGATGGCGACAGCCGAAATGTTGGAAAGGATGAGGAGCAACCAGGGCAGGAAATCGGGTCCCGTCCGGCTCAGGTCTTCGGTCCGAGGGAGGGGGAACGAACTGGACCGTTCGCGGTGGGCCGGGCGAGGCCTGGATTTAGGTGTTCGTAGTCCCATGGAACTCTAACGCTCAGTTCCTCCCTGCCTCCCGCCCTGGCCGGTCGGGACAGGTCCCACGTGACAAAAGCGGGAGGCGGGCATCTGCGGCCTCGTGCCCACGCCCCTCCGCTTTCAGTCGCCGCCCGAAGCGGAGCAACAAGGGAGGACAAATCCACTTTCAAGACGTCTCCGCCGGATGTCCACCCTATTCCAGCGGTGTCCCTCTGAGAGGCGGGCGCTGAGAAGCGACAACCTCAGACTTCTGTCCATCCGTTCAGAAATAGGGTTGGACTGTTTCTGAGCGGATGGACGGGTGCTACACGGGTGGAGCGACCTCGCCGCCGGAAGAGTCTTCGACGCCGATGTCCGGCGGGAACTCGGCTGCCGGTGGAGCGGGCTTGCGGCGGCCGGCCAGCGTGCGCTGGGCACGGCGTTTTTCCCGGCGGTCGGTCGCCGGACCTTGAATGAGGGAAGGGTCTCCCTCGAATTTCTCGTAAGCGAGGACGATATCCTGGACGATGCGGTGTCGGACGACGTCTTTTTCGTTGAGATAGACGAAGCAGAGGCCGCGGATGTTCTGGAGGATCGTTTCGACCATGAGGAGGCCGGACCGCTCGCCCTCGGGGAGGTCGATCTGGGTGATGTCGCCGGTGATGACGGCGCGCGAGCCTTGGCCGAGGCGAGTGAGGAACATTTTCATCTGTTTGGCCGTGCAGTTTTGAGCTTCATCGAGGATGGCGAAGGCATGGTTGAGCGTCCGGCCGCGCATGTAAGCCAGGGGGACCACCTCGATGATATCGCGTTCCATGTAGCGTTTAAACTGGCCGAAGTCGAGCATCTCGTGGAGAGCGTCGTAGAGTGGGCGAAGGAAGGGATCGACCTTTTCCTGGAGGTCGCCGGGCAGGAATCCGAGTTTCTCGCCGGCTTCGACGGCGGGCCGGACGAGCACAATTTTTTTCACGCTGGCGGACCGCAGGAGCTGGATGGCCATAGCAACGGCGAGGTAAGTCTTGCCGGTTCCGGCGGGCCCGATGCAGAAGACGACCTCGTTCTGTTCCATGGCACGGAGATAACGCTCCTGCCCGCGGGTCCGTGCTTCGAACGGGCGCGGCGGCCCGCCGCCTCGGGCGGCAGAGGCGAGATCGAAGGGTGGATGTCGGGCGGACTGGATACAGCGTTCGACGTCTTCGAGGAGGAGTGCGTGGGATCGGCGGTAGTGCTGGAGCATCTCCTCGACGGCGGAACTGGCCTGCTGCACGCGTTGAGGCATGCCCCGCATGCGAAGGAGACCATCGCGTGCCGAGACCTGGACGCCAAAGGCCTCTCGGAGGCGCTTGAGGTGGCGGTCGTTGCTGCCCAGGAAAGCCATTTCCTCCCGGACGTTATCGAACGACAAGGTATGCTGGATTTCGTCAACCATGAAAGTCGGAAGGCTCACTGAAGAGGAGGAGGAGGAAATAGGCTGCTGGTGCGGCGCTCAGGAGGGAGTCGATGACGTCCAGGATGCCCCCGAAGCCGGGGATGACATGGCCGGAATCCTTGGCCTCGCACAGTCGTTTGAGGAGGGATTCGGCGAGGTCTCCGAGTTGGCCCAGGCAACTGATCACTATCGCAAAGATCAGGATTTCCTTCCAATCGAGGAAAGGGATTTGCAGGCCGACCTGCAAGGGGAGGGCGACCAGGACGCTCATGAGAATGCCTCCGAAGGCACCCTCGACGGTCTTGTTGGGACTGATGGTGGGTGCGAGCTTGTGGCGTCCGAACTGGCGGCCGATCAGGAAGGCGCCGATATCGGCGAACTTGGCGGTGAGGATGGTGAGGAGGAGGCAGGAGAGACCGATGTCGCGTGAGGCATCGGCGGCCTTGACGTATTCGAGCATGGCAATCTTGGTCAAGTAGCTGCCGAGGAACCAGACGTAGAGGAGGCCGAAGAGGGTCGTCGCGATGTTCCCGAGGGCGTCGGGCCGCAGCTCGGGCGGGGCATGGTAGGCGATGAGGAGGAAGAGGATGAGGCTGAGGATGAGTCCGTTGATGCCCCAGAAGCCGATGGTGAAATCACGGAGAGCGGGGAGGTAGCTGATCCACTCGCCGGCGCAGAGGGCTACGCCGCCGGCGATACCGATGGTCTGGACGGGCTTGAAGCTTCCGTGGGCGTGGATGAGCTGATAGAATTCGCGCAGTCCGAGGACGAGGATGCCGAGGAAGGCGAGGTGGCAGCCGACTTTCCAGCGAGTGCCGTAATCGAGCCACAGGAGGGCGAGGAGGCCGGCGATGAGGGCTGTGGCGATGGGGAATCGGATGCGGAGCATGGATTCAGGCCTTGAGGGCTCCGAACTTGCGGACGCGCTGGTTAAAGGCCTCGATGCCCTCGTGGAGGTGGGTCTCGCGGAAGTCCGGCCAGCACACCGGAGTGACCCAGATTTCGGAATAAGAGAGCTGCCAGAGAAGGAAATTGGAAATGCGCATTTCGCCCGCC
This sequence comes from Planctomycetota bacterium, assembly GCA_016179685.1. GTDB lineage: Bacteria > Planctomycetota > PUPC01 > JACPCR01 > JACPCR01 > JACPCR01. The sequence goes on along the minus strand of JACPCR010000123.1, from coordinate 23,207 downwards.
GTGCGGATCAGGAGGTCGGGGTCCGGCATCTCCGGCTGAGCAAGGTAGCGTGCGAAGAGGGCCTCGTCGAGGTCTTCGACGCGGTGGATGCCGCGGCAGGCATCATGGGCGAAGCGGCGTGCGGCCTCGAGAATTTCGGCCCGGCCGCTGTAATTGAGGGCCAGGCAAAGGACCATGCCAGTGTTCCGGGCGCTCCGTTCCCTGGTGATTTCCAGCTCCTTCTGGACGTAAGCGGGTAGGGCATGGGGTTGACCGATGTTGATGAAGCGGATGTTGTTCTCGAGGATTTCCTGGCGCTCCTGGACGAGGTAGCGCTTGTAGAGGCGCATGAGGAAGGAGACCTCCATGCGGGGCCGTTTCCAGTTTTCAGCGGAGAAGGCGAAGAGGGTGAGCTGGCGCACGCCCAGGCGTGCGCACTCGCGGGTGATGCGGCGGACGCTTTCGGCGCCGGCCTCGTGGCCCCGGATGCGGGAGAGCCCGCGGCGCTGGGCCCAGCGCCCGTTCCCGTCCATGATGATGGCGATATGGCCCGGAATCTTCAGGTCCATGCGGGTCAGGGGACTCGGATGGTATGGCGTCGGTCCCGGCCCACGGAAATGATCTCGATGGGGGCGCCGACGAGATCGGAGACGGCCTGGACGTAGGATCGCGCCGGGGCCGGCAGCTCCGAGAACTCGGTGATCGAAGAGGTCTCTCGCAACCATCCGGGAAGGTCCCGGTAGACGGGTTCGCAGTGCTCGAGGGAATCGATGTCGGCGGGCAGTTCCTGAAGGAGAGTGCCCCGGAGGCGGTAGCCGACACAGACGGGGATGGTATCGAGGTGATCGAGGACATCGAGCTTGGTGAGGGCGAGGCGGGTGACGCCGTTGATCATAGCGGAGTAGCGAGTGACGACGCCGTCGAACCATCCGCAGCGGCGCGGCCGGCCGGTGGTGGCCCCGAACTCTCCGCCGCGCTGCCGGAGCTTTTCACCGGTCTCGTTCCGCAGCTCGGTAATCAAGGGGCCCTGTCCGACGCGCGTGGAGTAAGCCTTGACCACTCCGATGACGTCCTGGATGCGGCTAGGAGGCACGCCGGAGCCCGAGGCGGCGCAGGCGACGGATGTATTGGAGGAGGTGACGAAGGGATAGGTGCCGAAATCGACGTCGAGGAGGCTTCCCTGAGCGCCTTCGAAGAGGACCCGTTTTTCTTCAGCGAGGGCGCGGTGGAGGACCTGGGCCACATCGGCGACGAAAGGCCGAAGGCGGTCGCCACAAGAGCCAACTTCTTGGAGGATTTCAGCGGCCGTCATTTCGGGCAATCCGAAGCCGCGGTGCAGGACGCGGTTCACCGCGGGCAGGGTCCGTTCGAGAACGCCACGGAACGCAGTGGGATGGACGAGGTCGGCCACGCGCACGCCGAGCCGGCCGACCTTATCGACATAACAAGGCCCGATCCCCCGGAGAGTGGTGCCCAGGGAGGCGTCGCCGCGGGCTTCTTCGAGGGCGGCATCGAGCTTCTTGTGGTAAGGCATGACGACCTGGGCGCGGTTGCTGACGAGAAGACGGCCGTGGACCGTGACGCCCTTCTGCTGGAGGTCATCGACCTCGGCGGCCCACTGGATAGGGTCGATGACGACTCCGTTGCCGAGAATGGACAGGCAGTTCGGGCGGAGGATGCCGGATGGGAGGATATGAAGGATGAACTTTTGGCCGTCGATGACGACGGTGTGGCCCGCGTTCGACCCGCCCTGGAATCGGACGACGATGTCGGCCTCCTCGGCGAGAAGGTCCACCACCTTTCCCTTTCCCTCATCGCCCCATTGGAGGCCGACCACGCACAGGGTTGGCATGGGTTTTTCTCACGAGGTGCCCATCATCCGGACGAACCGTTCAAATAAATAAAGCGCGTCATGGGGCCCCGGCGAGGCCTCGGGATGGTATTGTACCGAAAATGCTGGAACTTTGTTGTGGGAGAGGCCTTCCACCGTCTGGTCGTTGAGATTGATATGGGTGATCCGGACTTCCCGGGCATCCAGGGACGCCGGCTCGACGATGAACCCGTGGTTCTGGGCGGTGATTTCGACCTTTCCGGTCTCGAGGTTTTTGACGGGCTGGTTGGCCCCCCGGTGTCCGAATTTGAGCTTGCTGGTACGCCCGCCGAGGGCGAGGCCCAGGAGTTGGTGTCCGAGACAGATACCGAAGATGGGAACACGTCCGATGAGGCCCCGAATGGTGTCGATGGCGTAGGTGAGCGGCTCGGGGTCGCCTGGTCCATTGGAGAGGAAGACGCCGTCGGGTTTCTCCTCGAGGATCGCCTGAGCGGTGGTGGTAGCGGGCACAACGCGGACTCGGCATCCGGACTCGACCAGGCAACGGAGGATGTTGTACTTGATGCCGTAATCGACGGCGACGACGCGGTGGAGCGGCCGCGGCTGCCGGTGGAAGTGGCCGGCAAAATCGCCGGGCAGGCCTTCGGTCCAGTCGTAGGGCTCGGGACAGGTGATCTCGCGGACGAGGTCTCGTCCGACGAGTCTTGGGGCGGCCTTGGCTTTGGCGACCAGCCGGCGGTCATCCAGGTCCGTCGTGGAGATCACCCCGATCATGGCGCCGTGGGTCCGCAGGTGCTTGGTGAGGGAACGCGTATCGACGCCTTCGAGCCCGATGATCCGGTGGGCGGCGAGGTACTCTTCGAGCCGTTGTTCCGAGCGGTAATTGCTCGCCATGCAGCTTCGCTCGCGGATGATGAAGCCTTCGACATGGGGCCGGGCGGACTCCGTGTCCACCGAGTTCAGCCCGTAGTTGCCTATCAGAGGATAGGTCATGGTGAGAATCTGGCCCGCATAGGAGGGGTCTGTGAGGATCTCCTGGTATCCGGTCATGCTGGTGTTGAAGACCACCTCGCCTGAGTTTTCTCCCAGGTAACCGAAGGCCTCGCCTTCGAGGATGGTCCCGTCTTCGAGAGCACACTTGGCGCGCATGGGCGACGACCGACTCGGGAGGGGGAATTGGGCTTCGTTAGAGTCTTGGGGTGCAACTTCTCCCGCGCCCGCTGCGCGGGCACCCGGCGGAGAAGCTGAAAGGTGTCCCGCCAGACTTGTCCCAGTGGGAAGCGGGTCGGGTGTCAGTTGATTCCTGAACCCTGAACCCTGACATCTTTTGCACCCTTGTTGGGTTGCGGGCTTGGCCCGCCTTGAATCTTACTATAGCCGAAGCGGGCAGCCCTGGCAAAGGCGCGTGCGCCGGACTCCGGATTCTACCCAACCGCAGCGCGGCGGCCGGAAAATGGCGTCGCGTCAAGGCGTGCCCTGCTCGCCCGTCCACGTGAGGTCCGGAGCGAACTGCCACTGGGTATCGAAGAAACCCGCGCAAAGCGCATGATTGGTGTCCACGTTCGGATCGATGGCATCCGTGAACACGATGAAATCCGGCAGGAGGTCGAACTTGTGGTTGGAACCCCTTTTTTCACCCCAGGGATATCCTGAGAAAACGACCACATAACGGTCAGGATTGAGGGGATTGGGATAGACCAGCGCGAGGCCGGTCCGTGGGCCGGAGAACTTTTGTCCGGCGATCTGGAAGAAGTCGTTGCCGATCTGGACGGGCATCTGAGGGGCGATGCGGGCGAGGAAGGCGTTGGTGTGGGGCCTGCCAAAGAGGACCAGATTTCTCGAGCGAATGTCCTCCTCGGAGACCTCGGCATCCTTCTTGACGGGCGGCAGTCCTTCGGAGTAGGCCCACCAGTCGGTCAGGAAGCGGTCAACGAGTGCATCGACCTCCTGGTTTTCGGCCGGATTTCCAGATGTCCCGCGCACGACGGTGAAGGGGAAGTTGAAGGCGTCCGGGAGGGGGCCGCAAACGCGGCTGGACTTGACCAGCCCGCCGGGGGCAGAGGGCTTTCCCACGCGGAGCGTGCGGTCCGCCGGGAGGGGGCCCTCGAAGCTGGCCTCCCCGTTGGAGATAAGCCGGACGGACGCGCCGTCGGGGACGAGCTCCTGGGGAAGGATGAGGTGGTAGGCGAGGACGTTTTCGGTCTTCACCTCGATGGTCTGGTCGCGGACCTCGGCCCGGAGGCGGGCCAGAGAGCCCCAGGTTTCCATGCGATCGATGGTCGCCCAATAAGCGGTAGGAAACCGGAGGGAGTAGGTGTGGTGCTGAATCCGCCGCGGGGCTCGGTTGAGGCGGTGTTGTCCAAGCTTCTCGAGGCTGCGCCGGTAAACGGGCGTGTCCCAGTAGATAAAGTGCCCGGCTGGGTCCGTGTCCAGGAAGGATTCGACCGGGCACGCGAGCTCCTTGAGGCGGGCGACGGCCCGTTCGGCGTTTCGGGGATCGATGATGTGATCCCGCGTGGCCTGCTGCACGAAGACCGGCAGGGCGAGGAGGCTGCCCAGGAGGTCCATGGGGTTGTTCAAGGCGATCATCCACTGCTGATGCCGGGGGAGGCGCTCACGCGGCGGGTAGCGGAAAAAGTCGGATGCCCAGAAGGCGAACCAATCGACCTGGCCATTGATGGGGCAGACGGCGGCGAACCGGTGTGGGAAATGGACGGCGAGATGCCAGACGCCGGCCCCGCCCATGGAAGCCCCGAAGAGATAAACGCGGTTGTCATCGACGGAGTAGAAGCGGCGGACCTGTTCCAGGGCATCGAGGACGTCGATTTCACCCACGTACTGGAAGTCCGTATTGCGCCGGCCGTGGGGCTCGAGAAAGAGGCAGCCGGCCTCCTCGGCGAGCGCGAGGACCTCGGGGGTGCAGAGCCAGGGGTTGATCTTGCTGGTATCCGGGACGTAGCCATGGAGGAAGATGAACAGAGGCCATTGCTGGTCCGCGCGGTAATTTTGGGGCACGTAGAGGTGGTAAGGCTGTGCGGAGCCATCATTCGGCGTCAGATAGGCGCGAGTGACACGCCGGCCCACCGCACGGTTTAAACTGCCGTCGCCGCCGTTCATCCGATCGATCAGTCCAGGTATTTCCTTGAGAAGGTCCCGAGCCCTGGACTGCCCGTCCGGCGAGTCCCATCGGCGGCGGTTCATCCCGGAGAGGGCCGCCTTGAGCCCCCGGGTGGGATAGGCATCGGGACTGTCGAGATGGAGCATGGCCTGGTCCAGCTTGACTCGCGCCAGTGGAAACCAGGTGTCGAAAATGTCGGGTGCGATCCGGGAGATGGCGCTGTCGGGGGTTCGCCGTCCCTTTTCGATCTCGTCCAGGGCCTCGTGTAGGCGGCGGAAGAGACCGATCAGTTCATCAGCCTTTCCGGTGGGGGGGCGAATCTCGCCCGGCGGGCCCTCACGGGTGCTCTGGCCTCGGCAGTTGGACAACGGGAAGACTAGGATACCCAGGAACAGGCCGAGGGTGGACGGAAGGAATCGCATCCGGGAGGTTCCGGAACGGACACGGGAGCGGTTGATGACGCTGCGCCGGGGATGACCCGGCGCGTCCCGCTACGGAATCATCATCATTCCGAACGGGGTGGAGGTACGCTTCACCTGGCGGATACTATGAGCAGTTTCGAGAAAGGTGTCAACCTGACGGGTGGGTATAATGAGTCCTCGAGTATGAAAAGGCGGTCACCGTACCGCTGCAGAAAACTCAAGGACAGCGAGGAATGGGCGACTTACAAGACCGGTCGGGTGAGGGGGAAGGTTTCCTCTCGATGCCGCCACCCGAGCCGCCGCGCCGGCGGCTGCTCCGAGGCTGTGCCATCGGATGCGCCGTCCTGATGGGCGTGGGCATCCTGTCGTGTGTGGGGGCCTTCAGATACCTGTCTTCCCCGGGCGAGCTTCTGAACGAGCATGCGTTGCTTTCCGGAGACTCGACGATTTACCTCCGGGTGAAGCTGAATATCGAGGATGCGGGCCTTCAGGCCCTGGCCGCGAAATGGATGGACTTCCAGCGAAAACAGGATTTCAAGGGCTTGGAACCCGGGCTGCAAGACCTCTTCCGGAAACTGGAGGGCGAGCCGGGCCGGACGCTGGCGCTGGTTCGCCAGTTGGCCTCGCTGCAAGTGGTGCTGGTCGGGGAGCCGGGCGAAGCGGGCCGTGATGAAGAATGGCTGGTGGTGGTGAGCGCGCAGAATTATCCGAACTTGTGGAGGCTGTTGTACCGGCAGGGGGAGTCGGAGCGGAAGGCGAAGTCGGGCGGGGCGGAGGCCTACCAGGGGACGACGATGCTGAAATTGAACGATCCGAACTGGGGCCCAGGCCCCCAGGGAATGGCGCTGGTGGAGAATCATCTGGTTTTCGGGAGCACGCTGGCGATGGCCCGGCGCGGGGTGGACCGGGTGATCCAGGCCAGGAAGGGACCGATCCCCTTCCCCGGCCCCCCGGCAATGAGGGAGGCGATACAGGCGCTCAACGCCAACAGCGATCTTCTGGCCGGGGTGACGCAGGACACGGGAGCGCTCGAACGGGTCCTGAGAAGGATGAAGAAGCCCGAAGAGCCGTTCAGTGGGGTGGAGATTTTCGAACAAATTCTCCAGTTGCCCCTGCGGGAGATATTCTTCGCGGCAGCGGACCTGGACGTCCAGTCGGAGGACAAGGCCCTGCTGCGCTTTTATCTGCGCTGCCGGGAGGGGATTACCCTTCCGGACCTGCGGGCCAAGATAGATTTTCTGGTGACGGCCTGGGCGGACAGCGAAGAGGTGGTCCAGTCGGGCGTCGTGCTCCAACACGAGGTGGTGGAAGAAGCCGGCGGCGTCCGGATTCGCATCGAGGTGAACCGGCTCTGGGACTGGCTGCAGCGGCATGCGGAGGGTGGAGAGAAGCCGCCCGGTCCGGGGAATGGAGCGGGCTCGCAGCCGAGCCCGGGCGATGCCCCTGCGGAGGGGGAGGACGAGCTATAGCACATGGAGGCCGACATGGAAAGACCCTGGTACAGCGACGTGTATCGCCGCGGCGTGGTGGACATGCACATCACGGACTTCGATGAGCGGATTCTGTCGGAGTTCGACCCGAAGACCTACGTGGACATGCTTCGACGGGCGGGATGCCAGTCCGTGGTGCTTTTCGCCCACTCCCACGTCGGACTTTGCTACTTCCCCACGAAGGTGGGAGGATGCATCCGGGACTCCGGGTCGCAACCTCGTCGGCGAAGTCATCGACCATTGGCAGGAGAGCCGGATCGAGGTCGTTCTCTATGCGAGCCTGATCTACGACACCTGGGCCTATCGGAATCATCCCGATTGGAGAATCATTGGGCCGAGCGGAGAGCCCGTGGCCGAGCGAAGCCGATACGGCGTCTGCTGCCCCAATTCGCCCTATCGTCCATGGGTGGTTTCGCTGGCAGGAGAAATCTGCGAGAGCTTTGATGTTGCGGGGATTCGTTTTGACATGACCTTTCATTGCCGGTCCGTTCACCTTCGAGTCCAACGCCCCCAAGCCCGTGGAGGTGACGGCCTTCCATCAAGGGCCTCAGCGGCGATTCATCATCCGTCTGCTCCATTTTCAGGCGGAACTGCCCAACGTTCCCGTCTCGGACGTGAAAGTCCGATTTCGGCTTCCAGGCAGAAGCCCGCGGAGACTCCTCCTGCTTCCAGGGAAGAAAAGGCTCAACTTCAAGACCCGAGCGGACACCGTTGAGTTTTCGGTTCCCCGATTCGAGACGCTGGCGATGCTGGCGCTGGGATATGCGTCTTAGCCGGGATTTCCTATGACCCGCGTTTCTCATCCCGGCGGGATGAGAAACGCGGGTCATGGCCTTTTGCATCCGGGCCCTTCGAGGATTTCCTTGGTGAGATGTTCGGGCACGGGGACGGGATATCGGCCGGAGAAGCAGGCGGTGCAATAGCCTCGGGTCCCGCCCGCCTGGGACACGCAGGCGAGCATTCCTTCGAGGCTGAGGTAGCCGAGGCTGTCCACTTCGAGTATACGGCGGATGTGTTCAACGTCGTGGCGCGCCGCGATCAGCTCCGAGGACGTAGGAAAGTCGATGCCGAAGAAGCAGGGATGGCGGATGGGCGGGCAGCTCACCCGCATGTGGATTTCCTTGGCGCCGACGGCCCGCAGGCGTTTGACCTTTTCGAGGGTGGTCACTCCTCGGACGATGGAGTCGTCCACGACGACGACGCGCTGGCCGCGGATGACCTCGATGACGGGATTGAGCTTCATGGAGACCTTGCGGCCGCGTCCTTTGACCGCGGGGTCGATGAACGTCCGGCCCACGTAGTGGTTGCGGATGAAGCCATGGTCCAGGGGGATGCCGGACTCGAGGGAAAAACCGAGGGCCGCGGCATTTCCGGAGTCCGGCACGGCGATGACCACGTCGGCCTGGGCGGGATGCTCCCGGGCGAGGCGGCGTCCAAGCCTCTTGCGGAACTCATGAACGCTTTCGCTGGAGAGCTGGCTGTCGGGCCGGGCGAAATAGATGTTCTCGAAGATGCACTGCGCGGGCGCGGCGCCGTCCGGCGCGGCCCCCCGGCGGCTGTCCAGGCCCCAGTCGTCGATGAACAGCACCTCACCGGGCTCGATGTCCCGCACGTAGGTCGCGCCGAGAAGGTCCAGGGCGCAGGTCTCGGAAGAAACCACGTAGGCGCCGGCCAGCCGGCCCAGGCACAGAGGCCGGAAGCCCTGGCTGTCCCGCACCGCGACCATCTCACGGGGCGTCAGGATGAGGAGGCAATAGGCGCCGCGAATGTGTTTCATGGCGTCCAGGATGGCCTCGCGGTTCTCCCGAAAGCCCGGACGCGCGATGAGATGCACGATCGTCTCGCTGTCCGTCGTCGTCTGAAAAATCGAGCCGCCTTGCTCGAAACGGTCTCGAAGCTCCCGCGCATTGACCAGGTTGCCGTTGTGCGCCACGGCCACCTGCCCGCGCCAGTAGTCCACCAGGATCGGCTGCGTGTTGCGCAAGGTGCTCGATCCCGTGGTCGAGTAGCGCACGTGCCCGATGGCAATCGGGTTGCGCAGCCGGGCCAGCTCCTCCGGATGGAAGACCTCGCTGACCAGGCCCAGCCCGCGATAGGTCTTCAGGCTCTGCCGGTCCGAGCTGACGATGCCGACGCCCTCCTGCCCCCGGTGCTGCAGGGCGAAGAGCCCGTTGAACGTGAGCTGGACGGCCTCATCGTGGCCGTAGATGCCGAACAGGCCGCAAGCTTCGTGGATTTCAGAGCTCATTGGCTTGGAAATTTCGCCTCCGCAGGATACCTCCCATAGGACAGGTCCCAGCAGGACAGGCCCCGTGGGGACACGTCCGGGAGGGGGTTTCCAAAGTCGACGGGTACGGAAGCGTGCCGGCACTTCCGTACCCGTCGACTAGATCATGCGGCGATTCACGAGGCCGAGCCTTTCTTCCAGGCCGAACATCAGGTTCAGGTTCTGGACGGCCTGGCCTGCGGCCCCCTTGACCATGTTGTCCAGCGCGCTGAAGACCATGACCCGTGTCGAGGAAGGGTCCGCCAGCGCGCTCAGATCGCAGAAATTCGTGTCCCGGACCGACAGGAGGTCGATCTGTGCCGCGTCATCCACGATCCGGACGAAGGGCTCGTGCTCGTAGCGCGCCCGCAGGAGGGCGAGCACGTCCCCGGTGCTCATCGGGCGCAGAGTCTCTACGAAGCTGGTGCAGTAGATGCCCCGGTCCAGGGGCACGACGTGCGGCAAAAAGATCACACGCTGGGGCCGGCCCGCCGCCCGAGCCAGCGCCTCTTCGATCTCGGGCGTGTGCCGGTGCTGCCCCAGCTTGTAGCCCCGTACGTTCTCGTTGCACTGGACGAACAAGTTGCTCCCCGTCGCCGTGCGGCCGGCGCCGGAAAGGCCCGAAAAGGCATCGACGGGGATGGGGGCCTGAGTGAGGGCGCCGGCTTCGAGCAGCGGCATCAGGCCCAGGATCGCCGCCGTGGCATAGCAGCCCGGGTTCGCCACGAGGTCCGCTGACCGTATCCGATTGCGATTCATTTCCGGCAGGCCATAGACGGCGCGAGGCAGCATTTCCGGGCAGAGGTGTTTTTCCGGATACCACTGCTCGTAGAGCGTGGCGGACTGTAGCCGGAACTCGCCCCCGATGTCGATCACCTTCCGGCCCGCCTGCAGCAGCGGCGGCACGAAAGCCATGGCCTCGGGCGACTTGCCCGCCAGGATGGTCGCGTCGGCGCACTCGATCAATCGTTCCACCGTGGTCTGCTGGCAGGTCAGGCCGATGCTGTTCCGCAGCGAGGGGAGGACTTTATCGATGGGCTGGCCCGCGGCATGCTCGGAGCCGAGGAAGGCCAGCCGAACGCCGGGGTGGCCCAGGAGCACCCGGATCAGGCTTTCGCCGACGAGACCGGTGGACCCGACAAGGGCGACATGGATCAAGGGTGAAAATCTCCGTTCGAGCCCGAGACCGGTGGACTGCTGGGCGGCGGCATCGTCATCGCCCAAGCTGTCGTCTTGGAGTCACGGCTCGGGCCTGGCGGGCTGAAGCCGTGCTCATGGATTATAGCAGGAGTTGCCCTGCGGATTCACCTCAAGGTGAGCCGGCCGTGGCCTCTGAGGAGTGACGTGATGCCGACAGGAGAAAGAGGAGGGTGAGGCCCACGCCGCGGACGATAAGGGGGTGAAACAGGCCGATGGCCAGAGCCGAGAGGAGGGCGGCCAGGCTTCCGAGTGCGACGCCCCGGTCCCCGTCACTCGCTGCCTTTGCTCCGAGCGACGACAACGCCCGGCCACACCCTTCCATCACCATCCAGAGGTAGACGAGGAGTCCGGGTATCCCCAGCTCCCCGGCCAGGACCAGATACTGATTGAAGGAATTCGGCTCGTTCGACGTCAGTCCAAAGGTGTCGGCCGCGCCGCCCCGGTTCTGCGGGTCCGGCTTGCGCAGGGGCCCCCCGGCCTCGTAATGTTCATTGACCGATTTCTGGAAGTTGCCGGCGCCGACTCCCACGAGGCCCCACGCCCGGTTCGATCGGGCCATTTGACACGCGGCGTGCCACCGGACGTATCGGCTGTTGGGCAGAGGCCGCGGCTGCGTCGTCAGGTCCAGCGACCATCGCTCCTCCTCCGGCAGCTCACGGTTCTTCCCGTCAAGATAGGCCTGGAGTCGTTTCCGGCCCGGCTCGAGCCCGGGATGGCCGGGATAGAGGTCCTCGTAGACCGACAGGAAGTCGCGTGCGGCGTCGTATCCGGCCTCCTCGAGGATGACGCCGACCTGCTGGGAAGCGCCTTGTGGGGTGTAGGCGGCGTTCCCGCGCACGAAGAAGGCGACGGAGACGCCGAGCGTTTCTGAGTGCCCCGGCCGGAGGAGAAGCCGCGGCCCCCAGGCGAGGAGAAGGAGGGCGGCGGCGCATCCCATGGCGAGGGCCTTCGGCGAATGCACGGCCAGGACGAGGAGCGCGGCGGCGAATATCACCGCCAGTGCGGGAAGCGAAAGCGTGACGTAGAGGCCTGGCAGGATCAGCAGTCCCCACCACCAGCGCGAGGCCGTTTGGGTCTCTCCCAGCGCGCATCCCAGGAAGAACGGCAGCACCAGGGCAAGGTAGGTTGCCAGGGCGTTCTTGTCGTCGAAACTCCCGCGGACGCGGAAGGCATGGGGCTCCGTGAAGTACTGGATCAAAGCCAGGAGCAGGATGAGGGTGGTCGAAGCGGCCAGGACTAGGCGCGCTCGATGCCAGTCCCGGGCCGTCCGGAAACCATTAGCGAAGACGAGGCCGGCGACAAGAAATAGCTCGAGGGTCTGGACAGCCTCCTTGACCGCCATCTTGCGCTCCTGGGCGTAGAGGCACGAAAGGAGAGCCAGGCCGGTGAAGGCAAGCAGGGGGATTGGAGGCAGCCGGACCTGTTTCCAGCCGCGGGAGAGGGCGACCAGGGCCAGCCAGACGAGGAAGGCGATGCCCAGCAGGATGTCCGCGCCGGAGACATAGAGGATGGCCTTGCCCGTGGGGGGGAAAGGGAAGCCCCACTGGCAGGGCATGATGAAGATCAGGGCGAGGAGCAAGAAGTGGAGCAGGGTCTCGAGAGATTTCACGGGCGGAGCTCCTGGAGCTGCTGGCCGACCTCATCGTGCCATTTCTGGTCGCCGTCATGGGCCAGGCATCGGCGGAAGCAATGGCGCGCCAGACGCGGCTGGCCGGCAGCCTTCAGGGTCAGTCCCAAGTAATAGAGCGTATCCGCGTCCTCATCATCGAGGCGGAGGACGAAGCGAAGCTCCCGGAGCGCCGCGTCATAGTCGGCGCTGAGGTAGTGCACGACCCCAGCCCGAAAATGCTTGGTTTTCTCGGCTTGCAAGGGTGGCCGGAAGCGGCCGAAGGCTCTCCACCAGGCGTCATACACGCCGTAAGCCCAGAGGAGCACGGCCAGGAGCGCGCAGGAAAGGGCCAGCGTGTCGGAGGGCGAGGCCCCGGGTCCGTAAAGCCCGATCAGGAAGCCATCGACGCCAAGACCGAAAAGGATGAAAAGGATGAGGCCGCGGGCAGAGTACCCCAGCAGGAGGTGGCCCAGGCCGGGAAGAAACAGGTTGAACACTACCGCACAGGGTCGCATGAAAATCCCAGTCTGCCGGTTAACGAAGCGCTGCCTCAAACCGACCCGTGTAGCGCGGGGTAGCAGAACCGAAGCAGGATACGGCCGGCACTTCGCTAAGGGGCGGTGAAGGGGACGGGGAGCTGGTACTTCTTGCCCAGCTCGATGACTTCCGCCACCAGGTCAGGACTGTCCCCTTCCCTGGCCAGGCGCGCGACCAGGTAATGGATTTTGCCGCGGGCCCACTCCCGGGCGATGGCCGGTTCGCCATCGGAGACGTCCGGCACGTGGATGGGCCTGAGGAAATGCTTCCACTTGTCGCCCGCGGCCTGGCCGACGAGCTGGACGGCGCAGTTGCGGCCCGGTTCGCACTGGCCATAGATCACCAGCCCCTGCTTCCGGTACAGGTTCGGCAGAATCTGTGGATAGACCTCGTCCACGCGCAAGTTTGCATAATTCACGCTCAGGTTCATGAGAACGGGATCGTCCAGCTCGGTCCAGCGGCCACTGAGCTCCGCTGCCGCGGCCCCCAGATTCGGGATGGGGGTCAGCCTGCCCCGGCTGCGATAGGACAGCAGGTCGAGCAGATAATGGTTGCCCGAATCCTGCCCGAGGTCATACGTGAAGATCGAAATATTGCTCCGGGTGATCGGGGCGATCTCGCGGACAATGCGGTGCGTATCGCTGACGCCCTGCGTGGAGATGCCATCCGAAATCAGGAAAACGTGGCACGGCCGCTCGCGGCTGAAAACGTTCAAGATCACCGAGTGGAGCACGCGGTAAACGTCGGTCTTGATCTGCCCAGGCACCTTATCGATGAATTCGAGAGCGGTATCGATACGCTGCGGCGTCGGGTTGACGAAGGTGAAGAATGCCCGGCGGGCCTCCTCGCTGAACCGCACGACGTTGAACTTGTCCTCCGGTTGCATCTCGGACAGATAGCGTCGCACGGCATTGCGAGCTTCGGCGATTTCTTCGGGAGGGATGCTGAGGGAGATATCGACCACGAAGAGGACGTTCTTGCGGATGGTTTCGAGCTTCGCGTCATGCTTCACGCGGATGGAGAGGCGGAAGAAGCTTTTCGGGTTGCCCGGCTCGCGGTAAACCTTGAATTCCGTCTCCACGTCCGGATCGAGGGGCGTGAGCATCTCCGGCAGGGGGAGGGGTCCCTCGCCTCCGAGTTCCGGCGGCCGCGGCGGTTCGATCAACTGATCCCGCCGAACGTCCACAACGGCCAGGTCCGGCGTGGCCGTCCCTACGGGCACGAGCGGGATGACGTAACCGACCTCGCCCGTGCCGGGTCCGACCTTGATGGGCGCATGAGGTGTGGTCTCCGTCTCCACGGTCGGGGCGAGGCTGAAGCTTGGCGACACCGTGCTGGACAGGAGGCTCGTATCGAGGCCCGAGATGGCCACGTTACCGCCCGGCCCGCCGCCGGCGCGTCCGCCGCCGGAGCCCCCGGCCGAACGCTCGGGCAGGGCAACGATGTCCTCGCCTCCGATGTGGTGGTAGCTGTAACGCGAGCCCCGGGCCGTGTACTGCTGGGAGACCTGCGGCATGCCGGGCCGGACCACCACCTTGTGCTGCTCGTAGGGGAACATCCGGCGGATCGGCGTCGATTTGGGCTCCTCCTGCTGGCTGCCGGTCTGCGCCGCGGCCGGCTGCGGCAGCACCTTGTTCCTCTCCGATAGGTCGGCAAAAACGCGGTCTACCGGCGGCGCAGGCCGCTCGATGAGTCCGGACCCTTCCCTTTCCTGCCTGATCTTGATCATGCTGACGGACTTGAGGACTCGGATTTGGCGCGTTTGAAAACGCTGCTCCACCTGCTGCTCGAAGGCATGAATGTCCATGGGAAGCAGGAAGGGCAACGTCCCGCCGGCGGAGAAGTGCACGAGGAGGGAAAGCAGGATGGGAAGAAGAAGCCACCGGCGGACCGGTGATGCGTTTCGGCGGTCTGGCGTCTGCATGACATGGCCCCCCTTTTCTTGCTGACTCGTCATCGACGCCACGAGTGCGGCCGCGCAACCGGCGTCGATGACGGCTCATGGGATTGCCGAAAACGATTCAAGGCCCCGCCTGCTTTCGAAGCTCTTCGAGTTTCTGCTCGATCTCCGGCAGGAGGGCCTGGGCCTTGGCCGTGAAGGGGCTGTCCGGGAAATCCTGAATCAGGCCCTTGCGCTGCCCCGCACCTTTCCACAGCTTCACCAGGTTGTCCAGGTTTTCCAGGGCCCTCTGAATGTCCGATTTTTTCGACATCTCCCAGAGGCACAGCCCCGCGTAGTATTTCGCTTCCGCCCCGTGCTGCTGGCTCAAAACTCCCACGCGCACGAGATATTCCATCAGGGCCTTCTCGTGCTCACCTTTCTCATGATACAACTTTCCCAGCTCCAGTTCCGTTCGCGTCAGAAGGTCCGGACCCGCTCCTTCTTGCCGCAGTCGGTGGTAGAGCGGCTCAGCGTTCGCATAGTCCTTGAGCTGGTGGTAGGCGTAGGCGGTCTGGAAGCGCACGGCCTCCAGGCCCTCATTCTTCTGGGCGTTTGACGCCGCCGATTCCATGAAGCGGTTGCCCCACTGGATGGTCTTGTCCCAGTCCTTGAGATCGAAGTATTGTTCGTGGATTTTGTAGATGCAGCGGTCCCTCCACTTGCCTTCCGGACTGCCCTGGAGCAGGTGCTGATAGACCCAGATAGAATCCGGCCGGCGGTCTTGAGCCGTGAACTGATCGGCGACCCAGACGGCGACGTCATCGGGGAAGGAGACCTTTGGCCGCGTCTTGTAAATCTCGAAGATGGTTTCCGCTGCGGCATCGAACTTCTTGGCCTCGTAGAAGCAGAGCGCCTGACGCCGGATGGCATCGTCCGAGAGCTCATGGTTCACGTCCTTGACGGCCTTCTCGTAGAAGGGGATGGCCCGCTCCCATTCCTTGCGGTCCTCGTAGTGCCGTCCAATCCAGTAGTGCGCGTAGGTGGAATGGGCGGTCTGGGGGAATTCCTTGAGCAGCTCCACGAAGGAGACGGCCATGGCCTCGAGCTTCCCCTGCGCGAGCTGGCACTGGCCCAGGGAGAACCGGGCGTGCTCGGTCTCCTCCGGGCCCGCGTCTTTCGCATAGGTCACCAGGAATTCCAGATAGCGCTGTTCCGCGCGGGGGAAGTCCTTGAAGCCCTGGTTCAACTCGGCGCTGCGGAGGATGGCCTTCCGCGCATTCTTATCGTTCGGGAACTTCGCGGCGAACGAGTCGAACGCGGCCGCGGCCCTTTTCTCGAACTCGACCTTCTCCTCCGCTCCAGCGGCCTCCTGGGCCAGCTTCAAATGACAGAGCGGGATTCGGTAGCACGCGGGCAAGTGGAACGCGCTCTCCGGCGGCACCTTCTGGAAGTAGGACAGGGCGTCCGCATGCTTCTGCAACCCCAGCAGGCCTTCGGCATAGACGTAATGGACGTCTTGCAAAAAGCGGCTCTCGGGAGGGAACTGGGCGAGGAATGCGGAGGCTGACCGCACCATTCCCTCGAAGTTTTGGAGATAGTAATAACTCATGCAGGTCATCCATCGGGCGCTTTCGAGCTCGGCGTGCTTCTCGAATCGCTTGGCCATGTTTTCGAAGGTTGAGACCGCCTCGGGGTAATGCTCGAGGGTGTAATGCGAAACGCCTGCCATGTAGAGGGCCGAGGCATAGTCGTCGCTGTTCCGGTAAGCATCGCTTTCCGCATGGAGCTGCTCCAGCCGCGAGAAGCTCTTCAGGACCTCCGCATGAGCCTGGCTCTGGAAGAAGGAGGCCACCTCGAGGTAGAGCGCCAAATCCGAATAGGCCCCGCCGGCCGGGATACGGCGCAAGGCCTCGATGGCCTTCTCGAAGTTGCCCAGCTCCCGGTAGACGAGCCCGAGCCGCAGATTCGTCAGCGGAATTTCCTCGGCCTGGGGATACTCGTTCCGATAGGCCTCGTATTCCGCCTGCGCCAGTTCCCACTTCTGCCGTGTAAAATCCAGGTCCGCCAGGTGGAACAGCGCCTCGCGGCGGTACTCACTGGCCTTCTCCTTCTCCACGGCCTCCAGAAGCGGCCGGGCCCTGTCCAGATCGCCCATCGTCCGATAGGCCCGTCCGAGATAATACTTTGCAGGGACCTGGAGCGCCGGCGCTCCGGCGGCCGCGTCGCCCTGCGGCGTCTCGGCCTGCAGCCTCTGCAGTAGGTCCACCAGGTCCGGAATCGCCATCTTCGGATCGTTCAGCAGGAATCGCAGCGTCCCTCGCCGGAATAGGGCATTGTTGGTGAACCGGCTCTCCGGATGGTTTCGGATGAGTTGGTCGAACGGGTTCACCGCGTCATTGAATTTTTCGAGCCGGATCAGGCTCTCGCCATAGCGGTAGAGCGCCTCGTCTCGCCGTGCGTGGATCAGGCTCGCCTTCAGGCTGAAGAATCTCTTGTAGGCGTCCGAGGCGAGGGAATGAAGCTCCCCGGCGTACAGCTCGTTCGCCATCTTGAGCTGGAGGTCGGCCTCTTCCTGGGGGGTCCGGACGCTCACCTCCTCCCCCGCAGCAGGGAACGCGGCGAGGCCCAGCAGCAGGACCCGGAGCGTGAGGCGGGCCTCACGGTTTGGCGCATGGGGCATTCGCACCGGCAAGAGGAAGAGCATTTTCGATGGGATCACGGGTGAATGGGCACAGGATGACGGGCGAGGCGAACGGAAGCGCTGGAAGGCCGACCCGCGAGGAGACGAGTGCGTCAGTGCACCCGCTCGTCCGAACTCGTCTCCCCGCAGAGGATCAGTGGAAATCGAGAAAAGAAAGAGAATGGAGAAGCCATGATGGAAAAAACAACGACACCCAGGCGGGATTTCCCAGCATCTCCCGTCAAGGGACGGGGATGCCCGGGGCCGCCGCCGTCATTCTTTTTCGACGGAGACGAAGGACACGTTGTGCATGGAGGCCTGGGCGCAGATATCCAGGATTTCCACGATACGTCCATACACGGCCTTCTTGTCGCCTCGGACGATGACCGCCGGCGGCATGCTGTCCTGATAAAATTCCGCCAGTTGTTTGAGTTTCTCGGACAGAACCTCGAGGGTCAGTTTCTCCGGCCCGACGACGATGTCGCCCGCCTCCGTCACATTGATCACGATCTCGGACGGAAACCGGCCCTTTTCCTCGCCTGCCTTCGATTGCGGAAGGGCGATGGTGATCTCCTTCTCCTGCTGCTGCAGCGCCGTGGTGACGATGTAGAAGAGGAGCAGGGTGAAGATGATGTCGATCATCGGCGCCATCTGGAAGCCCACTTCTTCCTGGCTGGAGCGGCGGAACATCATTCCTCGGCCCCCTTCCGCTGAATGATGCGCTCGGCCATCTCTTCCGCGAGGATTTCCATGGTGCTGATCAAGCGGACGACACGGCCGCGGAAGAGGAAGTAGCCGACGAACGATCCGATGCCGACAATGAGGCCGGCGACGGTCGTATTGAGAGCCACGGCGATGGCGGCGGCCAGGACCTGGTGCTGGGCGCCCGCGCCGGCAATCTCCTGGAAGGCGAGCTGGAGGCCCCACACCGTGCCGAACAAGCCGAGCATCGGGGCGACCACGCCGATGTTATTGAGATAATTGATTTTCTGCTGGAGATGTTCCGCCTCCCGCGCGCCCGCGGCTGCCATCGCTTCACGGATGATGGACGCCGGCTGGTCCGCCTTCTGGACCCCGGTCAGCACGATGCGGCCGAACGCGCAGGCCTTTTTCCGGCAGTAGTCCGCTGCGCTGTCCAGATGCCCGTTGGACAGGTATTCCGCCACGTCCTCCACCAGCCGGTCCGGAATCAACTGCGTCTCTCGAATCGCCAGCAGACCATGAAAGATCAGGGCGAGGGCCACGATGGAGAGGACAAGAATGGGGTACATGATCCAGCCGCCAATTTGTATCCAGAACCACACCGTGCCCAGGCCGTGCCGGAAGCGGTAGAAGCCCGCGCCGACTCCGCCGCCGAAGTAATAAGCCCGGGAGCGGGAAGCCACCTGTTTCACGCCTGGAATCTTTACCGTGACGGCGACCGCGCCGCTGCCCGGTGGCGTGACGGCCTTCAGAACGGTCCCCTGTTTGGCGACCTTCTTGACCTGGGCGGGTTTTCCTCCGAACTCGACCACGCAGTTCTCGCGGAAATTGTTGCCGATGATGTTCACTTCCTGACCGCCCGCGACGGGCCCGACGAACGGATCGACCGCCGTAATGACGGGTTCCGGGAGGCCTTCCTCCTCACCGGCAGTCCTCTCCTCCGCCCAGGCCCTGCAAAAAGGAAGGCTCATGGCCAATAGAAAACATGGCCAACGGCCCCAATGCTCTCGGTCTCGGCCGCTCAGTGTCATTCGGATCTCCTTACGGGGACAAGGCTGGATGGCAGCCGATGGGCTTCATCCGCTTCGAACGCAATCCACGGACGCCATCGGCCCGGGCGCACGAATTTCAGTTCGTGCGTCGAGAGGGCATGAATTTGAACGTCGTATGAAACGCTGGGACCGGCCCGACACCGCCGGAAGGGGTTTCCGCAGCGGGGCGTATCCGGGAAGCCTCATGGCTTCCAGATTATAGCCATGGCGATGATGCTTTCAAGAACCGATCGGCCGCTGAGGGGAATTCAGTCGCGAATGACCTGGTCGTTGCTCTGGATCGTCTGGCCGGGGAGTGGCTCGGCGATGACCGCCCGTGCGATGCCGGGCCCGATTTCGGTGACTTCGATCTTTCCCAACCATTGCTTGCCACGGACCACCGAGAGCGTTTCTCCTTCCTTGGGAGGCGGATAGAGTCCGTCACATTTGAAGATCAGCGAGTTCTTTTCGAGCATGACGGCGAGGACCAACGCTGACCGGCCGTCCTTCGCTGGGGCGACAGGGACGCCCGCTGACCGGCTCATCTGTATCGACTGTTCCTGCTGAGGAATGCCGAGGCGGGCCCGATTTTCGGTCCACCAAGCCTTCCAATCCTCCTTCCGGGCACCCAAGTCCTTGCCTGTCAAGATTTTAAGAGTCTCCGCCGCAGCTTGCTGCACAGGGAGCATTTTGTGGTCCAGCATCCCGAGAAGCGGATCAACGACGGTCAAGTCCCCCTGCCGTCCCACGGCCTTGATGGCCTCCAATTGCACGCCCCAGTCGGCATCGTTGAGCGCCCCGACCAGCGCGGCGAGGCTTTGTGGGCTTCTGCGGTCGGCCAGGGCTTTGACCACCTGTTTGCGTTGAAACGCAGCGGTGCCCTCATCCTCCAGAAGCCGGACCAGTTGCTCGACGTCCGCTGGAAGCCTCTTGTCTTCCGCACCGCCGCTGGTGAAAGTCGAGTCCGATACCCGTGCCCCACCGGTCTCCGCGACCTCCCCTGCGCCCCGGCCTTTGGCCGGGGCGGCAACTTCTTCCTTATTTTCTTGAAACTTGATACTGTCCCGCGTCCGTTGTGATTTCAGGGACGCCACCTTGGCACACTCTTTCT
This sequence comes from Planctomycetota bacterium, assembly GCA_016179685.1. GTDB lineage: Bacteria > Planctomycetota > PUPC01 > JACPCR01 > JACPCR01 > JACPCR01. Next base: position 3,349 of record JACPCR010000123.1, on the reverse strand, counting down.
GGGCCTCGTGGACCAGCTCGGGCACTCCGAAATTCAGCGCCCGTTCATACCAACGGAGGGCCTGGTCCACTTTGTTTTCCTTGAGCAGGGCCTCCGCCTGGACCTTGATGATCTCATCATAGACCTGTCGGGCCGAGGCTTCGTACCATTTCTTCTTCTCCAGTGCCCGCGCCACGTAAGGCGAGCCGGGATACTGCGTGATGAAATTGTTGAAAGCACCCAAGGCCTTGCCGTACTCGAATGCCTTGGAGAAGTTCGCAGCCTCATCGTCCGCCCGATTGAACGCCGCAAACGAGACGTCCGGTTCGGCCGTTTTCGATGCCTCTACCGCCTCCGGCCTCGGTGCGGCCGGCGCGGCGGCCACGGCCGCATCCTTCCTTTCCTTCTCTTTCTCCGCAATCGCCTGCTTTAACGACAATTCCCGCATCGCCCCCTCGATGCTCTGAATCCGTGTTTCCGCACGCTCCAGACGACCGTCGAGCTGGTCGCTCAGGCCCTTGACTTCATCGGTCACGGATCGGGCGACCGAGGAAGGCAGATTGGCCCGCATCTCGCCCACCTGCTCCGAAACCTTTTTCAATTCCGTGTTGAGGTCCCCGAAGGGCCTTTGCCATTGCCCTTCCCGGTCGATTCCAGGTGCGGCAGAAACCGGCTTCTCCTCTTCAGGCCTCTTCGTTTCACTCGATGAGATGAGCGCGTAGCTGGCCAGGCCGAGCGAGAGCAATAGCCCGGCGGCGAAAAGGAAGGTCGGCACGGCCGATGGGCGGGCTTCAGGGATCGCCGCATGGGCGCTGCTTCCCCTCAACGGTGAGCTGCAATGGCTGCAAACCAGCGCCTCCAAGGGGATCACTTCCGCACAATAAGGACACTTCCTCTGGGGTCCCGCTGGCGAGGAACTTTCTGCCGGCTTCGGCGGGGCCGCCTTGACCGGCAACTCCTGCTCGGTCATTCCCAGGTCCGCGCCGCATTTCCGGCACAGGTAAACCTTTCCGTCAAAAAGAGGCGCATCATAGTGATCGCAGCGCGGGCAGGTGACCCGGTTGATATGTTTCGCCCCGATCAGGCAGTTCATGCAGAACAGTTTGCCCTCCCTCTGCCGGACCGCCCCCGTCGTAAAGTCCGTAATTGAAATAGGTTTGCTACATGCGCTGCAAATAAAAGTTTCCATAATACTAATCTACCATGCCGCCAGGCTTTTTCCTTCACCCCGCAACGCAAATTCTATGGACTGGCGGTCTGACTTCAAGGCCCGGGGGGCGATGCCGGGAGTGCAATGCTCCCCGGCAACTGCGGCTCACAGACCGAAATAGCGGCGGTAAGCGTCCAGGTAGGTGAAGAAGTTCTCCGGCGGGACGTCCTCATGGATCGAGTTGCTGGACATGAGGACGTGGCCGCCATTGCCCGAACCCGCTTCGATGCACTGCACAGTGGCCTTGCGGATCGCCTCCTCCGGCCCACGCGTCAGCGTGAACCGGATGTCCATGTTTCCGATGAAGGTGACGCGGTCGCCGTATTGGGTCTTCAGGCTTTTCAGGTCCATACCCGCGGCGATGTCAATCTCCTCGTAGCCGTCCACTTCGGCCTCGAAAAGGAAGGAATCCAGGAGGGGCCAGAGCTTCCCGTCCGAGGCATTGGTCGTGTAGGCCCCGAGCCGGTGAATCGCCTGCGACTGGCGTCTGAGCCGCGGGGCGATGAACTCGCGGTAGTGGGCCGGCGAGACCATGGGGCCCAGGTCGCAGGCAAAGTCGCCGCCCAGGCCCACGATGTCCGCACCGAGCCCGACCAGTCGGTCGGCCAGGGCCGTGCCCCTCAATCCATGGCGCTCGTAATAGCTATGAAGCAGCTCGGGCTTCTCGGTGAACCAGCAAAGCATGAACTCGGGCAGATTCGCCACTCCCATCGTGTAGACGGAGGTGAACACGGCGAGATCGAGGCCCTTCTCCTGGAGGATGCGCCGGCCGTGGCGCAGAATCTCGAAGGTCGTTTCGTCAAAGACGGGGGGTAACCATGCCTCTTCCAGCGCAGCGACCGTTGCTTCCTCCCAGGCCTTGACGTCCTTGCGGCGGCCTCTCTCGTCACGCTCCCCTTTGCTCGCATCCGCCCCCACGTACGCGACCTTCACCCAGGGGATGCCCGGCGTGAACTCGTGAATGTCATCGCCGACACGCCAGCGATGCTCGCCGATTCGGACCGGCCGCGGGCTGCTTCGTGGCGGGGCCAGCGGCAGCCGGATCATGTCGAAACCGCACAGCTCCGCGACCTCGATGATGTCCCTGGCTTCATCTTCCACCAACCCTTCCCAATCGCCGTCCGCCAGCCGCTCCATGCGGTACTCCGGGTCCACTCCGGCGTGACGCCGGCCCAGTATGCGGTTCGCGGTCGGCAGCTTGATCAGCTTCTCGAACAACGGCGTCCGATCGGGCGTCTCATGCCTGAAGGCCGACAGGACTCGGTCTCTGCCGGTCATAAGCCCGCTCCTTTCTTCAGGTCCATCCTCTTCACCGGGATGAGTACCTCCTTAGCGAAAACTTCTGTCGTCCCTACGGGACCCTTGTGGTCTATGCGCTTTCCCTTCCCAGGGCTGCGCTCGCCTTCGCGGGGCTTCGGCGAACTTGTGCCCTGGCTGCTATGCAAGGTGGCGATGTCCTTGACGTTGCCACCTTGCATAACCCGTTGTATGTAAACGGTCTACGTTTAGCATACGTAACTCATTTCGGACGTCCCTACGGGACTCACAGAAACAGGCCTCCGCTGACGATCACTAAGCAGTTACCGGGATGAGACGGTGTCCCAGGGTGTCCACCGCTGCCTGGGACTGCTCCAGGATCACGTCTCCAATGAGGGGCTCATAGTTTCCGTTATCGGGCTTCATATCCAGGAAAAGAACTCCATTATTTTTCATCCCGCCGGGATGTATATTCCAGATGAACGTTTCATTTTATCACCTTTCGCCCCCATTGCTGGTCCTGCCTATGGACTGGTATCCTACCTCCCCATGAATCTTTGGAGCACGCCGGTAGGGGTCGTCTCCATGAGCGGGCCGGGACCTCAGCGCTCTGAGAGCGCTGCCACAGTGAAAGCCGGGTCCATGCGCGGGCCGGGACCCTCAGCGCTCTGAGAGCGCTGCTACGATGAATGCTTCGCGTGGCGGCGGTCCCCGACCGCCGAATTCTTCAGCGCCCTGAGAGCGCTGCTACAATGAAAGCCGGGTCCATGCGCGGGCCGGGACCTCAGCGCTCTGAGAGCGCTGCTACGTGTGCCGGGCATGCTCGGCGTCTGGAGGTGAGAATGTGGGAGAACAGCCCCACAATCAAGTCCTCTACCATCCTGGTGCAGGAGAAGGTTAGCG
>JACPCR010000006.1 GCA_016179685.1 Planctomycetota bacterium | reverse complement strand
CCCACCCCATGCTCGATCGGGGTTCGTACCGTAAAATCCCTCTTGGCTCTCAAGCTAGGACTGGAGAGCCTATGTCCTTAGAATCGGATGTTCAAATTACCTGCCAAACTCCAGTCCCCTCCCTCTGGGAGGGGCCGGGGGAGGGTCCCACTGAGAACCTTGGGAAAACGAACAGACTGAACGACCCTCACCACGGCCCTCTCCCAGAGGGAGAGTGACATACGCCTGGGGCTGTAGGCTCAGGACTCGGACTACCGACTGTGTTTCCGTGTCCCCTCGCCTGAATACAAGGGCGACGGCTTCTGAGGAGGTCTTCCATGAGGTTTCGTCTATCTGGATTGTCGGTCGCCGCGTCCGTGTGGCTTCTGGCTGGCCCGGCGCTCTTGTCTCTGGCGGATGACCCGCTGGACCGCCCCTGGGAACATCAGGCCTTTTTGGGCCTGAGCGTAGCGGACCATGGAGACGGCTGCATCGTGGGCTGGGTGATGCCGGGGCCGCTCCTCGAGGGCAAACGCGCGCAACCGAGGCTCGACCGGGGCGACCTGATCCTGAGCGTGGACGGCAAGGCGCTCAACGCCGCGGGCCTGGTCGAACGGGTGCAGAAGGCGAAGCCCGGGGACATCCTGGTGCTGCGGGTGCTGCGAACGGGCAGTGATTCCGAATCGGCGATGCCGACGCCGGGCCCCAAGAAGGTCGAGGAGGAAATCCGGGTGAAGCTCGCCTCGAAGGGCGAGTGGTCCGGCCCGGTCAATCTGCCGCGTCCGCCGGAGACGTATCTCACACCGGAGAGCGTTCTGGGGGCGGACACGGCCCCCACGCCGTTCGAAGCGCTGCTCATGAAGACGCTCGAGGAGCGCCAGATGCGCCAGCCGGTGGAGAAGCTGGTGAAGTTGTTCGAGGACACCCAGCGGCAAGCCCTGGGCTACCACTCGCTGAGCCGTGTGACGTGCGCCTTTTACCGGCCGATGCAGCTTCCGAGGCTCGAGCGCCTCATCACGCAGCCGCTGGCCTCGCTGCCGGGCGACCCGCGCCAAGTCTTCATCGAGGCGGCGAAGAACCTGGACGTGCGGCCTCCGGACCTGGGGCCGCCGGTGGACTTATCGAGGCCTGTGGAGGCGCTGGAGGCGCTCGAAGCGTTGACCTCGAAGGCGAACGAACGCGTTTCGCAGGCCTTCAGCCGGATCGATTCGCGGGCGCTGCCGCGGCACGCCGGGCTATTGCTCGACCTGCTGGCATCGGACGCGGTGATCAAGGACTTCGAGGACCCGCGGCAGGTCCTCGCCGCGCTGCGCGCGACCATGGACGTCCGTTATGACGACCTCCTGGCCGCCGGTGGAAGCCTGGCGGGCCTCCTCCAAAGGTCCGCGAAGCCGCCGAAGGAGTTGAAGCCGATGCCCCTGCCCGCGAAGCTCAAGAAGGCCGTCAAGGGGGACGTCCTGGCGGTCAAGTTCCTGGGCGGACGATGGTACGTCTACGGCGGGCCGGGTCCGAATGAGTACGACCTGTCGTGCCTCCACGTCGTGGTGGACGCGGGAGGCGACGACCTCTATCGCTACCGCGGACCCGAGAGGCCGCAGGTGCAGGTGGTGATCGATCTCGGGGGGCGGGACCGTTACACGTGCGACGGGCCGGTGGGGCCCGCCGGCGCGTTCCTGGGTGTGAACCTGCTCCTGGATTACGAGGGCGACGACGTGTACACAGGGGGGCTCTTTTCCTGCGGGTTCGGCCTGCTGGGCCTGGGCGTCCTCGTGGACTGGGACGGTTCCGACCAGTACTCGGGCACCCGGCTGTCCCAGGGCGTCGGCTATTACGGCCTCGGAGCGGTCCTGGACCTGGGCGGAGGGAGCGACACCTATACGGCGCATCTGATGAGCCAGGGGCTCGGCGGCTCGAAGGGCTTTGGCCTGCTCCTGGACTCCTGGGGCAGCGATTTCTACCGCGTCTATGGCCCCACGCCCTCCGCGTATGGCACCCCGGCCGTCTACCTCGGCATGAGCCAGGGCGTCGGCTACGGGCTGCGCGGTTACGACACCGGCGGCATCGGCGTCCTCTGCGACCTCGGCGGAGAGGACCGCTACGAGGCCGGCGAGTTCAGCCAAGGCGGAGGCTACTTCTGGGGCCTGGGAATCCTGCATGACGCTGGCGGGAACGACCTCTATTTCGGCGACCGTTACGGCCAGGGTTACGGCTGCCACCAGGCCTGCGGCGTGCTGGTGGATGATCAAGGCGACGATACCTACTGGGCCCAGTGCGCCGCGTGCCAGGGCGGGGCCTGGGACATCGGCATGGGGCTGCTGCTGGACCGCCGGGGCAACGATGCCTACCGGGCCGACGGACTGAGCCAGGGAGGGGCGGCCATGCAGGCCATCGCTTGGCTCATCGATCTCGAGGGCACGGACCGGTACACCGCGGCCGGCGGCGCGACACACGGGCAATCGAGCGGGAACGCTTACCACTACCGGGAGACCGGCTGTTTCAGCTTTTCCCTGTTTCTCGATGCGGGCGGCACGTTCGACATCTACTCGACGGGCCGGCCTAACGGCCAGACTCTCTCGACCGGCTCGTTCAATGAGGCGTCGCCGCAGGACAGCGGGCTGCACGGGCTGTTCATCGACACTCCGGATCGGGTGGAGCTGGGTCCCTGAGACTTCGGCTCTCTCGATTTTTTCCAAAGATTTTGCTTGACATTTCAACTGCTCTGTGTATTCTTACTGCGCTCAAATCTTATAAGGAGTGTTCCTCGGATGTTTTCCTCGATATTCCATCTTGCCGAGCGCCTGCAGCGACTCTCCAAGAATTCAAGAGTCTCCGCCTCCGTCCCGTCTTCCCAAAGCTCCGCGCTGGGAAACGAGGATGATGCTCGGGGCCAGAAGGAGGGTTTGCCCTAGGAAGGTCTGACACTTTCTGAATCTTCAGAAAAGCCTTCCGGGGTGCAGACCCCGGAAGGCTTTTTTTGTTCTACTCGGCGCATTCGTATAGTGGCAGTACAGGGCTCTTTCGAAGCTCCGACAGGAGTTCGATTCTCCTATGCGCCGCCAGATTGCATCGAAGTGCGTCCGCACTTCGAGAAAACGAAATTCCGGTGTTGCCTGGCCATCGGCGCGCCTCGCCTCACCCTGTGATGGGCGTGGCGCGTACCGTGAATGGGTTCTATCGAAGGCGCATCGGAAGCGCGCGGGAGATGTGGCGAAAGAGCAGACGCGCCGTCCCGAAGGGCGGTGTCCGAAAGGGCGTGCGGGTGCAAGTCCCGCCATCTCCCGGGATGGCTAGCTCAAAGGACAGAGCATCGGACCGTCAATCCGAGAGTTGCAGGTTCGAATCCTGCGCCATTCGCCGACCGCTACCAAACGGTCGACCCCAAGAGGCTGGAGGGGGGCGGACGTTGTGTCTGCCCGCCGGGCGAAGGGCTCTTCAGGGGCCTGATGTCCGGCAGCACGCGACGGCGCCCTGAAGGCCGCGGATACCGCCTTGGCCATGCCCCGAGGCATCCCGCGGTTGGAGTCGCTTCCGCAGGAAGAAAGCGGCACACCGCCGGATCGAGAGGGGCCGAAGCCCTGGCTCAAGTGGTGCTCCGCGCCCAAGGTGTGGCGGGCCTGCGTCCCGCCTCCCGAAGGCCTATCGCTGATTTCGTCCCGAACCGAAGAAGAGTCTTTCCATGGGTAACTACATAGTGAAACCGTTATTTCCCCCCTCCCAACCTTGTGCCTCCCGGATGGATCCTCCCATAGGGATTCCGTTGGGACGTTGGGACCCGGTAGGAATCTTCGACTCGGGGCTGCCTGGGAAGGTGCGATTCGCCGTTTTCACTTTCACAAGCAAGCCTCTGTTCTCGCTCTGAAATTCTGGCTTCGTCATAAGGAGGTGTCCCATGTGGATCTATCGCCGATTCAAGATTCGTGAGCATGAGCGCGGTCTTTACTTCAAGGACCGTGAGTTCAAGTGGATTCTGGACCCCGGCCGTTACTGGATTTTCGACCCGTTCTACAAGGTCCGGGTCGAAACCGTGTCGGTCCGCGACGTCTGGCTGAAGCACGAGGACCTGGACGTCATCGTGAAGTCGGGCGAGCTGGGCGACCAGGCGAAGGTCCTGGACCTCCGCAACGACCAGCGCGCCCTGGTGTGGATCGACGGCCGGATGAATTCGGTGCTGGGTCCCGGTCGCTATGCGTTGTGGACCGTTTTTCATGACGTGAAGGTGGAGATCGTGGACGCGCGCGCGGCGCGCCTGGCGCACGATCGACTGGCGATTGTGCTTCAGGCCGAGGGCGCGTCGAGGTTGCTCGACACCTTCGCCGTGGAGGCGGGCCATGCCGGCCTGTTCCTCAAGGACGGCGAGCATCAGGCGACCCTCGGCCCAGGCACCTACGCCTTCTGGAAGGGCGTGGGCAAGGTCCGACTCGAAACGGTCGACCTTCGCGAGTCGATGATCGACGTCGCCGGCCAGGAGATCATGACCGCGGACAAGGTCAGCCTGCGGCTCAACGCCGTGGTGACCTACAAGGTGGCTCATGCGCTCCGGGCGGTGGCGGAGGTCGTGGACTACCGCCAGGCCCTTTACCGCGACGCGCAGCTTGCGCTGCGGGCGGTCATCGGCACGAAGGACCTCGATGCGTTCCTGGCCGACAAGGACTCGGTGGGCCGGGAGCTGGAGGGTATCGTGAAGAACCGCGCTGCGGCCTTTGGCGTCGAGGTTCTTTCGCTCGGTATCCGGGACGTCATTCTCCCTGGCGAGATGAAGGACCTGATGAACAAGGTGACCGAGGCCAAGAAGGCTGCGGAAGCCTCGTTGATCACGCGCCGGGAGGAGACGGCCGCCATGCGGTCCCAGGCGAACACCGCTCGAATCCTGGAGTCGAGTCCGACGTTGATGCGGCTGCGCGAGCTCGAGGTCCTCGAGAAGGTTGCCGAGAAGGCGCACCTGAACGTGGTCCTGGGCGACAAGGGCCTCGTCGAGCACGTCGTGAAGCTCGTGTGAGGGTTCCAGTCTCTGCTGCGGGAAAGGATTCCTGCGGCAGAGACTTTTTCATTCACCGGGTTTCACAAGAATCGGAGCTCCAGGATCATTTCCAAAGTGAGCAGGGCGATCAGGACGAGGAGGACGGCGTGATGCCATTCGCGGCCCGTACGCTCGGCCTTGAGGGCATCGAGAAGCCGGCCGCCATCGGGCACCTCGACGATGCCGAATTTTTCGACGCATCTCTTCCTCAGCTCCGTGTCCATCGGGGCCAGGTCCGAATCGTCGCGGGGCCCCTGGACGCCGAACCAGTAGCGCGGGGAGGCGCCGGCTCGGGCGACCAGGATCGAGGCCAGGCCGGAATTCGGCGCGCCTTCGGCTACCACGACGCGGACCTCGCCCGGGCCCTGCCGGGGAATCAGCGGGACGGGATCGAGACCCTCAGCGGTGAACGTCATGCCGCGGAGGCCCTCGGGTGGAGGAGCGAGGCGGAGTCCGATGGCCTGCCCGCGCCGGACGGTGCGGGGATAGAGGCCTCCGGAGGCGGCCTCGGAGAAGAGCCGGTAGAGGAAGGGCAGGAAGAATTCGCGGGCCACCACGTTATTGCTTCTGCCGTTGAGGCCTGAAGCGAGCAGGAGGACGCACCCGGTTTCGAGGCCTTTGCGGAGGAGATAGGGCTGGCGGTCGGAGAATCGCACCAGGGATACGGCGTCCTCGGGGACGGGCCCGAATTCGAACCAGGCATAGAAGCGGGCCTGGGCCAGGTCGCCATCCTCGCTGGTTTCAAAGTTTCGGAAGGCCTCGTGCTCGAAGGAATTCCTGGCGAAGGCCTTGAAGGACTCGCCGCCCAGGGTCTCGACGCGAAGGCGGGAAAGGGGCGCGGGCAGGAGGCGGACGCGGCCGAGGAGGTCGTTCCAGGCCTCGGGCACGACGTTTTCATCGGCGGCGAGGACGAGGCCGCCACCGTTGCCGACGCATTCCTGGAGAAGGCCCGCCAGCTCGGGAGTCACGGTGCGGCCGCCATCGAGGAGGACGACGTCAGTCCCGGCGAGGACCGGAGCGGAGACGTCGCCTTGAATTCGTGAAAAGACGAGAGGGCCGAGGTTGAAAACCGGCTGGCCCTCGCCGTCGGCCAGCTTCTGAACGCGGCCCGCAATCTGGAGAAATTCCCACGCGGAATCGAACTTGCCGGTGCGGCCGGGGTCCTGGAGGACGACGACAGCGATCTTTTCCGAGACCTCGATTCCGGCAGAAAAGACATTGTCGAATTCGAGGGCGTCCTTGCCGGTGCGCGCAGAGACGTGATGGGGGCCCGGAACGTCCCAGGCGAGGTCGAGGTGGGTCCAAAGCTCCTGCCCGGGCAGAAGGGAGATGGTGGTCTTTCCAGTGAAGGCCCCATCGACGCGGACTTCGATCTCGGCGTCCTGGACCGGACGCGGCCCGAAATTGCGGGCCGCGATGAACAGGCGGCAGGGATGTCCAACGAGGGCGCGGTGGGAGGGGAAGCGCACGGCGGTGACCGCAAGATTGCCCCGGTTCTCGAGTGGGGGATGGACCCAGTAAAGGCGCGGTTTCCAGCCTGAGGGAAGCTTGAGGGAGTCGAGGCCGGCCCACGTCGAGGCCTGGTCGTCGCCGAAAAGGTAGAGTGCGCCGGGTCCAGACGGAAATTTTTCGAAAACAGCTTCAAGAGCCTTGGAGAGAGAGGCCGCACCTTCGCCGGGCCGAAGCGCCTCGAGGGCGGCGAGGGTCTTCTCCGGCGTCTGGACGGTCCGGCCGTCGAGTGCCCAGCCGGCGGGATCGCTGAGCCGGTAGAGGGACCAGACCTCTCCTCGGCCCCAGGTAACGACGAGGGCACGCAGGGCGGCCATGCAGCGTTCCCACCGGGTGTCGGCCCCGCGTTCCGACGCGAGCATGCTCGCCGAGGTGTCGAGGAGGACGACGCGGTGCATCCCGCTGCTCGAGGCGGCGGGCACGAGCACATCCGCGGGCGTCGATGGCCGAGCAAAGGCGAAGACCAGCCCCGCACAGGCCAGGGTCCTCACGGCCAGAAGCAGCATCTGGTCGAGATAGAGCTTCTTCCGAAGCCGCTCCAACGCGCGTTCGAGGACGTAATAAGCGCCCCAGGCGACCCGGAGGGATCGGTATCGCATGAGGTAATAGATGAGGATGGGGATGGCGGCAAGAGGAAGCGCCCAGAGAAAGGAGGGATGAACAAAGCTCATGGGGTGACCGCGCGGGTCCATGCCGTGCACTCGGCAACCGGCTTCCGGCTATCCGTGCATGAATCGTGCGATATCTTGCGACGCATTCATTAGAATAGAATCTCCAGCAGAAGCCAAGGGCCGTAGGCGCCTTGAATCTTGAATTGACCGGCTCTGCCGTAGCCCGATGGACTCTTGAAGGGGTTCTTGTATGGGACTGGCCGTCTTGGAGATAGAGGTCGGCAATCCTTCCAGGCCCGAAGCAACGGAAAGGCTGGAATTCCTGATCGATTCGGGGGCCGTCTATTTGTATTTGTTCAAGCTGATTACTAAAAAATCGGGGGTTTGGAGGTAACGAATAGCGTTTTATCGCCTCGTCGTTCGGCGACGAGGCGATAAAACGCTATTCGTTGGACGTAAAGGCGGACGATCTGTTCCAGGGCGCTGCGGCCCAGGTCTTTGGCTCTTCGCCGTTCGGGATCTTTGTAAACCGCTGTAAAACAAGGGTTTCAGTGCATGCCCAGCCCGTAATCGGACGAAAATTGACAAAATCTTCATAGCCGTATCCAATGTCATTGTTGGCGTCCATACGA
>JACPCR010000122.1 GCA_016179685.1 Planctomycetota bacterium | reverse complement strand
CGACGTGAGCGTAACCTCTACTGAACCGCCGTATACGAGGCCCGTACGTACGGTGGTGTGACAGGGAAAGCCCGCGAGGGCCTACCTATGTCGATGTAGCGAAGCCCGTCAGGGCGTACTTGTTTAGCGGGTCACATGCAGATTCAAAATTCTAACTTGAGATAACCTTGTCCTAGAAGCCTCGTTAAGTTTTCACCCTCAGGTGCAGAGTAGGCAATCTTACCTTCTGAGTCTGCAAGGTCTTTGATTCTGCGGTTTGCCTCTGACCAGCTAAGCCTTGACTCTTTCAATTTGCATTTTCCTTGTTCATCGACATCAGCTATGCAATAAGCAGCGTAACCTCTTGGATCTCGCATGTAGATTATGCCGGACATTCCAGGCCTCCAAGTCGTAAATTTCATAAGAGTGGCTCCGAAATGGGTTGTCTCAATCGAATCGCATTCATCAACGCCTAATTCCTACGTTATTGCCGGGTTGATCTGCCGGACCAAGAGAAACTCGGGTGCTCACCGCTAAGCGAATAAATGAAAAATGAAAACTCTCAGATTTAGTTTCAGCCCCGCCCAGTCGAAATGCGGAAGCGTTCCGCTAGGGTAGCGAAGCCCTTTCGGGCTTCGGCCCGGCCGTCGAAATCTGAAGACCGTTCGGAACGCGGAAGCGTTCCGCTAGGGTAGCGAAGCCCTTCCGGGCTTCGGCCGGCCGTCGAAATCTGAAGACCTTTCGGAACGCCCACTGGGTACCTCGATGACTGCCGCACAAGCCACGCGGAACTATGCGGAGCCTTTCGCCCTCAGGATTTTGCCGGCATTGTCGTGGCGGCAGGTGAAATTGAGCCAATAACGGAAGAACTCTTGAACAGACGATTCCACGGGCAGCCAGTCCCTATCCTTCGAGGACTCGGCTGAGATACTCGAAAATGGGTCCTCTCTGAAGTTCCTGGTGGGCCCACTGGTTGCGGTAGTTACGGAGGCAGCCGTAGCAACTGGTATCGCCCTTGCCGCCGGGCCCGTCACCACAGCCGCATCGACCGCCGACTCGGTCCCGAGCGGCCCGGAGAATCTCGCGAAGCTCCTGCCCAACGCGGACGGCGTGTCCGGCCCCGCCCGGCACGTCGTCGAAAAGAACGAGCGCGGGAGAGCCTGGCGTCCGGCCATAAGGGTAAAGACAGCCGTCGAGGTCCGCCCGGGGCACGCCGAGGACCTCTGCGGTGCCCTCGAGCAAGGCGTAGAGGAGCGAGCGCCAGAAGGCGTCATTTTCCGACTTTCCCTGGAATCGCAGGTCCACCAGGTCCGTGCTGAACTCGTGTCCCAGGTCCCAATGGGTGAGTTTTCCCCCGCATCTGCGGTCCAGGGACCAGAGGGTCTTATGCTGCCCGGAGACCGCCTCCCGCGTGGCGAATCCGCAGGCCTGGCAGACCTTGAACTTGGCCATGTTGATGACGGCGAGGCTGCCGTTGCGGCAGAACTTCCAGTGGACGAGGGCGGGTCCCAGTTCCAGGGTCCCCTCGACCACGGGAAGCCCCTCTCCGCCGAAGAATACGCGGCTGGCATAGGTACGCTCCGGCCTGTATTCCGACGGCCTCCTGGGCGGCTTCGTATCGCTTTGAAACCCGAAAATAGGAATCAGGAAGCTTCCCTTCCTTCGGGTCTTTTCGATCGGGCTGCCGCAGGATTTGCACGCCTCGAATCCTCCAGGCACGTCGTGGAGCTGGCTGTGATAGCGTCCGCAGCGGTCGCAGACGGCGTAACGGCGGCGGGGCCATTCGAGGTTGGGCACGCGTTTGAGACCGCGGCTGACCCACAGGAAACCACCGGCGACCACCTCGCTATCGGGCGCGTACTCCGCGATGGCGAGGCGGAGGTCCCGCTCGAGTTCAAGTCGTCCGGCAGCGCGTCCGTGATGCTGGAGATCGAGGGGGACCACGTCCACGGGAAATCCATGCTTGGGCAGGACGCCCGAGTTAGCCAGGTACCCGATGATGTCTTTCGTCTTGATGGTCCGGACCGCGCGGAGGAGGTGGTCCCCGCTCTTCTTGGCGCGGAAGAGCTCATCCCGGGCCTCCTCGAGCTTCGCAACGTCGCACTGGACGACCGACTCCGCACGGCGCAGCAGGCTGTCGGGCGCTCGAACGAGATTTTCGACCCAGTTCCAGCCCTCGATGCCCAGTTCCGCTTGCAGGGGCCCCGGGACGATTTTCCGGAGGCTCGCCTCCAGGTCGCGAGGCAGTTGGAGCAGCCGATCCAGCAGGCACGCGGGTCCATTCTTGTCCTCCTGGACGCTGAAGAAGAAATTGTCGAGATTTCCAAAGAAGTCGCGATCGCGGCGGAAGAACCAGCTCAAGGCCACGGCGTGAACGTGCCGGCGCACGATCTTTTCGTTGCTCAAATCGAGTTGCGGGGGCCGGATCGCGCCCGCGATCATCGTTTCCGGCTGATGAAAATAGGTCAGATCATGGGATCGCCGCTGACAAAAGGTGAGGGCAAAGGCGGTGGACTCGGTGCGCCGGCCGGCCCGGCCGGCCCGCTGCACGTAATTGGCGGTCCCCGGTGGCACGTTCCGGAGAAAGACGGCCTCGAGTTCCCCAATGTCCACGCCCAGCTCGAACGTGGTCGAGCAGGAAAGCACGTTCACCTGGCCGAGGAGGAAACGCTCCTGCAGATCGGCCGCCGCGACCTGGGTGAGTTGCGCCGTATGCTCCTCCACCGCCATGGGGATGAGCGGGAGCGACTGGTACAGCTCCAGATAATGATTGCCCGCGAAGTCCCGGGCCGGATCGCACGGTCGAAGCTCGCCCTTGCACGCGTAGGCCGGACAGACGCCTCGGAGGTGAATCCGAGTGACGCGTCCGCACCGGTCACAGCGCCACCACCCGTCCTCACGAAAGCCGCACACCGCGAGGAGGTCATGGGACAACCGGTAGACCGGCCCCTCCTCGGGCATGTCGGTCTTGACCAGGAAGCTACCGGGCGAGGACTTGGGATCGAGCAAAGTCCGGAACCAAATACTTGCGAGGACGCTCCGCAGCAGCTCCAGGTCAGCGTCTTTCCCGGCTGTCCGGCGATGCAATTTCTGGAGGAAGTCGATCCGGCGATTGAGTTTGCCTTTTCCCGGCGACGCCCAGCTAAGAATTCCCTTCCGGGGCGCAACGCCCTCGTTCCTGAAATGGAACTCCCGATTCCTGGGTGCGAAGGCCTCGTCTTTGGGACCCACGGCATCCGGGAAGGTGATGGCGCCCTGGTGGGTAAAGTTTGCGAAAAGGAAGCGGTAAAGCTCCCAGGCCTCCTCGGCCGTGAGACACCAGGGCTGGTTGAGAAGGGGCCCGGGGGCATTCCAGGATTCAGGCTTCACGGGCTCGAAGGCGACCAGGCCGAGCCCGGGCAGGCCGTGCCGCCAGTCCTGACTCAGGACCTCCTGGAGTACCCAGCGCCAGGCTTCCGCCTCCTTCTCCCGAGTCGTCAGTGTCCTGGTCTTTTCCTCGGGTGACGGGTGTTGTCTGAAGAGCTGGAGATCGTCGGCCATATCGACGAGAGGTTTGATCCATTCACGAAGACGCCAGCGTTCCTGGCTGATCTTCGGATGGCATTCGAGGCTATGGACGAGAAGCCTCCGGCGAAGGATTTGTCCGTAGGTTCCGTGGAGGTAGCAGGCGAAATAGGCGGCATCCTGGCGGCTGTCGGAGAAGCACAGCAGCTTGCGGCCGTGCCCGGGCGTCGAGCCGGAAGAAGGCTCGTCTTGTCCCGCGTTCCAGTCGTCATCCTCGGGTGACGCCGGCGCGGCCTCAACGGAAGCCGTCGCCGGCGGAATCTTCGGATACAGCGAGGTGGCCAGAACGGCCGCCGTGGCGTCTTGCCCGGTCAGGAAACGCTGAATCGGCTGGACTCCACGGTATCCGCACGCGGGGCAGCGTGTCACCTTTCCGTCCTTCATCGGGATCGGTTTCACGCGCCAGGGCGTGGTCGTCGCGGGCGCGCACTCGCAGGAGAAATTCAGTTCGGACTCGGGCCTCAACTGGCCACATCGAGCGCATAGCAGGAGTACTTCCCCGTTCCCACTATCCGCTTCGTGATTGGACTCAAGGCCGGGCTCGCCAGAAGCCACCTCTTCATCTTCGTCACCGGGCGCTTGTGCGTGTGAGTCGGGCGAGAGGAGTTGGAAGAAGGTTGGCCTCTCGCGGTCCTCGTCGAAAACCGTACGAGGGTGCGAAAGTCGGCCGTCCTCCGAGTGGCCGACCAGCGAGAGCTGCCCGCATCGCCTGCACGTGGCGGCCTCGAAGACACGGTGGGGTATCCCGTCGATGTCCCGAGTTTCCGCCCGGTCCAGCAGGACCTGGGGCGAGGGAGAGAGGCAGACGTAAGCGCCCTCGAGGGCGCGCACAAAGAGGTGGTAACGCGCCGGGAGAAGAGGGAGTGTTTCGGACCGTGCCCGAGCCCGAACGGCGAGGTTGACCAGGGAAACCAGGGGCTCGGAGCCCCCGGGCCCCACGTGTGTCCCGGACAAATCGTCCAGCATTCGTGGGCCCCGCGCGCTGAGGTCCTCCCGAAGGGCATGAAGGCGGGCATCCCCGGCAAGAATCTCATGGAGGAAAGCGGGCACGGCTTCGCCGCCGGCGGCGCTTTCGAAGGATTGGACGGCCCGCTGCACGACGCGCTCGGGCACCCCCTGCGCGACCGCGGCGGCAGCGAGCTGTGCCGGAGAGGCTGCCGGTCCTTGTTCGATGGCCCGTTCGACGGCTGGATACAGCTCGGGGCCGGGCTTCCCCCAGGGACGGCCGAACGAGGACATGGAGATTCTGACCGGCCCCACCACGTCCTGCCTTCCCTTATCGTGTTCGATCCACTCGACGGGCTCGTCGAAGAGCTTCTCGCCGAAGTCGGCGAGCTGCTGGAAATCTTTTTCACCGGCGCCGAGTGTGGCGCTGGTGCCGAAGCACTGGAGGCGACCGCGTTCGCTGCTGGCCACGCGTTCCCTGAGCCGGCGCACGAGCATGGCCATCTCGACGCCCGCGGCCCCGTTGTAAAGATGAACCTCATCCAGGACCAGGAAGCGCCAGTGGCCGGCATGGGCCCCATCGAAGAGCTCGCAGTCCTTCGGCCGCAGGAGAAGGTATTCGAGCATCGCATAGTTCGTCAGAAGCAGGTTCGGCGGCGATGCACGCATCTCCTCCCGAGAAAGCAACTCGTTGGGCAGGCGTGGCTCGTTCGGAAAGCACCGAACAAAATGCTGCTTCGCCTTCTTCTTGTCCTCGAGCGTCTCACCCGTGTATCGGCCAAAGGTGATGCCCGGAAACCCCGCGAGAACCCTGCGAAGTCGCTTGAGTTGGTCGTTCGCCAGGGCATTCATCGGATAGAGAAGCAGCGCCCGGACGCCCGCCTTCAATCGACCTTGCTCCGCTTGCTGAACCAGCTCATTGAGGATGGGAACCAGAAATGCCTCCGTCTTCCCGCTGCCGGTCCCGGTCGCGATCATCAGGTTGCGCCGTGCCATCACGGCCTTCCGAATGGCCGCCTCCTGGTGCGCGTAAAGGGGCCGGTCGGCCGGGAAAGACGGCCCGAGCAAGCGCCGAAAATTTTGGCAGAGCACTCCTTCGCGGAGCAGGCCGTCGAGAGTCGCCCCGGTGAGAAAGGGAGGCGTCGATTCGAGGTAAGGGCCTTTGACGAATCGTTGCGCCTGCTGGATTTGCTTGCGAAATTGCTCGGCCAGACCGGCATCCTGGATCGGGAAAGCCGTCGTCAGGTAACGGAGATAGGCGGTCTGAATGCTTTCGGAGGCTTGAAGGGGATGAAGGCTCATCGGGTATCGCCTCCTTCACGTCTGCCGAATCTTTTCATTTCACGCTCGGCCTGAAGCAGCGTTTCAAGGTAGGGGGAGCCGAGCCGATTGAAGAAGGACCTGCCGAGGTGGTCGAGCCCGTCAGTGGTCTCTTCCGAGACGCCGAGCAGCCCCCAGGCGAAACCGCGCTGGAAATAGGCCAAAGCCGTGCAAAGCCCCTTTTCGCTCCAGCGCTTGGGCACGACCCGATGCCAGTCGCCGTCGTTCAGAAAACTTCGACCCGGCCGCATCGAAACGCCGCGAGGCAGGCCCGATTGTCTCTTGGATCGAAACGAGACGACGAGCGGGTACAAATGGTCCTCCCGGCTCAGTTCAACCCCCAGGACCCGGCAGCCCAGGCTCGTAAGGACCAGGCCGCGAGAGGCCTTGCCCAGGACCTGGATAAACTGCGCGGCAAGTGCAGGCCGGCTCCACTGAACCTGTTCATAAAGCTTCTGGAGATCGGAGAAAGCAGGCGTGCCCGAGCCTGGCAGGAAGGCGTGTGCCTGCTCCTGGAGGAGGTGACCCCAGCTTTCGCCCCAGGGCCGCTGCAAGACGCCCTCCTCGATCTCCCGCCTGACGAACAAAGATGACAGGTCCCCCGCCCCGGTCCGCTGGACGTCTCGAAGGAGCGATGCGGCCAGGCGCTCTCGAAGGTCATCGACGTCGATGACCGGGGCGTCAAAGAGAGAGCCGAGCGCCGAGGCAAAGTCTTTCGACAACTCTCCCTCGGTGAGACGGGATCGGATGGCCTCGATTCGTTCCCTCATGGCGTTCCAGACCTGATCGGCGAATTCCTCGCGTTCGATAATCAGTTTCACGAGTCGAGAGTCACACGGGCACTCGAAGGGCTTCCCCATCACCAGCGTCTCGAGGAATCCATCCAGGTGATACCGAACGGATTCGGTCAAAACCACCCGGTCGCCACGGAGATGGAGGTCTCGGATATTGGGTACGTAGTCGTCCGGCAAGGCCGCGGGCGTCCAGGGGTCCTCGAGCGCGAGCTCCAGGCGATAATTGCCGTCGGGTAACCTCTCTGCGGAGAAATTGAGGACCATTTCGGACCGGTCATCGGGGACCTTGACCTCGATAACCTTTCCCCCATCAGCCAGATTCCAAAGCCTCACGAGGCGGTTCTTCAACGGCGTCTTGTCCGTCCACCTTATCCGGAGACGCCTGCGGCCACCCGAGGCCTCAAGGCTGGCCTCCAGGCCCTCGACCTCCCATACGGTACGTATGGCCAACACTTCAACCCTTGAATCTCCGTTTACGCCGGGTACAAAAAATTCAAGGTAAACCTTCTTCAGAACGCTGGGGTCGGCTCTCAAGGCATCGAGAAAACTGCCCAAGAGATATTCGGTCCGGCCAGGATGGAGGTCCCGGGACACTCGGCGCTGACCGTGGCCAAACACCAGGTGGGAGATGACAACCCCGGGAAAACCGGAACGAACCATCAACGTTGGCCTCTCGGCCTGCTCGAACTGTTGGAGTGTGGTCTCCAGGGTCTTTCCGCCGTACCGTAGAACAGCGGCGTGTTCCAAGCCCGAGAGGGCCCATTCCAGGCGAGGTATGGCGAACTCCATGGGAATTTCGGTGGGACCGCCGTCCGTCGGCTCAGAACCCGGGACCTCGAAAATCAGCGGAACGGTCGAACACGTCGGCGGCGCCAATAAATCGTAGCTCTCCCCTGTGCCTTCCTGCCTCAGGACAGGGCCGCCTGGATTCATGTCAGCCAGCCGCACCTTCGAGGGGCCGGGCATGGACAATCGGATGGATACCGCCTGCGCACCTTTCGAAGGTTCTGGAATCAAATCCTGAACATGGCATTCGAGGGATAAAGCGGGCAACAAGGCGATCAGGAACTTTCTGTCCTGACCGAGCCGACCACGTATCCGTATCTCGAAGAGACCGGGCCGGGCACTTCCAAGAAGCTTTGAATCTGCAAGTGGAATGCGGAATGGGCCCGACCCGAACAGGCTTTTGCCGAGTATTTCGGTTAACCGGACGGTTTTCCTTTGGTTGCCTGAACGCGAGAATTCCCGCCAGGTCAGCGTCGCCGTTTCGAAAGTGTCTCGACCGCCAAGCAGCGGGGGCAGCACGAGCGATGGAAGCTCACCGGCAAACACCTCAGCGTCCGGGAGAGCGGGACAACGGCAGGGGGGCCACTCCAGTCTGCCTCCGCCTTCAAGGCGCGCCTCGGACCATGCCGGGGGAGCAACGGACACGAGCCGATCCGGGCAGTCGCCAGAAATTTGGTGCAACCGGATTTCTCCTGCCGCGTCCATCTCCATGCGCCGCGCCACGCAAGTCCCGCACAGTTCCATTTCTTCCCGTACTGGAGTGGAAGGGCTTACTTGCCAGATAGCCTCGCACACGAGCCAGAAACGCCCCCGGGTCAAGGGATGACTCCTCAACTGTCGGCCCGTCGAAACGTCAAAGGCGAGCCACGGCCTCTCCGAAGTGAATCCGGG
The DNA here is from genome assembly GCA_016179685.1 of Planctomycetota bacterium. Taxonomy (GTDB): domain Bacteria; phylum Planctomycetota; class PUPC01; order JACPCR01; family JACPCR01; genus JACPCR01. The sequence continues at coordinate 22,082 of JACPCR010000122.1, read as the reverse complement.
CAATTTCCACTCTTTCCACCGGGTATTCCCGCCGCTGAGAACAATCTGCACGTCCTCGGCCGGATTCTCAATCGTGATCTCCTCCGGCAAAATCTCGATCTTACCACCCCGGCGCGTACACCGTGCAGTGAAGACCGCCGCCCGCTCCTGTCCCCGGCGGATTTCCCATCTCAAGTGGTGGAGTGACGTCTGGCTCGCGGGCAATTCTACGGCCGGGAGGGTGAGAAGCAGGTTGGTGGAGCAGGAGTTGAACCGCATCTCGGGCGATCGGAAACGCTGGCCCGTATCGCTTCGGGTCCCACTGCGGCGCGGCAAGTTGCCTGAGCGCTCGAGGAATGCTTCGAACTTATCCCTGACCCTTGGAGGGACGCCGTGAACGGAGGCATCCCCCACGGCGCCCGTTTCCAGGCCTTCCGACGCCATGTCGAGGGAACGAGCCAGGAAATCCTGCGCCACCTTGCCCCCAAGGGACAGGAAGCGCCGAACGGGTTGGTCGGCAAGATAGAAAAGCGATGGCCGCGCCTTCCAGTCCTCGAGTATGTCCTCCACGTTGCCGGAGTACGCCAGCTTGCCCTGGACCGCCGGGATCAGCAATTTCGTAAACAGGTCCTCCAGGCAGTAATCCGGAATGCCGCCGTGGGCAAGAATCGGAGTCATGTACCGGCATCCCCCTGTGTCCGCAAACCGCGGAAGTTGGTAGCGATCCAGAAGGCGTTCGAAGGCCTGGCCCCACTCGGTCTGGATGTTCTGTGGAAGTTCAGTTCGAAAGGCCTGGCCAACTGGAGTCCAGAATTCGCCTTCACGATATTCCCGGATTCCGCGTTGAACAAGAAAACAAGCCAGGCTACAAGGGTAGTCTCGGGCAAGCCGCAGCCATGCCCCTCGCTCCACTCCCCGACCCAGTTCTTCAACGAGGACCTGGCGCAGCCGGGCATCGTCTGCATCAGTGAACGGAAGCTCGCAGATCAGTTCGATTCGTCGCAGCGCCTCTCCCAGGCGCTGCTCCATCTGAGGGAGCGTTGTTAGTTCTTCAAGCATGATCAGGTTAGGCGCTAAGGGTTAGGGTGTCACTTCTTCGCGCCCGCTAGCGCGGGCACCCGGCGGAGAAGTTGGAGTCACGCCTCCCATAGGGATCCCGTTGGGATTGAGGCGTGGCGCTACTCGGACAACGGCTAAAGCCAATACTGTTCAGTTAAGCGCCCGAGCCGTCTGCGCAGGGGTTGGAGCGGACCATCGAGATTCTGGCCCCGCGCCTGGCTGCCCGAGCCGTCTGCGCAGGGGTTGGAGGCCGAATCCGATGCCCGCCAGACTCTCGATGCCCGCCCGAGCCGTCTGCGCAGGGGTTGGAGTGACGGCTTTAGCCGTTGTCCGGGAAGACCACGCCTGAAGGCCTGTCTGCGCCGCCGCGGCAGGCAGGCGCAACTCCAACACATCACTTCGACCTCGGCAATGCCAAACGATACGGAAGCGACAGTTTGTGCGCTTAACTGAACAGTATTGCGGCTAAAGCCGTCACTCCAACTCTGCTTGCGGCCGTCAGGCCGCCTTAGGACGGATGGCGCGATGAAGGTCTCGATGAATTTATCCATAATTCACCTAAATATGCGAAATAATGTACTCAGAATGGCCAGAAAGGGCAAGAGCCACTGGATCGTTCATCTACTCGATCGATCCGTGTGTTTCACCGTCTTCAAAATCGTTCTCGTCATCCACATCGAAGGGGTGAATAACTCCGGTTCAATGTCCTTTGACCCTTCCGATTCAAGTCTACGCTGCCAACCCGGACATCATCTGTCCCGGTCAACTTTTTTTGCTAAAATTTCCTGGTCGGACCAATCCTGTCCGGGCGGCTTCATAAACTGGAGGGCATGAAAGAAATGAATCTATACCGGGGCCAGTTTCGCCGCCTGATCGAGCTGGACCAACGCATCCGAGCACGCAGGTATCCGAACTGCACGACCTTTTCGAAGGAATGGCAGGTCAGTGCCAAGTCCGTCCAGCGCGACATTCAGTTTCTGAAGTACAGCCTCGGGGCGCCCATCGAATACGACTTCAACGAGAAGGGGTATTACTACACGGACCCTTCCTGGCAGATGCCTGGTATGAGGCTGACCGAGGCGGAATTATTGCAGATGCTCTTTGCGAAACAGATGGCGGAGCACTTCCGCGGGACGCCCCTGGCTGCGTCTTTGGACTCCCTGTTTGGGAAGCTCAGGCTGGCGCTTTCTGAAGAAGTGAGCATCGACCCCGAGGTGATCGGGACGCAGTTTTCCTTCTATGGCCGGCCCCAGCGGCCCGTTTCTGAAGCCGTGTGGACTGACCTGGTGAAGGCTATTCGACATTATCGGGTGGTGGAGATTTCCTACCGGAAGGCGCCGGGCCAGACGCCTGAGCGGCGCATTTTGGAGCCCGTCCACCTCGCCTGTCTCTGGGACGAGTGGTATCTGGTGGCGTGGTGTCGCCAACGGGACGACTGGCGGAATTTTGCCGTGTCCCGCGTGCTCGAGGTGGTCACCCTCAAGCAGTATTTCGAGCCCAGGGATTTCGACCCGAATGAGTATTACTCGAACCGGTTTCAGCAGATGGTGGGCAGGAAGGGCGAGGCCCGTGAGGTCTTGATTCGTTTCACCAAGGAAGAGTCTCCGTGGGTTCTCGAGCGCCAGTGGCATCCGAGACAGGAGGTGAAGGAAGAGTCTGGCGGCTCGATCGTTCTTTCCTTCCCTGCGCCGGACCTATACGAGGTGAAGCGCTGGGTGCTCCAGTGGGGCCGAGAGGCGGAGGTCCTTGCGCCCGAGGAGCTTCGCCAGGAGCTGCGGAAGGACGCCGAGGCGCTGCTCCAGAGATATTAGGGACATGAGCCCGCCATGGTCCGGTGAAGCCTTGTACTTCTCAGCGGCTTTCAAAACCCCATGCAATCCGCTGGCGAGGCTTCTGCCCATCTGATGCCGGGGCCATTTCTGGTGCTCATAGATGCGGAGGGGCATCAGGCGCGAGACCCGGCCGAAGCTCCTGGTGGACAGGAATCCGCCACCATTCTTCCCGAACTTGCTGTTGCTTTCGTCCTGGTTGGACTGATGGGTCTTGAAACTCCACTTTCCCAAGGTGGCTTCTTGCGTATTCGCATCTCCATGAACTCAGGTTGTAACTCCTTAGCGAAAACTTCTGTCGTCCCTACGTGAAATGGTCATCCCTACAGCGATACCGCCCGGCCGGTCGCCGCCGCCTCCATGGCCTTCAGGCCGATCTCCGTCACGCGGAAGCAGTCGTCCCGGGATATGAGGTGGGCCTTGCGCCCCTCGAGGCCTTCGAGAAAGTCCGAGAGATAGTCTTCCTCGGGAGACAGAGCCAGCGTCTGCGACGCCTCGGTGGAGGTCGTCAGGCGCACCTGCCGCTCGTGATCGAGCACCTCGATCACGCCGTCGCTGCCGGCGACGCGGAGGAAGGCTTCGCCATGGCTTTCGGCCGCGGCGGGCCGGAGATAGTCCTGCTGAGATACGGCCACGCCCCCGTTGTCCATGCGGAGCAGCACCACCGCGTGGTCCTCCATCTCCTCCGCCTCCGGCTTGCCCGCGTTCCCGTGGTAGGCCTGGCATCCGACGAATTCCCGGCCCGTCGTCCATCGCAGGAGGTCGATCGTGTGGATATTGACGAAGGGGATCGTGCCGCCGAAGGTGGCCCGGCGGCGCTGCCAGAGCGGCCGGCGTCCCAGTCGGTACGACTTGAACGCGGTGGCCAGGACGGGTTTGCCGATGCGGCCCGTGCGGACGGCCTCATGCACAGCGCGGTAACAGGGGGCGTAGCGCATCGTGATCAGCATGCTGAGGGCCACTCGAGCCTGTTCCACGGCGGCACGCACCTCGGCCAGGTCCCCGAGGGTCAAGGCCAGCGGTTTCTCGGAGATGATCGGGAGCTTCCGGGCGGCCGCGGCCTTCAGCATGGGGGCGTGCAGGCTGTTGATGCTGCAAATCACCGCGAGGTCCAGAGCCTCGCCAGCGAGAAGCTGCTCCCACTCGGAGTAGAAACGCGTCTGGCCCGTGACCGCGGGATGCCTTCGAAGGGCGTTTTTCGCCTCCTCGTTCTCGCTCGACACCGCGGCAAGAACCGTATCCTTTCTCCGGGCCATGCCGTCCAGCACGACCCCTTGATGTCCGTCGAGTCCCATCAGGCCGATTCGCAGCATAAGGCACCTTTGAGCAATCGATGCTGGAAGCGTGACACCGTGCCCGGCGTCGAAGGCTCAACCCTCCCGGCCGGGCGGTCCCAGGCACTGCCCCGCGTCCGGGCTGGAAAGCAGAATGACGGGGAAGGGGCCGGGGGGAGATTTTCGACGCCCGCCCCGGAAGTGTCGGAAGACCAGGAAGAGGAGGGCGAGGAGGATCAGGCACATCACCATGCCGCCGACAAAGTAGGCCGCGACGGACTTGTAAGATGGTGTGGTGGCCTGCGGCGTCGCTGGAGGTGCGTGTTGGGACTGAGGAGCATGGGCCGGCGGATGCGGATGCGGAGCGTCACCTTTCACCCGAGCCGGCGCCGTGGAAATCAGGTCTTCCCGCTGGGAGAGGATCGTCGGGGCCTGGCTGAGGTCGGGCCGGTCCGATGGGGTGGCGGCGGCCGCGGGCTTCGACACGGCCGGCTTCAGGGAGGGGGGCGCGGCCAGGCCCGAAATGGCCGGCGGCTTCCCGCCACCTCGCACCCCTGCCGGGGGCATCGTCGCGGTCCGGCCCGTCGAGTCCCGAAATCGCACCAGTTCCTGGGCCAGGTCCGACGCGCTTTGAAAACGGTCCTCCGGCCTCTTCGACATCAACCGCTGCACGATGGCGTCGAAGGTGAACGGGACGTCCACCGCCACCTCCGTCAGGCGCGGCGGCTTCTCGTCCATGTGCTTCTTCAGAATGTTGATATCCGACTTGTCCGTGAAGGGCGGCCAGCCGGTCACCATCTGGAACAGCACCACGCCGATCGAGTAGAGATCGGAACGCGCGTCCGCCTCTTCCCCGTGAACCTGTTCCGGCGGCATGTATTCGGGCGTTCCCATGATGCTGCCCGGGGCGGTAAGGACCTGGTCTGTCCTGGCCTTGGCCAGGCCGAAGTCCATCAAGATGGCCCGGCCGGCCGTATCGAGCATGATATTGCTCGGCTTGATATCGCGGTGGACGAGTCCGGCCCCATGGACCCTTTCCAGTCCGGCGAGGACCTGAATCATGATGTCTACGGTTTTCTGGACCGAGAACGCCCCCTTCTCGCGAAGGACTGCGGCGAGGGTCTCCCCCTCGACCAGCTCCATGGCAAAGTAGTGCTGCCCGTCCTCTTCCCCGACGGTGTAGATGTTCATGAGATTCGGATGGTGCAGCTTCGCGAGGGAGCGCGCCTCGCGGACGAACCGCGCGACGATCAGGGGCTCGGAGGCCAGCTCGGCGGGCAGCACTTTGACCGCGACGTAGCGCTGGAGGGTGGTGTCCATGGCCTTGTAGACCACTCCCATGCCTCCCCGGCCAAGCTCCTCGCCAAGCTGATAGGGGCCTAGCTTCTTGGATTCCATAGGACTTGCCCGTCGGCCTCGGACTGCCCACGCTCCGAATCCCCCTCCGTCCCGTTGAGGGATTCCGCAGAAGGGGGGCGCAGCGCCCCCGTGCACTGCAAATCTTAGAATTCCCCATGGTCCTTGGCAAGCTGAAGCCGGTTGGAGGCCGCGCTTGGCTCGATCCCTGGTCTTGCATTTGCGGAAAGGCCCGTTCCCGCATTAGACTGCCTTCGTATCCCCGTTCAGAAGTGCACCCGCACTTCTGAACGGGGATACGAGTAGACGAGCTTGCAAGTGCGGGTGCACTTGCGAACTTGTCCGCTCGAGACGGGTGCGCGCACCACGGGACGCCGGACCGCTTTCATGGCCAGCGAGTATCCAACGAAGGGGAATCCTCGAAGTGCCCGGCCGAGGCTGTGGCTTCGAATCAAGGTGGCTCTGCCGGCCATCATGATGCTGGTGATGTTTATTACGGGCCTGACGGTCTTTTTCATCACCCAGAGCCTGTTCTCGAAGCTATCGCCGGGCGACACCGAGTTGGCCGACCGGGCCTCCTTCCTCATTCAGATGTTCATTCTCGGCCTGGGCATCTGCGGCGTCGCCATCGGGCTCGCCCTGGCCTTTTACGTGACCGCGCCCTTGCGGCAGCTTGCGGCCCAGGCCGAGACGGCCGCGGCGCTGATCGACCAGAAGGAGGGTGCGCGGCCTGCCAGCACGGACGCCCCGGACGTCTTCGGGGACCTGGGCGTCGCGCTCGAACGCGTCGTCGGATCGCTCGATTCCTACGCTCTCGACAGTTACATCCTGGACAGCCTGAGCGGCGGCATCATCACGATCAGCCAGGAAGGGATTCTGACGAGCATCAACCCCCGCGCCGAGACCATGCTCGGACTCTCCGCTGAAGAGGTCAAGGGCGTCCGGTACGACCGCGTCTTTCCCGACCACCCCTCGAACACAGGGTTGCGGGAGGTGCTCCGCGCTGGTCTCGAGGAGGCCCAGACCTTTTCGTCCATCGAGGCGACCATGCTCAGTCGAAGCGGCCGCGAGGTCCTCCTGGGCGCGTCGCTGACGCCCCTGCGCGACGCGGAAGGAAAATCCCTGGGCATCGTGCTCTCCTTCAAGGACCTCGCGGCCGTCAAGCATGCCCGCGCGCAGATTCACCGGGCCGACCAGCTCGCCACCCTGGGGTCCTTCGCGGCTGGCATGGCCCACGAGATTCGAAACCCCTTGGCCTCCCTTCAGGGCATGGTGGAGCTCCTCCAGGAAGATATGAAACCGGACGATCCCAAGCGACCGTTCGTCGACACGATCCAGCGCAACCTCTTGCGGCTGACCAAGTTGACGGAGAATCTCCTCGGCCTGGCGCATCCGGGCGAGAGGAGCGTGGAGTCGACGGACCTGAATACGGTGCTGCGAGAGGCCGTGGAGCTGGCCCGGCACGAGAATCCGGCCAAAAGGGTGGAAGTGAAGGCGCAGTTTCATTCGGACCTTCCCCCTATCGAGGCGGACGGGGAGAAGCTGGGCCGTGCGTTTCTCAATATCCTGTTGAACGCCTTCCAAGCCACTCCCGAAGGAGGCATCATCACGGTTTCCACGGGCCGGCTGACCGGGGGCTCCCCGCTGGCTCAAGGCCAGCCCGCCCTCACGGCGGCGATTCGCAATACCGGTTCCTACATCCCTCGGGAGGCCCGGCAGCGCCTCTTTACCCCGTTTTATACCACCAAGGACCACGGCGTGGGGCTCGGCCTCGCCATCACACACCAGATCATCACCGCACACTCGGGACTGCTCACCGTCGAGAGCGACCCGGCGGAGGGCACCTGTTTCCAAGTCTATCTGCCCCTGGAACTATCGACGAAAAAGGAGCGCTGATGGCCTACCAGATTCTGGTGATCGAGGATGAGCAGGATATGCAGTTCACCCTGCGGGAAGCGCTTCACCGGCGCGGCTACGAGGTCGTCGTCGCCGGCGACGGCAGCCAGGGCATCGAGAAGCTCCGGGGCGGCTCGTTCGACCTCATCCTTCTGGACGTGCGCCTGCCCGGCGTGGATGGCATCTCCCTGATCCCGAAGATTCGGGAGATCGATCCCATGGCGGTGATCCTTCTGATGACCGCGTACGGGTCGAAGCGTCTGGCCATGGAAGCGCTCCAAGCGGGCGCCTATGACTACTTCACCAAGCCGTTCCACATGGACGAGATGTACGTGGTCATCCGCCGGGCCATCGAGAAGCGCCAGCTTCTCCAGGAAATCCGCGAACTCGAACGGAAGCTCCACCAGCAATACGATTTCAAGAACATCATCGGCAACAGCGGTTCCATGCGCGAGGTCTTCCAGGTCGTCCAGAAGATCACCGATACCGACGTGACCGTGCTGATCTGCGGGGAGAGCGGGACCGGGAAGGAGCTGATCGCGCAGGCGATCCACTTCCACAGCCGGCGCAGGGACCATCCCTTCGTGAAGCTCAACTGCGTCGCCATCCCCGAGGGCCTGCTCGAAAGCGAGTTGTTCGGTCACGAAAAGGGCTCGTTCACCGGGGCCATCAACCGCAAGCTGGGCAAGTTCGAGCTGGCCAACAAGGGGACCATCTTTCTGGACGAGATCGGGGACATGAGCCTGACGACGCAGGCGAAGATTCTGCGTGTGCTCCAGGAGCGCGAGTTCGAGCGCGTCGGCGGGTCAGAGACCATTCCGATCGACACCCGGATTATTGCCGCCACGAACCGGGACCTGTCCAAGGCCGTGCAGGAAGCCAAGTTCCGGGAAGACCTCTATTTCCGGCTCAACGTGGTGATGCTCTTCATTCCGCCCCTGCGGGAGCGCCGAGAGGACATCCCGCTGCTGATCGAGCACTTCATCCGGCTGGGGAACGCGAAGTTTCGCAAGAACATCCAGGGCGTCTCGCCCGATGCCCTCGCCTTGCTTATGAGCTACGCATGGCCCGGGAACGTGCGCGAGCTTCAGAACTACATCGAACGCGCCACGGTGCTCTCCGACGACCCGGTCCTGCGGCCCGCCTGCCTGCCCCCGCAGGTCTCCCACCCGTCCCCGGGCGCCGCGCCCCCCCAGGCCGCCCCGACTCAGAATCTCAAGGACATCATGAGCGACCTCGAGAAGCAGATTGTCCTCGACGCCCTCAGCAAGACCAATGGCGTCCAGGTCCGGGCCGCGGAGGTCCTCGGAGTATCCGAACGCAGCCTCTGGCATCTCGTCAAGAAGCACCAGATCGACGTCGGCCAGTTGAAATGATCTCCGCTCAATCGGGTGGCGCGAGTGGAAGCAGCTTCTCAATCAGTTCGGGGAGATGGCCCCGCCAGATTTCGTAACTGATGATGATTCAGCGCTTCGTGGATTTTCGTAGCTTCGCCTGCGTTCGCCGGGCGTCAGCCTTGAATTCCGTAGCTTCGCCTGCGTTCGCCGGGCGTCAGTCTTGAATTCCGTAGCGAAGCCCTTTGGGCTTCGCCCGCCTTCATGACTCGAGGACTTGACCTGATCGTCCTCCTCAAACTTATCGAGAAGTTGCGGTTGTTTCTTAGGGGTCCACATCACTCCCCAGCGATGATCCGGCTCAACTGCTCGCTGTAGAGGCGGATGCTCCCTGCCGGATCGTCCTTCTTCGGGCCGATCTCCACCGTCAGGTAGTCGTCATACCCGATTGCCTGCCAGGCTTCCCGGCACGCCTTCCATGGAACGTCGCTCAGCAGCGAGTTCGGGAAGGCCACGTTCGGGTAGCCGGTGAACCCCTTCACGTGGATTTTCACGATCCGTTTCCCCAGGCTGCGAATCCAGTGCTGGGGGAATCCGTAGAGCACGATGTTCCCGCAGTCGAAATAGGCCTTCACCCACGGGCTGCCCACCTCGTCCAGGTAATGATTGAACTCGATGGGGCTCAGCAGGAACTTGTTCCAGACGTTCTCGATGGCCAGCGTTACCCGCTGCTCCTCCGCGGCCCGGGCGATGTCCTTCACCTCCTTCAAGCTGCGCTCCCAGGCCTGCTCGTAGGTGATGTCCGCATTCACCACCGCCGGCACCAGGAGGACCGCCGTTGCCCCGATGCGCCGGGCCTGCATCAAGCTGCGCTTGATGCTCTCGTTGCAGACCTTCCGCACCGCCGGGTCCGGGCTGGACAGGGGATGCGACCAGTGCGGCCCCCCCATGATGCTGGGGATTTCCAGGCCGACCCGGTCTGCGATTCTTTTCCATTCCAGCACGGTCTCGTCCTGGTCATGGGCGTGGATTTCAACACCCTGGAATCCGAGCTCCTTGGCCAACCGAAGCTTGGCTTCTGCCGTATCGCCCGGCAAACAGCCCATGCAGATGCCTTTTTTCACGTCATGACTCCTTCGAGTTCGCGTCCTCCAAAATTTTTACGCGGGCGTCCGTGCCTGTCTCTGTGCCTCAAGCGCTCTTCTCGTAAACGACGGGGAACGAATCCCCCTGCAGAATGTCCCCTTCCTTGATATGCGGCGGGACGTAGGGGTCCATCGGATGCCTGCCGATCGGCTGGTAGCGGATGTGAGCCGGCATGTAATGCACCGCGATCGCCCGTCGAGGCCGTTCGGTCCGGTTGTTGGGGCTGCCATGCCACGTCAGGCAATGATGGAAGCCCACTTCGCCCTTCTTGACGATCAACGGCTCGGAGACGATCTTCGCACCCGCAGGCAGTCTCGACGGCTCGCGGTGCTGCGGCTCGAAGTTCGGGCCGGACGAGAGGAAGCCCTTCTGGCTGCCCCAGCGGTGGCTGCCCGGAACCATCCACATGCAGCCGTTGTCGATCTCCGCATCGTCGAGCGCCGTCCATGCACTGATCAGGTCCGCCGGCTGGATCGTCGGCCACGCCGGGTGATCCTGATGCCAGTGCGTCGACCCGCCAACCCGCGGCAGCTTGAACTGAATCTGGTCGTGCCAAATCCGCAGCAGGTTCGTACGGCAAAGCTGAGCCGCCGTCTCCGTGATCGCCGGATGCCGGGCGTGCGAAAGAAACGCCGGACTCGCCTGCCAGATGTTGACGATCTGGATGACGACCACTTCTTCCTTGGCCGCGTCGTAGCCGGCCGCGCCCTTCGCCAAGTTGCGCATGAGCACCGGTTTCTTCTCGGTCTTTTCCTCCATGACGCGGGCCAGCTCGGCCCGCAGCACCTCCACCTCTTCGTCGGCCAGAACCTTTCCCACCTTCAAGTAGCCCTTCTCGTCAAACTCCTGGATTTGCGCCTGGGTCAGCATGGGTGATCACACCTCGACAATCGATGTTCAAAAGCGCCGGGTCATGGGCACATCCTTTTCTCGAAAGCCGTATCTTAACCTTTTCGGACCGCAATTCATCTTGACTTTGGGGTGATCTTGCCGACGATCAGGGGAGCTGCCGCGAGTATCCCTGTTCGCCCGTGCGGGTGCACTCGCGAGCTCGTCTGCCGGTCCGGGTCGTCCTTCGCCAGTGGAGATTCGCCATGGAACCCGTCCGATTCGGCATCGTAGGCGCAGGCCAGATTGCGCGGTACGTCGCATGGGTCTTCCGGGAGGACCCGGCGCTTCGCGCCGTGGCCGTGTGCGACGTGCGGCGTGAGGCGGCGGAGGAGGTGGCCCGCCTGTCCGGCGCCCCGCGGACCACCGAGGACGTTTCGCAGCTCCTCGCCCTGCCCGAGGTCGAGGCGGTCTATATCGCCACGCCTCCCTATCTCCACAGGCCCATGGTGCTGGACGCCCTCGCCGCCGAGAAACACGTCCTCTGCGAAAAGCCGTTCATGCTCAGCGCCCCGGAAGTCCGCGAGATTCTCGCCGTGACCGAGCGAAAGCCCCACATCAAGGTCGGCTGCTGCTCCTGCCGATTCCAGGACGCGGACACCGCACGGCGCGCCCGCCAGATGGTCGAAAAGGGCGATCTCGGACCCGTCTACCGCGCCTTCTTCCTGGCGGTGTCCGATCCGGCCGCTCCGGGGGCCGCCCTGCCGCCCTGGCGCAATGATCCGAAGAAGAACGGAGGCGGCATCGCCTACGATTGGGGCGTGTATGACCTCGATTGGCTGCAATTCGTCCTGGCGGACCGGATGAAGCCCGTCACTCTTTTCGCGACGATGGACGACTATTTTTCCTTGACGGAGGAGCGGCGTCCGCCCGCGCCGGACGTGGACGGGCGTTTTTCGGCCGAGATTCTGTGCCAGGATGGCCTCTCCGTGCACTGGGAGCGCCGGGCGGGCGAGCACGGCCCCGCCTACCACCGCGTCTACCTTCGGGGTCGGAAGGCCGGGCTCGATCTTTCCATGACAGCGGAAGGGGCGCATACGGGCCTGGTGCGCCATGCCTACCGGGGCGTCGATGCGCTGGCCACCGAGAAGATGCCCGAGGCGACTCCGGACTGGCGCGGCACGCTCGTTTATCCGATCCGCGACCTCGCCGGGGCCGTCCGTGAGGACCGGCCGGCCGCGTCACCGCCGCACCGGCAGCTCGGCATCCATGCCATCCTCGACGCCCTCTACGCGTCCGCACGATTCCGCGTCGCCGTGCCCGTCAACGCTTAGCGAAGCGGCCGCTTCGAACGGCCAGAATCGAAAAACATACGGCAACCGCACCGCATTCCGAGTCACTCATGTTCATCCCGAATCCCCTCATCCTGTTCAACAATCACTTTGCGGGACACCGGCGGCACTACCCTTATCGTACCCGCCTGGCCATCGCCCGGGACCTGGGCTACGACGGCTACGAGTTCCACCCGATCGAGCCGGAGGACGAGGCGGCCTGGTCGGAGGCTGGCGAGGCCTTCCGGGCCAGCGGGCTGCGGCACACGGGTATGTACGTCGTGGCCCGGGGCGCGGCCGACTCCGAAGCCGGGCAGCTCGAGGAGGAAATCCGGCGGATCGAGAGGATCATCGATCGCCTGGCCCGCCTGGCCGGCGGGATTTCGGCCCCGTTCCTGAACCTGACGATCAGCAGCAATCCGAGTCCCGGCTCTTCGAAGTACACCGAATCGGGCTCGGCGCGGGCGGAGGCGCGCCACTGGGAGCGCGCGGCCCGCATTGTCAAGGCGGCCGACGCAGCCCTGGCGGCCCGCAGTCTCCAGGGGAATCTGTACAACCACGTGTGGTTCATCCTCGATACTCCCCAGGCCATTCTGCGTGTCCTCGAACAGGCCGATGCCCGTGTCCTCAGGCCCGGCATCGCTTCGTTCCACGCCCATTTCCACGAGGGCGTTCCGGATGCCCCGGACCTGTTTCGCCTGGCCGGCATGGATCGGCTGGGCTACGTGGCGCTGCTCAATGCGTTGCCCGCTCCGCCGCCGTTCCGGACCGTGCCCATCGACGAGGGTCAGATCGACCTCGCGGGCCTGCTGGCCGTCCTCTGGCATCGGAACTACCGGGGTCCCATCGTGCTCCAGGCCTATGATCTCGGGGGCGATCCCTACGTCACCGCCCAACGCTCCATCCAATACGTCCGGGAGGTCTGGGCACGCTTCCAGCGCAATCCCGAGCTCGATCCGCTATGGGACGCATCGTCCAGGTAGAGGTCGGCCGTTTCGACTATGCCGTCCAGGGCCACTTCAAGTTCTTCCGCCCAGGCCCCGATGGACGCGTCCGCAGACCTACCGTCCTCCTGCGCCTCACGGACGACGACGGACGGCAGGGCTGGGGCCAGGCCGTGCCGGTCCCCTCTTGGAGCGACGAGACGCCCGAGACCGTCTTGACCACCCTCGCCGGCTACCTGGCCGAGGCCATCCTCGGGGCGGACCCGGAGGATATCGAAGGCCTTCACGAGCGTATGAACCGGGCGATCCGGCCGGCCTTCTCGGTCGGGCAGCCTCTCTGCAAGGCCGCGGTGGACCTGGCCTGCCACGACCTGGCCGGCAAGCGCCTGGGTTGTCCGGCGTCGCGGCTTCTCGCGGCTCGTGGCGGCGGTCCCGGCGAGCCTCTGGTGTCCTTGACTCTGAGCTGGACCGTGGCCTCCGCCGATGCGGCGATGGTGGAGGAACAGCTCGCCGAAGGCCGGTCACGCGGCTACCGCAATTTCAACATCAAAGTCGGGCCGCCTCAGACGCCCGAATATGACGTCGAGCTCGCCCGGCGGGTCCGCGCGTTCGCCCCGGGCGGCTTCCTCTGGGCGGATGCGAATACGGGTTATAGCGAGGAGGCCGCCCTGTCCATGGCCCCGCGGCTCGCCGATGCCGGCGTCGATGTGCTTGAATCGCCTCTGCCTCCAACTCAACTCCGGGGCTACCAGGCCCTGCGCCGTCTCCGCGCTCTTCCCATCCTCATGGACGAGGGCATCCTCGCACCCCAGGTCGCCGCCGAGTTCGCCGCCCTCGGGATGATGGACGGCGTCGCCATGAAACCGGCCAGAAACGCCGGCCTCGAGCCCTCACGCCGGATCGTCCAGCTTCTCCTCGACCAGGGCCTCCTCGTCCTCGGGTCGGGCCTGACGGACCCCGACCTTTCCCTGGCCGCCGCAGCCCACCTCTTCGCCTGGGCGGGCATCCGCCGCCCCTGCGCCCTGAATGGACCCCAGTTCCTGGCCGGAAGCCTCGCCGAGAAGGCCCTGAAACCCGAACGCGATGTCCTCCTCGTGCCCCGCTCGCCCGGGCTTGGCGTTAACCCGGGCCCCCTGGCCGAGGCGGCCCTCACGGGTAGACGCGCGTAGAGAAGTGCACCCGCACCTCCGAGCGGGTGTGCTCAAGGGTACGTAGCCGACGCGTTCCCAACGGGATGAACTCCGGGTAGCGAAGGCCGTGAGGGCTTCGACGCGCTCATACGGGTAGTTGAGGCCCCCCAACGGGGTGAAGTCCGGGTGCCGGACGCCGCACTTTCGCACGCGTGTGCTGGAGGAAACTCCTGGTGGGGTTTGAAGTTCCTTCTTTCTCGCGAGAAGTCCTGCCTCGGTCGGCGACCTCTCCAGGTTGCATTCGCGTGCAGCCATGGCATAATGCAGCCGCTCAAAGGTTGCTTTCCCCGGCTCGAATTGATGACCCGTGTCGGACTCGAATCCGCAGGCCACTCCCCCAGGTGAAGAGAGACGCGAGGACGAGGAGTCCCCGGCCCGGAACGCTCGCCACGGCCTCGTCCTTTTCCTCGTCTACCTGGCCTTCTACGCCGGTTTCATGGCCCTGAACGTCCTCCGACCCCAGGCCATGTCCGAAAACGGGGGCGGCGTCAACGTCGCCATCCTCTACGGATTCGGTCTCATCGTCGCCGCCCTCGTCCTCGCCTTCGTCTACATGCATCTCTGCCGCAACTCCGGCGGGCCGGAAGGTGGAGGCCGGTCGTGATCTACGAAGGCTCCCTCGTTTCTCTAGCGGTCTTCAGCGTCTTCGTCGCCGCCGTCCTGGGCCTTAGCTTCCACCTCGGGGCCAGAGCGAGGTCCGTCAAGGGCTACTACGCCGCTCACGGCCAGATTCACTGGTTCGTCAACGGCATCGCCTTCGCCGGGGACTATCTTTCCGCCGCCTCCTTCCTCGGCATCTGCGGCATGATCTCCTTCTACGGATACGACGGATTCCTTTACTCCATCGGTTACCTCGCCGGCTGGATCGTCGCCCTCTTCGTCATCTCCGAGCCGCTCAAGCGCATGGGCAAGTTTACATTTGCCGACGCATTGGACAGCCAGTTCAATTCCCGAGGGATCAAGTTTGCCGCGGCCCTGAGCACGCTCGTGGTCAGCCTTTTCTACCTGATCCCCCAGATGGTGGGCGCGGGCGTCCTCGTCAAGCCGCTCCTCGGATTCCCGCACCACGTCGGCGTCCTCATCGTCGGCGTCGTCGTCACCCTCATCGTCGTCACCGCTGGCATGGTCTCCACCACCTGGGTCCAGTTCATCAAGGGTTCGATGCTCGTCGTCTTCTGCACCCTGCTCACGCTTCTGATCCTCCTCCGGGGCCTGCGGACCGATCCGAGCCGCGAGGGCCACCGTTATCATGCCTTCGCCGTCCTGCCCGAGGTGGAGGTCGCCTCCGGCCCGGGTGCGACCGTCCTGCCCGAGGAAGGAAGCTGGCCGGGGAAGCCCTTCGTGCGCGTCCGCGAGGAGGGGACCGGCATCGTCCGCGTCTGGCGGCGTGACGGCAAGGACTCAGAAGGCCGGGAATTGCTTTCTGAGACCCAGACGGTGACGGTCAGAGGCGGCAAGAAATACGTCAATGGCCGGGCCCAGGGCAGCCGGAAGGGCGAGCCTGACCTCCATTCCGTCGGGCACATCCGGCGCTTGCCGGGGGATCGGTCCTCCACGGGCAGCTTGGGTCCCATCGAGTTTTTCAATGTACTTCAAGAAAGCGAGATCGTCCTTTGGGGCTCGGAGAAGATCATCGAGTCCGACGGGGCCGTCACCACGGTCTATTTCCAGAAGCCCACGCCGGGCCGGGAAGTCCTCGTCCCCGGGTACAGCCCCACCTTCAAGGGCCTGAGAAACGAGCCCTTCACGTGGGCGAAACTCGATTTCCTTTCGCTCATGCTGGCCCTGTTCTGCGGCACGGCCTCCCTGCCTCATATCCTCATCCGCTACTACACGGTGAAGGACCAGGCCGCCGTGCGCAAGAGCACGGTGGTGGGCATCGCCAGCATCGGCTTCTTCTACATCCTCACCCTTTACCTCGGCCTCGGGGCCATGACGAGCGGGATGCTGGACCTGACGGACAACAACATGGCCGCGCCGCTGCTCGCCCGCAGCTTCGGGGAATTCCTTTTCGCCGTCATCTCCGCCATCGCCTTCACCACCGTGCTCGGCACGGTCAGCGGCCTCATCATGGCCGCTAGCGGGGCGGTCGCCCACGACTTGATGACCAATCTTCTCCGGATCGAGATGAGCGACCACGAGAAGGTGCGTGCGGGCAAAATCGTCGCCCTGGTCGTGGGCGGCGTCGCCATGGTGCTCGGCATCCTGTTCAAGAACCTCAACGTCAGCTTTCTCGTCGGCTGGGCCTTCAACGTCGCCGCCTCCGCCAACCTACCCGCCCTGGTCATGCTGCTCTTCTGGAAAGGGACCACCAAGCAGGGGATCACCGCGGCCATCGTCGTGGGAATGGTCTCCTCGCTCGCCTGGATTCTCCTCAGCGGCGACACCTACGCGAAGGTCTATGGTCTCCGGGCCGAGGATGCCCTCGTCCCCTTCAGCCAACCGGGGATCGTCACCATCCCGCTCGGCTTCGTCGTTCTCGTCGGCGTCTCCCTGCTGACGCGGCGGCCAGTGACCGCGCAGCGCCCACAGGGATGAGCGAACCCTCCTGAGCCGGCATGGCGAAAAGCGGCTCAATGGCCGCAAGCCTGGCCGGCATCTCTGGCGCAGCGGATGTGCCGACGCCACGAGCAGCGCCGCCAACGGAGTGCGCGGCGTCAAGTGTTTTTTTGGGACTCTTGACGCGGACCGGAGAAGCGCTTCGCTTACCGTGATGGATCGAGGCCCATGGAAGCTTCATGGCGGCCGCGGTCCCTCGTTTTGACTGGTTCAGCCTCGTCATCATGACCCCTTGCCGTCCGACTCCGGCAGCATTTCATCTCCCGCTGACCGTCCTGCCTGATGCCCGCACGGGCCGCGACGTCCGGCAGGTCACGGACGGCGAATTCGAGTGCGTGGCCCCTTACATGGACAAGCACGCCTGGTCCCGGGACGACCGCTATCTCGTCTTCACCTGCAATCGGACGGGCACGTGGCAGCCTTACCGTCTCGAGGTCGAGACCGGCGAGGTCGTCCAGCTCCTCGAGGTCCGGCACGGGAACTTCCGCTCCGTATGCGTTGATCCGGAGCGCGGCGAGGCCTACTGCCAGAGCGGCAACACGTTCGTGGCCGTGGAATTGGGGACCCTGAAGCCGCGTCTCGCGGTGGACTTCAGCCGTTTCTTTCCGGACCTGGCGCAGCAGGGGAAGGGTTTTGCCGCATCGCTCAGCCGGGACGGCGGCCTCGTCGCCCTGTCCTACCGAAGCGCTGACGGCCGAGGGGCCATCCTCACCGCACCCACCGACGGCAGCCAGGAGTTCGAGATCGTTCAGCTTCCTCGAGACGAGGTCTACCCCGGACACGAACTGATCTGCCCCGGAGACGATCGCCTCATCTCGTTCCACGGATACCCGGACCGGCAGAATCGGCCGAACGGCATCCCCGAGCTGCGGGCCGCCCAGTGGCGGTTCGATCTCCGTTCACGCGATCTCCGGCCTCTTGTCTTCGTGCCCGAAGGCTTCCGGGCAACCCACTGCCTCTGGGGCCGGTCCGGCAATCGCTTCTACTTCCACCGCAAGACGGTGCCGAGCTGGATGCCCACGGCGCTCTGCTCCGTGGACCGGGAGGGGCGCGACCTCCGCGTCTACCACGAGACCTCGGATTACCGGCTCGGTCACTGCTGTCCCAGCCCCGACGAGCGCTGGCTCGTGACCGACAGCCAGGACCCCGACGAGAACATCCTCATGCTGGTGCATCTCGAAGGCGGCCCCAGGCATCTGCTCTGCTGGCCCAATGCCTCCATCGGGTCCGGCAGGCCCGACCGCCGTCACCCGTCGCTGCCGCCACATACCGACCGCCACACCCACCCTGGTTTCAGTTCCACGGGCCGATACGTCCACTATACCTCGGACGTCTCCGGCCGGTCCCAGGTCTACGTCGTTCCCGTGGCTGACCTTCTGTAGCGAAGCGGCCTCGAACCACTCGCTCTCGTGAACGGAAGGGGTTTTGCACTTGCGCTCACGAAATGGAGAAGGTTTTCACCCGGGATTGCACCTTTCTTCCCTTTCCGTGAAAATCTTCCATGCTCGGTGCACGAGCTTCCTCTACATCGGAGAATGATCATGTCCGAAAAGATACGTCTTGCCCTGGTCGGCTGTGGCGGCATGGCCGGGGCCCACCTCGAGGCCTATGGCGAAATCAAGCGCAAGGGACTCGATTTCTTCGACATCGTTGGCGTTTGCGATCCCGCGGAAGACAGGGCGAGGGAGTTCGCCCGCAGGATCGCCGGCTTCCAGGCCAGCCCGGCCGCCACGGTCTATTCTTCCCTCGAGGAGATGCTGAGCAAGGAGCGCCTGCACGCGGTGGACACGGGCAGTCCCCACCACTTGCACCACGTGATCGCCTGCACTTGCCTCGAGGCGGGTCTTGACGTTCTTGTGGAAAAACCTCTGGGCGTCACGGTCCGGGCAGGGTGGAAAATGGTCCGCACTGCGGAACGTACGGGCCGTATCCTCGCCACCGCCGAGCAGGTGCGCCGCTGGATCGGCCCCCGCACCGTCGCCTGGGCCATCCGCCACGGGGAGCTTTCAGGCCGGCCTCGGTTTTTTCTCGCCCACAGTTGCCACGGGCCCAAAGAACCCCAAGTCGAGGTCGAAGTCAAGTCCCCCACCTGGCGACAGGACAAGCTCCAGGGCGGGGGAGGGATGATTATTGATGGCGGTGTGCACTACGCCGATTTCCTCATCACCTGCTACGGCGAGCCCGATACCCTGTTCGCCACCTGCGGGAACTTCAACCGCTCCTACGTCACCCGGCCCGACGGCTCACGCCTTCTCCTCGATTGCCCCGACACCGCCATCGGTCACCTCCGATTCAAGAACGGCGTCGCCGGCACCTGGGTCTGGACGGGCGCGTCACCGGGCCGGCCCACGAGCTTCACCGTCCACTACGGCGACGAGGGCTCGGTTTACGCTGAAGGTGGATATCCGATGATGCCGGAATTTCATCGCCGGGACCGCTCCGTCCTTCCAGCGGAGGACCTGCGCCGCCAGTACCTGGCCAGCCTTTCGGAGGATGAAAGGGCCCGGCTTTTTCCGCCACAGCTCTTTCCGGACCCCCAGAGCCTCCGCGGCGACCATGGCGTCGAACTCGAGGTCCACGACTTCCTGTGCTGCGTGCGCGACCGCCGCCGGCCCGAGGTGGACGGCCTCGATGGCCTCAAGGCCCAGGCCGTGTCCGAGGCCTACCTCGAATCGTCTTACCTCAACCGAAGCGTGTCCGTCGAGGAAGTCCTCTCGGGCAAGGTTAGAGCGTATCAAGAAGAAATCGACGGCCGGTGGGGGCTCTGAAAGCGGAACGCTTTGCACAGGTTGCTTTTTCCGGCGTCGTTCCTGCCCATCAGAAAGGTCGGATGATCGAAACAGAGGAGGCCGGACGGAACGCTGAGAAAGCGTTTGAGGACAAGACGATTGACGGCGCAACTCATGCGGTCTCCTCCGAATCCAAAGGATATCAGGCGCTGACCGCGCATGGGCTGGCATCCGAGCCCGGACGTACGCCCGTGCTTCTGAAGCGGGAAACGAGTCACCGGCGCAGGACGTGCGGGCACACGGACGTCGCCGGTGACTTCTGCACGTCCTTCGCGCGGCTTTAGGGCGTGACCTTCAAGGCCTCGAGCCGTCCGCCGGCCCGCCGGCCCTCCACGGTCGTTCGCATCGGAGCATGCAGCTTGAACTCCACGTCCCAGCTTTCCGGCCACGCGGGGAACAGCCGGATTGCGCGGCCCTCGGCCTGAAGCAGCATCGCCTGCAGCGCCACGACGGCCACGCTCCCGTGGTCCTGGTCCGGAATCCAGTCGAAGTTCGGACCCCAGAAGGCCGGGAAACGGCTGCCCGGGTGTGAAGTAGAAAAATTCTGCACCACGAAGGATCGGGCTTCCTCCGCCAACCCCAAGTGCGCCGCTTGGATGGCGTCCTGCGCCCAGCCGCCCGTGCGCTTGACCCGCCGTTTCTCGTAAGTCAAGCGGCCCACGGCCAAGTCGGGCTTGCCCACGCCGTAGAGCCGGAAGGGATAGACGGCATACAACTCGGGATTTTCAGAATTTTTGAGTTCGGAGAATGTTTCGGCCGGGAGAAGGTGGCGCAGGCCCCCTTCCGTGCCCATGGGCAAAGGCGGAAGCTCCCCGCGCAGGCGCTCCCATGCCTGTCGTTGCTCCGCGGAGGTCCAACGCCGAGGCAGAGCGAGCAGCCCATCGAGCACGAACCGCAAGCCCGCAAGGTCCGGCAGTGCGTTGACCGCCTCCTGCCACGTCTCGAGGGCCTGGCCGGGCTTCAGAAGCAGCTTGTCCCCCGCGTCCCTCGGGAAATGCTGGTCATAGAACCGGAGGATCGATTCCGCGAGAGGCAGGAGGGTGCTACGGGCGAGTTCTTCGTCTTGCGTGTAGGCGAAGGCGTCGAGCAGGATGGCGGTCAGCTCGAGGGCCCCGGTCCAGTAATACCGAATGTAGGTATTGTCCACCTGGGAGATCGGCTTTCCTGCCCGTTGCCATCCGTAGTTGCTATTGGCGTAAGCGCCCCAGAAGTACATCGTTTCCGGGAAGAAGGCGCCCTCGTGCCCGAAGTAGAGGCAGGTACGGGCCTCGCAGAGGGGCAGCGCATCGAGATACATGCGGAACAGCGGCGTCAAAAGGTCGAAATCCCCGGACGCCAGCATCGACCAGTAGGGCAGCCTGGTATTTTGAAACCAGTAGGGCCCGCCCCAGCGGCGATAATCGGCATCGAGGACCTCGCCGGTCTCTTTCGAGTCCACGGTGAAAAGGGAGCCGTTGAACTTGATCGGGTACGCGCCCCGGCCCGCGCACGCGTTCAAAAATCGCTGGAGGACGTAGCCGCGGTTCACCCGCTCGGCCTCCTCGGGCCCGTGGATGTGAATCCAGCTTCGGGCCCAGAAGCCCTCCCACCACTGGCGGTGGGCCCGGCGCGCCACATCGGGGTCGCCAGACTCCACGTTCTCGATCTGGTGATCGAGTCGGCGAAGCCATCCCTCCGCCGTGCTCGTCTGCGCCGTCAACGTGTGGATCGATAGCTGCCAGCGGCGGGCCGGCCGGGCCGATGCCAACCGGTCCGGTCCCTGGGACACCAGCCCCTCGCCCTGAATCGCTCCACCGAAGGTGCGATCCTGGAGCGGGTCGGAAAGCTGCCGGAGCAGGCCGCCGAGGCCCTGGTGCGCCAGGATCGGACCCCAGCAGGAGCGCTCGTTCCGGTGAAACCAGACGATCCGGCGAGATTGGCCCCCGAGTACGGTGTCAGGATAGACCACCACCGGGTCCGGGCCTCCGTCCAGCCCGTAGGCGCTGAACAGCTCTTTGCCTTCGAGGACGCGTTCCGTGGCGCGCCAGACCTCGAGGCGCGCTTCCACGCAAAACTCCCGGCTGCCTTCGGCTTCCACGCGAATCACCGGCCGGTTCGCATCCACCCAGATGCAGAACCGCAGGTCCTCGCCTGGACCGCCCGCCCGGATTTCGATTTCTCCACGCCTGACCTCCAGGGTCTGGCGGAAGGGAAGCCCGCGCCGGAACGGGCTGGGCGTGAAGCGCAGCCGGACGCGGCCGAGCTTGAGCAGCCGCGCGTTCTCGCTCCACGCATCGGTCCGGCTGATGTAGAAGAGCAGGTCGCCGTCCTCTTCGACCCACACGTTGATGCCCATCTCGCCGTTGCCCAGAGGCATCGATCCGGAGGAGTCTCGACTCGGGGAGTCCCAAACGACCTGGTATGCGGATGTGTTCATGGAAAGATGAAATGAAGAAACAGCGGCGGCCTCTCGGGACGCAGATGCTTCTTAGGCACTGTAACAAAATAACTCATCGGAATTGAACGCAAACAGATGATACTGTACAATGACATTTATGGTTACCCTGAATGTCATCCGACAGAAGTACA
>JACPCR010000121.1 GCA_016179685.1 Planctomycetota bacterium | reverse complement strand
ATAGAGGATAACGGCTTCGCGGCCCAGGGTCCGTTCTTGTCGTAGGGTGCGGAGAAAGCGATGGGTGAGGTCCCAGTTGCCACGGGCCTTCAAGAAGAACTCGATGAGGGAATAGGTGAGGAGAGTGAAGACGATGTGGGCGACGACGAGGGAGTACTGAGGTGAGGTGAAGCGGTCCAGGCGGCGGGGTTGTTTGAGGGCCCGGTTGACTTCCTCGATACGGCTTCGATGGTGATAGAAGTCGATGAGCATGTGGCCGGAGGAAAAAGGTTCCGGACTCGTGATGGCCCAATGGTCCTCCTGCCATTCGCCGTCTAGATTTCGCCATTGTTTGCGGATGAGGGCGACGTAGAGTGGGAGACGACATTGCTTCCAGGACCGTACCTCGGAGAAGGAGGTGACCTGTTCGAGCATCTGGACATGACCGTGCTCGTCGTGTTCTTGTCGGACGGTCTCCCAGCGAACGTCAGAGTCTGGCAACCGTGCGAGGCCGACGACATCCTCATACGCCTCCATGTTCTTGCGCAGCGGAATGACCAGGTTAGTTCCATGCTTCAGTTTGAGTTCCTCTATCCACTGCCCGTCTAGGAATCCTCTATCGGCGATGAGCCATTTCATCCATCCCTTGCCTCCAGCCTTTGTGACGGTATCGGCTATCCAGCGCCCGTGTTCGTGCGAGTCATCGTCGCCTGGGCCGAAGCGGAAGGCAGGGATCAGGAAGTAGGGGTGAGGCTCCGGACGTCCGGAAGGCTCTTCACCCAGATGGAGGAGGTAGGTCAGTTTGTAGCAGGGCACATGGCGGACCCGTTTTTTCTGTTCCTCGCTCAGGCCAGAAGTGTCGATGAACCGATGGTGTTCATCGAGAGGAAGACGAGCGGTATGGCCATAACGTTCGTTTTCTGGGACAACGATGTAAGTCGAATCCAGGGCGAAGACGCGGCTCTTGGCAAAGCCTCGTTTTCGGCGGAACCAGTTCAGGACGGGCCCGTGGTACCAGTTCGTCAGGGACTCCGGTTGGGTCGCCCGAAAGTATTTCCTCACCGTGTCTGGGCATAGGACCGTCTGACGGGGGTGGGTGTTGCGGTAATTGAAGCCACCCTCGCAGCCTCCGAGGTTGAATTTGACCCGTGTCAAGATAGGGCCAGCCTTAAGGAGATGCTCCAGGCCCCGGAAGGCGGGTTCTTCCGAGAGGGCCATGTGGATGGCACAGCACAATTCCAGCCATATGGGTACCAAATGCCGCTTCCGCGGTGTCGGAAACGTGGAGGCGGCCCACGGTAGGAATTCGGAAGGTCCGACCAGAAAAGCGAAAAAGAAGTCGGGAAAAGACCAGGCGGTGCCGTCGACGCAATCGATGTCACCTTTCTTCAGTGCCTGCAAGACCTTAGGGGCATTCTCCTCGAAGACCCGGAGACGTCCCAAGGCTGCGTGGTCCGTGATCAGGTCGTGAAGGATTTTATCGAACGTGTCTCGCATACCCTCTGTAACCTCCGAACATGGTTTTCGACCTGGCGATCGAGGGACCGTAGCTGCCGCAGCCCGAGGATAAAGGTCCGGTATCGTTCGAGAGCCGGTTGCATCCGTTGGGCGATTTCCTTCGAAACGTGGTAACGATCATTACGACCGGCCGACTGGATGGAGAGGAAATAGTAGGGTCCGTGGAGTTGACCCCTGGTACAAGCGCAGGAAGGCTTCCCGCAGGTCCGATACACGGTGCTGAGTGAGGCGGCAAAGAGGTCACGGAGTTCGAGCAGTTCCTTGAGGCACCCCTCGCGTTGACCCTCCAGTTCATGGAGCTTGCGCCGGAGGACGCTCGCACGTGCTTTTCTTGATTTTGGGCTCACGGAGGACTTCCAGTGTTCGTGGGCATATCTTATTGTTATGTTTATTATATCACAATAAGAAAGCACTGCAAGTACTATGCCTCGAAAAAAATGACGAAAACGACCTCCCTACCCGGGAGGCCGGAGAATGACCTCTGAAAAGCGCCAAACGCCAATTGGGCCGCTAAAATAGGCCGCCTAACTGCCTTGGGGAGCGGCCAGTTCCCCGCTTACGTCTGAATCACAGAAATCTAAGCCTGCAACTTCTTCCCGCTCGGTAGCACGAGTACCCGGTGAAAATCTCTTGAATGTGGAATGCTCCTGTGATGCCACGGTTATCAGTGCGGTAGGCAGGGAGGGACTCGTTAGGCGCTCGGGGCGCCAAACTTGAAAAAACGTTTAAAGTTTGAGTTACGCTCTAATGGATAAGAATTCTTTCCATCCCGATCCGAATCCCGATCCCGACGTGCGCTCAATGGAGATGTTCCGAGATGAACCCAGAAGTGGGAAACTTGAGTTAGAGATTCTTGCTGACGCGCCCGGGTTGGGCCGGCTTCGCCGGCCCAACCCGGGCTCTGAAATCCGCGGTGTCCGAAGGGCGCAGCAGATTTCATTAGGCGCTCGGGGCGCCGAACCTAAACTGTTTCTTGGAATGGCGACGGACTCTCGTCTCGATTCCTTGAACACGTGATGCAATAGTGTGTCGCCTCGGAGTCTCTCACCTCCACCTGAGAAAAATGGGCGCTCAGGACGAGACAGGCCCACTTCATCGCACGGTTCGCTAGCGAGCGTTTCGACAAGAAAAGGAACAGCTTGTCGGCAAAGTACAGCCTGAGGCAATGAACCTGAAAATTCATCAGGTCATACAGCAGGAGCTGCTTTCGGCTGAAGATTCCGCGTACCTGGACATCCTGGAAACCCGCGGACTCCAGGGCCTGCCGCCATTGATCACCCGAAAGATAGTGATATTGAATGGACTGCACATCTTTCAGAATCTTGAACTCTTCCGCCCTCTTTCGCATGCCCAGGAAACGGAAGAACCGGTGTCCCAGCGTGCTCTCCCGAAAGAGCGGAGACGGGGTGGTAAAAGCGAACCGGCCGCCCGGCCGGACGACCCGGCCGACTTCGAGGAGGACCTGTTCGAGCTGCGGGACGTGTTCGATCACGCAGATACAGACCGCATAATCGAAGGATGCCTTATGGAAAGGCAGGCTCTGGATGTTTCCGGCGATGAAATATCTGTAACCGTTCTGCAAGGCGGGAGCGCCTTGATGGGGGTACAGGTCGATTCCGACCAGCGGGTCCAGGCCAGCGGTTTGAATCAAGATTCCCCCGACGATGCCGTTGCCACATCCCAGGTCGAGCCCCTGGCCGCGAGGGACGCACTTCTTGAGCGCTTCGATCTCGATAGCCTTGTGGAGCGCCATCTCCGGCACATAGAAATAAGCGTCCGTGAGTCGGACATGATGCGCTGTCGGACGAGCCCTGCCCAGCACCCGGACGGCAGCGGCCAGCACTCCCAGGGAGATGCAGTAGAGGAAGGCCAGCAACCAGGAGAGCTCCCTCCAGGGCGGCCGACGAGACCGGGCCATCTCCTGTTCACTTTGCTTCACGTACTCCTGATAGGCGGTCCAGTCCTCGCTCAGGTGTTTCATGCCCTTCAGAGAGTGTCCTCTCCGTCCACCTGCGGCCGATCCGGCCGCCAGAGGCGGATACAGACCTTCTGGCCCTCCACGTAAAAAAACGCGGGAAAGTCGTCCGGATCGCAGGCCCGGATGAAATCGAACAAGCCGAGCAGTGTCTGGCGAGGATCGATCTCCGAATCCGCCGGGGTACGCGCCTTCGGGTACACCGAGGCACGGGATTCATCCTGCGGCACGGGCTGGAAGCCGGGGCCCTTCAGCCGTTCCAGCGCCTGCACGACGAGGTCCGGTTCCAGGGAGTACACTTTTCGACGGAGGGACCGGATCGTATCGAAGCGGGAGAGTGTCGCCTTGGCCTGAAGAACGATGGGCCCGCTGTCCATCCCTTCGTCGATCAGGTGCACGGTCGAGCCGGACTCGGTTTCCCGGTTCATGAGGATATAGGGCCCGCTGGTCGGCCCGCGGTATTGCGGCAGCAGCGTCGGATGGACGTTCAGACACAGGGGAAACAGGTCCAGCGCCGCGCGGGGCAGGAGATAAGGGAAACCAATGGACAGCAGAGTGTCCCCCCGAAACTCTTCCAAGGTCCGCACCAGCGATGCCTTGCGGCATCGGACGACTCGCAGCCCTTCCATCGAGATTCGCGCCAGGCTTTGGACCAGCTTCTCCGAGGCGCGCTCCGGCGCCACGACCGCCCGGATCGGGTAGTGGAGTGACTTCAGCCGCAGGATGATTCCTTCCCGATCCCTGCCTCCAAAGAGAATGAGTAACGGTCGATTCTTCACGGTCATTTCGATTCCACTTCCCATTCCGGATCGAAGAGCAGGATCGGCCGGCCCCCGATGGGGAGCACACGGACCGTGACTTCAAAGATGGTGGACCGACGGGCCAGCACCTGATTCCCGCTGACGAGGCTCACCTCGACGACATAGACCCCCGCGGCCAGGATGAGGGGGAACATCTGAAGGACAAGAAACTTCCTCGGCTGCCGCCTGGCCGACCCGTCAAGAAACTCGGCGACTCGACGCTCATCGAGGAGCAACCCGTCACCCCGCGTCCACCGGATGATGGCATCCGGCATCTCCACGCCGTCACCGATTTCCAGTTCCACATGGAACTCGACTTTGGAATGCGCTTCAACGATGTTTCGGGGCTCGCTCTCTCCCGCATAGGTCACATCGATCCGGCTGACCTGGCAACCCTGTCCGAACGACTCCGCGCGGACAAACTGCCGGTAAATTTTTTTCAACTGGCCCTCCTCATCCCTCCGGACGCTCTCCAGGTAGGCCTCCGTGACCGCCGCAGGGTCGCCATCCATGATCACGCGGCCTTTCTCCATCCAGAGGCATCGGCTGCACATCTCGACGATGCTGGCCATGCTATGGGAGACGAGAACATGGATCATGCCTCGCTCGCAGATTTCCAGAAATTTTTTCTGGGCCTTCGAGGAGAACTTGGCGTCGCCGACGGCCAGGATTTCATCGATGATCAGAATTTCGGGCTGAATGTGTACCAGCATCGAGAACGCCAGCCGAGCTTTCATGCCCGTCGAGTAGGTCCGCAGGGGATAATCGATGAACTCACCCAGCTCCGCAAACTGGATGATTTCCTCGATGACCTGCTCGACCTCGCCGCGAGTCCTGCCTTGAACTTCGCCGTCCAGGTAGATGTTCTCCCTCCCGGTCAAGTCTTCCCGGAGGCCCAGGCCCAGGGTCATGACCGCGGTGACGCGTCCCTGCACGCGGACCTCGCCGCCGGTGCAATCCGTGAGGCCCGCGATCAGATGGACCAGGGTCGATTTCCCAGCCCCGTTCCTGCCAATGATGCCCACTCGCTCCCCGGACTGGATGGACAGGGAGACGTCATCGACGGCGACCCGGGAGGAGACTTGGGTCCTGTTCTTCAGATCGCCCCACAGGAAGGCTCTCGCGATGGAGATCGTCCTCTCGGTGGATGAGGTCGTATAGACCTTGGTCGCGTGAGAAACTTCAATGCGCGGCGACATAGAATACCGCAACTTCTCAATAAGTTCGGGGAGGACGATCAGGTCAAATCCATGAGTTGTGAGCGCAGCCGAAGCCCTCCCAACGGGATGAATTACGGGCTTCGCTGCGAAAATCCGTCATGCTGAATGATCATCGGTTATGAAATCTGGCGGGCCCATCTCCCCGAACGTATTGAGAAGCTCCCGACAGAGTTTCCATCTTCCTCCGAGGTTGCCTTGAGTACAGGCGTCCGGAAGAGGGAATGCACTTCCGAACGCCTGTGCTCGCTTCACTTCTTCACGCTCACCGGCAGCATCACGCATCCCTTCCGAGCCCTCCCCTCGACCAGAAGGTCGATTCGATTCCCGTGAAGCCAGCCCCGCGCATCATAGCCTACGAAGGGTTGGCCGGGCCTCAATGGCGCAGAAAGCCCCGCGTTCAGGTAATACCTTCCCGGAGCGATCACCCCCGGCTGGAATCTCAACCGGACAACGTATTTTCCGATCTGGTTTGCCACCGGGAGGTTATTGGAAAGCACGATGATTTCCCAGCCGACTCCGATGAGAAGGAACTCGATCGAGTAATGCAGCACCACGGGCACATTCTGGGTCAAGACGACGGGCAGGGCGATCTCGAGGGCGGGCTCCCCGGGGACCACCAGCGTCTGGCCCAGCTCCGGCCCGAATTGCGCCCCAGCCTGGAAGCCCTCTGCCGGGACGTTCAAATAGGAACGAACGATGTCCTCCGCTCGGCCGGATTGGATGATCCTTCCATGGTCCATGATATGCGCTTCCTCGCAAAGCTTCAGGATGGCGGTCCAGTCGTGCGTGACCAGGATGCCCGAGGCGCCACGGCCGAGCCGGTCCCGGATGCGCCGCCAGCATTTGTTTTGGAAATGCTGGTCCCCGACCGAAAGGACTTCATCGATCAGGTAAACGTCATGGGCGACCGCCGTCGCGGCTGCAAAGTACAACCGGGCCGCCATGCCGCTGGAATAGGTCCGGATCGGCATTTCAAAGAACTCGTCAAGCTCAGCGAATTCTCGAATCTCCGCTACCAATTCCTTCAACTGGCGAGGCGGAACACCCTGAAGCTGGAGAAACCGTTCCGCATACTCGGCCCCCGTGAGGTAAGGGTTTCCCATGCCTCCCAACTCATAGATGCCGCCGAGGTCGCCCCGGCATCGCACCTCGCCCGAACTGGCGGCATAGGTCCCGCCCAGCACTCTCAAAAGGGTGCTTTTCCCAGCTCCATTCCTTCCCAATATGCCCACCATCTTCCCCTTCGGTACCGTGAGGGTCAGACGGTCGAGGGCCAGGATGGACCTGGCACTCGCGCTGTTCCCGAAGAGGATTTTCCAGGAAGAGCCCTGATCGTAAATCTGAAATATCTTGCTGACGGCGTTGCAGGTGAGGAGGGGCGGAGCAGCCGGCATCTCCGAAATGGCGGGGTTCATCAACGGATTGTCCCGGGTGACCTTTATGATGTCAAGGCAGGGTCCAGCGGGTCAAGAAAGCGCGCCCAAAAGTGTTCCGTGAAGCCAGAGGCGTTCCATCTCTTGCTTTCAATTTCAACTTCACTTGGGGATGACGTGGATTTCCCCGGGCAGCAGGGCGAGATGGACCTCGCCTCCCACCGTGCGGTCCAGCCGGCGAAACTCGTCCCGGGCCAGCAACGCACGCCAGGAGGTCGCGCCGGCCTCCACCGTCACGCGCACCATCGGGCCTCGGTCGCTCAGTTCCCGGATGACACCAGGCAGGACATTAGAGGCGGGGCAAGACGGCTCGGGCAATCCGTTTTCCGGCGGCGCGGCGAGGACGCGGATGCGTTCGGGCCGGATGCAGACCGACACGGCCCCCACGTGGGCGGCCTCAATGAAGATTTCGGGCCCGGAGGCGAGCCGCACACGGACCCCGCGTCCCTCGCGGACCGACCGGCCGTCGAGGATATTCTCCACGCCCAGAAACTCGGCGACGAACCGCGAGCCCGGCCTTTCGAAGACCTCGCCGACGGGGCCAGCCTGGAGCAGTTTGCCGTCCTGAAGAACACCCACGCGGTCCGCCTGCATGCGGGCGGTCCATTGATCGTGCGTCACGTCCAGCGTGGTCGTCCCGAGCTCCCGGTGGAGCCTGAGGAGTTGTTCCCTGAGTTCCTCCTTGGAAAGGCTATCCAGGGGCGAGAGAGGCTCGTCGAGGAGCAGAACCGCGGGCTGAATGGCCAGGGCCCGGGCCAGAGCCACTTTCTGCCGTTCGCCTCCGCTGAGCGTGGCCGGACGCCGTCCCAGCAGCCCCTCGAGTCCCAGGGCCTGCGCCAGGAAGCGCACGCGGCGTTCCTTCTCCGTGCCGGGCAGGTCCTGAAATCGAAGGCCGAACTCGATGTTGTCCTGAACATCCAGGTGGGGAAAAAGCATCGAATGCTGGTAAACCAGGCCGAAATGGCGGTGTTCGGGCTCGAGACCCGTGATGTCCGTCCCATTCAGGAGAATCCGGCCTTGCTGCGGCGTGTGCAGGCCCGCGAGCATCTCGAGGAGGAGCGTCTTGCCCGAGCCGATGGGGCCGAGGAGCACGAAGTACTCCCCCGCCCCAATGTCCAGGTGTATCTGCTGGAGGGAGAATCGCCCCCATGCCCGGCTGAGCCCCTCAATCCGTATCCGTGCGGCCAAGGCGTGGCCCTCCCAGGATTCCGCCGCTCCAGAAATGCCGCATGAGATGCAGACCCGCAAAAATCCACAGACAGACCAGGACCAGGAGCACGACCGCCGGAATCGTCTGCTCCTGCAATCCGTGCCGGATGAACAGGTGGTAGACCATGATCGGGGCGGTCTCCGGATGCTCGGCAAGGATCAGGACGGAGCCGAACTCGCTGATGCTGCGGGCCCAGGCGAGAATGAGGCCGGTCAGGAGGCCGCGCCGGGCGAGCGGCAGGGCGACGAGTCGGAACGCGGACACGGGTCGGGCGCCGAGGGTACGGGCGACCTTCTCGAGGCGGGGGTCCACCTCTTGGAAGCCCGCGATGGCGGACCGGACAAGGAAGGGGCTGCTGACGACCACCTGGGCGGTGATGATCCCGGGCAGCTCACCGGCGAAGCGCAGGCCCCAGGCCTGCTCGAGCCAGTGGCCCAGGGTCGATTTCTCGCCCAGCACCTGGAGCAGGGCGAGGGCAATCACAGGCTGGGGAATCAGGATCGGGACATCCAGGAGTGCCAGAAGGAGGTTTTTTCCGGCGAATTCTGCCCGAGCCATGGCATAGGCAAAGGGGATTCCGAAAACAGCAATGACCAGCGTGGCGACCGTCGAGGTGGCTACGCTCCGCCCGATGGCGCGCCGGACGTCCGGATTCCCGCTCCAGGTCGAGGCGATATCCTGCACCGTGGCCAGAGAACAGAGGTGGGCGATGGGGAGCAAGAGGAAGAGGACGAGCACCGCACCCCAGAGGAAAGAGATGGAGACGAGAGGCCCCTGCCGCGCCCGCACGATGGCCCAGAAGGCCGTGTAGAGCAGGACGCCGAGGGTGAATTCCGCCAGCGCATAGAGCGGGAAGAGCACAAAGGAGACATGGAAAATGAGAAAGATGCCGAAGAGCAGCGGCGAGTGGAACGTGCCCGCATAGAGCAGGGCGAAGAGCATCATCAGCAGTTCCTTCTGCGGGTAGCCCCAGCTCAGCCCGAACAGCGCCACGTACCCGGCGAGATAAGCGGCGAACCGGCGTCTGGACACGGGCCAGACGAAGGTCACTCCGATGGAAATGAGGAACAGGTGGCCCAAGGCCAGGCCGAGATGCGTCGTGACGCCGGCGTGAGGCAACACGAGCACTTGGAGCAACAGGGCCGCTGCAGCCAGGACGATGAACCACTTCGTATCTCGAGTCACGAGTTCGATGGAAAACCTGTTGTGGATGGCCAAGGCCCCTCGGGCCGCGAAAAGTCCTTTGCCTGCCTATTCTATCGCCGATGACCTGTTCGTTCGAAGTTCCAGGAAGGTTTCACGGCGGGCGCGGCCCGGGAAGCTGAGCCGGCCGGGCGAGGGGGCCAAAGTCGGGAATTGACGCCGCCGGAAGGCTCGCCAGCCGGGGAGGGACGATGGGCTTGAAGCCGGACTCCTCCAGGATGCGGCGTCCGTCGGGGCCGAGCAGGAAGCGTATCAGGCGTTCTGCCGCCTCGGTCTCCCGGGCATCCCGGAGGACCGTGGCGGCGAAAACAATGGCCGCGCCCCGGACCGTCCGGGTTTTCTGCCCCGGGCCCTGGATTTCGACCGTGGCCCCGGCATAGATTTCCTCAAGTGCCGGATCGCCCAGATGAATCTCCCGCGGCAGATCAACGATGCGCAGCCGGTGATCCACCGCCTGCGAACGGTAGACGAAAGCATAGTCGATGCCGCCCGTGCCCTCGAGGAGCGCCAGCAGCTTCTGGGTATCCTCCCGCATGGTGGGGCCATTCTGCGGCGCTTTGGCCAGCAACTCACTGGAAGGCCCTGCCGTCCCGGCCCCGCCGTCGTCCCGAAGGCGGTCCGCCAGCTTCCAGGCCAGGAGCGTCCAGTAGCCGCAGGGGTCCAGGTTAGGGTCAGCCCGGCCGAATCGCACCTCGTCGCGAAGGAGCACTTCCTGCCAGTTGGACGTGTCGATCTCGTTGATGAAACGGCTCATCTGCGTGCCCGCCAGCACGAGTTCATTGCTGGCAAAATCGATGCGCCAGGCGGCGTGGCCCGGCATGAGGTCATCGATCACCCGGTGATCGGCCACCGCCAGGACGTCGGCGCGCCGGCCGCTCGATACCTTTCGCGCGGCGATCACGCTCGCGCTCGGCTCGAGTACGATCCTCACGCTGGGCTCCATCGCTTCCAGTTCCTCTTTCATCTTCCGGAAAGCCAGGTCCAGGCTGTCGGCCAGGAAAATCACCACTTCCCGCCGTTCGGGCCCGGGCGTCCGGATACCCCGCCACAGGGATACCATCAGGCCCAACGCCAGGGCCAGGGCAATGAAGAAGGAAACGGTTTTCAACACGGAAGACTTCATGACCGTTGTGTCTTCTGAAATTCGCGAGCCCGAAGGGCGCAGCAGATTTCAATAGCGGCTTCCGAAGAACAGTCCCAGGGCGTCGACGCTCATTCTGAGGCCGATGGTCTGGACAAGCTGGAGCGTGATCATGACCAGGAGCAGCGCGGGCTCGAGCCCGCCATTCCCTCGCCGCCGCGATCCCGCGGCCGACAAGAGCATCAGGGGCATGACCATCATCCAGAGCCGGCCGACTTCTCCCAGATTCTTGCCGGATAGGTTCAGGAGGATCAGCGAGACGCCCAACGATACCAGGAGCAGGGGAAGCCCGGGTTGGTCCGACGGACCCGCAGACGAGTCCTGCGGTCGGGCCGGGCCGGGATTGGCCAAGTCGTGGCCTCCGGCTCCTGGCCTGCCCGCTTCCCCGTGAAGCCACCAGCGGTCGAGCACTCTGCCCCATTCCGACCAGAAGAGAAGAAAGGCTGGAGCGCCCGCGAAAATGGCCAAGTCCAGGGGGTTGAACATCAGCCACTTCCAGTAGGTTCGGCCCGAGTGGAGGTTGAACTCGTCATTCTGAGCCGCGCAGGCCCTCCAGACGGTCACGAGGTTGTGATCATAAAGGACGTAAAACAGGAATACGGGCAGGAGGAAGCCGGCCAGGGCCGCCAGGCCCAAACGGAAGTCGCCGCGCGCGGGCGCGCGGGCTCGGGCGAGGGCGATGAGGAGCGCCGCCGCCGCCAGGGGCAGAAGGAAGGAGAGGGAGAAGAAGAGGCCGGCAAAAAGGACGAATCCTGAGGCGGCTGCCGCGAGAACGCTCCGGCCCCTCAGTCCTGCCAGGACAAGCCAGAAAAACGCGAGGGTCAGGCCAGGGAAGAGTTGGTCCGGGTGCGGACTGAACAGGAACAGGGCTGGAACGAGCGAGCTGGCGGCGGCCAGCGGAAGCGCCTGCACGGCGGGAAGCTCCATCCGGGCGATCTGGTAGGCGGGGATGGCCGCCAAGCTGGCGGCCAGGCGCAGGCCGACGGCGGCTGCCCAGGCCGCGCCCTCCTGCTCCGGCTGGACCATCGCCTCCAAGGTCCGGCCGATCTCCGGGATCTGGTACGCTCCTTCCTCGGGCGCCCACCCGCGAGCCGTGTCCCGCACGGCTCGGGCCGCCGAAGGCCATCGCTCGGCCGCTTCGAGAAAGGCCACGTAATAGAGGACGCTGCCGGGCGGGTGCGTGCTGAGTTGGACCCGGAAGGGGCCCTGCTCGATTTCCTGCTGGTAGCCTTTGAGGTAGCCCCGTGTGTCTCGAACCTCCAGGGCACGCAAAAAATAGCTGTTGGCAGGGGGAAAGCTGGCGAAGACCGTCTCGACGTTGCCGCCGCGGCCAAGGCCGCCCACCGCCATCTGGAGGAGGAAGAGAGCAAGAACGAGCGCTCCGACTCCGGCCCATCCCCGCCGGCCGGAATCCGCCGGTCCCCGTCGGCCGGCCCAAGCCAGGCCCAGAACCATGAGGCCAGAGAGCAGGATCGGCCAACCCAGGGCCTCGGTACGCGGCTCCCGAACGATCCCCCAGGCCCATTCGCCCCGGATGCCCATGCCGTGCCGCGCCCAAAAGGCATACAGCAAGATGCCCGCGGTGCAGCCGGTAGCCAGGACGAGAAACGGCATCATCGTATTCCGAGGCCTCCCTCCGTGACGCCTCGGAATACTCACCGATTCTGTTCTTCGCGTCAAGCGCGATGAGCCGATGCGCTCGGAGTCACTGGACGGAGTGAAGCGCTGCTTCAAACCGATGGGCCGACAAGTTTGGGAGTGCACCCGCATTTCAGGGCTCGTCGGCTACCACTTGACAGCCTGCCCAGTCCGTCGATAGCCTCAAGTTGAAGAGGGCACCTCGCACCGTCCCGCGTTCGTAGGAAAGCTTGCGGGAAAAGAATACAGCAAAGCTGGCGGCTCAATCTGGCCCGCGTGGCCACGAAGAAACGCTGGATGCTGAGGAATCTTTTTTCACCGCCAAGGTCGCCAAGATGGACAATATCTTCCCCTGCATCCTCGGCGTCCTGGAAGGCATGCGATGGGCGGGCGAGCCGCTCGCTCTGACGTCCGACCTCCAGTTCCGCGCCGGCAGCTCGCGCGAACGGTTCTTCGTCGAGGACCTCACTCGGAGCAACCAGAAGGCGGGACGCCACCTGGATTTCCCTCTGCTTGACCGCGACACCTGCCTTCTGGAATGCCGGATTCCGGAGGAGGCTCTTCTCCGAGTACGTTTTTCTCCCGAGAATCTGGCCCGGGCCGCGAGCGATGCCCTCCTCCGGCCCCTCACCCTCCTCCGGCTCTTCAAGGCCGGCGGCCTCGGCGTCCGCTACGTCCTCTGCCCGCTGGGGCCGGACCGCAACCATCACGCAGCACGGGAAACCGACCTCTTGAGGCCGGTGCAGCGGGAATTCGCCAGAAACGCCTACGGCCTTCAAACCGACGAGGTCGACCAGCTCAAGGCCTGGATGCAGCTCCCCTGGCCCGAGGACCTGCTCCAGCGGTCCGAGGTGCGGTGGTTCAATCGCACCTACCAGGAAGCGTCCCCGTATGATTGGGTCCACCAGGTCGTCCTGGCCATCGAGCAGATTCTATTCCGAGCGGATGGCGACCGCGACAACCTGCGGTACAAGTTCTGCCTCAAGGGCGCCTGGCTGCTGGGCAATGATTTCGCCGCCCGACGCGAGGTCTTCCGGGACCTGCGGAAGCTCTACGACCTTCGCAGCCTGGTCCTGCACGGGACGAAGACGGGCATGTTCGACCGCGCCGAGCTGGGACTCCTCGAGCGATGCGAGGAATACCTCAGGCGAATGATCGCCTTTACGCTGTGCAAGCTGCAGTCGCCCGACCATGCCGCGCTCGACGATCGCATCCTGGCCGGGATCGGGCCCGGGGAGGCGCTTCCCATGCCGCCCGCGCCGGCGCTCGAACGGCCGCGGGAGGAATCGCCGCCGCGGCCGCAACAGCCGCCGCAGGACCGCGGACACGATTCTCGCCGGGAATACCCGCGGCACGGAGACCGGAGGGACCGATGGCGACGCTCGTAGACGAGTTACACGACTTGATCGACTTTTAACATAACTATTGACACATAAATGAGTTACAGTTTTTCCCACACGTCATTGCTCTGAACTCTTTATCCATAAGTATCTGATGATTAAGAACTGACGTGTTGATTGGGCAACTTCTCAATAAGTTCGGAGAAACGGCCCCGCCCGATTTCGTGACCGATGATGATTCAGCGCTTCGCGGATTTTTATCGAGAAGCGCGTCAGCGCTTCGTCTGGGCCCTCAAGTCTCATCTCTCGGACGGAACGCCGACGCGTTCCGCGACGGAATTCATACTTCATGGACTTGACCTGATCGTCTTCCCCGAACTTATTGAGATGACACTGGATTGGGCAAGAGTCAATCCACTTGAGGAGTTAGCCAGTGCGGGTGCACTGGCTAACTCCCCTGCCAGGTTCATTGCTCCCCCTGGCCTCGCGGTTACAATCGTTCCATGGACCCCGAAGGCGTTCGAGAAGTGTTCTACGCCGAGTGCGCGGCCGCGCCAGACACGGGATTCCGGTCCGCCCTGCGTTCCCTGCCCCTCCGAGCCCGCTTCAAGGAAAGCTTCTTCAAAGGCGTCCACCTGCCGCTGACTCGCAGGCTGCCCAAGCGGCTCGATTTCACCCTCCAGCAGTATACCGGTCTGCACGCCTACGACGCCGTGGCGCTGGCGGACATCGATCCGGTGGTGTTCGACGCGGAAGACCTGATGAACCTGGAGGCCTACGTGGAGGGCGGGGGCGGCCTCCTGATGTGGGCGGGTCCGAATTCCTTTTCGAAAGCGGTGCGCCACTGGGGTCCCCTGCGCCCTGCGCTTCCCGCCGCCTGCACGCTTCGGCCGGAGCGTCGAACACGACCATGGCACGAGCCGCGGCCGGTCGAGACGCCGCCCGAGGCCCTGGCCGTTCGTCTCACGGAGTCCCATCCGGTGACCCGAGGCCTCGGCGGGCCCCTGGGTGTCGTTCGCCGGCTGGACGCCCTGACGCCGGCCCCGGGCGCGGCCGTCCTCGCCTCAGCAGGTGCACATCCCGTGGTCCTCGCCGGCATCCATGGCCACGGACGCATCATCCTGGTCAGCGCCTGGCCCGACTCGGACCCGGACGGCCTTTACCGCTCGCCGGGCTGGTCCGATCTCGTGCGGCAGGTGCTCCTGTGGCTCATGGGCCGCGACGCCGACCTCGTCATCCGGGCCTGCGCATTCGACCGGTCGCCCTTGCCGCCCGGCGAGGGCCGCACCTTCACCCTCGAGATCGATGCCGCCGCCCCGGGACCCGTCCAGGCCCGCGCCCTCCTCAGCCGGGCCGATCCCGGATGGCTCTCCGCCGGCCGCGAGCCGCAGTGGGGACCCGCCGAGGAGCGACCCGTCCGGATCGAGGGCCGCCGCGTCCAATTCCCGTTCGATCCCCCGCAGCCCGGCCTCTGGCGGATCACCCTCGAAGTCCACGGGCCCGGCTGGGCCAATCTGCGCTCCGTGCAGGCCGAGGCCGTCTCCTCACTCGGCCTCCGCGTTTGGCCGCGCCACCGAACCTACGTCACCGCGCCCCGCTGGACCTTCCCCGTCCAAGTCTCAGCCGAACGCTCCGTTCCCGTCCAACTGCGCATCATCGACTTCGACGGGCAAGAGGTTTTTCAGAGCGACGCCGTGCAGCCGGGTCCCGTCGACCTGGCCTTGCCGGAACTGGAGCTGGGCGATTACGAGGTGATCGCCCGCGCCGGAGAAGACGGGGCGCGCCTGCGCTTCGCTGTGGCGAAGCCCCTCGAACGGCTCACGTTTTCCCTCGGCGGATACGGCGGCGGCGACACGGAGGAGCGCGTGCGCTGGTGGTACGACTATTATCGCAGCCGCGGCTTCGACACCTTTGCGACGAACCTGCCGGAATCGGCTGGCCCGCCAGCAGGTTTCGACCCTTTGGCGTTTCAGCACTACTTGGTGCAGCGGGATGGCGGCGCCCTCTGGGGCGAGTACCTGGGAGCGGCGATCCTGAGCACCCACGCGTGCATCGGCGCGGAAGGGACAAGACCGACACGGCCCTGCGTGTTCGACCCCGAGTACCCGGTCCGGCTGCGCGATCTGCTCGAAGGGAAGTTCCGGGCCGCCTCCTGCCTGCCGCGCATGACCTCGATCGAAATCCTCGACGAGCCGCACCTCTATCGAGGGAACGTCTGCCGCTGCGAGCGATGCCTGGCCCTGTTCCGCGAACGCTACGGCTACCCCATGCCCACCTGGGACGAGGCCGTCGCGGCCATGGGAGGCCGCACCCGCGATTACTTCGAGTGGATCGTCGGCTACGCCACCCGGGCATTCCGCACGGGCTTCGAGATGTGGAAATCGATGCGGAAGGCCCGCGGCGGTGAGCTGCCCACGCTCCATCACGTCTTCAGCACCCCGGGCAACGGCCACCTCTCCATCCAGAACGTGGCCGCTCAGGACCTCGCCTGGTCGCCTCATGCGGACTTCATCGAATTCGACTGCTACAACTATATGTACGGGCACTGGCGGGCCTCTGACCTCCTCCGTTGGAACGAATTCCATTACCTCATGGGCCACTTCCGCTTCCTCGCCCTGCGCAACCGGCAGCGCATCGGGTTCTTCATCCAGGTGACGGACCGCGACGTCCCGGTCGCGCCTTGGGACCCCCTGCGGGCGCCTTCGGAGACGCTGTACACCGCTCTTGGGGGCGGAGCGAAACACTTCCATCTCATGTACCAGGGCGGCTTCACCAATACGCAAAACTGCCGGGAGGAGAAATTCGACACGTTCGCCGCCGACGTGCGCAAGGTCCGGCGGGCGTCTCCCTTGCTTGAACGCGCTCAGGCGCCCCGACGCCGCATCGCCATGGCCTTTAATTATCATGACCGGCTTTACCGCTTTCCCCCGCACTTCCTCCCGGAAGGGTACGTCGGCCTCGGCTTCTACGGCCGTGACGAGCGTCCTTATGACACGGTGTGGCCCTACCACAAGGCGCCGATCAACGTGGCCGAAATGCTCTTCCGGGCCTTCGGCGAGGTGGACGTCATCGACCAGTCCGCCCTGCGCGAAGGCGCTCTGGACGACTACGGCGGTTTCGTGCTGACGGACACCGAGGTGATGGATGAGCCGGACGCCGAAGCCCTCGTCCGCTTCGTGGAGCGCGGCGGAAGCCTGATCGCCGACCGTATTCCGGAGCGCAACCTGGAAGGGAAGCCCCTCACGCTGGTCGCGCCCCTCTTCCAGGGGGAAACCCAGGTCTTTTTCAAGGACGTCACGATCACGAGGGCGTGCTTCGGCGGAGGCCGGACACTCCGGGTATCGGCTGACCTCAACGAGTTGTATAGCGGCAGCGTGGAGCGCGGCGAGTCCAAGCACCGATACGCCCTCAAGGACCTGGTACGGAGCTTCTTCTTCGATGCAGGCCTCCGGCCGCATGCTCAAAGCAGCCATGCCGAGATCGAAGCCAATGTTCTCCTCACCCCCGATACCGTCGTCCTCGTCGCCGCCAGCCACGCCGAGGAGCGGCAGACAACCCGCATCACGATCTATCACCCGCCCGTTCCCGTCTCCTGCACCTGCGATCTGGTCACCCAGGAGTCCGTGCCCTTCACCCGGGTCACCGAGGGGATCGAAATCACCCTGGGGCTTGACGAGCGCGAGGGCCGCTTGATCGGACTTTACCCGGAGATGCCCTCGGGCGTCGCCGTCGTGCCTGACCACGCGGCGTTCCGCCGGGGAGGCCGGCTCGCCTTCCAGGTCGAGCTGGCGAGCGCTTCCGGCCGGAGGGTGCGCGGCGACCACCTGCTTGACGTGTGCGTGCGGGACCCGCACGGCGAGGAACGCATGCAGTTCGGCGGCCGGTTGTGTGCGTCCAACGGTCTCCTCCGCATCGACGAGCCTCTCGCCGTCAATGCCCGTCTCGGAGACTGGACGATCACCGTCGTGGAGCCCTTCACGGAGCGACAGGTCATGGCACGGTTCGTGGTCCGGGCATAAGGCTGGCTATCACCTCGTAGAGGAGTTGCCAAGTGCACCCGCACTGGCTGACTCCTCTACGAGCCGCTGACCTCCATCTTGTAACGGGTCCTGATCGCAAGGTCGGCCGCAGCGCACGATGGTCTTCGGCTCGCATTACATAGGGCCTCAGGGTAAGATATCATAATGCTATCATCTGGCGCAGATATGGGGCGTGCACATGCCTGATATCCTCATTCGGAAAGTGGACACGGCGACCTTGGACCGCCTCAAGAGGCGGGCCAAACGCCATGGGCGGTCATTGCAATCTGAAGCCAAACTATTGCTGGAACAGGCGGCAGGTGTTGAGGAGGCCGAAAGCCTGCTCGATGCCTGGGAGCAGCGACTTTCGAACCGGCAGTTCGAGAGCAGTGCAGACCTGATTCGCGAGGATCGTGAGCGGTGAACGTGATCGTTGTCGACGCCAGCGTAGTCGCTGCCGCCTTCTTGATCGAACCGTACCACGAGACCGCCAGAGGCATCCTCACTTCCGGTCGGACCCTCTGCGCCCCGGACTCGCTGGCAGCGGAGGTCGGCAACGTCATCTGGAGGCGCAGTACTCGACGCGAGTTGAGCGACAAGGAAGCGGAATGCCTGCTGGCCGATATTCTGCGATTGCCAATCCACTACACCCCTTCGGCAGCATTGGCCGGTGTCGCCTTGCCGATGGCCATTCGCACGGGCCGGACGGTCTATGACTGCCTGTACGTCGCCCTGGCCGTCGAGCAGGGTAGCGTCATGGTCACTGGCGACCAGCGCTTGGTGAGCGCCCTGGCCGGGACGCCGCTGGCCGCATACGTTGAGTGGATCGGTCAGACATCGGGTACGTCATGATGGGAAACGGCGGCTAGACGAGGTGATCGGCGGCTGGTGGACGATCATCAGTCTTCAGCCCTCAGTCCTCAGTCTTAAGACTCAAGACTCAGGACACCAAAATGCCGGAAAGAGCCCCTTGTCCCTGGTCGGTTTGAATCCGGGGCTGAAAGCGGCCAAAATTCGAGGCCGGTGCAAGCATACCAAAGCGAGACCGCGACGATGAAAGTCCCTTCCGTGATCGATCTGACGCAGGAACTGGTGCGGTGTGCCACGCCGAATCCGCCCGGCAACGAGGCCCCGGCGGCCGACATCGCCGCCCGGTATCTCCGCACGGCCGGCGTCGAAGTCACCCTTTTACCCCTTGCGGTCGGCCGGAACAACTTGCTGGGCCGGGTCCGGGGCAGCGGGGAGAAGCGAAGCCTGGTCTATTGCGGGCACTTCGACGTCGTCGCGCCCGGAGACATGCCCTGGTCGCATCCGGCTTTCGGGGCCGAAATCGAGGCCGGCCTCATGTTCGGCCGAGGGACGGCGGACATGAAGGGCGGAGTGGCTTCGATGCTCGCCGCGGTGGCCCGGATCTCAGCGTCCGGCGTCCGGCTGCGCGGCGACCTAGTCTTCGCCGGAACCTGTGGCGAAGAGGTGGACATGGTCGGCGCCCGACAGCTCCTCCAGTGGGACGGCTGGCCGAACACGGAGGCCATTTTCATCAGCGAGCCGACGAACCTGAACCTCGTGGTGGCCGAGCGAGGCGTGGTCTGGCTCAAGCTGGCCGTGAAGGGCAAGGCGGCCCACGGCTCGACGCCCCAGTTGGGCCGCAACGCCATCCTCATGCTCGGCGAGGCCCTCAGACGCCTGAACCCGCATTCCTTCACGCATGAGCGCCACCCGCTCCTGGGATCGCCGACTTTGAACGTCGGGCTGGTCCGCGGCGGCACGAAGATCAACATGGTCCCGGATTATTCCGAGGCCCAGATCGATTACCGACTGGTGCCGGGCCAGACGGCCGAAGGAGTTGTCGAGGAAATCCGTCAGGTCCTGGAGCGATACCGCCGCGAACAGCCCGACTTCCGATACGAGGTCTCTGTGATGTCCACGTACCCCCCGATGACGACCGATCCCGGGCTAGAGATCGTCCATCATGCTCGCCGTGTGGGAGAAACGCTCTGGAAGCGCGCCTTGCAGCCGGGCGGGGCCACTTACTTCACCGACGCGGCCGTCCTCGCACCCGGCACAGGCAAGCCGGTCATCATCCTTGGACCCGGGGACCCTGCACAGGCTCACCAGACCGACGAGCACGTTCCGGTGCATCAGCTCGAGGAGGCGGAGGAGTATTACACTCGTTTGGCTCTGGAGTGGCTTTAGTCGATGCGTACGGGAGTGCACTCGCACTTCCCTACGCATCGACTAGCCGACGAAGATCGTGTCCCTGCCGGCGTCTTCTCGCAGCCTGCCATTCTGCATATTCAGGCATGGCAAGTAGTTATGCATGATGCGGATGGGCATCAGAAGGCGAATCGACGAGATATCCATGATCGAATCCTGTCCGTGATTCTTCATCAGTGACGGGATGATCTTCGATTGGACATTCTCCACGATTTCCGCATCGGTCTGGCCCTCCACCAGCAGCACCAAAGCGATATGGCCATCAATCTCGGCCAGGTGGGACTCGTAGATCAGCTCCGTGAAGATGGTTTTCACGTTCGGTTCCTGCCGGATTTCGTCCAGAATCTGCTTGCGTGTCACCCCGAGCTTGAACTTGATCTGGTAAAGATGCCGGGCGTTGAACAGGCCCGCTCCGGTGGACTGCAGGTCGAGATAGGCGAAATACGAGAGCAGGTTCTCCTGTTCCAAACGAATTCGCTTCCGCTTTGCCGTTTTCATCGGTATCCCCGTCTCCTTTGCAAGCCTGGTATCGGACATCCGGGGGTCCCGAATCAGGCAGCGCGAGATCAATTTTTCCTGTTCGTCGAGTTGGCGACTGGCTTTCTGGTTTCCGTTTTCTTCCATTTTGAAATCCGTCAGACTTTTCCCAGCCTTGTTGGGTTGCGGGCTTCACCAGCCTTAAGCCAACAAGTGCAAGATTCACATGGATGATAGACGAGCCGTCATGGCCTGGAAAGACCTCCGGACCAATTTGGTCCATTTAACGGGCCTATTCTACCCGGTTTGGACATTTTTGACTACCGATATGGGAAGATATGGCCGATACGATCCGGGTTGATAGCCCTAAACGCGCCAATTCATCATCACTTAACGGCGGAGGATGTGCCTCACCGCATCTTCCGTCGTTCATAGTGCTGGAAACATAGGCAGGTGCTTGGCTGGAGGCGACATCGAAAGGATTTGATCGCCTCTCCAGCGGATCGTAAACCGTTGATAAGAAATGCTTTCTGTGGTCACGGCCTCCAGCACGGGAAACTCGATCCGAGCCGAGGCCGATACATCGCGGCCCGTGATGAGGACATGGCGGCCGATCCAGGTCGGAGGCTGCTCGGTGCTGCCGGGCAGGAGTCGTACGCCCGACCGGGCCGCCCAATGGGGAATCCGGACGAGCAGGTTGCAGCCGCGTCGATTCACGACTTCGATCATGCCGCGGGCGGAAAGTTCGCTCCGGAAACTGAGGTCCGGCCAATCACGGCTGAAGAGGAGATTCATTTTTACCGCCGCCGGGGTGTCCACAAGGATGGCGTTCCAAGCCTCGCAGAGGGCGTCGACTGCGCCGGAGGTGATGTCATACGTGGCGATGGAGGCTTCCGGGGCGGCCAGCAGATCGTTCGGCGTGGGAAAACTGAATGAGCCGCGGATGCGGTCCGCTACGGACCTCATTCGGTCCTCCTCCGCCAAGGGATTGTTCGAAAACGTCTCGACGTGGATCAACTGGGAAGGGAGGAGGTGACTCCGGAGAATCCGTTCGGCCTGGCCGAAGTATTCGGTATAGCCGCCTCGACCGAGGCAGAGCGCCGCGCGAAACAGGTCGCCCGTGTTGTTCGCTTCGCCCCGGAGGTTGAACTTGTTCAGGGATTCCATGGACCAGCCAAAGCTGCTGTTGAACCGCGGAAGAGCGAGGTCGTAAATGGCCCGGGTGCGTTCGAGCAGGGCAGCGTCGCCGGTGAGCAGGGCGAGGTCCGCCAATCCGGCGACCAGGGCGTTGATCGAGTGTCCATGCGTGCCCGCCTCCTCGGTCAGCGCCCCGGATGGCGTGAAATCGTGCTCCAGGGCGAATGCCGCTATCCGGTCCGCCAACTCCAGCGCCAGCTCGTCGCCCGTCGTTCGGGCATAGCGCACCAGGGCGTCCAGCGCCCGGCCCTCCTGAGAGGGATGATGATTATAGGCCTCGACGTAGGGAGGCAAGCGGTCGAGGTGAATCCGGCCCGTCTCGTCCAGGGCGTTTCGCAGCGTGCTGAACATGCGCCGCACCCAATGGGACGCCCTCGAATCCCCGCGGCGGGCCAGCGCCCCAAGCGCATGCGTCGCCTCACGAAGGTTGTGCAGATGAACGAAACGATTGCCCGTGTGATCGTTCTTCGTGCCCGGAAGAAGGTCCGCCTCATCGAAC
The DNA here is from genome assembly GCA_016179685.1 of Planctomycetota bacterium. Taxonomy (GTDB): domain Bacteria; phylum Planctomycetota; class PUPC01; order JACPCR01; family JACPCR01; genus JACPCR01. The sequence continues at coordinate 17,553 of JACPCR010000121.1, read as the reverse complement.
AGGGCGAAAAAATGATCGGCCAGGTCCGTGAACACCGCCGAGTCCACGCTTTCCCCGGTGGCCTCCTCGGCCATGCTGAGGGCATGAATGGCCCTGGGCACGTCATGGCAGTGATCCCAGGCCCCGGAATGGTTGAAGCCGCTGACCTGTCCGTTCTTGAATCCGCAGTTCCAGTAGGGCATGTGCCGGCGCGTCGGATCGAGCCCCTGGACGAGCGCATTCTGGCCCAGACGGATTCGTTCGAGCAGTGAGATGGGCTGAAGGAGTTCCTCAGGGGACATTTCAAACTCCGATTCCAGACGATGAGCCGGTCACCTCGAGGCCGAAATAGAGAACGAAGTGGTGCTTCCCTTTCCACTGGAAGTTCGCCGTCCCCAGGAACAACCCCTCACGCAGTTTCTTGAGGTCGTCTCGGATCACCCGGATGGGCCATCGGTTGCCCGGCAGGTTGTAGTTCAGGGTCAACACGTCGTTCGGCCCGGTCAGCGGCGGAACGATCCGGGCCTCGAATCGAAAGAACCTGGTCTTGATGGGACCCAGTTCGAGCCGATTGATGCCCTGTCCCATGCTCTCGGTGACGCTTTCGAAGACCTTGCCCTTCCAGAGCATCCAGGGCAGATTCGTGAGCCATCGCCCTAGGCGGCAGCAGAGCCAGAAGCGGCCGGCGAGGACCCTCCCGCGGGTCACGCCTTGTACCTCTCGGATCGACGGGGTCCCCGCGGCCAGAAACAGCTCGTCAAGATCCTCCCTGGAACAGTCGATCAGGTCGTCAAGTTTCAAGCCCGCCACTCGGTCCGTGACTTGCTCGGGCGCTTCAGTCCGGGTCTCCATGGGTGTTGCTCCCTTCTCAAGCCGCCGCAGAAACTTCACACGCCATCGCTTATTATAGTGTTTCCGCGGCCTGGGACAGTGATGGTTCGGCCTGGGGCGGCCTTGCTTCCAACGGGGTCACTGCGGGAAGCTACAGCCCAACTGAATAAGGAAAAGGTGTCAGGTGTCAGGAGGAATCCGTAAGATTTTGGGGTTCTTAGAGATGAATTTCCTGTTATCAACCTTGGCGCTTGGGACCTTCCTGACACCTCTCTTCATGGTTGATGGTCCTCCTGACACCTGACACCTGACACCTCTCTTCATGGTTGATGGTTGATGGTCCTCCTGACACCTGACACCTGACACCTGACACCTCTCTTATAGTCCGGGTATTTCCCATGCTGGACCTCAAGCTGGTTCTGGGCGCTCTTCTGGCCGGCGTGTCCGCCGGCCTGCCCTTCCTGCCTCCCGCCTTCCCCAGGGTGGCGGGGCCGAGGATTTTTTACCAGTTGCCGCGAGTCCAGACGGCCCTCAGCGGACTGGCGCTGGCTTTGGCGGTCTCCGCCAGTTTTCAGGGAATCACGCCTGGCCGATTGGCCTGGCTGTCGCTCGTGTCGCTTCTGGCTTTCCATGCCCTCCTGTACCCCCATCGGATGCTCGTCGCTCTGGATTCCCCGCTCCATCTTCGGGCCTCGCAAGCCGGGATCGGCGAGGAGGCTCGGGTTCTGGAAATGAGCGCTGGAGGCGAGGCCCGCGCCTGGCTGATGGACATGCTGTTGCCCAGGCATCTCATCAACGACCGTATTGGCGGGACGCCGGTCCTGGCGGCTTATTGAGCTGCGTGCCGCAGCGGCATCGTGTATGCCGCCCGGGCCAGCGGCCGGAGTCTCACCTTCGACGTCGCCGGTGTGTGGAGGAAGAACATGATGATGCGTGACCGCGAAACGGGCAGCATCTGGCAGCAAGCGACGGGCGAGGCGCTCGCCGGGCCCCTCCGGGGCAGCCGCCTGGATGTCCTTCCCGCCGAGGAGGGCCGATGGGCCGCCTGGCGGAACGAACATCCGGACACGCAGGTCGCCGTCGAGCCGCCTGAGATGGCCGGTGGCCTGTGCGCGTTCCTGCGGAAAAGGCTCGTCGCCGCGCTCCTCCGGTCCGTCACTCGCCGGGTGGCCGCGCCGGGCCTGCTACCCCCGGATGGCCGGTTGCGCTCCCACGAGGAGGTCGCCGGCATCTCCCTTGCCGGAACGGCACGGGCTTACCCGTTTACTGCCTTGAGACAATCCCCGCTCCTCCTGGACGAGGCCGCAGGCATTCCGCTTGTCCTTCGATACGATCCTTCCGGAGACCGCGTGAGGGCCTTTCGCCGGCAGGTGTCGGGTCAACCGATCACCCTGTCCCTGCAGGGCGGGAACTTCATCGAAGCGGGCGGCGGAAGAAGCTGGGACCCGGCTGGCCGACCGTTGTCAGGAACTTCCGAGCCGCTGGAGGCCGTCCCGGTGGTACGCGAATGGTGGCTGGGCTGGAGCGAGTTTCATCCGGACACAAGCGTGTATGAGTAAATGGCGGAGGGTAACTCCTTAGCGAAAACTTCTGTCGTCCCTGCGGGACTCTTGTGGTTGACGCGCTTTCCCTTCCCAGGGCTGCGTTCGCCTTCGCGGGGCTTCGGCGAACTTGTGCCCTGAGCTGCTCTGTAAGGTGGCAATGTCCTTGACGTTGCCACCTTGCATAACCCGTTGTATGTGAACGGCCTACGTTTAGCATACGCAACTATTCTCGGACGTCCCTACGGGACTCACAGAAACAGGCCTCCGGTGACGATCACGAAGCAGTTACGGCGGATGATGTGTCCCCACGCCTCCTCCGCCATTTACTTTTCAGAGAGAAAAGATCATGGCAGCCTGGAATGAGCGTCAAGAGAAGCTGCGGCACAGGTTTTTGGAGGTCCTCGGTGTATTTCCGGAACGTGGGCCGGTGAGCTACGAGGTTTTGGACACGAGTTATCCCCGAACCGAAATACAACAGAAGTACCTGGAATTTCTCGGACCCGACCTGGTATCGAACTATGTTCTCGACGACGAGCCGGCCGATTACAGCCGGCTGCGCATCCGTTACCCGGGCGGCGTGGAGGGCCAGCCCGTGACGGCCTACCTGAGGACGCCGCGAGGTCTGAAGGGGAAGGCCCCAGCCGTGCTCTGCCTGCACGGGCACGTGGCCGGCTGCTTCTTCGGAAAGGAATGGACGGACGTAACAGCGAGCGAACTGGCGCGGCGCGGCTTCGTCACGCTCGCGCCGGACATGTTCCCCTTCGGGGAGAGGCGTGACGCCAGTTACGATGCCTTCGAGTGGGAGAACGGCCGAGGCTCGTACCATTTCTGGGGCGAGCGCACGTGGTTTCAGACGCTGCTGCTGCGCGGGCAGACGCTTCAGGGACTCCACGTCTGGGAGCTGCAGCGGGCGATCGACGTGCTCCAATCGCTGGACACGGTGGACCCAACGCGGGTGGGTGCGACGGGGATGTCCGGGGGCGGGGTGAACACGCTGTGGATCGCGGCGATGGACGGCCGCGTGGCTTGCGCAGCGAGCTGCGCAGGCGTGCAGTCCTACTCGCGGCTCGCTCAGGCGCGGCATCGCGTGGCCGTCTGGAATCTCGCCCCGATTCTGACCGTGGGCGACACGCCGGACCTGCTGGGGCTGGTCGCCCCGCGTCCGTTCCTGGGCATCGAAGGCGTGGGAGACCGCGACTTCGCCGCCCTGTATAATCAGGAACACGTTTATCCCTTGGCCGGGGAGGCCTATCGCCGCGCCGGGGCCGAGGATCGGCTCGTCCAGCGCATCCACGACGGCGGACACGATTATCGGCCGGAGCACCGGGCACTCATCATGGAGTGGCTCGAACGCTGGCTGAAAGGCACCCGTTGAAACTCCTGATGCGTTTTCCCGGGTGATATTCCGCATGAGTGACGGTGCAAGCACGCATTCTCCTGGCCAAGGCCCTGGAAGACGAGCGAGCGGCGGCGGCACTGTCGAAAGCAGCTTCGGAAAATTAAGCTTACGGCGATGGTTACTACTCCAGATTCCGCCTCCGCTAAAGCACCGGCGGGCAAACCCGCTCCCCCTGCGGCTAAAATCATAGCGAACTCTCAACGCTGTTTTGGTCGGATGTGGACGCTTGCAGCTACGACCAGCATTGAAATCAAGGACTGGAACGACAAGACAGCGACAGCCCGGTGCAGATCAGCCGACCAGTTCAGGCAGCACTTCGATACGACTTTCTTCGGGGACATGGCTACGACCCGGAGGCTCAGGAGATGAGTGACCCATGCGTTTTGTGAAGCTCGTTCTCCAGAACTGGCGAAATTTCTTGCACGTGGATGTCGACCTCTCGGAGCGGGTATTCCTCGTCGGACCCAATGCGAGCGGCAAGTCCCACCTCCTCGACGCGTTCCGGTTCCTGCGCGACGTGGCCGAGGCGCGGGGCGGATTCCAGGTCGCCATCGAGAAGCGCGGCGTCTCCAAGATTCGTTCGCTTCACGCTCGAAGGTATCCGGACGTCATCGTCGATGCTACCGTCGACCTCGCTGGAGCGAAATGGCGCTACCGCCTCGTCTTCAACCAGGACAACGTCCGACGGCCGATCATCAAGCAGGAAACGGTATGGCGAGGGGACACCCTCATTCGGATGAGGCCCGACGAGGACGACGGGAAGGACCCGGGGCGGCTGGCTCAGACTCATCTTGAGCAGTTGAACGCGAATCGGGAGTTTCGCGAAGTCGCAGACTTCTTCGCTGAGGTGCGATACCTGCACGTGGTTCCCCACCTCGTCCGAGAGCCCGATCGCTCGATGGGAAAGGAGCGAGACCCATTCGGTGGAGATTTCCTCGAGCAGATCGCGCGCTTGCAAAAGGAACAGAAGCGCACCTTCGACTCGCGCCTGCGGAAGATCAACGCCGCACTCAAGGTGGCCGTGCCTCAGCTCGAGGAACTCAAGCTCGAGCGGGATCATGCCGGAAGGCCACATCTGCGCGGGCTTTATGTACACTGGAGGCCGCAGGCGGGATGGCAGGCTGAAGACCAGTTCTCCGACGGGACGCTCCGGCTCATCGGCTTGCTTTGGGCCCTTCTCGATGGGACGGGGCCCCTCCTGCTGGAAGAACCCGAGCTTTCGCTTCACGAAGCGATCATCCGCCACGTGCCGGCCATGGTGTGGAAGGTTTCGCGAAAGAGCCGCCGACAAGTCATCGTGAGCACTCACTCGGCGGCCCTTCTCTCAGACGAAAGCATCGACGCTCAGGAAGTGGTCCTGCTCCAACCCACCCGTGAGGACACCTCGGTGACAGTGGCCGGATCGGACCGGCAGGTCCGCGCCCTCGTCGAGGGAGGCGTGTCCATCGGGGAGGCGGTGCTTCCTCGCGTGGCGCCCAGGCGGGCGGAGCAACTTATGCGCGGCTTCCCGGAGTAACGCCATGGATCAACCTTTGACCCTGGTGGTGGAAGGCGCAACCGATGCGGCGGTCTTGAAGCGACTGATTGTCGACGTGGGTCTTCGCGTCGGTCCGGAGTACATCACGCAAGAGGACTTTCCATGAACATCGGACTGGTCATTGAGCCCACGGGGGCGCACCTGAGCAGTTACCTGAACGCGCTCAACGGCAGCCCGGAAGCCACGGCGGTGCACGTGGCGGACGTCACCGGCGGGACGGAAGGCAAGGTGCGCGAGGTGCTGGGGCCCAAGCTGGCGGGCTTCCACCGCGGCGTGGAGGAGATGCTCCGGGCCGCCCAACCAACGTTCTGCGTCGTCACCCTGGAAGCCCATCACGAGCCGGAGGTCATTCGTGCCTGTCTCGAGTCCGGCAGCCACGTTCTGGCCGAGAAGCCCGCGTGCGCCCGACTCGAGGATTTTGAGCGCGTCGCCGCGCTCGCCAAGGCCCGGGGGCGGCAGCTTCTCCTCGCCTTCGCCAACCGCCTGAGCCCCCTGGCGGAGGATGCGCGCCGCCTCGTGCGCGAAGGCCAGCTCGGCCGCCTCTACGGCGTTCAGGTCTTTTCCATCGCGGACCAGACCCGCGTCCAGGGACAGGGCAGTCATCCGAACTGGTTCTTTCGCAAGGACCAGGCAGGCGGGGGTCACCTGGCCTGGCTGGGCATCCACTGGGTCGACCTTCTCCAGTACATCGCCTGCACGCCCATCGTCGAGGTGAGCGCGTACGCCGGGGTGGTCGGAGGGACGGCGGTGGACGTCGAGGACTCGGCCACATTGATCTTCCGGTGTGGGAACGGCATGTGCGGCAGCATGGTTTCCGGGTATTACCTGAACCGGTCGAAGCAGGACTTCGCGGCCTTCTGGGGCGAGCGCGGCTGGATGTGGCTTCGGCCCGCAGGTGAGAACCGGCTCGTCTGGTGTTCATCGGACCCGGCTGAGAAGCCGCCTGCGTCCCAGAGCATCTCCTACGAGGGCCGGAAGTCCGACGGCTATGCGACCTTTGTGCAGGCCGCGATCCGCGCCGCGTCGGGTCACGGCGAGTTCCCGCTCACCACGGAAGAGAGTCTTCGTACCCTCCGCGTCGTTTTCTCGGCTTACGAGTCGGCCCGGACGGGGCTAAGAGTGACCATCGGCTCTTGATGTGGCACAGCCCCAGTAGGCCATTCGATTGTCGGGCCGGTAGTGCCGCGGAACGGGATTCCCCCAGCACCTCCCTCTCCGGTGTCCTGGGCATTTCTCGACCGGAAAGACGCGAGCCATGATAGCCATCCCCAATCTCACCGACGAGCCTCCCGCAAAAGGAGTAGAATCAAAATGTCTTCTGAATCGAATCGCAAACTATTCGTCCACCAGTTCGAAAAATTTAATAGATGAGATAAGTTCTTGCTTCCAGGACACTTGCTTCTCAATCCCTTAGGGCTTGCTCTCCGACGGGACCTGTCCTCCCGGAATCATGGAATCTCGACCCTCGTTGGCCTTGGGTCCATCCGTCGGGGTCGCGGTCGGGATCGCTACCTGTCTGCGCCGCGCGTGCCTGTGCGTGGCCGCACGCAGACAGGGCAGGCAGGTGGCGACCCCGATTTTCACGCCTCCCGGACTTGTCACGCTCGGAGGGATCCTCCCGGATGGATCCCGTTGGGACGTTGGGACGTTAGGATGTTGGAAAGCCTCGGAGCGAAGCGCCTGCCGCATCCCGCGATGATGTCCACCGCGATCCAATGCTAGTCGTTGAACCTAGGCGCTTCGCTACCTTCTCAACCGGAGGCAAACTCGTGAAACCCATACGTTTCGAGACTGAGATCGGCGAAGACCATCTCATCCGGCCTCCAAAGAATGTCCAGCTCAAGCCGGGCAAGGCTGAAGTCATTGTTTTCCAGAAAGACAAGAAACAAGCGTCTGCGTCTAGAAACAAGAAAAGTCTTCAGGAGCGCCTCGCCAGGGCTGCTAGGAAACTTGGCATTCCCCCGCTCCCATCCGACCTGGCTACCAACCATGACCATTACGCTCATGGAGCACCGAAAGGAGTGGACGCGCGGTGAGCCAGGTCTTTGCCGACACTTTCTACTGGCTGGCCATTCTTAACCCCCAGGACAGTTATCATGACCAAGCGGTCCAGGCGAAGACGTCAGATCTTATGGTGACACACTGGGAAGTGATTATCGAAGTCATGGATGCCTTGAGCGCTGGGCCTGCCCGTCCTCTTGCCACCAGGTTCTGGGAAGACCAGTGAACTGGAGGCCTTCAACGCGAGCGGCTGTAATCTGCCGGTCTTCACCTTGGGAGCGGCCATAGCCCGGATTTCTCATCCCGGCGGGATGAGAAATCCGGATTAAATGGGATTTTTCGGGTCAAAACAGGATTTCGGAAAAACTCATATCAGCACACTATGCACTCTTCCGGAACGAGTTGCCAGGAGGGCCGCGTTGAAGCCTGCAATGCAACGGATTGCTGCACAGGCGGATATCGAGCGTGCCATTGCGACTTGTAAGCAGTCTTCATGACTCAGGACTCGCAACCACCAACCACCAACCACCAACCACCAACCGTCTTCAGCCTTCAGCCTTTATGGACATTCGAGGCTTCCTCATCGATCTTGATGGAACGCTTTACGACGGCGAAACGGCCGTTCCGGGCGCACCGGAAGCCCTGGCCTGCCTGCGACGGCGCGCCATCCCCTTCCTCCTGGTGACCAACACGACGCGGATGCCGCGGCGGGATATCCTCGCCCGGCTGCGCCGGCTGCGCTTCGACGTGGAGGAACGCGAGGTGTTTCCCGTCCCGGATGCGGCCATCCAGTATCTCCAGGCCCGGAAGCCGGGTGCGCGCTGCTTTCTCATCGGGGCGACCACGCTGGACGAGGAGTTCCGAGCGGCCGGCATTCAGGTCGTCCGGGAGGAGCAGCCCGTGGATTTCGTGGTTCTCAGCCAGTACTCCTGGATTCACTTCGGAGAGATCGGCGTCGCCTTCCGTCTGGTCCAGGCCGGGGCCGAGCCGGTGACCATGCACCGGGACATGACCTATCCCGAGGGGGGTAAGCTGCACGCCAGTTTGGGCGGGGCCGTCATGGTCCTCGAGGCGCTGACGCGCGTGCCGGTGACGGTGATCGGCAAGCCGAATCCTCGTTTCTTCGAGCTGGCACTCCGGCACGCGGGCCTGGACAAGGCGGGTACGGTGATGATTGGGGACAACTACGACGGGGACGTCCGTGGCGCCATCGGCGCTGGCCTGCGGGCGATCCTGGTGCAGACGGGCGGCTACGACGCCCGCGCCGTGTCGGAGGGCGACGTGCGGCCCACCTGGCTGTTGGCGTCCATCGGCGATCTGCCGGCTTGGCTCGAGCGCGTGGCCGCGCGCAGTTCGTGACTGGTTCTCGATGACGTAAGGGGTCCGAGGGCTCATGCGAATTTCCGAGGGTACCCCGCTACCTTCAGGCCTTGGGGCGAACTCGCTACCTGTCTCCAGACGGGACCACGGCGCGGGCGTGCAGGATTTCTGTGTCCGCGAGGAGACGAAGATCCCGTTCCGTCAGAGTAACCACGGCTACCGTCGCCACGGGTTGAGCATCATCCCGAGTTCGGCGCTCTTCTTCGTTTGTAGTCCCGGCTTCAGCCGGAATCCGGTGAGCCGTGCGTTGTGCGAAGCAGCCAAACAGCCTTCCGCCTGAAGGCGGGACTACAAACAAAGCAAGGCGGGCGGCTAGACTTTAGTTCGATAACGAAGACAGCCCTGCCGTGGCGGAAATTGTTGCTTCTCTCAACTCCCTCTCCCACATGTCTCGAAGGCTGGCCGGGCAGACGACAACCGCCTTCTGCCGCATGTGGTAGGCGAAATCCTCCAATAGCTTTTTGCCGATCCAGGTCTTCCCCAGCCCGACAGAATCGGCAATGATCACGCCGTCATATCGAGCCAATACCTTCCGCGCCTTCTTGACCGCATCTTCCTGGAACTCTGCCAGCTCGACCGCGGAACGAATCGGAAAGGACGGCGTATCTCCAAGTTCATCCTTGAAATACTCGTAGAGAGCCTTCATGTAAACCTGGTACGGCGTGTACTCCTTACGCCCGAACTTGGAGGCGTCCAACAGGTCAATCAGATCCTGTTTGAAATCACGTGAGTCGCCCCATTGCCGCTCGAACCAGGCATCGAGGTCGATGATGGCCCGAGCGCCTACGGTCGACTTGATTCTTCGGCGCTCTTCGAGAATGCGGCCCTGCACGTCCTCCGTTGACACGAAAAATCGAGATCGGTCCGCCCTGGCTGATGATGTCGTGTTATGCTCCCCCTCTCCAGTATCCTCTCGGGCCTCCTCATCGGAGAGTACGGTCTTGTGCGAAAGGTTGAGTTCTCGATTGGAAATCAGCCCCGGCGCCGTGAAATTGCTCGACCCGACGATGCCCGCCACCGGCAACAAACGTTCCCAGCCCTTCTCCGACTTGTCATCGTAGAACAGGTAGCACTTGGCGTGAAGAAACCCTCGGTCATAGAGGCGGACGGCCACGTGCTCGCGCCTCAGAAAGGCGATGAGGTCCTCCACGAGCCTCAGCGTCTCCTCACTGAAGGCCAGCCTCTCCATGTCCTGGGTCAGCAGCCCGCGAACCACGTCCGCCTTCGGCTTGAGTCCGATATCCTGTCCCGAGGCCGGTTCCGCCCCCAGGAGTAGCCTGAAGTTGCCCAGCGCCTGCAAGCCCTGCTGGAGCAGGCCGAACCCGCCGACGGTGAAATAGGCCGAAACGATATCCAGCGACCGCCCCTTGTGCTCGGCCAGCAAGCTGTTCAGCACGTCCGCCAGCTTGTGGTCCTGGTTATCGATGACGTAAGGGATGTTCATTGTGAAAGGAAAGGACACCAAGACTTAGGTCGGTCTGGCGAGAGCAGGATTATAGTGTTTCCTTCGGGCAATTGAATCCGATGAACAAGTTCCTATACTTCACTCCTGAATTACCTAAGTGTGTTCGCAGACGTTCTTCCGGTCGAGGACAGTTGTCCCCCAAGGGCCCACCATGAGCACATCGGTTTCCGTCAATACGCTGCCTGACTGGCTTGTCGAGACCCTGAAAAAGATCGAGCGACTCAGTCAGTTGTCGGCCAATTGGGATTCTTACGGCGCTCAGCCGGTAAAAGCTGAAATTTTGGGGCTTTCGATTCGGCTCCTCGGGAGTCTTGAAGGCGAAAGCCTTCCGAACCCTTTGGTCAGTGCAGGTTCCGCCGGGACTGTCGATTTCGAGTGGCAATTTCAGGGCCGTGAACTCGAAGTGGAAATCCTCGATCAAGACCGTGTCGAGTATTTGAAGGTCTATCCGGATGGTCGGATGGAGGAAGGCGAGATATCGCCCAATTTCCCCGATGGATTGCGACGGCTCATCCGCTGGCTCCTTCATGGCGATTAATGGCTGAGCTGGATCACAGCGGCGGAAATCCTGGCCCTCTTCTCCATACATGGAGAGGGGCCGCGGGTGAGGCGCGGGTCCGCCAGAGGCGGATTACACCACACCCGGCTCCTCCCAGCGGGGCATGGAGGGGGCAGGGTTTCCGTCGTGAGGCACCAGCCATACGACTCTAACATCATGCCTACTGTCAGCCAGCCGCTTCCGGACGCTGCGGTCCTATGGCGACGGATCCCACCAAGCGCAGACCGAGTGACGAGAGATTTTCAGACTGGACAATTACGTCCCACATCCGGGAACTTCATGGATGCGCGCAACGAGCTTTCATCTCACTTGGCATCGGACACAACACCAGAAAAGTCCTGGCGGGCCACAGTGGTTTCGGAATCGTAGCCTTCACGGTTCGGGACGTTCGTGATTTGGGAAGCGGCTTGCTCATTCGCACGGACCCTGATGATCCCTCCCATGTCCTGATTTGCGGCAAGTGGAGCAGGGCCCAGGCCAGGCGGCTCGCGGAACAATGCCGCTGGGTGGTGATGCCTGAGGGTGTAGGCCGTTAGTCGGCTTTGGGCGGCCAAGCGGGAGCGCTCGAATCCGCCCCCGGCGGATTGAGGACTCGTTTGGCCGCGATTTCCTGGATCCGGCGACTCACCGCGTCTTTGGCTCGTAGTGTTCCCCTTAAGGGCGTCTCGGGAAGAACCCGCTAAAGCGGCGCACTACGAACAACTCTTCTCAGGGGCGAGATGGGAACGCTCGGAGCGGGACTTCAGGACTCGCTTGGGCTCGATCTCCCGGATGCGGAGGCTCATGGCGGCGAGGGCGTCCGCCACGGGCTGGGGCATCACGCCGGGTTCGGTGCAGGCGGCGCAGAGGCGGTCGGCAAGCTCCGTCCAACGCTGGTTCTCCACCATCGGCCTGCCAATTTATGTCCGGACCGCCCGCAGAGATTGACGGCAGCGGGAGAGCGTCGAACTGGTTCGATCATCCCTGTGGGAGGGATCCGTTTCCGCACCTGTCCCTGTGGGAGGATCCCTACGGGAGGGATTGAGGGGATGGGGTTGGAGTCACGCCTTGAGGCGTGGCACAAGCGCTAAAGCGCTCACTCCAACGAATTGCGCCAAAATGTAGCGCTGTCGTGTTAGGCAGATCCGCCTACTTCGCGGAGGATTTGGCCGATGGTGCAGAGCTTGAGGCCGTGTCGGGCGGCGAAGGCCTCCAGTTGGGGCAGCTTGGCCATCGAGCCGTCGGCGTTCATGATCTCCGCGATCAGAGCGGCCGGCTTGAGGCCCGCGAGTCGCATCAGCTCCACGCTGCCCTCGGTGTGGCCGCCGCGCCCGCGCACGCCGGACGGGTGCGCCCTCAGGGGGAAGATGTGCCCGGGCCGGACGAAGTCCCCGGGCTTCGCGTCGTCCGCAAGCATCCGGCGGACGGTGGCGACGCGGTCTTGCACGCTGACGCCCGTGGTGATCCCCTCGCGGGCGTCCACGGTCACCGTGAAAGGCGTTTTGAAGGGGCACTCGTTGTTCTGGACCATGGGATGCAGGCCGAGTCGCTCGGCGAGCGCGTCGGAGACCGGCAGGCAGAGGAAGCCCCGGGCATGCGTGAGCATGAAGTTGATCGCTTCCGGAGTTGCCTTCTCCGCGGCGAGAACGAGATCGCCCTCGTTCTCGCGGTCCTCGCTGTCCACGAGGATGACCATCTTGCCCGCCCGGAGGCCGTTCAGGATTTCGGAAATCGGTGCGGAAGGCATGGCAAGAAGAAATCACCTCAACGCGGGTGAAGCCCGCAATCCAACAAGGCTGGGAAAGGTGTCAGGTGTCAGGACACATCCGACACCTGACACCTGTTTATTTTCGATGCGGCGCGGGAACGGCCTAGTCCACACGGCTCACAAGTTCCTAAGCGCACTGGTGGGAAATGCGGATTCGACGGGATTATCCGCGGTTTCCTCCTATCGGCTGATACACGCTGACGATTGGGAGGCCCGTGCGGGCCCGCAGCATGGCTTCCAGTCCCTCGGCCTGCCGGACACTGAGGGTCTTGAGGGGTCGGGCCGGATACGGCACGTCCCCGTGGCTGCCGCGGGACGCGAGATACCACGCATCTGGGTACGGACGCCGGGGCGTGTTGAGCTGTACCTCGTCGGGCCCGATGGCCTTGAGGACGTCCACGAACGACTCGGCCTCCCGCAGGTTCGCCGGGAGGAACATGCACTGGATGCCCAGGAAGCCGCGGTAGGCGGCCTTGAAGGCCCGGGTCCACTCGAAAATCTTCGCTAGGGTAATGCCTTCGACCGGCCGGTTCACGCGCTGGAAGGTCGCCTCCGTCGCCGCGTCCAGCTTGACGAAAACCTTGTCCGAATCCGCGAGGTCCGCCCGCACCGCGGGGTCGCCCAACGTTGTCCCGTTCGTCAGCACGAGGGTCGGCTTGCCCGTCTGGGCCTTGACGCCTCGAAGGGCCTCGCCGACGTTGAGCGCCAGTGTCGGCTCGCCGCTGCCGCTGAAGGTCACGATGTCGGCCTTGCGCCAGTCGCTTTCCCGGAGGTCCCCCATCACCTGGTCCGTGGGGACGAAGAGCCTGCGCTCCGCCGTGTGCCGCTGGATGTTGCCGAGCTGGCAATAGATGCAGTTGAAGGAGCAGACCGAGGTCTCGCAGATGAGGTCGATCCCGAGGGACCAGCCGACGCGCCAGGAGAGGACGGGCCCGTAGACGGAGGAGACGGTGCCGGCCTGCAATTTTTTCTCGGGCGTGACAGGCATGTTCCTTATTATTCAGTGAATCGGAAGTTTCTCAACGCGGCCCGCCAAAGCGTCTCGAATCGGAGTCCGCTCTGAATTCTTCTCGAGTGCCTCCTCGAGCTGGCGAAGGACCGGTTCGCCCCCTTCCCGGATCGCTCGTTGATACCACCGGACCGCTTCCTCGAAGTGTCCCCGGCCCTCGTGAAGCTCTGCCAACTGAATCTGAATCTGCACGGGCAGGAGCGGTGTGCCCCCGTTGGAGGCTTCGGCAATCGATGCAAGCCTGGGGTTCTCGTAGATGCGGAACTCGCCGAATTGCGCAGCGAGTGGCCAGCGCTCCGCATGGATGCGGTAAAGCACCTCGTCGCAGTTGCGGACGGTGAGGTAGAAGGTGAAGGTGAGGCCGTCCGCGACCAGGAAGCGGGCGCGCTCGTGCGACGGCTCGTACAGGAATCGCTCGCGGGGCAGGTCGCGAGGATACCAGATCGTCCCCCCGGGCAGCCGGGCGGCCATCTGCTGCACGTCGGTCGATCGGCAGGTGAGCATCCAGGGCAGGTTCGGCGTGGCGATGACGAAGTCTTCGGCTTCGGTGCGCTCGTTGATGAACCGAGCGGCGTCCTGTGCTGCGGCCGCGTCGCTCACGGTGAAGCCGAGGGCATCGAGCCGCGTCTGGTAGCCCCCGGGCCCAGTGGAAATGGTGTTGCGGAAGACGATGAACCAGCCGAACCCGAGTGCAGCGAGGACGAGGATGTTACAGGCGAGGCGGGCATGGCTGCGGGGCACGATTTCGGGGATGTCGGCGGCGGCGTGGAGGAGTCGGGCGAAAAGGACTCCGAAGCCGAGGAGCGGGAGAGGGGCGAAGAACACGGCGTTGTAGAAGAAATCGGAGAGGAGCGGCCCCCTCTGGGCGACGGGCGCGAGGGAAAGGAGTGCGAGGGCGGCGAGGAGCAGGGCGGAGTCGCTGCTCTTCGGCAGCCAGAGGAGGCCGAGCAGGCCCAGCACGAAGAAGGGATCGTGCAGGAAGAGGACGCGGTAACCGTCGAGCGCCCGAGCCGCCAGGCTGGCGAGGCCGGCCGCAGGCTCGTCCGCTTCGAGGACACGGAGGCCGAACAGGCGGCTCAGGTCATAGGTGACGGCGGCGAAGCCCTGCACGAGGGCGGCGGCGGCGAGCTGGAGCAGTAGCGGGGCGAGCGCGAGGCCGAGGGCAGGGAGCGTCCGCCTCGGCTGCGTGATGAAAACGACGCCAGCCAGGAGGAGGAGGAGAGGCCCGGCCCAGTAGATGGATACGGTCGCCGCGCCGACGAGCAGGCTGAGGGCGGCCAGCCGCGGGCCGCTGGGCTGCTGGCGATAACGGAGGGCGGCCCAGACGGCGGCGGTGACGAAAAGCGGCGAGAGGTTCTGTGGAAACGCCCAGCGCGTGAAGAGGACGATCCGAGGGTGGATGGCGTAAGCGACGGCGGCGAGCAGGCCCGCCCGGTCGTCATAAAGCGTCCGGGCGATGAGGAAGACGAACGCCGTGGTGGCGACTCCCAAGAGGCCGCAGAGCAGTCGGACGGTCCAGACGTCGTCGCCCAGGACGGAGCAGAAGGCGGCCCCGGCCAGATGGTATCCGATGGGATAGGGATGGAACGGGGAGAAGCACGTCCAGGAAACCGCCCGGACGCGCCATTCCCCGGCCATCAGGTCCTGAATGACCTTGAGGTTGAACAATTCGTCCGCGTACCACCGGGGCTTCTCGCGGAGGTCGGCCAGGCGCAGCGCCGCGGCCAGAAAGAGCACGAGGGCCACCAGGATGGGGACGAGCCTGGGAGGGAGGCCGCCGTGCCGGGCCGGCGCGACGGAAGAAGGGGGATTCCCGGTTGGGGATTCGGCCGGCATGGCGGAGGTGGCCCGTGGTCAAGAAGCAGTAAGTCGTGAGCAGCATTGTACCAAGCTCGCTGGCTCGCTTCGCTGTGACAGAGAGAAACACAAGGCTCGCCTACGCGTTGGTAGTGCCGTCTTGGGAATCAGTTGGTGGTTGGTGGTTCGTAGTTAGTGGAGAAGAGCAGAGCGGACGAGGAGCCCGAGTGAGGAAGGCCGATGGCCAGCCCATGCCGCCTTCCGGACCTATGCTTTCACACTTGTCCCCATGGGAGGAATCCCATCAGGACTGTGGGAGGGATCCTCCCATGGGGACAAGTGCGGAAAGATGGCAGCGCTCCCACGAGCCACGGGTTCATAGTGCCAACTCACTTGGGGATCCCGTTTCCTGGCTGCCTCCTGTGGAGTGTGATTTACGAAGCTTGCGGACTCGCTTCGTTGTGACAGATAGAAACAAGATCGTTTTGAATCACGGAGAGCACGGAGAAAACCAGCAAAGGTTTTCATCGGAATCCCTCCGTGTCCTCCGTGGTTCACCTTGGGTTTGCGTCCTCGCCATGATGAAAGTCTCTGCGCCTGGGTGGCTCATGAACAGTCTCTGTTTGGTGCATTCCAAGCCAATAGCTTGAAAGAATGGAGAAAACGTAAGTGATGGTGTGGAAGGGTCTTGTCGAGCTGGAAGTCTTGAGAATGAACGGACGAAAGGGTCTTTGATGCAATCTTCTTCGGATGCTTTCGACGTTCATGCCACCTCCGCTCTAATGGAAATTCAACTGGGTCTCCCCGAAATTCTTCTCAAGGTCCTCGCCCCGGGCCACGACCGCCGGCCAAGGCTCCTTGAGGGAGCTCTCGGCCACCGGCTTGACGTGGGGTGCGACGTAGCGGATGGTGAGGCCGCAGCGCCTCCGATCGGATCGATTGGGATTGCTGCCGTGGATGAGCTGTCCGTGGTGGATGGAAATCTGGCCGGCCTTGAGGCAGAGATCGACGGCCCGGGTCTCGTCCACCGCGTCGAGCCGGACTTGCTGATTGATGCTGAGGAGATTCCCGGGCTGGGCCGCCTTGCCATGGTCGAGGATGCCGAGGCGATGGGAGCCAGGGATGACCCTCATGCAGCCGTTCTCCGCGTCGCTTTGATCAACGGCGTACCAGGCGGTAAGCGCGTCGGGCGGCTCGAGGCCCCAGTAGGTGACGTCTTGATGCCAGGCCACCCACTTGTCGGGCCCGGGATACTTGCAGAAGAAATGAGTGGAAAGGACAAGAATGTTCGGCCCCATCAGGGCTTCGATGCAGTCCAGGATGGCCGGGTGCGTGGCCAGCTCCCAAACGAAGGGGATGTCCACGTGCCGGCCCCGCAGTCCGATCATGCACTTCTCCCGCCCCTCCTTCTTCTCGACCTCGTTGAAGAGGCGGCGGATACGCTCCACCTGCTTCCCTTTCAGGATCGGGATACCGGTCACGTAACCGTTTTCTTGATAGGATTTCACCAGGTCATCGGACATGGCTCGAGCCCTCTTTGGGGTGGTGACGGAGGCTCATTCTCAGACCGTTGATAGCGTAAGCGCCTCGTGTGCAGGAAGCAAGGAGCGATTCCTCGGTCCTGATTCCTCACTCTTGAACACGTAGGGACGAGGGGATCAGGGGACCGGGTGAAAAAGGCGAAAAGGCATGAGCGAATGGGCGTGTGGGCGTATGGGCGTTCGCCAGCGACGGATAACGTTGTGGGTGGGTAGATGGGGGCCAGGGGCCCAGGGGCCAGACGCCCAGACGCCCAGGGGCCAGGGAGCCAGGGGCCCAGACGCCCAGGAGCCCAGGGGCCAGGGAGCGGGCAGAAGGGGGCCAGGGGCCAGGGGCCCAGGAGCCCAGGAGCCAGGGAGCGGGCAGAAGGGGCCCAGGGGCCAGGGGCCCAGGAGCCCAGGAGCCAGGGAGCGGGGAGCGGGCAGAAGGGGGCCAGGGGACAAGGGACTGCCGACCATGTGAGCGAGTGATGGCAGGCGATGAGCACTTGGGGTTTGTGCGAAGTGGGGCCGCCCTGTCTGCGTGCGGCACCTGTCTGCGCCGCCGCGGCAGGCAGGCGCACAGGCAGGCGCTGTGGGGCGGCTGTCGGTGATTGGGCGTCTGCGCGATGGAGGTAGGGCCGCCCTGTCTGCGTGCGGCACCTGTCTGCGCCGCCGCGGCAGGCAGGCGCACAGGCAGGCGCAGACAGGTCAGAATCCGGTGGAGCAGGTGAGCTTGGAGGACGTGCAGGGCTTCCTCCAGGAGCTGAATGCAGAGGGAGGCCCCG
>JACPCR010000065.1 GCA_016179685.1 Planctomycetota bacterium | reverse complement strand
AGCGCCCGCACCCCACACTTGCACAGGTGTGACACGGAAAGTGGGGGCCCCGCGGCCAGCGCATACCTGAACAGGTGTGCGCAGCGCCCGCACCCCACAGTTGGACATTGGACCGCGCCTTCCAGTCCTGGGCCTTGACCACCGCGATAAACTCCTCGATGTCGAAGCGTTTAAATCCACGCCGTACAGGTTGGCATCCATCCCGTAACCGGCATCGTCGTCGTAGGTGGGGCTGGGCCAGGCTGACCAGCCGCCCGGTTCCGATCCACGTGTTGATCCGCTCCAGAGATTCGCACGTCTCGCGAGGCTCATCGCCCTCCTACAACTCGTCGTTGTCGAAGGAAAGCATGACGTTCCAGACGAAGCCCATCGCGCGACCTTCGATTTCTGCGGCCTAACGGGCCGCGAGCTGAGCGACGTCGGCCTTGACGGTAGCAAGCTTGCTTGCGGACGGCGTGGCCGGTGTCCGCGCCAGCGAGTGGTTCGGCGTCCTCATAGCGGCAGCCATAGGAAACGTCCACCAAAACTCCCGAACACAAACCGGTACGAGATGAGAAAGGAAGTCAGAAAACTTAAACCAATACAGAGCGATGGCCTCTGAAGCCGAGCCCACAGCGCCCACACAAAAGACTCAGCCACAATCAGCAGCATAATGCCACGAGGGATAAGGTGGATACTGCATGACGCTAGGGACCCCGGGCGACAGTTTCCATATCGAACGTGAGCCGCAGCGGCTTCGACGTCGCCAGGTCCTCGAGCCAGAGGTAAAGCGTGCCAGGCTTGCCGCCGCCAGCCCTCGTCCCGAGCTTCCCGCCCTTGGCAAAAGAGACGAAGGCACACTGAACGACCAGGTTGTTCATGCCCGCCTTCAGTTCGCCGTGTGGCTTCAAGGCCATGTCGGCCATGATCGCGTCAAGCTGGTCCTTCGGGCGGTTGTCAAAGATGAGGTCGCCATTGAGCCAGACCTGCCCGAGGAACTTTTCGGACTGGGCGTTCTCTTTCCCGGCGCCTGCCGCGGCAGGCATGCCTGCCTGCCAGAGGCCGCTCGTGGTGAGCCAAGCGATCCGGGCCTTGACCTTGTGGGCCTCGTCCGACGGGATTCGAGTCGCCGCCATCCCGATCATGTTGGCGTCGGGAGCAGGTCGTACTTCAGACCAGGGCAGACTGAGCGACAGGAGATTGGGCTTCCAGCCCCTGGGCGGCTCGGCGGACTCGAACAGGCCATGGGGAAGCTCCCAGGGGTCCGCGGCGGACTCCTGCGCGAGGTCGAGGTCCGGCTGGCTGACCTCTGCTTGGAAAAGAGGCCGCCGTGCGATCCACCACCGGCGCTCGGTCTTCAATTCGATCAAGGCCTCGCCGACGACGGCCGCCGCGGGGGCCGGTGCGGTGATGGAGTAAGGAACGGCATGGATGCCGTCGTCCATGCGCCCCCCGTCCCATCGAACCGGCCAGGTGAGGGTCAGGGTCTCGCCGGGCGGGATTTGGGCGGACTTTCTGGGCTCCGTAATCGAGAGGCCAACGAAGGGCTGCAAGGCCAGGTCGGCGCTCTGCGGCCGGTCCGCCGCGTTCAACACCTGGACGGAAAGCATGGCGTTGCGGGCGATGCTGCCCAGCACGGGCGGCGTGGTGTCCCAGGCGTTGGTCAGGAGCGTGGCGCGGCGCGTGGCCAGGCGCACATTTTCCTGCGTTTCGATGTGCACGGGCGTAGCCAGGTCGCGCAGCGACCGCGCCTGCCGGGCCTGCTGGCGAGAAATCAGCAGGGGCAGGCTGAAGGCGGTCCAGGTCCCTGGCTCGAGCCGGAGGCGCGGTTGCGGCCTGCCATCGAGGAAGGCGGACGCGGGCATCTGGGTGATGATCTTGACGTCCAGGATTTGCGCAGTCCGGTTTCGCAGGCGCCCATGAAGATCGAAAAACATGGCGTCTGGAATCCTCATGTCCGGCAACGGACTGACCTCAAGCTCCACGGGCGGCGGGATGCGCAGCTCAAAGCCATCCATTTCAGGCAGGGGCGCGCCTTTCGAGGCCAGGCGAAGGAGGGTACGCCCTTCCGGCGCTTCGGCGGGCAGGAAAAGAGTCAGGGGAAGAACCTGTTCCGCGCCGGGCGCGACGGAAACGGATGGCTCGAGGGCGACGGCAACGCCGGGGCATCCGGTCTGAACCTCGAGGGCCTGCAATGCCGCTGGCGCATTGCCGTGATTCTTGAGGGTGACCTTGCCGCGGGCCCTGCCGCCGAGGAGCGGGATGTCTTCGAGCTGCCACGAGGCTTCCAGTCCGACGGATGCCGCGCCGGGTGGCCGAATCTCCAGTGGCAGGCGCACGGTATCGCCCGTGGTCAGATCGTCGACCACGAGCTGGTGGAGTCCGGTGGGGTAGGCCTCAGCGGCCCAGAGGTCGAGGACTGCCCGTCCGCCTGAAAGGACGTCCTTGGCCGGGTGCTGAGTGACAGGCTCGCCGTTCGACTTAACCAGTTGTGCCACAACAGTATGGGCCTTGCTCGTTGGACGGCCATCGGGGAGCGTGTAGAGGACCTCGATGCCAAGGCGCTGGCCCGCCCTTGGCTTCCCGGTGACTGGGCTGAGCAGCAGCCGGCCTTGCTCCTCCTCGATGAGGGACAGGAGGGTGCCGTCGCCGGGCCGGAGGCTTACTTCTATGAAGCGAATGCCCTTCATGGACTGGACAGGCACCTTCTGGCGGCGACCGACGTCGTAGGACGCCCGGATGGAAGGCTCGTGAAGAAGGATGCGGGTAGTGATTTCGGCGGGCAGGACAAGGACATCCTCGACGGAGACGGCCCGGCCGTTTCCGGCCAGGCTCAGGGCGTGTTCGCCGGGCTGGAGAGAAAGCGCGGGTCCAGCTTCCCAAAGGCTCTGGCCTGCTCCGTGCCAAGCCCGAAGGCCGCCAGCGGTCTGGCCATCGAGGGAGACCAGAAGGGCGCTGTGTGCATTGCCCGCCTCCGCCTCGATGCGGCGCTTGACCCAGAGAAGGGCGTCCGCAGGCTGCTGCTGGGTCCACCGGAGGACGATGGGGCTTTCGGCGCTCTGGAGTGTTCTCGGCTTTTCGAGCTGAAGGCGTGCGAAAGCATTCTTGGCTCGTTCCTCGATGTTCCAGGCAGAAAGGGAGCCCTCCAGGAGGTCATTGGCCTGGAGCAGGAGGTAGCGCTGGCTGCCGTCCTCGGTATCGAGGGTATAAGGGATGAACCGGCCGTCCATTCTCCCGGCGGCATCGACGACGCGATGCGGGACGGGAACGCCGCAGCGTTTGAGCAATCCATCCATCAGGACGGCCCAGGCGTCGAGGTCGAAGGGCAGGGCATCCGAGCCACCGGCATAAGACGAGACGAAGTTGAGGTAGATGAGAAGTCCCTGACCGATCCGGCCATGGATTAAGCCGTCGGTCTGGCGCAGCGTGCGGCCGGCCTCGAGGCCCCGAGCGGGTCCCCCGAGGCCCAGGATGCTCAAGCCCGAGGCCACCGGCAGCTCCGAGGCGAGCGGGGTGAGGTCGAAGCGCCGGGCTTCCCCGCGGGCCTTGGGGTCGGGCACCTGGATTCCGAAGCCCCGGGCGACCGCGGGATCGCCGTCCGGCGTGATCAGGAGGACGGCGCCCGCCTCGACCGCCTTGCGGATGGCCTCGACCTCTTCACCGCTGCGGACTTCCCCAGCGGTGTGCAGGATCAGTTTGGGGCTACGGACCGTGCGCGTCTCCTCGTGCTGGAGGCCGAGGCGGAATAAGGCATCGCAGACCGGGTCCCGGTCGGCGCCCCACCGGTAGCCGGACTCGAGGCTGAGGATGTCCGGAGTGACCCGATTCTGGAGGAAGCAGAGGACAGGCTCGTTGGGCCGGACGGACCGGATGACGGCCTGGTAGGCCTGGCCGGCGTCCGTGAGCGAGCCGTCGCCGTTCAGGAGTCGGTGGCCGAGGTGATCGCCGGGTGCGTAATTGAGGATGTGGCGGCCTCCGGCGGCGATGGCGGACCAGACGACGCGGGACTGGGGCGGGAATCGGTTCTGGCCTTCCATGCCGACGAGCCAGGTGAAGGGCCGGCGTCCGTAAGAGGACATCTGGCGTGACCGGAATAGGGTAAAGAAGGTCATGGGGTCCTTGGCGTATCCGCGCATGTGCATGGAATCGAGCCACGAGCCGCCCCAGCCTCCGGCGCCCATGCCGGGCTGGAGGTTCAGGTAAGGATTCATTTCGCGCAGCCAGTGGGCGCGCACCTGCATCAGGGTGCCGTAGAAGTCGTAGCCGAACCAGACATCGTGCTCGCCGAAGAGGTCGGGGCTCTGGGCGCGTGCGAGAGGCAATTCGTCCCACGCCGCGATGTTCGCCTTGAAGCGTTCATTGAGCCGTGAAAGCGTGCGATACAAGGATTGGAGGAAGATCAGGTACTGTTTCGCGGCCCCGGTGTCCTCGCCGATACCGACCTCCTCGATGAAATTGTTGGCCACGGCGCGGGCGTTCCGGGAGGACTCCTCGCCGAGCCGAAGCCATTGCCGCCGGTCCTCTTCGAGCTGGGCGCTGCCTCGGCCGAGGTAGAAGTCGCCGAGCCAGGCGCCTCGGGGGTAGAAGGGCGGGTTGGTGACGGCGTATTCATAGGGGTAGCCTCGGGACCTGACCCACGACCCCCAGTGATAGGCGGTATTGAGTCCGATGGCCCGAAATTCGGGCTCTTCTTTTTTCATGTTGCCCCATTGGGACCAGAGGAAGTCACGGTGGAAATCGAACCATTCCTGCCGGGCGATGGGGGTTTCGGCCTGAGCGAACGTGCGGCCTGCGGCGTCGCCGACGCGGCCGAGCAGGGTAAATTGACCCGGCGGCAATCTCGGGGCCGGAACACGAAACTCCTCCATTCCCTCCTTGTCAGCGGGGCCAGACCACTCGCGCTCCCAGGTCACCAGCGGACCCTCCCAGTCCTCGTCCACCAGGGTCAGCCGCAGCCGGCCGCCCTGAAGCGCGCCGCGGCCGTGGTCCCGGACATGGAATCGCACCGCCACCTCCTCTCCCTCGGAGGGCAGAAGCGGCGGGGCATTCAAAACAAGATCGAATCGCCCGAGCACGGACAGGGTTCGGCTGAAGGCATGAAGCGTCTGCCCGCCGGGAGCAGATACGCTGAAGGCGAGGCGGTAATCTCCCGCCTCGGCCAGGGGATCGATCGGGAGAACCACGGCGTCACGGACCCGATCCCCAGGCTTCCCGACCAGCTTTCGGGTATGGCTGGCAACGAGGTCGCCCCGAGGTCCGGCGAGGGTGACTTGGGCGGAGACCTCGCCTTCGAGGGAGCGCCAGGAGACGGCGAGCTGCAGGCGGAACGGCGATGCTGCCCGGGGCATCGGGAGTTTGAGCGGCTCGTCCGCCCAGTCGATGCTCGCCGGGAGCAGTGAAGGTCCCGCCGCAAGCCCCTCGAATATCGGCTTCCAAAAGACCAGGCCGGTCGGCTCGTCCTCGGTCAGGAACGGGACGGGAAGCTCTCCTCCGCGTCCGGGGTTCTGGGTGGCGGATCGAATGATGGCCAGGGGCCTGACGCGTTCACGCGTCACGAGGAGACATCCGCCCTTTTCGATGGGCTTGTAACCGAGCCAGAGGCTCTTGAAGCCTGCGGTGAGGCCATCGACGGAGGGGAAAAGGGGCCGGTTTTCCGCATTTTCCTGGAGGAGGGATTCCCAGGGTCCCCGATGCCACGGGAAGACGTTGATGACCTTGCCCAGAATCTCGCCGCCGGTGATGGTGACGCCGAGCAGCTCCCGCTGGTTACGGCCATAAAAGACGGAATCGCCGTGGAGGATGACGCGGCCGCCCCGGCGTGCGTATTGGAACATGCGCCAGAGGAAGAAGGGGCTGGTCTCGTTGACGACGAGGCCGTTGAAGAGGCACAGATGGAGGTTGGGCTGGCCGTCGTCACGAAAATCGAAGAAGGCCGCCGCCTGCTCGACGCCGCCCCCGAGATTCCATCCGCCGACGCTGCCGGGGAAGAACCACTTCACGGCGCAGCCGGTGAAAGCGCCCTGGAAGGCCTCACGGAGCAGCTTGGCCCAGAGGGCGTGTTCACGGGCGTCTAGGCCATGCTCGGGAGACCGGCTGACGACGAGGACGCGAAGTCCCTGGAGGCCGGGCCAGGTTGGCTTCGGCGGCTTCCATTTCCCGTCGATCTTCTCGAGAGCCTCGGCGGCGAGAAAACGGACCCATTCGGAGGGGTCCTGAAGGAGCGCTTGGACGGCGGCCCGGGCCTGCTTCTCCCTCAGCTCGCCGAGGGCGTAGAGGGTGGCCTCACGGGCGAGCGGGTCCTGAGCGGCTTCAAGCCAGCGGAGGAGGTGTGGCCCGGCGGCCGTCACCTTGAGGCGGCCGGCGGCAAGGCCCGCGATGGCCCATTGCTCCCGAGACAGGTTCGGGCCGTGCTCGGCCAGCCAGGTGGAATAGGGCTCGACGAGGTCGCCCATCGCGTCCTTCTCCGTCAGCGACCAGAAGGCGTTCCACTGGTCGGTGGCCCCCCCGGCCTTGAGGGAGACCAACGCTTCCTGGACCGCCTTCTCACGATTTTCATCCAGGAATCTTCCGATGTCTTCGGCCTCCTCGGCGAAAGCAAGGGCGGCCCACTGGACGAGGAGACCGATGAGAAGAGCTTCGGCGTAATGAGGTCTCACCATTTTAGCCTCCAAAATCTTCGCGTGGCGGCGGTCTCCGACCGCCGAAACCCTCAGCGCTCGGAGAGCGCTGCCACGATGAAACCTTCAGCGCTCTGAGAGCGCTGCTACGATGAATGCTTCGCGTGGCGGCGGTCTCCGACCGCCGAAACCTCCAGCGCTCAGAAAGCGCTGCCACGCCGAAACCTCCAGCGCTCTGAAAGCGCTGCCACGATGAATGCTTCGCGTGGCGGCGGTCTCCGACCGCCGAAACCTCCAGCGCTCTGAAAGCGCTGCTGCTACATGAATCACTCGTCTGGCGGCAGAGCATAACTATACGATGACCTCTTCGAAGACCGCCTGAAGTCCCTCCTCAGCCCGATAGGTTGCGAACACCACCAGCTTGAAGCCGGTTTCCCGGCAGAGGAAGATCAGGGTTTGTAGGACGTTCGGATCGAAGGGGGCCGGAATGTCCCAGACGACGTGGACCGTCTTGCGCGCCCAGGCCCTGGTGGCCAGGCGGGCCTGGAGGAATTGCTGGAGGTCCGTGAGCAATCGGCGGGCAAGGTCATCGCTGACCACACAGAAGGCGCAACGGTCGAACCAAGCGGACTCGAAGACGAACCCGGTGCTGGCCGGTGGATGGGCTTCGTCGTAGCAGATTTTATTCAAGGAAAGCGATGTCTTTCTTCGTCCTGCACCGATGCCGAGGCGGACGATCCGGACTTCCGACAGCGGGTCCTCGGGGCCGAAGTAAATGAAGGTTTCACCTTTCCGGACCACGGTCCGGAGATAACGGGCGACGTCCTGTGACGCCGGCCGGCGCGCCAGCACGGAGCGAGTCTTGGGGAGGAGGCGGTCCATGGTCCGGCCGCCGATCGGCAACGGGAACAGGACACGAAAGGTCTGGTTGAAGCGGCTGAGGTAATCGAAGAGGACCAGAAGCACGGCCAGAGAGAGGACCGTCCGGGCGAAGAAAAGATTCCATCGGTCCGCCACATTCGCCCGGATCACGTCCTCCTCCGGGAGAAGTCTTCCCGCGGCGGCTTCTTCCCGGGCCACAGAGGTCCGCAACTCCTCGAGGGAGCGCTTCTTGCCCTCCGCTCGCTGTTTCTTCCCCTCCCTCCGGTAGACGTATCCAGCATCTTCCACACCGCCTTCGGGGCGGCCTGAGCCTTCCCGCGCAGCTTCTTCATAGGGATTCGACTCGGCATCCTGGCCCTGCCGGTCCGGACTCCTGCCGGCCGTGTCCAGAGCCTCTTCGGGCCGTTCCTCGGCGAAGCGAATCTGTGACCGGGCGCTCTGCTCGTCGCGCCGCATCTGCTCCCGCTCCTCTTCCCGCAGGCGAAGCTGTTCCTTTCTCGCTTCCTCGAGTTCCTTGGAACGGTCCACACGGATGGCGCTGACGTTCCGGGAATTGAGCAGCGCGAGTGCGAGGCCGATCACGGAAAGGACAAAGGCAAGAACGTAGCGTCGGGTCCGAATCCGGCTGAAGGCGTAACCCGCGAGCAGGAGTGCGGCGGCCAGCCAGCAGAGCATGGAGAGGATTCCGATCCCACCGAAGTAGAGGATCAGGCGTTCCGGGTTCAAGGCATTCATTTGCGGTACTTGCTGGTCGCCTCGAGGTAATGGGTGAAGGCGTAATAGACGATATTGACGCCCATCTGGAAGGCGCCCCGGGCGAGGCGAGGGTCGATCCCCGAATTGCCGGTCTTCCAGGCATCGTTGATGTCGCCCGGATGATAGAAGATGACCCAGCGGCCCTGGTGCTTGACGCCGAGGGCGCGCCAGCCGCCGTGATGCCAGAGAGGCGGCGCCCCGTTGGGAAACGTGTAGGGCATCTGGAAGATCGGATCGTCATCGGAGATCATGATGAGGCCCTTGTCGGGGAAAAGCCGCTGGGCCAGGTTGCGGAAGTGCCAGTCCCAGGCCGGCCCGCCGCAATCGGCGAAGAGCAGCCCGCCGTCCAGGAGATAGTCCCGGAGGACCCGGACATCGTTGTCGCTGACGTTGATCGAGCCCGATCCGGTCAGGTAGACGAAGGGGGGTGCGAATCCCTTGGGATACTTTCTGAGGAGGTGGATGGGGTGGGCTTCGGAGTAAGTGGCGACGTTGAAGCCGGTAAGCTTCTTGAATTCTTCGAGGAAATTGACGTCGGCCCGGACGGCCACGTTCATGCCGTCGTCCCAGTTCTCCCCGGAGTACTGGAGGCGAATGAAGCGAACCTTGTGGTTTTCCATGCCCTCGGGCCAGCCGCCGGTCTTGCCGCCCCCGGTGCCCATCTTGCCCGCACGGGCGTTCGGATCGGCCTTGTAGGTGAGCTGCGTCACCTCGTCCACTTGCTTGAAAACTTCGGAGTCGTCGAGGTCCGGCGTGTGAAAGTAAATCGCCGAGTTGGGGTTGAGGATGTACCGCTTCTTCTTCTTCGGCTTGGGCTTGACGATCTGAACCAGGGCGACCACGGGGTTGCCGCTTCCCTTGGGCACCCGGTAGGGCTCGACGCACCCGTAGAACTGGAGCAGCCAGGGGATGATGACAAGGACGAGGAGATGGGAAAGGGCACTGGCATAGACGCTTTTCCGGTATTGGGGGTCGGGACCGTGGAGGCGGAGGTTTTCGACCACGGCATCGCCCGTGGCAGGGCTTTCTTCATGTTCGTGGCGGTAAAGGTTGAGCACGGCCCGCCGCCAACTGAGCAGGTGCAGGAGGGCGAAGAAGGCGGCGACCACCGCCGCAGGAGCGAGATAACGGTATCGGAGAAAGAAGAGACGAACAGGATCGAGGGCCGCCCCCTCCAGCTTGATCTCATGGGCGAAGAGCAGACCGGTGATGCGGAACACCGCGTAGGCATAAAGAAGCGTCAGGAAATAAGTCAAGACATAGGCGGTCCGGAGGAGTGACAGGCAGGCGAGGGATCGGCGCAGGCCCAGGATGCAGGCGGCGAGGAGGAAACAGGCGGAAACGGCCGCGGAGACGGAGAGGGTATGGATGAGGCCATGGACACCTTCGGCGCCGAAGAGATGCTGGGCGATCGGGTCCCTCTCCAGCAAGCTACCGTAATCCAGGGGCAGAAGTATGGTGTATCGCGCGAGGAACGCGGCCAGGAGGCCTGGAGGCGCGGTCAGAAGAAGTACGAGGAGCTGGGACCGAGAAACGCGGACGGACATGGACGAGGGACCAGCGGACTAGGGGACTAGGGGACCAGCGGACTAGGGCCCCAAAAGACAAGAGGAAGATGGAAGATGGAAGATGGAAGATGGAAGATGGAAGATGGACAAGGGGACAAGGGAGAAGCGGGTAGCGGGAAGAAGAGAACAAAGTGAAGGAGTGTGGGAATGACTGGGTGACACGACGACCGGCTGCCCGGAAACTTCTGGTTGCTTCTGGCTCCTCGCTCCTTGCTCCCCGCTCCTTGCGCGGGAATCCCTTCCCGCATCATTTTCTAATGACCATTGGTCTCCTCGATGGAAATGCCGAGATCGTCGGGATTCCGGGGAATCTCTTCCGGCTTTGCGGCCTCGGTGATCCGCTTGACGACGGGCGCATTCTTCTTTTCCTCCAGGAGTTGGGCATCGGTCTTGTCGCCGGCATTTTCCGGCTGCTTGGCGGCAGCCGTTGATGCCTGGGGACCGGCAGGGACAGGAACGGAGGCTTCGTCTGGCCTGATGGTGGTCGAAGCGCTTTCCGGGCCAGGTGAGGCGGGGCCGGGCTTGGCCGTCGTTTCCGGTCCCGCGGCCTTCTTGAGCGCGGCCTTGCGGGCCGCCTCGGCCTGACGCTTGCGCTCCAAGGCGCCCTCGGGATCGATCCAACGGTCACGGATGTAGGCCGAAGAAGTGCCACCGATGACCAGAACGTGCAGGAGCAGGGCCAGGCCAAGACAAGCCGCGACGCGGCTTCTGCTGAACCCGATGAGGAGCCTTTCCGGCGCACATGTGGGACTCGACAGGACAGGGTTTGGCATAGGTGTTCCTTTCTGAAATCCGCGTAGCCGGGAGGGCGCAGCGAATTTCATTACTGGGTTTCTTCTCCCATGGCGGCGACGAGCGCGCCGGCCTTGGCGATGGAGTCCAGGACGGGCTCGAAGACCTCCTTGCCCATCTTCTGGTCGCACTTGAAGACGACCGTGCGGCCCTCGGGCGTGGCCTTGTCTTTGATCAGGGCGGCAACGCCCCACTCGATGGCCTGGGCGTCGGGAACGCGCTGCCCCTGAAGGAAAATCTCGCCCTCGGCGCTGATCGAAACGGTGACTGGGGTCTCCTTGAGAGCGCGGAGGTCCGCTGCCCGGGGGGGCTGCAGCCGAATGGACGATTCCTTGATGAAATTGCTGCATACCATGAAGAAAATGATGAGCAGGAAGGCGATGTCGCCCATGCTGGCTACAGGGACATTCACGGCGTTCCGGCGGCGTCTGGGCTTCATTTCTTCGGCCCCTGGTCTTCTTTGACAATGGCGATGACGCCGCCTGCCGAGCTGATGGCGGCCATCACCTCGAAATAGGTCTGATAATGCACGCCACCCACCGCTTCGAGAAGCACGATCTTCTCTTCCTGGGCCTTGCGGGCAGGCAGGTTCATCTCCTGGAGCTTGGCCCGGAGCTGGAACACGTCAAGGAACTGGTCGTTCAGGGAGATGCGGTCGTCCCGGATGGTGATGGACGTGGTCTTTTCAGGCTGGGCCTCGGACTTCTGGCCCGAGGGAATATCGGTGACGAAGCCGGACTGCTTCTGCAGGCTCGTCACGAGGATGAAAAAAATGATCAGCAGGAAGGCCAGGTCGGAGAAGGAATCGACCGGGATGTAGCCGGCGCTGGGACGTTGTTTTCGATTCTTGGCAGGCATGGGAGAGGTGTCAGGTGTCAGGTGTCAGGTGTCAGGTGTCAGGTGTCAGGTGTCAGGTCGACGACGGACGGCACCCGTCGTCGCGTCGTCCCGTCCTCCCCAAGTACGTCGGAACGGGATTCCCCCAGCACTTCCCGTTCCGCAGTACTAGGTTTTCGCCGTGGTCAAGGCATCCACCAATTCCGTGGAGGCTTCCTCGATTTCGAGGGCGATGGTGTCCGACAGGGAGGTGAAGATATTGAAGGGGATGACGGCGGCCATGGCGATCAGGAGGCCTGCGGCGGTGGTGATCAGGGCCTCCGAGATGCCGGCGGCGACGAGGCCGGCATCGAGCGCGCCGGCGGAGGCCAAAGCGTTGAAGGAGGTGATCATGCCGGTGACCGTGCCGGTCATGCCGAAGAGCGGAGCGGAATTGCCCACGGTCGAGAGGATGTTGAGGCGTTTCTCGACGGCGCTCATGGCATGCACGGAGAAGTCCTCCATGCCCTTGCCCACGACCATCCGGATGGTCTCGGGCGATGCGTTGGTGGCCTTGAGCTTGGCGTAGGTCTGCAATCCCACGAGAAGGACGGCGGAGACGGGGCCCGGGGTGTTTTGACACAGGACCATGGCGTCCTCGAGACGGCCTTGGCCGAGCAGCGTGAGGACCTCGGCCCTGAGGGCGCGGACATCGATCCGGCTATTGGTAAAGAAGGCGCAGACGCGATCGAGAAGCACGGCCAGGGTGAGCACGCTTTCGATCATGAGCGGGATCATCATGGACCCGCCAAGGATGATGGTTTCAAGCATGGTTCGAGGGCTCCTGGTAAATCTGGGCGAGCAATTGGTAGCCGTCTGCGGGCGAAATCTGGATACGGGTCAGGCGCACTTCCCGTGCGGGCGCGAGGATCAATTCGCCGGTGACGTGGTTGTAGAGGCTGCGATGGAGGTTGGTGAAGGGGATCGCTTCAGCGTAAGGCCTGGGGCCTGCTGCGAAGAGCACGAGATCGCGGTCCGTGGCGGCGGCGGCGACGCGCCCACGGGAGAACCAGCGGCCCACGTCGGCCCGGGTCTCGGTCCGAAAGAAGAGGAAGATGGGATGGGACCCGAGCAGCTCCTCGGCGAGCTGGCGCTCCGCGGTTTCCAGGTTTGCCAGGGCTGCGTCCCGCTGGGTCGGATTCTCCCTCGGGGCGGGCAGCTCGTTGGCGATGGCCGAGCTGGTGCGAACGGGGATGCCCTGTTCCCGCAGCCGCGCGGCGAGCGAGGCGTTTTCTTCTTCGAGCAGCCGGATACGGGTCCGTTGCAACTCGAGGGTCCTTTGAAGCCTGGCGGCCGTGGCCTCGTCGGCCGAGCAAGCCGGGGGCACAGCCGGAGGGGTCTGGCTATTCGGACTCATGGGCAAGGGCGCTTTCCTCGACGCTGAGAAGGGTCTGACTCGAGAGCTGGCCACGGGCGAACTTGGCCCACTTGCTCTCGGGGTAGTCCCAGGTGAGCTTCTTGAAGAGGCGGTAAGCCTCCGTGAAATTTTTTTGCTTCATGAAGCAGTCGCCGCACCAGTACATGGCCTCGGCGACGACGTCCTTCTCGTCTTCGAACTGCTTGATGGCCTTTTTGAAGACCTTGGCGGCCCGGGCGAAGTCCTCGGTCATCATGTAGGCCTGGGCGGAGAGGACGGTGGTCTTGCCGGCGAGCTGGTGGTTGGGGAAGCGGGCCGCGAGGCGGCCGAACACCTCTGCCGCGGTCTCGTACATCTGCCGGGCCTGGAGCAGGATTTTGTCGCGTTCCAGGGGATTCTCCCGGGCCTCCGCGTCCTGCTTGAGGCCCTTCCCCTTGGTCCAGAAATACTGCCCGAGACGGGCGATGGTCTCGGCCACCAGCTCGTTCTCCGGGTAGCGGTAGGAGAGCTTGACGTATTCCTCGCAGGCGAGGTCCATCTGCCCCATCTTTTCCAGGGTGAGCGCCTTCTTGAACTGGGACTTGGCCGCGTAAGGGCTGTCCGGATACGAGGCGACGAGGTCGCTGAAGCGGGTGACCGCCTCCATGAAGTAGCGGCGCTGCGCCTCCTCGTTCTTGGAATCGGCGGCGAACTCGAGCGAGAGATTCGCCAGCAGATAGTCCGCCTGGGCCCTGGCCTCGGTGTCGGGAAAGTCCCGAATGGCCTCTTCGAGGAGCTTCTTGCCTTGCGAAATCTCGCGGCGGGCCAGCGCTTCCTCATTGAGGGCCCGGTGCTTCTTCGCCAGTTCGAAGTAGGCCTCGGCCACGGTGAATTGGGTCTGGATGCCGATGGCGGCGTCGTTGAAGCGCTTGGTGAAGGAGAGGACCGAGCCGTCGGAGCCCTTCTGGACGACGATGCGGCGGGCAAGGGGCTTGGCGTTCTCATCGGGGCGGTAAGTCGCGGTGATCGTGTCGCCATAGAGGCAGGGGAGGAACTCGGCCGGGCGCGCCTCGAAGCCGACCTCGGCATACAGGCAAGGGATGAGGCCTTGGAACACGCCCGTATGTTCGAAGGTTTCCTTGAGGACCAGGGAAAGCGTTTTCCCCGAGGTAGTCTCCAGATCGATGGAGACCTGGTCGCGCTCCCGGCTGACGTCGCGGGCCTTGTCCGTCACCTGGAAATAGAGATGCTCGCCCACATAGATTTCACTGACCTCCTTCTCGAACTTGCGGTCCAGCACGGCGAAGAAGGGCTCGCTCCGCAGCCGGAGGCTCTGGACCAGCCAGGCGGAGGCGCCTTTGTCGTCCGTATATCGGAAGCCGACATGAATCTCGTCGTCCCCCTTGACTCGAAGGACGCTGTCCTTCTGGGCGGCCGGGTCCGGGAGGGCGGGTGCATCTTCCTCGACGGCGAGCGATTTCTCAGGCACCTCACCGAGCTGGACGGGGATGGTGAAGACGAACCGGCCATCGGTCAGCGCGTCCGAGGCCTCCGGATCCCCCCGGAAGATGATGTCCTGATAGCCGAGCGGGGTCTTTCCCACGGCGGCATCGCCGGGCGACGCGGTCAGCCTGATCGTGCCGGGGACCCGGATGTCGAAGGCCTCAGCAGACGTCTCTTCTTGCAGCTTTCTTCCCGAAGAGGTCTGGGCGTAAAGCGTCGTCGAGCTGGTGGCGGAGAGAGCGATGGTGGGCCACAGGACCTCCACGAGGATGGGCCCGTCCAGGAAGACAGAGCCCAGGTGGGATGGGTCGGGCCTGGCGGGCCGGGTCACCACGAGGCTGCGGGCCGGAGGCGCTTCCGACGCGGCCACGGCCTCGCCGGCCGGCAGCCCGGCATCCTGACCCGCCGCCTTCCCCGCCTCCGCATCGGTCGGACCCGCTTTCTGACCACCCGCCGTTCCGACTCCTCCGGACTTTTGACCGGCCTGTTCATGGGAGGCCTCCTGGGAAGCGACCTCGTAGACCCGCAGCTCCGGCGTCTTGTAAAAGGCCTGCTCGATGGCGGACTGCCGTTCCCAGGGGATGCCGTAGTCCGTGTTCTCCCGGTCGAAGTACCCGATGTTGATCTCATCGCCAGGCTTGACGGTGATCTCACTGGGCCGTTCCGGCTTGCCTTCGATGGGAAAAATCTTCCCGACGAAGACTCCGGAGTGCGGCTCGGTCTCGAGGGCCTTCAAGGTGATGGGCTGGGTATCGGACGTTCTCACCGTGAAGTCGAGGGTGTCGAGCTTCTCGGAACCGTCGCCGTCCGGGTCGCGCACGAAGATCGTGACCGCCTCGCCGGTCTTGAAGCGTCGGAGCGGGACGTAGCTGGCCTGGTGCGTGCTGCCGCCGGCGAGGGCGTATTCGACGAGGCAGGCGCTGAGCGTGCCATTGTTGTAGGTGACGTCCATGAAGGCCTCGTGGATGTCCTTGCCCTTGGTGATGTACTTCGGGTCCGTGTAGCTCATGCTGATGCGGTCGCCGGGCACCAGCTCCAGGGTCGCGTTCTTCATCAACTCGGCGAAATCCTGGCTGGTGGGCAGAAGCGGCTTGCCGGAGGCATCGGCGAGTTGCAGCCTGCGGAGGGCGGGTGCGTCGGTCTCGAAGTCGGCCAGGAGGAGGCGAACGATGCGGGCGCGGGTCCCGGGCGGGAAGACGAGGTCGAAGGCAGAGGCATCCTGGCTGGCGGTGATTGCGGCGGCGGCCTGGGAGAAGGCCTTGCGGATCTCCGGGTACTTCTCGACATCGAAGAGGTCCGCTGGGCAGGCCGCCATGTAGGGCGGCTGCTCGACGTCCATAAGGACCTGGAAGGAGGGATTGTTCGAGTACCGATAAGCGTGAAGAAAGGCTTCGAGGACGTGGACGCCCTTCTTGAGCGGTCTCGAGATGCGCAAGGGGTCCGTGGAGTCCCCGCCGGGCTGCCCATCCAGGGTGAAGCTGTAACGGATATTCTCCAGGCGGCCTTTCGGGTCGAGCTGGAAGGTGCGGACGCGTTTTTCGGGGAGGAAGAAGGCGCCGCGGAAATGAGCGAGATACCATCCGTGCTCTTCGATCCGAAGGGCCTCGCGCTGGCCCCACACGTTGGCGTCGAAATCGGCGGAAAGAGCCTTGGCGGGAAGGGTCAGCAGCGGGGCCAGGAGGCGAAACCGGCCCATTCGGAGGTAATCGTCCCAGTTTTTCTGAGGCTCTCCGGGCGCCTTGACCAGCTCGCACTGGAGGCTGCCGTCCCAGGGCTTCCACTCGGCGGGCCAGGAGGCGACCGTCGTGAAGTCCCGTCCGTTCAGGGAGGTCAGGACGTAGAATTCCTTGAGCTTCCGGCCGGGCACGTCGGCCAGAATCTTCATCGGGCCGAGGAGGACGTTGTCGTTGAGGTCGACGGAGAAGGTCTTGGGCCGCTGGTTGTTGGGCTCGCCGACCCAGGCGGGGTAATCGGCGGCGGAGATGACGAAGTTGGGCAAGCGTCCCTCCTCGGAGTCCGAGGCGTAGGCGGTGGCCTGAGCGGAAGCGGTGGGGATGACGCCCTGGAAGATGCCGGAATACGGCTCGGTCTCCCGCAGCTCGATCCCGGCGATGGCGTCGCCGCTCGAGGTGGCGACGCTGATCGCGACGGCGTCGCGGTCCGCGGACACGCTGCGGTCCGGGTCCGTGACCCGCGCGTAGATGCTGTTCCCGGGCCTGACCTCGTGGCTGGACCGGAGGGTGCTCAGGGCGGGCGATTTCGCATCGGCGTCCTTCGCGTGCGCGCGGGCGAGACGCTCGAAGGCGAGGTCCTCCAGCTCCTTCCTGGTCAGAATTTTTCCGGAGGAGGCCTGGAACTCCGCGTCGGTGGCGACGGAAAGGGTGACGGCCTCGCTCGCGGCGACGTGCTGGGCCTCCTTGAACTTCTCGGAGAAGTCGTAGTGAATCTTGTCGTCGCCGAGAAGCTGCAGGATGTGGTCTCCCTTGGCCAGCGGTGCGAGTTGCGTCTGGATGTGGCCTTCGAACTTGGTCTTCGAGTCGCCGAACGGGAGCAGGTTGAAGAACTCCTCGTCGCCCGACTCGGTCCAGGCCCGCACTTCGATGTTGGTGGACCGCCCGACGATCGAGAGGTTGCGGTCCTCGAGCTTGATCTTCAGCGCGGTCCCGGGCACAAGGATTTTCTGGCGGGTGGCGATGCCGAGGTCGATCTCGGTGGCTTCGACCAGTTTCTTGCGCTTGAGGAAGATTTTGCCTTGCAGGATGCGGGCGTCGGAGTGCTCCGGATCGATCACGAAGACGCGCTCGAGAAGCTCGCCCGCTTCGACAAATTCCTCCTGATCGAACTTGACCAGGGCAAGCTGGTAAAAGCTCTCTTTCTGCACGTTCTTGTCGCGGTGTCGAGCGAGCTTCTCGAGGGACTGCACGGCGCGGTCGTAGTTCTTGGTCAATCGGTCCACCTCGGCAATGCGCAGCTCGGCGTCGATCTTGGCCCGGGTGGCCTCGAACTCGCGGGCGGCGATCACGCGCCCGAACTGCGCCCGGGCGCGGGGATATTCCTTGCGCGCGAGGGCGATGCCGGCGTACGAAACCAAGAGGCGCGCCAACGTCTCGCTGTCGAAGGCGCCCGGGTTGCCGTCGATCCATTGCATCATGGCGCGGGACAGGGCCTCCGCGGCCTCGAACCTCATCACCTCCGTGTTCTTGTCGATGAGCCAGAGAATGAATTCCGAATCGAGGTCCCGAAAGGCCCGGAGCACACCGCCCGCATGGTCCAGATAGAGATTCCAGGCCTTCTGCACGTTCCCGGAAAGGTAGGCGATTTGCGCCTCGTAAAGCGGGTAGAGCGGATCGGTGCGGGGGACTGGGATGACCCATCCGATGCTGGAAAGGGACTTCGTGCGGGCGGCGGTGAGGGCGGTCCGGACCTCTTCAGGCAGGCCGCCTCCTATCATGTCGAGCCCCTTCGAGCTGTACACGGCGGCCAGATCGTACTTGCGCTCGTCGATCAGCCGGCCGCTCACCTCGGCCATCTTGCGGTAGTAGCGCGGGTCGTTGTTCTGCGAAACGAGCTCGCGGACCATTTTCCAGATCGTGGGGACCAGCCGGCAAAAGGTCTGGTCCTGACCCTTGGCGAGCAGAGCGTCCTGAAAGAGAAGGATGACCGGCTCGTAGCAGAGCCGGCTATTCACGTGCCAATCCCGCCGGCCGCCCCAGGTGTCCGTGGCATCCTCGAAAGCCCGGGCCAGAATCTGAAGCTCCTCCGTGGTGAAGCTCTTGGGATCTCCAATCTGGGAGAGGTGGTAGAGGCTGGGGATGGCGTGGCGCACCGGCTGCGTGCGGGCGCGTTCGAGGAAAAGGTTGAGCCGGCGGAAGAATTCTTTCCGGTTTTCCGGGTTGCCGAGGCCGAGATCGTTGGCCTTGAAGTAGCCGCCGCCCATGGCGTCCCCGTCGAAACGCGTCTTGCCGTAGAGAGCCTCCAACTTGTCCAGAAGGGGCTGGCGCTGCCCCCCGGCGATGTAGCAGCGGTCCGACCAGTTCCAGAAGTTCACGCCGAAAGGCTTGCCGGTGTCGACGGTGTCCTTGGTCTGGAGGAGCTTCGAGGCATAATCGATGACCTTGATCTGCTCGCCGTAGCCCTGGTAGCCCCAGTCCCAGTAGGTGTAGTCGAGATCGCCCGTGCGCCCCGCCTCCTCGATGAACATGTCCGCGAAATACGTGTAGATGCTGAATCGGCCGCTGCCATGGAGGCCGTGGAACTCGTTCGTGACCAGCTGCATGATGTTCCGAGTCATCGAACGCTCGCCCCACACCGGCTTGTAGTTGTGCGTGAAAAGGGTCTTTTCCTGGATCATTCTTTCCATGACGTCCACGTTCCAGTCATGCCGGTGGTCCCAGCCATTGCCGTTGCGGGTGTACCGCAGCCAGTAGAACAGGGAGGGGGAGAACTGCCCCTTGGCGAGGAGGTTGCGCAGGGCCGCCGCGAAAAGATCGTTCAGCTTCTTCATCTTCGGCTCGTCGGTGGCGGGTGCGTAAGAGTGCCAGTTCGGACGCCCGGAGCAGAGGGAGTCGAAGACGGTCCCGGCAAGGGACTCCTCGGGACGGCCCAGGTTGAGCTGGTCGGCAAGAATCTCGACCTGGAAATCGAAGGTGTCGAAAAGGTCGAATCGGTTGGCCAGGATGAACCGGAGGGAGGCGTATCCGAACGGAGTTTTCTGTGCAGGATAATTTTTTACGAGATGATATGCGTCTCGGGCGCATTTCAGATAATTTTCGAGATTTTTCTCTCTCAAAGCGATAACGGCGGCGGCGAGGTTCTGGCACAGAGGATTAGGCGATTTCGCCAAGTCGAAATGCTTCGGGTCAAGCATCGGGTTCAGGACTTCTTCAAGAGGCTTGATCTGGGCGAGTTCGGCGTCGGTGACGTTCCCGAGCTGTTCGAACCGGGTCTTGGCCTCAGAGGCGGCCCTGGCGGCCTCCGAGGCCAGTTTGCCCGCCTCGGCGAGGGCGTTGCTGTCGCTCTGGCTCTTGAGGGCCTCGACGCGCTTCTCCTCGGCCTTTGTGGCCGCAGCGCTCTTGGCCTCGAAATCGGCCTTGGCAGCGGCCGAATCCTGGAGTTTTTTCGACCAGGTCTTGAATTCTTCGAGGACGGGGCCGAACAGGTTCTGCCGCTCCTCGGCGGTATAGGGGACCCAGTCGAGGGTGCGGCAGGCGGCAGCGACCCTCGACTTGTCGTTCGGGTGGTCTCCGCCGTAGCGCCAGGCCTGGAGGATGAAGTCCTTCACCGCGGCGAGGTCGAAGAGGGCGATGGGCGATTGGACGGCGGTGGTGTTGCCGAGGTGGAGCACGGCGCGAGCCAGTGAGTCGCCGGGCAGCGGCTGCCCATCGGGCCGAGGCAGACGCCGGTAGATGGACCAGAGGGGCCGGGTGAGAAGCTCGTAAGGGTCGCCGAAATTGAGTTGCCACGCATGGCGCTGGACCAGGACATCCACGCAGCCGTTGAGGTCGTTTCCGGCGGCCAGGGATTTCACGATCAGGGCGTAGCGGTGGTTGTGATTTTCGAGGGCGGCCGCGTGCTTCCTCAGGTTTTCCCAGTTGTCCGGGTAATTGTCCGGCCAGTTGGCGTAAAGGTCCCCGAAGTGCGGAACGTATTCGGGTTGCTTGCCCGAGAGCTGCCACCAGCCCCACTCTTGAAGGCAGTGCCTGCGGTTGTTGAAAAACCAGACGCGGTCGGGAAGGGGAAGCTTTTCCAGCGCGGCCAGGAAGAAGGCCTGCTTCTGCCCGAGCTGGCGGTTGAACACGTTCCAGTCGTTGGCGTAGAAGACGTACATGATGTTATCGAGAGTGCCGAGATGGGGGGCGTTGTCGAAGAATGCCCTGGCCGCGGCGAGGACGGATTCGAAGTCTTTGTCCAGGTCCTCCTGCTTCTTGCCCGGTGCGGAAGCCATGAATTCGAGGTGCTTGACGTAGAAAGTGGCGGCCAGGCTTTTCCCGGGGTCCCGGAGCAGGGGAAGCATCTCCCGCAGGTACGGCAGGGCCTCGGCCTTGGTAGCCAGGTCCTGCTGGGTCCATCGGATATCCTCGAGGAGGCCATCGAGATGCCACCAGAAGTAGAGCTTTTCCATCTCGAGGGGCATCTTTTCCTGGAGGATGAGGAGAAGCCGCCGGGCCATCAGCCCGAGCTGTTTCCTGCTCCTGGCGGTCGAGAGATACCATTCGTCGAACTTGCGGGCGAGGACGGTCTGGCGGAACTTCTCGCCGTGGAGGGACATGAACTGGTAGGCGTCGTCGGCATCGCCGAGGAAATCGACCTGGACGGTGTAGAGCGCCGCGGCGGCCAGGGAGGCCTCCTCGCCGGGCGCGGCCTTGCTCAGGTAGGCCTTGTAGCGCGTCACCGCGGTTCGGAAGTCGCCAGCGAGCCGGGCATGCTCCGCGGCCTTGAGGAGGAGGGAAGGAGAAGGGCTGCTATTGGCCTTCAGGTAATTTCGTATGGCGCTCGAGGCCGGCAAGATGCGGCCGAGGTCCCGGCTCAAGCTGAGGAGCTGCTTCGCCTCTTCCTCGGATGCTCCGCCCACCTGGGCCTTCTGGACCTTTTGGAGGAGGGACTCGAAAATCTCCTCGGGCTTGGCCGGCGGCTCGGCCCGTACGGGGCCCGGGGCCAGGGTCATCTGTAGGAGGAGGAGGACGGCGATCCGATGAGCGCGGCGCGTCGGGCGTGACGCCTTCCCACAGAAGAGCGAAAGAGATGGCAGGAGACTGGCACGGCTATTGGAATCCTGGGACTGATGCATGCGCTGTCTCCGCGGGTTTCGAATGATTTCGCGTCATGGCTGAGAAACAACCAGACAACCCATTTTTTCACAATAAGTGAACAGCGACGGCACGGACGAAGCCTCTCACAGCAGGAAAACTCCCTCGATCCCGAATTCCGGTCCCAACGCGCGCGAGATAGCGAAGACCAAGTTTCTAGTTGCCCTCATCGACGGCCTTGGTGGAGGGCGAAGCCTTCCTCACTTTTTCTTCAATCTTGGGAAGAATGGTTTTGGCCTTGGCGGCGTGCGGGCTCGAAGGGTACTCGAACAGGAGCTGGGAACATTTATCTTTCGCCTTGGCGACATCGCCCATGGAATAGGCGACGATCACCCACTTGATCAGCATGTTGTCCATGAACCTGGCGTCAGGATAGTCCTGGGCAATCTGCTCGAGGAGGGCGTTGGCCTGCCCGTAATCCTTCGTGGCCACGTGGTAGTCGATCAGCTTCGCGAGCGAGGGGCCGGCGAATTCGCTGTCCGGAAAGCGTTCCGCGCAGGCCTGGTACTCGGGGATGGCCTTGGCCAGGGCGGCGGCGGGGGCCGCCTCGTCCGACTCGAGCGCCTGGGCGATCCGGAACTGGGCCTCCGCCTTCACCTGTGAGGCCGGGAGCTGGAGAATCTGGCGGAAGACGCCGATCGCGTCGGCAAAATTCTTCTTCTCGAGATGGGCGTTGCCGATCTCCATCAGAGCGTGGTCGACCAGAGGAGAGTCCGGGTAGAGCCGGTTGAAAAACTGGCACGTAGCGATGGCCGCGGCATATTCGCCCATGGCGAGTTGCAGCTCCCACTTGAGCTGGAACGACCGCTCCTTGAGGTCGGCCGGGATGGGCACTTCGGTGCGGATGACCGGCTCGACGTTTTGGAGGCCCTGATTGCATCGCTCGCGGGCGCCCTGGAGGAGTCCCATGCTGCGGAAGATGCGGCCCAGCTCGAGGTAGGCTGCGGCCTCCACCAAATTTTTGCGGGCCTTGATGGTCTCGTCGAAGACGATGTTCTGCGTGGCGCGGGGCCGGGCGTCGATCTCGCCGGCGACGCTCGTCCGGGCCAGGACCTCCCGAGCGTAGCTCCCGCCGAGATGCCGCGAATCGATATAACTCGCCACCACCTCATCGTTGAGGGCCGAGGAGAGGACGCTGTCGGACTTGTCGCCAGCCACCTCCTCGGCCACGCCCTGGACGAGGACGCGGCCGCCGAACATGCCGGTGTGGACTGGCGCGTCGCCCAGCTCCCTCAGCTCGATGGTGACTTCATCTCGGACCTTGAACTGCTCTTCATCCTTATCTTTCTCCTTGCGGAGCAGCTTTTCGACGTCGATGCCGCGGGGCGCATCGGCCTCGCCCTCCTCGGCCTGGACGACGGCGTAACGGGAAAAGACCTTCACCTTGACCGTTTCGGCCTCGGGGGAAGTATCCCGATCGGCGTCGGACACCAGGAGATAAAGCGGCTGGCCCAGGAAGGCGGCGCTGGCGGAGGACTCGAACGTGCCGAGGGTGAAGCCCAAGGTACCGGAGGAGACCACCTCGGCGACGTAGGAACGCTGGATGTTTCTCTCCCCGCGCACCGTGTTTTCATCGGTATACGTCGTCGTGATGGCATCGTCCGAGAGGACCTGAAGCGTCTGATCCCCGGGCTTCGCGACGCCGACCTCCGTGGGGACGGACCCGATGTAGATGTCGCCCTTGCCGGAGAGAGGCACACAGAGAACGGACTCTTTGTCCCCGCTGCGGGTCTCCAGGTCGGCCCGGACCTTGCCGCCGAGGGCGGTGAGCACGGGGAGGTCGCCGTCCTCGATCTTGAGGTAAAACCTTCGGCCCGCCTCGACGTACCGAACCGAGGGGCTCGAGGCGTCCACGAAGGTCCCGACCAGCGAAAGGGCCTCGATGGCCTTGTTCCAGTTCTCCTGGGAGAAGTGGCACATGCCGATGTAGTAGTAGGCCTGGTTCGCCCAGACCGTGTTGGGATAGTCCCGCGTGATCTGGCGCAGGACCGGGAAGGCGGCGTTGTACTGCCGGGACTGGAAATAGGCGATGCCGGTGAGATAGAGGCTCTCCACGTAAAGCTCCTGCTGCTCCTCGTCCATCTCCTCGTTCGGTTTCTTCAGCTCCTTGAGCTTGCCGAGGGAACGGACGGCCTCCTCCTGGTTGTGGACCTCGAGGAAATGCTTGCCGAGGGCCAGGAAGGCCTTGTAGCGGATGAGGCTTTCGGGGTATTGCTCGATCAGGGTCTGGAGCATCTTGACCCCGCGCTCGTACTCCTTCGCCGCCAGGAGGTCCTGGGCCTTTTGAAGCAGCCGGCCGGCCGCGAAGTCGCCTTCCGTCTTTTCCTTGACCCTCTCCCTGGCCTTGCGAGCCGCCTGCACGGAGGCTGGCATGAGACTGCAAGCGAGCAGGACGGGGAGAAGAAGCACCCCCACGCGCGTCGCAAAGGGTTTCTCTTTCATGTGGCCTTGCTCTTAAGAACCTCGGATGGATTTTCCCGTGAATTCTGAAGCTCAGGAAAGGGCGGAGTCCCCGCGGGACTCCGCCCTTTCCTGCTAATGGGCATCCTCGCCTCCGCCGATGCGGACGCCGAGGGCTTCGAGCTGCTCATGGGCGGAGTTCGAGTGGCTGCTGCCGGGATATTTTTTCATGACGCCGCGGAGACTGGCGATGCGCTCACGGGCCATGCCCGCCTGGTTGTAGACCTCGGCGATCTTGAGCGCGGCCTCGGACGCGCGGGGCTGGAAGAATTTCTCGACCTCCTGAAGCTGCTCGATGGCGCTGGTGACCTTTCCCAAACGGACATAGCAGTCGGCGATGTGGAAAAGGCTCTCCGGCGGGTTGTCGGAATGCTGGAACGCGGTGAGCGCCTTGTCCCACTCGTAGGACCGTTCGAGCAGCTCGGCCATTCGCCACCAGGCGTCCTTGGCATAGCCGGGGACGGAGGTCAGTTTTTCGGCCACGGCGACGCCGCGGGCGGCGTCGCCACGCCAGTGGAAGTAGTGCAACCTTCTCTGGTTGGCATAGTCCTGGTCCTTCATGGCGGCATGGGTCTCGAGGACCAGGGCCTCATCCTTGTGCCAGAGGTAGTCCCCGAGCTGGTGCTTGTCCGAATCGGATATCTCATTCATCCGGAACTTGCCGAAAAGATTCTTTGCCATTCCCCAGTCCTGGACGTAATCGTAAAGGACCTGGAGCAGATCGAAGGTCTCCCGGAAAGACATCTTCTCGAACTGGCACTTGGCGTAATACTCGTCAATCTTGGCGCGGACGTCCTTGTTGCCCCGGTCTCCCGCGAAGATCTGAATCCACCTGGCCACCCGCCGATGGAGGAGGCTGGGATCGGAGGTGCGGTTGAACTGTTCGTCGAGCCGCCGAATCCACTGGGCCGTGCCGTCGGTCTCGTAGGCTTTCTTGAAGTTGGCCAGGTCAATCTGGAAGTCGTCGTTTCCGAGGAGTTTGCCGTCCATCGCGCTGGCCCAGTACTGGTAGTATTGCCTGGCCGCGTCCTGCTGGAACTGGTTGAAGCCGCCGTAATACCTGATGAAGTAGCGAATCTTTTCCCAATACGGGGCGCTCTGCTCCAGGTCCGACTCGATGTTGATCACGTAACTCTCGAAGCTGCGGAGCTTCTGGTACAGTTCCCGGAGCTTCGGCTCGGCAGGCTGCGTCCGGATGTAATAGGGAATCAAGGCCTGCAGGGCGCCGAAAGCGGCGTTCGGATTCGTCGTCCGAAAACCTACGGCCACCTGCTCGTAATACTGGACGGCTTCCTGCATCCTGCCCTGTTTGCTGAGGTTGCCGGCGAGGGCGTTGAGGGCCCCTGCGGCCAGGAAATGCTTCGAATAATCGGCATCCTCCGCCATCTCCGCCCAGGCCTTCATGGCCTTCTCGACGTCGCCATTCTCCGCGTGGCAGGCGCCCGTGTAGTAAAGGGCCGCCGCGGCATACAGAACGCTGTCCGGGAAGTAATCCAGAACCTCCTGGTACTCCTTCAAGGCATCGAAGCGCTTGTTATCGAGGTGCAGGCAGCGGGCCTTTCGCAGCAGAGCATAGGGCAAGGCCTTCGACTTGGGGAATTCCAGCAGAAACGAATCGTACTCGGCGGCCGCCCGGCGATACTGCTGCTGGTCGAACAGCTTGTCCGCGTTCGAAACCATGTGCCCCTCGAACGTGTCCAGCTTCTTGAAATCCTCGCTGGGGAAGGTCACCTCCTGAGCCCAGGCGGCACGTGCCAGAAGCCCGGCCGCCAGGAACAGCCATGAAGCCGGACGAAAGCCGTATCGAGTCGCCTTCGAAACCTTCATGGGAAAATCCTCCCAGCAGACGGGCTCGTACGCGCACCCGCACTGACGAGCTCGTCTCTTAAGGCGGGCAAAGCCCGCAACCCAACAAGGGTCGGAAAGGTGCCCGCCGGTCGCCCGCCGGGTGCCCACGAAGTGGGCGCGGCGCGGAGACATTACACCCTGCGACGTGCACGTAGATTCGGCCGTCCTTGGGACCGCGGTCCGTGACCTCGGCGTAGAAACGCTTGCCAGCGGAAACGAAAAGCACTCGACAAATCGGGCCCGGAGGCACGCTCTTCAAGGTGATCGAATAGGCATTCTGGTCGAGGTCCGGAAGCGGGTGCACCAGGTAGCTTCGGGCCTCGCCGGGGGACCGGTTTTGGAACAGCCCCAGGGCTCGAGCCAGCGGCGAAAGCGCGGCCCGATCATAGAGGGCAAATGCTTTGAGGTCGGTGGGGTCGAGGACGGAGGTGTCGCAGAAGACGACGACCTCGACGGCGGGTCCGCGGAGCATGGCGCTGTCGAGGACCGGCTGGAGGGCCAGGCCGGCCACGGCGATGAAGGCGCAGAGGGCGACGATCTCCTTTGGCCAGTGCAAAAGCATGGCCAGGAGGCCCCGGGGGGATCGCGTTGATGGAGGTCGTGGTCTCATGCTCGTGGGTTGAACAGGGCCCCGGGGCCGAAATAAAATGTGTCAGGTGTCAGGTAACTGGTCAATGATCTGTGATCTGTGACATCTGACACCTGACACCTGACACCTGACACCTGACACCTGACACCTGACACCTGACACCTGCGAATCTGAAGGAACTACGGGGCGGCCGCGGCGGCCGCACCAGCGACCTCGACCAGCTCCAGATCA
The DNA here is from genome assembly GCA_016179685.1 of Planctomycetota bacterium. Taxonomy (GTDB): domain Bacteria; phylum Planctomycetota; class PUPC01; order JACPCR01; family JACPCR01; genus JACPCR01. Next base: position 59,337 of record JACPCR010000065.1, on the reverse strand, counting down.
TCGAACCAGGCGTCTCCGGTCCCTTCCGCGCAGAGGCGGATGACCAGGAACGGATCGCCCGGGCACGGCTGAAATTCGACTTCGAGCCTCGTCCAGTCGTGGTTGCCGGTGAGCTTTTCCGACTTTCGGGACGCCCGGACGTCGTTCCAGTTCCAGAAGACGTCATCGACCTGGATGAAGGCGCCGCCGTCCTGGAGGCCGGCGGTCTTGACCCAGGCGCTGCACCGATATCGCTTTGCGGTCTCGCCGTAGACGGCCGTGCCGCCATAGCCGGGGAAAGCGGAATTGACTTTACCGGCCCCGCCTCCGGCAATTTTCAAGGAATTCTTGCCGGAGTGGGCGCACTCGGTGCAAGCCGCGACATGCCACATGCAGCCGTTGTAAACCCGGTCCGACGGAATCCCGGATTCGAAGTCGTTGACCTTTCCTTGCAGGAAGCCGAGGGCGCCCGTATCGGCCCTCATCTCCATGCCAGGCACGGCCTTCTCGTCCAACTCGCGGGCCACGCTCCCCGGCACGGAGAGAAAGCGGAAGCTCGCGCGCACATGGTAAAACCCATCCGCTTCCTTCTCCTGGGGCGGCTTGGCGATGATGTGCTGGTCATACCACTGGCTGCACGTCGCCAGGGTCGGCTCGGGCGCGGCCTCGAGAATCTCGAAGAAGGGATTGATGTTCTCCTCGGTGACGAAGCCGACGAAGCCCGGCCTGGCCATTCCCCTGGGATAGCAGTGGGTGGGGTTGTGATACTGGAAAAGAATCCGCCCGTCGGGGCCCGGCCACAGGGTCTTCTGCCACCGCTTGTGGTCGTCGCGGGACTCGGAGAGGCCCCCGGCGAGCATGTTGTTGAACTCGAACTCCTGGGGCTGTGGCAGGGCATAGTCGGACTTTCCCTCGACCATGTAGCCCAGGCGCTCATCCCACCGGAGGAGGAAGTGGTTGCCGCCCCGGATGCCGCTTTCGAGGGTTTCTTCGTATCGGAACTCGAGGGCAGGCCCCTTCTCCCTGACGAGTACAAACTGGGAGGTCGCCACGGGCAGCCACAGGGGCGCGTTCAGCGTGATGCGCGGGCCTTGAAGCGTGGCCCAGTGATGGACCGCAGGCATCCGGTATTCGACGACCTTCCCGTCCGGAGGCGGGGCGAACCGGAACAGCTCGAGCTCATGACCGCCAAGGCTCAAGAGTCCAATCTTCTGCTGTCCATCGAGAATCCATCGATGGGTCTTGGCGTAGTCCGGCTCGTCGACGGGCCGGATGCTGAAATCGGGCTGGTAGGCCTTTGCAGGCAGCGCGGCGTAGGCCTTCGACTGGCCGAGGATATTCTGAAGGGGCCCGGCGTGAGCGGGGCAGAAGGTAGCGGCGGCCAGAACGAGGACAGCCAACGGGGAAAGAGGGGAACGCAAGGATGCGGCGATCATGGTTTCGTCCTCCTTATTCAAGAATCCATTTGCCCCACTGGCTGGGATGAATCCGGACTTCGGACGGGATGTCGTTGTTGATGGAGACCTCGGGGCTCTTGTCGGACCAGAGGTAGCGAATGGCGTTGCGGGTGCCGCCGCGGTTTCCGTAGATCACGCCGATGTCGCCCCCCAGGACCTTGCCCCCGCCCGGAGCGACGCCGAGCCGATTCCAGGGGATGGCCAGCTCGACGATGTAGCCCTCCTTGTCGGCAGCGACGTGGGTGGGCACGTCGTTCCAGGCAGCGACCTCGTCGTAGTCCTCGCTGCCCGTGGGGGACTCGAAGTGGGCCTTGTGCGGCTTGTCGGCCTCGGCCGTGCGCGGCCGGTAGAGCGTGGCCACGACCTTCCCATCGTGGGTCCGGCTCACCACCAGGCGAAGGTCGCCCAGCGCCGGCTGCTCGACGGGGCCAGCCTTCGTCCGCCCCGTCATGTCCGTGCCGAGTTGAATCTCCACCGCGTCTCCGGCCTTGAACAACAGCTTGTAGTCCGTCGGGGTGGAGAGCAGGGGCGAGTCGTCCTGGACCTGGAAACGGGCGCAAAGATTCCGGTCGTCGTAGCCGATCTGGGCCAGGGCTGATCGTTCGGCGTCAATGACGATGGATAGGGTCTTGGCGTTGGACCATTCGTCGTACTTGCCGTCGGCCGCGGCGTTGGCCAGGCGCTTGAGCGTGACGCGGTTGCCGGACTTCGACAGCTCCGCCGCCAGGGCCATCCGGGCGTGCTCCCGGGCCTTTTCGGCGTCCTTGCCAGAGACCTTCAGGACGCCGGTTTGACGCCGGAGGGTGTCGAGCCCGGTCAGCTCCCAGATGCGGCAGTCCGCGTCGCCGGCGATGAAGTAGGTCTTCCCGTTGATGGAATGGCGGAACAGGGTGCCGTTGAAGTTTTCCGTGAGGACCATCTGGGGCCCCATCGTGTAGGCGCTGCGCTGATCGTCTCCGAGCACATCGACGAACAGGCCGTCCCGAGTGTCCAGCAGGAAGTACTGGCCGTAATAGCCCGTGAGCGGGATCAGGTCTGGGGTCGATCCAAGGGAGAATCCAACGGGCCCGACGACGTAGCCAGGGAAGTAATTCTCGCTCGTCCAGGCGAAGGCGCAGTGGACGAGCTGATACTCCCAAAGGAGGCGGCCGTCGCGTCCGTACTTCGCCACACGGTGTCCGCTCCCCTGCGCCCGGGTGCCGCGTTCCAGCACCCCGCCCGAGACCAGTGCATAGGTGCAGCCCTCGGCGTCCACCGTGAGGTCCGCCACCGAGCCGCCCGTCGTGTCCGAGGCCACGACGGTCGGATGCTTCGGGTCCCCGTACTCCAGCCCGCCTTGCTCGTTGAATCCCTTGAAGTCCCAGCGGACGAGCTTGAAGGGGATGGTGACCTTCGGGTTGCCCTGGCAATGCCACGTGTCGCCCTGCTTGAAATAGAAATGGAGGGAATCGTCGACCGGGTTGCCCCAGTATTCGCACGCGCAGGCGTCGGAGGCATTCTCGAGCAGCTCGCCGTCCTGAACGTGCCCGTCGTTGTTCCGATCCACCCACCAGGGCGCGGCCCGGTCCCCGGTGATGACCAGCCGTGGGACGAAGGCATCGCGGATCTCCTCGTAGAGGGCGTTGATGCCAAGGTTGCGGATGACGACGAACTTGCGGCCCCGGTAATGAATGAGTTGGCCGCCCGCGTGTCCGTCGGGACCCGGGAAGACGACCTTGCCCTCCTGACCGGGCCGAAGGACGGTCGCGTCCACCTTCCACTCGCCCTTTTCATAATCGACGGCGTAACGGACCTGCTGGGCATAAACGCGGCTGGGGTCGGCCGGGTCCACCCACGCCGTCGTCGAGTAGTCCTGCGAGCCGTAGAAGTCCTTGTAAAGGCTGCCGTCCGCATTCCAGACCGAATAGCGCTTGGGCTGGCCGTCCGCTTCGCAGACCCAGAGCCGGCCGTTGCGGTCCAACGCCAAGGCATAAGGGTTGAGCAGGCCCGCCGGATCGAACTTTCCGAGGGGTGGCCGGCCACCAGGCTTTCCGTAGCGGAACAGGACCCTGCCGTCCTGAGCGACCTTCCAGACCTGCTGGGTGGCGCCCTGGAGTGAGACGTAAAGATTTCCGTCCTTGTCGGAAGCGAGATGCCGCGGGGCGTCGAGGTCGCCGGTGATTGGCGTAAAGGCGCGTGCATCGAGGTCATAGCGCCCCACGGCGTTTCCGCTGACGGCAAACAGTTTGTCTCCGGGAGCGGCTGTGAGCCCCCGGGGCGCAGCAAGCTCCGCCTCGGCCTTGACCGCGCCCGTCTCGAGGTCCACCAGAAGCAGCTTGTTGTCTGCAAAGCTGCTGATGACGAGGGTGTCGTGCACGACCGCCATGGCCAGAAGCTGCCACCGGCGGTTGCCCCAGGCCTGGTCGGTCTCGCCGGGTCGTCTCTGGAGGGCGGGTGCGCCGGACTTGCCGCCCTGGAACGGGCTGAGGAAGCCCTTGTCCTGCTCGAACTTGACCAATTTTCCGGAATCGTATTCGGCGAAGTATCCGAAGCCCTTGTGGAGGGCGAGGGCGCCGCCGTGGGCTGCCGTCCCGAACCGCTTCCGGCCCTCGAGGTCCGTGCAGATCGTCGCGGGGGCCGCCTCGGCCGCCATCGTGCCCAAGAAAACTCGATCAGCCTCGATCGCAACGTACTGCGGCGCCCCGTAGTCGCCCGCCCACCCGCCCGTGCCGTCCTCCGTCTGATACGGCGGCGTGCCGCTGCTCCCCACGTCCGTGATGAATTTCACCCCCACGCCGGCGTGAGCCAGAATCTTGTACGCGTAGTCGCCGGCAGGAAGCGGCTGGTCGCGGTCGTCCAGCCCGTCCCAGAGATAAGTCTGCTCCCCGGCCTTGAAAGGCTGGGCGCCCATGCAGGTGCGCACGAGCCGGCCCGAGGCGTCGCAGAGGGCCAGGGATACCTTCGAGTCGTGTTCGAGACGGAATCGAATCGGGATGTGACCCTGAGGCCGAGCCGACCCGCCTGCCCTTTCGGCAATCTGGAGGTTGCCCGTCTTTTCGAATATGCCCTTGCCCCAGGCGCCGGGCCCCATGTAGCCCAAGTCCGGACTGTTCGGATTTCGCACATCCGTCAGGCCCGCCTTCAAGCCCTGCCCCATGTCCGTGCCCCAATGCATCTGCCACTGAAGTTGAACCTGGTCGCCTCCGGTCAGAGCCCTGGGCGCCCGAAGGACCGCCCACGGGATGCGATATTCGAAGGCACAGCCCCGGCCGTCGCCGTCCTTCCGGTAGGCCGACTGGACGCCGGCCGGATTGCATTGCCCGTCGGAAAAGCCCAGCGTATAGCAGATGAAGAGGCCCGGCTTCCCGTCTCGGGTCGAATACCAGAGGGTCATGTGGCAGACGAAGCGAGCCTGTTCGGCGGTCAGGCCGGAGCCGCCGGACTGCAGCGTGGCCGTTGAATGGACGGAGGGGTCGGAGACGAACCGAATCTGGATCGCGTCGGCGTTCCAGGTCATCCCCATGTCGTCGGTGAACGAGTAGTTGTTGAGCATGGGGGTGGGGTCCCTGACCTGGGCCCCGATATAAAGGGCTTCGTGGTCGTACATCATCGCCCCGCGGACCGCATAGACCGTCTTGCTGGACTCGTCCAGCTTCATCAGGATGGCGCCGGAGAGGTCCCAATCCTTCAGGTCGCCATCGAGGGCGACGGGGCCCGGGGCGGGAACGATGTGCATTTCGGTGTGGTCGGTGCTGTTGACGACGGCGAAGTAGGCGTGAACGGAAGGAAGGACGCCGGCCCACAGGAGGCCGGGGACAACCAGGAAGAGGCGGCGGAAGTGCATCATGGAGCGTACGACCTCAAGAATGGGCTTGAGAGATGACGGGGAGCGGGCGGGGGGGCGCCGAGGTCTCGCCTGGCATGAACTGGGTGTCCAGGACGAGACGCCTCCTCGGCGCGGAAGGGTTTGCCAGCCTCCAATCCAGGATGCGGAGCGCGTCGGCGCCCAGCACCTCGAGGGGGATGACGGCGGTGGTGACCTGAGGGCCGCGAAACCCGATGGGCAGCGCCCCATCGAAGCCCGCGATGCTCAAGTCCCCTGGAATGTGAAGGCCTTTCCGAGTGAGATAGCGCATGACGGACACGGCCATGTAGTCGTTATAGGCCACCAGAGCCGTGAAGTGGCGGCCAAGCTGGGCGAGGTCCCCGACGGGCGAAAGGATCTCGTCCAGCAGCGCCGTTGTGGCCTCCTCTCCAAAGGCCTGGTTTCGAAGCAGGACGAACGCATCGGGCACTTCGGCGTCGGACTCCCGCGCCGCGGCCCGGATGCCTTCGAGACGCTGCCGGGCGAAAAGCGAATCCGGACCGATGAAGGCGATCCGCCGATGTCCCAGCGAACAAAGGTAACGCCCCACCTCCCGAGAGGCCGCCACGTGGTCGATCGTCACCAGGTCCGCACCCGGCATATCATAGAGGAGGGAAACCCAGGGCAACGGACAACCGACGGGACCGTTTTCCAGGTCCCGGTCCCCGATCATGCGGATGACGCCGTCCACCTGGCGGCGTGTGACGACCAGGGGCAATTCGCTGACGACGCCGCTCATCACGGTCTCGATGCCGAGGTCGCGGCCGGCCTGGCGGATGCCTTTGTGGATTTTGCCGTGGAAGCTCTGCTCGTCGCCGCCCTCCTCCTCCCAGACCATGACGCAGACGACGTTGTGGATGCGGCTCGCTCCGCGGGCGCGTTGACGGAGGGCGCGGGCATCGTGGTGTGATTCCAGGGTATAGCCCTGCTCCTGGGCCACGGAAAGGATGGATTGTCGAAGCTCCTTGCTGACTCCTTGATCGCCCCGGAGGGCGCGGGATACAGTCATTTGGGAGACACTGAACTGTTTAGCGAGGTCTTTTTGGGTGATGGGCATGGAGGGTATCGAGTCGTAGGAAGCGAGAAGCAGGAAGCGAGAAGCGGACGGTCGATATCAGATTTCAAGTATCGTGCATCGTACGTTATCGACCTTTATATTTACCGTTTGAATCAGTTTACGTAAACTATAATAATCCGATTCTAGTTATGCAAGTCCAGTTACAACATTTTACGGAAAAGGAGAATAGCCTTACATAAGCGTCATGCAGGGCAATTATTCAAAAGGAGCTACTTGACACGAATAACGAAACTTCTAGAGTTTACGTAAACGGATTGGACCGCATATCGCTACCAGACGGAGCAAGTGACCCATGACTCGATGCCCCAACCCGGCAAGTTTCATCCGCATCGCCATCCTGCTCGCCCTCTTCGCCGCGCAACACAGGGCGGCCCATGCCCTCGAGGTCGAGATCGCCTTCGTCACTGTCAGGGACGGCAGGAGAACGGCTCTCGAGCCTTTGCACGAGTTGCGCCGATCACCCTACGGCGGATGGGTCGCTTCTTTCTGGCCCTTCGGCATGAAGGTCAATGACACGCCCATCCTCGAATTCGAGGAAGGACTCCTCCAGCAGGCCGCTGGCGAGATTGCCGTCCAGGCCCAGGCGGGTGGAGCAGCCCCTTCCGCGGAATGGGAAATCAAGGACGACGCGTTCGATGCCGAGGCGGGCCCGCCCGTCCTGCCCGGCATCCGCCGGCCCGCCGCGGTGAAACTGAACCTCAACGCCGGGGACTACCTCATCAAGCCCGGCGATTTCCGCTTCAGCGTCCATCAGCTCGAAATCTCGAGCGATGATCCCCGCGTCCGAATGGACAAGGAAAACCACCGCATCGAGGTCGCCCTCTGGCCCATCATCATCCGCGCCTCCGATGGCACGCGCTCCCAGACCTTCTCCGCCTCCGTCGTCTATGGTGGGGCGGACCTTGTTCAAGGCGTGCTCAAGCCACTCGAGGACCCCGACGAGAAGAAGATCACTCGCAAATCGGACGAGCCCCAGGGCGAGGTCCGCTTCCGCCGCATCTGCCTTTTCCTCCCTCCGTCCCCAAACGGCATCACGCCCTACTGGCTCAATGGGATTCCCTTCACCCTGGACGACCAGGGAAAAATCAAGATCGCCAAGACCCCCAAGGCGTCCCTGGTGGGCGAACGCGTCCTCGAGCTGACCGCGCCCGCCACCACGGCCACGATGCACTGCCTCGGCCTCCGCTGGCTCAACGCCGCTCCGGACCTCGTCTGCCGGTCCGGCAAAACGATCTTCGCCCGGGCTCATCCTACCGGGTCGTCCGTGCTGGTCTTGTCCGCCACCGAGGGCGTCGAATCGTTCGGTCTGTCCTTCGGGACGGAGAGGAAAAACGATATTCTCGGCGTGTCCGTGCCCAACACGTTCGCCCAGCGGCCCTTCAAGACGCTCGTGATCGACGCCCAGCCGCGCCGGGCGTCGGCCTACCTCGTCGAGACCGCGGACTACGAGGCCAGGCCCGGTCAGACACTGACCCTCCACGTACGCGCCATCGCGGGCCGTGACGAGGCTCTTGCGGAGGCCTCCTTCCCTTGTCACCTCGAGGCCGCACCGGGTACAGCCGGGGCTTCCCCGCCCACCCACTTGGAGATGCCCCTGGCTCGAACAGGCGATGGCGTCTTCTCCGGCCCGGTCCCCGCCGCAACCCCGCCCGGCTTCTGGCAGATCAGGGCTCAAGGAAACAGCGGCCTCGCAGGGACGCCTCTTGCACTTCTTCACGTCACGGACCAGGAGAATCCGCGCTCCGTTTCTCTGTACACCTATCGAAACCGAGCGGCTTTCCGCCGCGGCGACCCTGTGGACCTCTACTGGACGGTCCGCTCGCGTCCGGGCTCGGGCCCCGCAGGCGACTTCGAGCTGGCGCTCACGGGCCCGCACGGAGAAACACCGCTCGCCCGATGCCAGCCGCCCGCCGCAGCTCTGGCGACCGGGCATCTTCGTCTCGAGACCTCGGGGCTGGGGCCAGGCGTCTATACCGTCTCCGTCCGTCCCCAGTCGCTCATCGCTTTCCCTGCCCGTTTTTCCATCCTTCAGCGCGAGCCCGTCACCGATTTCGAGACTTACGCTCACGCACCCTTCTGCGAGGCGCTGCCGGACGCCGGCAACGCCCTCACCGCTTACTACGCCATGCTCCCGGACGGGGGCATCCCGCTCGGCCTCATCCCTCTGGCCGGGCGCGTCTGCGGCAACCTCGACGCCGCCTTCGGAAGCTACTCGGCCCATCCGGTGGGCCCCGCTCTGGAAAAATGCGTGACGCCCGACGAGGCCGAGGTCGCCCTCATGGGACTCGCATCCATCGGGCAGCGCGCTGTGCCTTCCATGCCCGTCATGCTCCATCACGAGGAATGGAATCCCAAGCACAGCCTGCCCGAGGAGCTGCAGCGGCTGCGACGCCGCGTCGCCCTGTTGACCCAGAAGTATGCCGACCTTGCCGGCTTCGGCGGCGTTCGCTACAACTGGTACGCCACTCTCGGTGGATACTGGGAGGAGTCCCCCGCCATTGACGGACACCAGGGCCGCCGCAACGCCGCAGCCCAGGAATGGGTGCAAAAAAGGGTGGCCGAACGCGTGGAGGCGGAAAAGAAGCAGAATCCCGATCCCCGGCATATCGAGATTGTCCAGCAGCAGGCCGGCTACGAGGCCTGGAGTCTCGTCCTCCCCAACGCCTACGCGCAATACCACGCGGATGCGAGTGTCATCCGGCCCGACGCCACCTTCCACTCCAGCATCCCTGCCTTCTGGCTGGGCAACTCCGGCTCCTACCCGCCGCTGGCCTTTTCCACCCTGACCCGCCGCGACGCGGTCGATTACACCGATTACGGCCGCTCGCCCTGGTCCAGCTTCCGGGTCCCCGCCTTCCTCAGCATGGACAACCCCTCCGGCCAGCGCACGCAGGCGGCCCTCTGCTGCACCGGCCGCCACGCCCGTTTCCTTCAGGCCTTCATGGCAGCCGGCCGGGGCCTCGACGGCTTCGCCCTCACCTCGCCCGAGTTTGGCCCCTTCAAGCCTTCCGTCGCCCTCGAGTCCGACCACGTCGAGCTGCTCCGCATCTTCGAACGCTTCGGCTCCTACTTCAGGGCGCTGGACCCCCTGCCCGACGTCGCCGTTTATTTCTCCAAGTCCTCCCCCTGGCCGAACCAGAAGAACATCATGCTCCACGACCTGGCGCGGCTGCGCCGGCCCGGCATGCTCCTTGGCCAGGAGGACGTGCTCCGCAGCGGCCTCAAGAGGTACAAAATCCTTTTCCTCGCGGCCATCGGCGGCAACGAGCCGCGCCCCGTCCTCGAGGCCTTCGCCGCCTTCGAGAAGGCCGGCGGCGTCATCCTCCGGGACCGAACCTGCGCCGAGGGCGTCCCGGGCCGCGACATCGGCTTCGCTTACGACGGCAGCCAGGTGCACGGCGGGTGGGGGCTCGGCGGCCCCGACGGGCGCTGGGAGTTCGCCCACCTCTGGGACAACTTCAACAAGACCCGCGAGCCGCTCCTCCTCAAGGCCTTCGAGGGCCTCCCTCCCATCCCCGTATCCACCTCGGACAAGCAGATCGTCATCTCGCCACTCGCCGGACAGGAGTCCATCTGCTGCTTCGTGTTCAACCACACCTATACGCCCGTGGGCGACTGGACCTACCAGCACGTCTCGCTGCCCCGGAAGGGCGACCTCCTCGCCCAGGACGGCTGGTTCGTCCGCGACCTGCTCGAAGGGAAGCCCTGCGAGACCGTCCGCCGGGACGGCCTCGGCCGCGTCGAGATGGACTTCTCCCGGGCCGAGGGAAAAATCTACTGGCTCAGCCGGCGCGACCCCCAAAGCATCGGCCTGCGCTCCCAGAGGATCGACAGCTCCCCGCCAGCGCTCCGCGTCCAGGCCTGGCTGGCGGACGCCGGCGGCCAGCCCCTCCGGGACCCTGCGCCGTTCGAAGTCACCCTCGCCGGCCCGGATGGCCACCGCTTCTTTCATCAATTCGCCGCCATCGGGCCCGACCGCGCGCTCGATGTCCCTCTGCCCGCCCTCCCGGAAGGAACGCGGCTGCGCCTCGAAACCCGTGACCTGGTCCTCGGCTGCAGCGCCGTCCAGGAGGTCGCCGGACCCGGAATGCAGGCCGTCCGGGCCGAGCCTGGCGTCGATGTCGTCGGCCTGCCCCAGATTCATCCGTTCCTCGCCGCCCGTCCGAATCGCGTCTTGATCCTCCTCGATGAGGCGCAGGCCGCCTACCGGCCCGCCGCCGATCTGATGGCCGATCTGCTCCAGAAGCGCGGCCGCAAGGCCAAAATCCTTACCCTGGACGCCGCTGAGGTCCGTGAACTGCCCCTCCGCTGGGTCTGGCAGGAGGAGGATCAGACGATCCTCGACGGCCTCGCCGCCGGCGGCCTCATCGCCTCACGAGTGGACCTCGCCCCCTGGCAATTCGGCAAGGAGATGGACTTCTCCCGGCCCGTCGTCGGCTACGAGGAATACGGGCCCCGGCTCTGGATCGACGGCGACGCCGTCCTCTTCGGCCGACCGGAGGAGAACCGGGCGCTTCAGGACCTCGACGAATTTCTTCGCCGCCGGCCCTCGCCCAGTTTTCCCGCTCCGGGCGAGTTCTTTCTGCATTATGTCTGGGACCCCTTCCTCGGCGAATGCGACGCCCTTTACATCGGCTGCCAGGACCCCGCTGGGGCCGAGGCCGCGGTCAGGTATCTCGCCGCCCTGCAGCCGGCCGGAGCGCAGGACGCGCCGGCCCCTCCAGGCTCCGCCGGCGGACAGCCTCAGACGACCACGAGCCGCGAGGCCCGGCCACTCGAAAACATGCTCGCCGGCAAGATCGGGACAGAAATCATCGACGTCGCCATGTCGCCCACGGGAAAATATACCTTCGTCAGCGTCGATTCCTATGGCGATGCCTTCTTCGCCCTCGATAGCAGCGGCCGCATCGCCCACCAGCGGCCCGTCCTCACCCGCTTCGGCCGCAACGTCTGGAATCGGCGCGGCGGCGGCCTCCGGCCCATCGCCGATGAACAGGTCTTCATCGATATCTGGGGCACGGACTACCTCCTCGACCTCCAGAAAGGATTCGTCCAACGCACCGCTCCACCCGACCCCGGCCTCCCCGGCGGACACACGATCAAGATCCTCGCTCCCGTCCTCCTCCCGGACCCCGCCCGCAACCGCACGTTCCTTGGCGGACAGAGACGAGTGATCGCCGTAAACGACCAGGGCCAGCGCCTCTGGACCTACCGGGATGACGAGGCCCATACCGGCACGGAGTTCATGCTTTACCGCCGGTCACTCTTCTTCCACGGGCTTTCTCCCAATGGCAGGCGCCTCATCGCCTCCGCCTTCGGCATCGAGACCGACGTCTACCGGCTCGGCAACATCCGGAATCAGTCCGTCCTCTGCTTCGACGCCGAGACCGGAAAGGCCCTGTGGGAGAAGGATGGGCTTCTCCTGAACGCCGGCAAAGCGGTACTCACCGACGATCGCGTCCTCATCGTCGACGACGACGCGAGATTCCACCTCTTTCAACTCGATTCCGGCGAGGTCGCCGGACAACTCCAGCCCGCACGCGGGACGGATATCATCCTTCCGCTGCCCGGCAGCGAGTATCTCCTCATCGTCGAGAACAACGCTTATGACGAGCAGGGCCCCTCGTGCCGCGCCTACCTGCGCGCGCCCGGCGACCGGCCCGACGTCCACCTTGCCATTCCCGGCCGAGTGAAGCACGCCCTCCTGACCCCTGACGGCCAGAAGATCATCCTCGCTTCCCTGCGCGGCTTCACCGCCTGCTTCTCGACCGACGGGAAGCCACTCTGGCAGTCCCCGGTCCCCGCCGGCGCGCGACTCGCCATCACCCCGAACGGGAAAACCGTCCTCGCCGGCTCCGGCGAAGGCACGCTGTTCTGGATCGACGCCGAGACGGGCAAGGTGGGCCGGACACTCGATTTCAACCCGTTCAACCTCTGCACCCCGGAGCAGTACGTGGAACGGCAGGGCTCCGTGGGCGACGTGCCCGTCGCCCAGTCCGCCCGCGTGCCGCCCGAGCCGCCCGAGTCCTCCTACCTTGAATCCCTGGACGCCAGCGCCGTGCCCTTCGGTCCCAATCTCGTGCCGCCTGAAAAACTCCTCGCCTTGATCCCCAAGGGGAATGTCCCGGCAGGGGACCCCGCCCAACCCAAGTCCCTGGCCGTGCTCGACCGGCCGGTCGAGTTCAAGCTGGCCGTGAGTGCTCGCACGACCTATCTGGTCGAATTCCTCGATGCGTCGGCTGCTGCGGACCGGCTCACGCCGCAGACCCGCGTCGAGATCGCCGTCCAGAGCCAGAAGCAGAGCCCCCATCTTCCCTTTTCCGCGCGGCTGCCTATTGGAAACCTTCTCACGCGCCGCCGTATGGCGTTTCGGACCGGCGAGTCGGACCGCGAGGTCGCCTTCAGCCTTCGCGTAGTCGTCCCCTCCGCACAGGGCGGCTACTCGAAAGCGGAAACGAGCCCGATGCCCATGCTGCTCGGCGACCTCGTCGTCGCGGCCATGAAGTTCCAGAGCCGGAGCTTCCTGCATGAGGAGCGCCAGGCTCTGTCCGGGTCAGCGCCGAACGCCCGCGGCAGCGTCAAGTGCGAGGTCGCGCCCTGGAGCGGCGGGGCCAACCTGAAGCACTGGTGGCCCTACGAAGCGCCCCAGCTCTCCTTCCGCGTCGTCGACGGCCTCCTCGGCAACCAGGACACGAGCTGGCACGAGACCAAGGGCTGTCCCGGCGGTGGGGGCGTCGCCTACGCCACCGCCTCCATCGCCTTCAAGAAGCCCGAAAAGCTCGTCGCCATCGCCGTCTTTGAGGACAACCAGGGGCCCTCCGTATCCGGCGGCGGCGTCACCGAGTGGCTCTCCCCCTTCTATGCCGTCTTCATCCACGAGGCGAAGACCGGGAGCTCGCGGCGCGTCGGCTACGTCATCAACAACACCAATCTCGTCAACGTCTTCACCTTCCCCGCCGTCGAGGTCGATACCGCCCTCTACTACTGGGCCGGACGCGACTTCGTCCACGTCCACGGCGGAACGGTCCGCATGGCCGAGATCGAGGCCTACGGCACCGAAGAGGGCGAGCTGGAACTCGAAAAACCGGTCGAGGAGGACAAGGAAGGCGAGGAGGAGGGCGAGATCGAGATGAAAGATTAGCGAAGCGCTGCCTCAAACCGACCCGTGTGGCTCGAGCGACCAGAACCGAAATAGGATGCGGCAAGCGCTTCGTTAAAAGGCTTTGCTTCGCAAAGCCCAAGCTTCTGAGGGGATACAGTCCTTTCCCCGCGAGTGAAAAAACGGCTCGCCAAGTGGGGCCAGCCCGACCGCCGGGTGGGGCCACCGAGCGAAGTTCAATCCGTCCTGGGTTTTACCCCGAAGGGGTTTAGCAATAAAGCCCAGGGGGAGGGATTGGGGTCAGACCTGCGCATTTGACTTGACCTGATTCCTGGGAGGGAAGTAAGTTCCACTTACAAGTTCTTGCGGGAGCTCTGAGAGTCTGGGCCCGTCTGTCACGGTACATCGGAAAAGGAATACGAGCAGGGTTCCGGTGAATATATCGAGTCACCTGGCGTTTGCATTCTCCTTCGCTCATGGCCCAATGTCATGAAAATTCCTTCCATCCCGATCCCGACGGGCGTTGGAACGCGAAGAGCCATGAGCTTCCAGATGTCCGCCTTCTTTTTTAGGGACCAAGATCGCTGAATCGCGATCATCCCGAAATGTTTACCCTGGTGGCGGGCTGGTGCCGAGCACTTCGCAGGCCAGGCCGGGAAAACTGTGAAAACCCTTGTCGAAGGAGACCACCGTGAGCCTACCCGCGTGCGCATAAGCCGCTAGATAGGCGTCTGTCCACAGGCGCGGTGCAAAAGCCCGTCCGGCAGTGAATCGACGGAAGGCCTCGTCGAGACCGGGCGGCTCCGTGGGCGAAAAACGAATCCGATCGTCTTCCAGCAAACGATGCCATAGCCCCCAGCAAGCATCCGTTTCCAGCACATCCTCCTGCATGACCGCCGGATTGTTCAGCAGCCGCAATAACCCGGTTTGAGCCATACGACACACGATCGCCTCACCGACCGACACACCATCCATCCAACGAATTGCGCAGGCATGGTGTGCATGACGATCCGTCACCAGGGGTAGCAGGACGCTCACGTCACACAGGGCCTGCACAGTCAGTGTCCTCCTCCAGTATTGCCTGTTCCTCGGCTCGCCGCGCCTCGGAGGCGGAGAGGGCGCCCGGGTGCAGGCTCCGGTGAATAGGGAACTTGACACGCCGCGTCACCGGAGTTGCCAGTGGTGTCCCGAGCACTCGGCGCAAACCCTCTTCGACCAAGTCGCGTAAGCGAACGCCTCTGAGGGCGGCCTCCGACTTGGCATGGCGATACAACTCATCTGGTAAATCCACCGTGGTGCGCATAAATCCATATTAGCATAAATATGTTAAACTGGCAACACTAGTATCACGGAACGGAGGTGCACCCGTACTTCCGTTCCGCGGTACCAGCGAAGCCGCCGTACGGCGGCCTCAAACCGTCCAGTCCTTGTCTCGTGCTCGTCCCGGTGCTCGTGCTCGTCCTCGCCCTCGAAATGAGGCCGTAATTCCCCAGGCCGAGAACGATAGCGCACAGCGCTCTGGCCTTGTTTCATGACGTCATCGTGCTCGTCCTAGAAACGCGAGTGCAGACTCCAACGACGAGAACGAGGACGACGACGAGGACGATCACATTTAGAAAGATCTTCGCATTGGGCGATAAAGGAATATCCTCAAAACTCTAAGACGGAATCTCAACCTCCCGATCATATCTTCCGTATTTCAGGCGAAGGTCCAGCATGACCTGGTAATCTTCGATCTGGATGGGCGGGTACACGGAATTGCTCGTCATGAAGATATAGCCTCCATTCGGCTTCGCATGTTTCAGGCAGTAGAGTGCGCTCTTTCTAATCTGCTCTCTGTCCCCCTTGACCAGCGGGTCCATATCGACATTGCCGCCTAGACAGACCTTGCTGCCAACCCGTTTTTTGACCACGGCAATGTCCATTCCTGCGGTCGGGTCGATGGAGACCAGCGCGTCCGGGGAACAGGCCACGATCTGATCCAGAATGGGCATGATGTTGCCGTCGGTGTGCTTGATGACGTAAGCGCCGTTCGCCTGGTGTCCCGAGACGGTGCGGTGGAGATAAGGCGCGATGAATTCACCAAACATCTTTGGCGAAAGAAAGGGCCCCTGCGTTGTTGCGTAATCCGCCCCCATGAAAATCGCCTCTATTCCAGCGTCAATGAGCGGCTTCATGTGCTCGATCGCGTCGTCTGTCGCCCGGTCCAATTCCCGTTTGAACTCATCCGGTTCAGTGAACAGCCTCAGGCACGTTTCCTCGAAGGTGTCGCCCTGGCCGCCTCCCTTGCGCCAGAATCGCCAGGTCCCATCCCCGTTCTTGTGGGTCAGCAGATAGGTTCTGTCGGCCCCCATTCGGACCAACTCCTGGATCACGGGGAGGTCACCGAGAACGATCGCAGAATAATCCAATCGTTCGGCGACCTCCACATGCAGCTCCGCGTTATACTTGATGCCGCTTTCCAGCTCCCGACCGGTCAATCCACGCAAATCCAGGAACTCCTTCCCGGTCAGTTCCTTCGTCAGGCCAAACAATTCAAACGTGGGAACGATATCGTTCGGCTGCTGAAGTTGAAGGGCGGCGATGATGCGTTGTTTGGGAGTCATCTTTTATTGGGCAGGAGGCGTTAGGAGCGGGCGTCGGAAACAGGTCCGGGGGAGGTTCTGGCCTCGTCACACGCGATCGAAAATTCTCACGTCCTCGATCACGCCGCGGAAGCGACACAGCCCACCGCGAAGCCCGCCGAGCGACACCGGCTCGTCATTCTCCTGAATGCAGCCGCGGCCGCAGCGTTCCGCGGCCAGGATACCGTCCACGAACAACCGGATGCGCTGACCGTCGTAAGTTCCTTTCAGGTGATGCCGTCCGGGCCGCAGGGCCCGATGGGCCGACGCGTTCAAGACCCCGCGTTCCGTGTTGACCAGGAAGGCGGGGCCGGGGACGGCAGCGCACAGCCCCCCGTTATGCCCGTAGTCGCTGTACCGCAGGCTGAACGAGCCCTGCTGTCCCAACGTGTCGTAGCGCAGGACGACTCCATGAACGCCCCAGAGCTTCGAATTCGGGTCCGGAGCGTGTCGCCAGGGCGCGGCGTAGAAGAAGCGCCCGTCGTACGCGCCCGCGTTGTAGCCGACGGACAGCAGGCCCGAGGTCGCGGACGCGTCCTGAGCGGTCCAGCTCGCAGCATCGCCAAAGCCGCCCTGGGTGTCGTAACGCAGGAAACGGCAATGAAACACGTAGTCGCCCCTCTCATCCGTGCAGACGAAGGGCACAAAGTAGACCTGGCGGCCATCAAAAAAGCCGCCATCGAAGCCACGCGCCCGCGGCCCGCACACGCCGCCGGCATCGAAGGACTCCCAAGACGAAGGCTCGAGAAAATCGCCCGTCACATCGAACCGCACCACCACGGAATGGGAATAGGGGACGAAGTAGAGGAATCGCCCGTCAAAAACGGACCCGACACACATGCCGAGTCCCACTCGGCCGGCGTCAAACGCCTGCCAGCACGCCCGGTCGAAAAAGCCCCCCCGGGTGTCAAACCGCACAACGACGGGGCGTTCGAGGGGGACGAAATAGATGAATCGACCATCGAATGCGCCGCCGTCGAAACATCCGGCATCGAGCCCGCCGATGCCGTCCACGTAAAAGGTCTCGTAGCTCGTTCGGCTTTTGAAGTCGGCCAGCGTGTCGTAGCGCATGACGAGCGAGCTGCGGCCGGAAGGGTGCGGCTCGCCCTGGTATCCGGGGCAGAGGTAGACGTATCGGCCGTCGAAGGCCGCGCCCTGCCAGGACCGTTTCGGCCCGGCATCGAAAGCGTCCCACGCTTCGGGATTCTTGAACTCGAGGCGTGTATCCAGGCGCAGAATGCGGGAGTGCAACTCCCTGCCCTCGAGCTGCCGCGGCACGAAGTAAACGAACGTGCCGTCGAACGCCGCACCGTAGTAGCCGACCGTCCGGACTCCTGCCACGCACCCGGCATCGTAGGCGGAATAGCTTCGAGGGTCATGAAAAGCTCCATGGGTGTCGTATCTCAGCACGATCCCATGGTTTCGCTGGTCCGCATGCTTTTCGGGCACGAAATAAACATATTGCCCGTCGAAGACGGCCCCGAAGTACCCCGTCGAGTCCAGCCCGTCGGTATGACTTGCATCGAAGGCGTCGAACGTGTCCATGGAAACGAGCGGAGACCACCGGGAAACGAGGGCCTGCAGGCCCTCCGCACCCTCCTCCAGGGTCGTGACCCGCGCTTCGACCGTGAGCTGGGCCCGAAGCTTCGGGCACTGAAGGCTTACATCACACAGCGCCGGCACGGTCCGTATCCTCCTCCAATTGACCCGCCCGGGTTGGGCCGGCGAAGCCGGGCCGACCCGGGCTCTGAAATCCGCGAGCCCGAAGGGCGCAGCGGATTCCAATAAACATATTGGCATAAAGCTGCTTCATCTACAATGAGGCCTGGGTAAAATCAGTGCGACTCCGTTTTTTCCATCGTAACTTTTCTTCATGGGAATTGGCGATAGTCTGGAGGCATCTCCGACAGTTCTATGGCAGGGAGATTGATGTTTCCATTACCTGTTTTTCTGTATCGGAGGCTAGTATGAAGCCGATTGTTTCCAGGTTTGCACTTGCCGTATTTGCTTTCAGCCTCGTCGCCCCCATGGCCCGTGGCGAACAGGCGGCCGCCGGCCGGGCGGCGGCCACCGCCACCGATGACAAGCGGCCTGCCCCGGAGGAGTACACGCTGTCCGGCACCGTCTCCAAGGAGGAGTCTACGGTCAAAGATCGAGGTGGAAAGGAATCGAAGCTGCTCCAGTTCGTGCTCACCGAGGCGAACGGGAACAAGACGGTTCTGCCACCCGCCGAGGCGCAGGGCACCCGCGGCGGCACAACGACCGAGGCACAAGGCGCAGCGTATGACCTGGAGACCTTCCTGGGCAAAGAGGTGACTCTGACCGGGATGGGTTACAAGAGGGGTGACAAGATCGGCTTGCAGAAGATCACCAAGATCGCCGCGAAGTGAAATCCGCTGCGCCCTTCGGGCTCGCGGATTTCAGTGCCAGGCTTGGCCCGGCTTCGCCGGGCCAAGCCTGGCGGGTCAGCAGAAGGTTTTGTTGAAATCCGCCGACAGGCGGATTTCAGAAGAAGAAAGACACGCGCTCGTTTTCATAACCGATGATGATTGAAGGCTTCACGGATTTTCGTAGCGAGGCGCGTAAGCGCTTCGGCGAAGCCCGGAAGGGCTTCGCCTACGTTCGCCGCGTGTCAGCCCTGAATTTCTTGCAGCGAAGCCCTTCCGAGCTTCGCTACTCCGTTCATTACTCATCGATTTGACCTAATCGTCCTCCCCGGACTTATTAAGAAGTTGCGCCCATGACGCCTGAGAACTCTGCTGGCAGGGGAATGAGATTGATAGGATGGTCAATTACAGCCACAAGCAATATTTTGATAGCTGGGCGAATAGATGACAAATGACAAATAGCAAATGACCATTCGTGTCGATCTATGTCCAGCGTAACTCAAACTTAAAAAGTCTCTTCAAGTTTGGCGCCCCAAGCGCCCACTATGAACCAACTCTTCGAGCTCATCGTTACGGAACACCAGCAGCCCGTCTTCGGTCTGCTCTACTCCATCCTGCGGGATCGGGAGTTGGCGGAGGATCTGACCCAGGAGGTCTTTCTGGTCCTGCTGCGCAAGATTCATGAGATTGACACCTCGAGGCCCATTCTGCCCTGGCTTTTGGCGACGGCCCGGAATCTCGCTGCCAATGCGCGGCGCAAGGCCGCGTCCGAACGAGCCCTGTTCCTGAAAGGCGAGGCTGCTGCCCGGTTCTGGGAAGACTTCAGCCAGCCGGCCATGGGGACCGAATGGGACGAGCGCATCGAAGCGCTTCGCAAATGCCGGAAGCAGCTCCCCGCCGAGCAGGTGGAGGCGGTAAAACTCTATTACGACCAGGCCTACCCGGCCAGCCAGGTTGCCTCCGTTCTGAATATCGCCGTCGACGCGGTACACAACCGGCTGGCCCGTGCGCGCCGAGCGCTCCATGATTGTCTTCGCGTGAAGCTTCGGAGGGAAGCGACGACATGAATCCGCGTCTTCTCCAACAGCTTCAAGACTGGCTGGAGGGGCGGCAGGCCGGGCCTCCTGGGGTGAACCTGGCCCAGGAGCTCGAGGCGGCCGGCGAGGAGGTGGAGCGTGAATGGGAGATCCAATCCTGCATGGACACGTTATTGAAGATGGAGAATGGGCGTATCGCTCTTTCAATCGATTTCCGCTCAAAACTTCGAAGCCATGCCGATAAAAAAAGTGGTCGGGTGCGAATTCCATTCTTCAGACGCCTTCTGGGCTTCAGGACCATCGCCGCTGCGGCCGCCATCTTTGTCGCGGTCGGACTGGCATGGTGGCTCGCCCGTTCAGCCCGGTATCCAAGTCCGCAGGTGGAAGGCCAAGCCCAGTGGATCGAGGGGCAGCCGGGCCAGCGTGGCGGCGCCTTGCTCGCCGGGCCAGGCGGAGTCCAGGTCCGAATGGGCGACTACTGCCGCCTGAAACTGGACGAGGGCGGCGTCCTCCGCTTGCTGGGCGCGGAGCGCGCCGAGGAGGTCTTCCTGGAGACGGGTCGGCTCACCTGCGAGGTGGACCGGCGGGTCGGCCGGTTCGTCGTTCAGACGCATGCCGGGTCCGTCAGGGTCCTGGGCACAAAGTTTATCGTTCAGGTTCTCGACGGCGAAGGAACGGATGAACGGGCCGGTGCCATCCGACTGGCCGTCCGGGTCGATGCCGGTCAGGTCCTTCTTGAGGGGAAGGAGCGGGAATACACGCTGGCGGCGGGTGAGACGCAGGTCCTCGAGGCCCCGAGGCCCGAGAGTTCCATCCTGGATTCGGTCCGCAGGGCCCAGCCTCGGGAAGCGCTCTCGGCGCGGGCGCACCGGGCCCAGGCGCAGGAGCTGCTCGATCTGGCCATGGCCCGGCAGGTTCCAGCGAGCCTGGCGCAGCTCACGAGGGTAACGGGCCGGAGGCTGCCTTACCCGAAGCCCATTCCGGAAATCCACGTCGAGCCAAGCGTGGCGTTTCGGGCGGCGCTGCGCCGGGCGGCGGATGCCTACCTGGCCCTGGCGTCCGCGGAGGAGAAGCGACGGGAAAAGGAATGGGCCGTGGCCTCGGCCCAGGTGCAGGTGGAGGAGCTGCTCCTGGCTCTCGAGACCGCCAAGCTCTGGCTGGATGCGAAGGAGCGTGAGCCGGCCGGCACGCTGGATCGGCAGCGTATGGCCGCCCTGCTCCGGACCGTCGACACCCTGATCGAGCTGGAAGGGGATGCCGGGCGGATTCGGAAGCAGATGATAGAAACAGAAGCAGAAATCCTGGAAGGTGCCCGCTCGGCACTTTCGGGCTGGGACACGAGTCCATCGAGGCAGAAATGATACCCGTCTCGAAATCTCCAGCACGGTGTGGCCCTGGCCAATCTCGGAGAATGATCCGAGACGGTAATCAGAATCGACGGCAGGGGCTCCTGCTACTCTGTGTTCTGGGTTGGCTGACGCCCTGCACCGCGGAAAGAGGGGCCGCAGGGCCGCCCCCAGGGCCGACCGATGGCGTCCGAAAGGAGCTGGATACCCGACTCGAACGGGTCGCCGGCGACCTTGCACGCGCCCACGCCCGTCTGGTCGAGCTGGACGATCTCGTCCAGAGGCCGAGGGTGTCCGCCCATCCTCCTACTCCGGACATCTTTCAAATTCAGGGTCGGGGCTGGGCTATTCAAGCGCCTTCGCGGAACCCGGAGCCCTCCGGAGCCGGACCGGGCTCTTCCGTCGGCCCGATTCTGGAAGTCATGAATGCCGGTGATCTGAAAGCGGCCTTGTCTGAGACGGCACGGGCCTATTCACTGCTGGAGCAGGGGCTGGGTGGGCTGCAGGAGGCTCTACAAGTCCTTAAGAAAAAAGAAGTTGAACAGGAACATCCGCAGGCCGCCAGGGGGGAGCTTGGACGCCTCCACCAAGCTGCGGCCGATCTGTCCAAGAAATCCTTGGAAGCCCTCGAGGCCGTGTCTCTGGCCGAGCAAGATCTCTCTCTGGC
Organism: Planctomycetota bacterium; assembly: GCA_016179685.1. Lineage (GTDB taxonomy): Bacteria > Planctomycetota > PUPC01 > JACPCR01 > JACPCR01 > JACPCR01. The sequence continues at coordinate 37,819 of JACPCR010000065.1, read as the reverse complement.
TCTCGCCAGGTCCTGGCTCGTAGCGGCGAGCCAGACGTCGTTGGCGGATCAAGGCCAGCCGAACACGGCGGCGGCGGCCGCTGCCATGGCTCTTGACAACTATCTGGAGCTGAGGAAGAAGCACATGCAGACGGCAGCGGACATCCGCCGGGAGGTTGCCTCGATGGAGGCTGAGCTTCGTGTGTTCCTTTCGCCATAAAGCGGGCTCTGCCTGCCTGGTGTCAGGTGTCAGGTGTCAGCATACCTCTTACAGCCTGAAGAAGGCTCGGAATCCATGGCATCCCTTCCAACATCAGTAAATCGGCCGGAAATAGTGCGGCACTATGTCCGTGCCGATTTACTAGCCGTCTTGTTCCTCGCCGTGCTGCCGGCCCTGTGCGCCGATCCATTCAGCCCGGCTGTGAGCTGGGAGGATCTGGACCCGGATGTCTGCAGCGCGTTGCGGAACGATGAGGGCCGGTGGGAAAGGGCGCAAGAACAAGTTTTAAAGGACGTCCTCGGCCTGCAGCCAGGGCGCGGGGGCGTCCAAAAGGCTTGGGCCATTCCCGGCGGTCTCGTCGATGCCGAGCCCGGCCGGCTCATCGAGTTCCACTTCCGGATCTGCTTCAAACGTCCCGTAGCGATCGGCTCAGCGCTGCTGCCCACAGGCTCGCTACGTTACCTCAAGGATGACACGGCCTATCCAGGGGACCCAAGCGTCGAGGACCGTTGGGGTAAAGCGGAGGGATGGCCCGGCCAATCGGGAGGGCTCTGGCTCACCTTCCCGCCGGGAGTGAAGACACGGGCCGTGCTGGTCACTCTACTCTGGTCCGGGGAACGAGGCGGCGTGAGGCTGTCGGACCTGCACCTCTTCCGCGACCGTCTGCTCAACGTCGCCCCAGCGGCTTGCGTCCAGGCCGGCGCGGAATATGTACCCCCGCCCGCTCGGGCCGGTGTAAGGCCACCGCCGCACCGGGCGTCCTTTCTGACCACCGGCACAGGCCCTCCCTGGCAGAACACGGGTAAGGACGAGTCCGGCGTGGTTCGCCGGTCCGATATCAGCGTTTCGAGCCCTGAATGGATCGTGATGTCCTGGATGGATGCCCAGGAGATCGTCGGGATTCGGGCGAAGGGGGACTTCGGGCGCTTCGAGCTGCAAGGTTTCGCGGGCGAGGCCGATGTGCCTCCGGCCGTGGGCACGCCCGACGAATGGCAACGTGTGGCCCTGCACGAGGGGGGTACGAAGCCTCTTTCCTTCACGCCGCTGAGGGCCGCGGGAATCCGGCTTCTCTTCACCCGCGGTGGCGAAATTCCCGCCATCGTCAGCCTCGAAGGTCTGCAGGTTTATACCGACCTGGGCGATCGGCCGATGTCTGCCTTCGAACGGAGTGAAGGGGCGCATCCGCCGATTCTCGTCGATTATGAGATTCCCGAGGATGGCCTGGCCGCCATGGTCATCGACGACTCCCGCGGCCGCCGCGTCCGCAACCTCTTCGCCCTGGAGAATCGGTCCGCTGGCCGACACCGGGCCGCGTGGGATGCCAAGGACATGGAGGGGGCATACGTGTCGCCCGGTAATTACAGGTGGCGGGTCCTTTCCGGAAAGCCCCTCGAGTTGCACTACCAGTTCACCGTGTACCCGAGCCTCGGGGAGGGCACGCCTTGGCCTACAGGGGAAACGGGCGCCGGTGGATGGCTTTCCGACCACGCACCAGCCTGTGCCGCAGCGACCTGGGGCGACTGCATCTGGTTCGGCGCTCCGGTCTCCGAGAGCGGCGTGAGCCTCATGGAATGCGATCTTTCGGGCCGGAAAAGGGCTGGGTGGCCGAACTTCGACCGTTTCACGGGTGCGCGATATCTGGCCGCAGACGGCCAGGAGGTCTACATCGCGACGCCCGGACAGGGCCGGGATAACGTCTGGGCCTACAGCCCCGAGAAACGGACCGTTCGTCAGGTTCTTTCCCAGCCATCGACCGCGGCCAGGCGCAGCGGGGTGACCGGGCTTGCGGCGTGGCCGAAGGGTGCGGGCGAAGAGGGTTCCTGGCTTTACCTGTCGTTTCAGGCGCAGGCGGACTGGTTGGCCCGGGCTTTCGAGGCCACAAGCGCGGATTCGGAGCGGTGCCTGCCCTACTACCCGCCGTCGTCCCCTTCCCGAGCCACGGGGCGTGTCGTTTCGGACCACCGCGGTGATTTCTTGAGACTTTTCCGGCTGACCGGATCGCCGCCTGGCTCACGCGGCAGCCTGACCTGGATCGAGACAGCCGAGGAATCGGGCGTCCGGCATCATATCGTTCTGGCTTTCAAGAAGGCGCTTCCCGTGGGCACGGCCGTCTTTTCACCGCCCGAATTGCCCAAGGGCTGGAAGTTCCGCCTGAGCTTCCTGAAGCCCGAAACGGCCTACCCGCCGAAGCCCGCCGACGATTCCGCCTGGACGTTCCTCGAGGACTCCGGCCAGGGCTTCTGGGACGCCGTGCCTTTCCCCCCGGCTACCTCCACTCGCGCCATCCGTCTGACCTGGGAGCGGCCGGACGCCGACCCGCTGGGCGACGTCGAAGAGTCGTTCTCGGATGCTCCGGGCGACGTTGAAGAGGGCGGCGATGGTCTGGAAGCTGGTCAGGCGGGTAGGGCGGAAAAGAAGGCTCAATCGGGCCCGAAATGGAAGGCCGAGCTCGAAGGCATGACGTTCCTCCGTCGCCGGTTCGAAAACCTGGGCCGGACCGCCCAGGTCCGCGTCAACTCCGGCATCCTCGGTGAGAAAGGCGAGTGGCGCGCCGACGCCACGAACGTTGTCAGCCCCTCTCATCCCGGCATCTACCTCCTCGAATGGAAGTCGCCGGTGAGCCTCCGCGGCCTGGCCATCCGAGAGGTGGATGGCGAAAACACGGAGATTGACGTGTTCATCGGGTCGGAAAAGGATGAGGTGTCGCTCGAGGGGCAAGAGCATTGGAGGATGGTGGCCACCTACCGGCAGGCACGCCGCGACTATACCGTGCCGTCTGCCACTTGGAACGGCGATGCGCGTTACCTGGATGCCACCGTTGATTTCGGGCAGGAGGTCGTGACCCGCGCGGTTCGGTTGCGCATCACCCAGGCCTTCACGAGCCACCCGACGCTGGGCGTCCGCCGGGACCGCGGTGGACAAGAGGCCGATCCTCGTCGCTGCGGTGTCCAAGGCGTAGCGCCCCTGGCCTACCTCGGCGGTGAAGCGCCCCTGGATGGCCGCGAGACCGAGCGCATCGGCCTCTATGACAGCCGAAACGGAACGCTCGAGAAGGAAATCCCGGTGGAGCGGCCCGGATGCATCCAGCTTGACGCTTCGGGCCGCCTTTACGCCCTCAGCGGGTCCCGCCTCATCCGGGTCAATCCTGAAGCGCGGGGGGCATCGGACCACGGCACGGTCGTCGAGAATCTCCCGGATGCCTCCGCCCTGGCGATCGACCGCCTTGGCCGATTCTATATCTTCGATGCCTCGCCCGAGAGTCAGGTGGTCAGGGTTTTCGATCCCGACGGCCGGCCTCTCCACTCGATCGGACGGCCCGGCGGCCGCAAGGCGGGGCCTTGGGACAGGGGCGCCTTCAAGAACGTGACCGCCCTGGCGGTGGACGCGGAAGACCACCTGTGGGTCGTCGAATACGCCTTTCATCCCAAGCGCATCTCGAAATGGACGCTGGACGGACGGTTCCTGGCCGAATTTCTCGGTCCCGCCGAGTACGGGGGCGGAGGCATCCTCGATCCCCGCGATCCGAGCCGCTTCTACTACAAGGCCATGGAGTTCGAGCTCGATTGGGAACGCGGCACCTCGCGGCTGAAAAACCTGATATGGACGGATGCCACGCCACCGGGCGAAATACCCATCGAATACCATCAGCGCCGTTACATGGTCACCCGCACACGTTTCGGAATCCAGTCCGTCGGGCTCGTCTATCTCTACGAGGAGAACCATCTGAAGCTGGCCGCTGGCGTGGGGAACGCGGCCGATTTCGCCCCGCTTGCAGGGCCGGGAATGCTCGAGGCCCTCGGCGGCGTCCGCCTGCAGGACCACCGTTTTACCTGGTCGGACCTCAACGGCGATGGGGAGGTTCAGCCCGCGGAGGTGGTACTCCGCAAGATTGAGCGAAGCCCCTTTTTCGTGGGCCGCTTCAACGCCGACCTGAGTCTCATGGCCGGCTCCATCCTCTTCCGGGTCAAGGAGATCCTGCCCCACGGCGCCCCCGTCTGGGAAGAAGTCCCGTTCCCCGCCCTCGAACCGTTTGCCGCCAGCAGCCTGCAACTCGAATGGCTGCCTGGGGACAATTTTTTTGTCCGTGGCGCCTGGAACGGCGTGGTGACGGCTCAGGCCGAATTGTTGTGGAGATACCCAACCCTCGGGAGCGGAGTCCAGGCGCTCCATTCTGCCCCGCCCTACACCCCTGGCCAAGTTGTCGCCGAATTCGAGAATATTTGCCATCCGGATTCTATGAACGCCCCGGCCGGCGGCGAACTCGGCGCCTTCCAGATACACAGCTCGAACCCGGCGGCGTGGAATATCTGGACCCATGACGGCATCCTGGCCGGCACAGTCTTCAGGGACTACCGTATTCCGGACACCGCATGGTGGGGGATGGAGGATCATCAGCGCGGCCTGCGGCTGGACACCTGCTCACCCGGAGGCGAGCATTTCAGGGGATACTTCTGCCAGGCGTCCGGCGGCCGTTGCTACATCGTTGCTGGACACAACCATGCGAGCCTTGTCGAGGTCAAGGGACTCGATTCCTTCCGCCGATCTCAGGGGTCTGTCTCCGTAACTGAAGCTGTTCTCCAGCGGGCCAGGGCCTGGGAGACCGAGCAGGCCAGGCGCAAGAACTGGCGGGAAGCGCCCATTCTATTTCTTCACCCCTTCTCCACGAGCCCCAAGATCGATGGAGACGATGACGACTGGTTCGGCGTGCCCGTGGCCCGCATCCCCCGGGGCGACCCACTGGCCGCTCCCACGGCTTCCTTCAGGATCACTTACGACCGCGAGCGCCTCTACCTCTTCTACCGGGTGAATCGGGGCCCACTGCGAAACGATGCCGAGGACTGGAGGCGCATCTTCAAGACAGGCTCGAGCGTCGATTTGCAGCTTGCCACGGACCCGGGTCTGACGCGGGCTCGACACGCGCCAGCAGCCGGCGACCTGCGCCTCTTGATCACCGTGGCGAGCGGCAAACCCCTCGCCGTGCTCTATCGGCCCGTGTCGCCCGGTCACGATCCCGCCGCAGTGTATGAGGTCGTCTCGCCGGTCGGCCGCGAAGTCATTGAAGAGGTCCGCCGCCTCGATGATGCCGAAGTCGCCATCCAGGAGCAGGGACCGGGCTACCAGCTCGAAGCCGCGCTGCCGCTCAAGACCCTCGGCTTCAAGCCCGAGCCGGGCCGCCGTTACCGGTTCGACTGGGGCATCCTGACGACGGACGAGCACGGGCACACAGTGACGGGGCGCTATTACTGGTCCAACGAGACGACGCCAATCATCTCCGACGCTCCCAGCGAGGTGCGGATGACGCCCAACCTCTGGGGCCACCTGCTGGCCGCCGAATCGAGCATTTCAGGTCCCGAGGACATCCGTTCGCTTTCCCCCCTGGATGAAGGGAAGATCGGCGGCGGCGAAAGCCCGAATATCGAAGACGATCTCGAAGAAAGTCAGGAGCCCGAGCCGGTCAAGCGGCCCAAGCCCAGGACGCAGGATCGGCCCAGGCGCTGATACTTGAAAACCCAAAGGAACCCCTCCCCATGCCTCCTCAAAATAGCTCCGGAAGACCTCGCGCCCGCGGCCGTAGGGTTGTCCTTTCTCTCCTCGCCGGGCTGTGCCTTCTCGACGGCCCGGCCCGAGGCCAGCAGACGACGAACCACGTCCTCCATGCCGTGCCCCCGCCGGGAAAGGTCCAGATCGACGGCCAGCTCGACGACTGGGACCTTTCCGGCCAGATCGAGGTTTTCGCCAATTACCGGATGAAGACCAGCTATTCGGCCAGGGTCGCGGCCATGCATGATCCCGAGCATTTTTACCTCGCCATCCTCTGGCGCGATGCCACCCCCCTCTTCAACAAGGTCGATCCGCGCTTCGACCTTGGCAGCGGCTGGCGCAGCGACTGTCTGCAGCTCCGGGTCAGGACGGACATGACCCTGCACGTGGACGCCTGGTATTCCGCGGCCTGCGATCGGCCCGTGCTCCGCATTGCCTACGGCCGATACGGCTGGAAGAAAGGGGACCCCGAGGGAGTGCCGGCGTTCACGGGTCTGGATGACGCCCTTGCGGCCGGGGCCGCCGAGGCCTTCCGCCAGGGTGACGACGGCAAGAGCTACGTCCAGGAAATCTCGCTCCCCTGGCGGCTGATCACCGGGCAGGCCGCCACCGTCCGCGAGACCGGCCAGCCCTACAAGCCGCCCCGGTCCTATGCGGCCGGCGACTCTTTCAACATGGGCATGGAATTCCTCTGGGGCGGGCCCGACGGCAGAAGCTGGCCCATCCACCGTTATGCGGACCTCCTCCGCGAGGGCCAGACGAGCCGCGAGTTCTTCTGGACCTCCGAAAACGCATGGGGCAGCGTCAAGCTCGAGCCCAAGGGAAACCTGCAACTGCCCAAGGCGGACGTCGGCCCGACGGACCTCTACCTTCAGAAAACCGAGGGGCCCGTGGCCCTTCAATATCGCGTGCCGTTCGACGGCTTCGTAACCCTGGTCATCGAAAACGAACAGGGCGTGCGCGTGAAAAACCTCATCGGCATGGCCCAGCGCGCCCAGGGTGACCGGACCGATTTCTGGGACTGCACGGACGAGCAGGGCCGGCTCGTCGCACCCGGGGCATACCGCTGGCGCGGCCTCTTTCATCAGGGCATCGAGCCCACCTACCGGGCCAGCTACGGCACAGCCGGCATCCCTCCCTGGGACAATGCGGATAACACTGGCGCCTGGATGAGCGACCACAGCCCGCCCGTGGCCGTGGCCGCGAGCCGAGGCATGATGATCCTCGCCGCAGGCGGCGGGGAGGCCGGATGGGCCATGATCGGCACGGACCTCGACGGTCGGAAGAAATGGGGCGAACGGAAATTCCAGGGAATCCGAGCCGTCGCCGCCGATGAGTCGTTCCTCTACGCGGGCATGAATGGCCATGCAAGTCCCCCTCCGCCGCCCTCCGTCGGCCGCCTCCAGGTCAAGTCCGGCCAGTTCGCCCCATTCCAGACGACGGGCGAGCCCCTCCTCATCGTTCCCGTGGCGACCCAGGAGGAGAAGGCCACGCTCACCGGCCTGGCCGTGAGTCCGGACCGCCTCGCCGTATCACTCGCCGGGCCAGACGTGGTTCGCTTTTTCGACAAGGCAACGGTGAAGCCGCTGGGGGACGTTCCCGTGCCCAAGCCCGCCGGCCTCGCCTTCGACGGCCGCGGCACGCTTCATGTCATCTCCGGCGCCCAGGTCGTCAAGATCGAGGGCGAAAAGCCCATTCCCTGGATTACCAGCGACCTCGACCAGCCCTTCGACATGGCCTTGGACGGCCAGGGCCAGGCCTTCGTCACCGACCACGGGTCTCATCAGATCAAGGTGTTCGGACCGGACGGGCGATTCCTCCGCACCATCGGGCAGGCGGGAGGCCGACGGCAGCCGGGTCTATGGCAGCCCCAGAACCTGCGGAATCCCTCCGGGATCGACCTGGACGAGCATGGCCGCCTCTGGGTCGCCGAGGGGACCCTCTCGCCCAAGCGCATCAGCGTTTGGACTCCCGAGGGGCAGCTTGTCCGGGACTTTCTCGGGCCGACCGGCTACGGCGGCTCCGGCGCCTGTGCGGATTTGGACGACAAGACCCGCCTCTTCGGCGTCGGCTGCGAGTTCCACCTCGATTACGAGTCCGGCAAGGCCGTGCCCGTCGCAGTCCGCCTGGTCGAAGGCATGTCCGGAGAACTCCTGAAATTCAACGACCATGAGTACCTGATGGGCAAACGAGGCGTCCTGTACATCCGGCGGGGAGAGGCCTTCGTCCCGGCTGCTCGCTTCGGCACGGCCCAGGTCAAGAATCTGAAGGACGTCCCCCTGCCCCTCACGCCGCCGCCCGTGCCCATAGACCCGCCCGGCACGCCTCGGGGAAGCCGGCGTCCCCCGCCACCCGAACATCTCCCGTTCCTGTGGTCCGACGCCAATGACGATGGAGTCGGACAGGTGGAAGAGATCGCCGCCAACCTCCCTTACGTCCTGGGCAACGGACACTGGGGCGGCTACTGGCTCGATGAATCCTTCAACCTCTACTCCTGCCAGGAAGGCCTCCGGAAGATACCGCTCAAGGGATGGACGCCCGGAGGCGTCCCGCTCTGGGACGTCAGCCAGCAGAAGCTCATCTTGAGCCGCGAGGTCCGACTCTTCCATAAGCTTTATCTCGCCCGTGGCGGCCGGGTTATCGCCGGATCGCCGTTCGCCTGCGTTCGGGAGGACGGGAGCATCCTCTGGACCTACAAGGACGCCTGGTCCGACGTCCACGGCTCGCATGCCGCTCCCATTCCGGAGCGCGACGACGTCCTCGTCGGCACCCTGAGCTGCATCGGGCTGGCCGATACGGAGACTACGCTCGGCCACGTCTTCGCCATGAATTCCAACATGGGCCGGCTCTACCTCATGACGATGGATGGCCTTTTCCTGGCCAGCGTGTTCCAGGACACCCGCACGGGCGCCGTGTCTTGGCCCGCGGAGGCCCTGCCGGGCGTCCCGCTCGGCGGCGGCACCATGGGCTCCGAATGGTTCGGCGGCTATTTCTTCAAGGCAAGAAAAACGCAGGAGTACTACCTCATCGCCGGAGGTACCTCCTACAACCTGATCCAGCTCCATGGATTCGACACGCTCAGGCCCATCGAGGGTGGCGGCTTCGCCGTTTCTGCACAAGACCTGCAAACCTCCGAACAGCTTCTCCAAAAACGCGCTGCCGAGCAGGCCACGCCCAGGACCTTGACCCTCTCACGCCTGGCGCAGATGCCCGCCGTCGACGGCAAGCTCGATGAGTTCCCCAAGACATCGTTCGTGGAATGGTCATCCGGGCCCTACCGCGCCCGGGCGGCCGTAGCCGCCGCGGCGGAACACCTCTGCCTGGCCTACGAGGTCTGGGGTGACGGCAACCCCATGGTCAATGGGGGAAAGGACTTCACGCACCTCTTCATCAGCGGCGATTCCCTCGACTTGCAGCTCGGCGCCGACGCCGACGCCGATCCGGGCCGGGAGCAGCCGGTCGTGGGCGACCTCCGCCTGCTCCTCTCCGTGTTCGACAACAAGCCCGCCGCCGTCCTCTACCGCTGGAAGGTGCCCGGCACGAAACAGCCGGTGACCTTCTCCAGCCCCTGGCGCTCGCATACCGTCGATTCCGTATCCCTCCTCGCGGATGCCGTCCTGTCGGTCGGAAAGGGCCAGGGCAGCTATACGTTTGAAGCCGCGATTCCCCTGAAATCCCTCGATTTCTCACCCCAGCCGGGTAAGTCCTACAAGATTGACCTCGGCGTCATCTACTCGGACGCTACGGGCAACAATCGGGCCGCACGCGTCTACTGGTCGAACAAGGCCACCGGGCTGACCGCCGACGTCCCGGGCGAGATCATGGCCAGCCCCCGCCTGTGGGGCACGGCCGAAGTCCAACCCTGATGAGGAAGCGAAGCGCTTCCTCAGGGCGTCCGACGGCTGCCGTCGGACGCGGTTTTCAGGGAACTAAGAAGCGCAAATGACCGGAGGGAAGCGAATTGGGTGAGAAACAGCTTGTAGAGCTTCAGAAATTGCCGGTCGAGAAGAGGCTTAGCGCCGTCCAGAAGATGGAGTTGCTGGGAGGCGAGCCGGACGGACAGGACCATGGGAAGCGGTTCAAAGGGGACCCACCGAATCACCCGGCGGTTCAGGTGGATTGGTATGATGCCTGGTCCTATTGTCGATGGCGCGGCGGGCGCTTACCCACCGAACAGGAGTGGGAGAAGGCCGCCTCCTGGTCACCCAAGCTGAAGCGCAAGCGGGTGTATCCTTGGGGAGATGCGTTTGCCGTGAAATTATGCAATAGCGGCTCTCTGGAAGATGGGTTTGAAAAGACCTGTCCCGTCGACGAGTTTTCCGGCGGTGTCAGCGCTTATGGCTGCTACAACATGGCAGCCAACGTATGGGAAATCTGTGCCTCGCGGCTGGGTCAGGACGCGTCCACTCGAGTCTTACGCGGTGGTGGCTGGTTTGGCGACACTGAGAAGCAATGTGTCACATCCTATCGCTGGGGCATGGGGCCCGCCGCCGCTATAGGCAATGTCGGCTTCCGGCTGGCTCGGGACTCTAACCCCTGACGGGATTTTCCGGGAGAAAAGAGTTGTGAAGCGGGACATTTTCCTGACAGCCTACAGAGCACTGCCCTCCAGGCAGACCGCGTTCCTCGCTCTTTGTCTCGGGCCCAGATCACCCTGCCAAGGCATCCCTATTCTCTTGCCGCTACCCCTTAGACTCCCTCTTCTTCTTGCGTGTCTATCCGTCGGTCGGGTAATCGCCCAGACCGAGCAGCAGTCCGGACCCAATACGATCTTGCGACTCGAGCTCCACCCGCCCGATGCAACCATCGTGGCGGGCTCGGCCGTCACCATCAAACTCACCATCAAGAACATGGGCGAGCAACCCGTTTCCATGCTTTTTCCGGGCTGGGTGGATCGGTTCATTCGTTCCCGCCAGACCGGGCCGGAGGGTCTGGTTCATGAGTTCCAGCATCCCGGCCTGGCGATCGGACATGGCAGGTTTCCAGGCTTGCACCTCGAGCCTTCCAAGTCCCTGACCGTTGAACTCGAGCATGTTTTTCCTGGACGGGGCCAGCATAGGCTGAAGTGCATGTTGAATATCGATACAGCGGAGGATCCTTTTCTGAAGGGACTCTGGCAGGGCAAGGCAGAATCCAACGAGCTGGCCATCGAGGCCGTGCAGGAGGCAGACCCGGCGCAGGTGCAGGACACGTCCATCCTCGCCTTGATTCGATCCCTCAGGAATCACCACCCGACCATCCGGTTCTACGCGGCGCACGGGCTGGGGGACGCGGGGGCCGACGCCTTGCAGGCGATACCCGAGCTGATCAGCCGACTGGGCGACGAGAACCACGACGTCCACAAGGCCGCTGCCGCGACACTCCGGAAGATTCGTTGGGGCGACAAGGAAGTCATCCCGGCGCTCTTTGATGAATTGAAGGCTGATGACGCCGATATCCGGGGCGCGGCCGTTTATGTCCTGGGAGACCTCGGACACGAGGCCGTGGCGGCCATGCCCGCCGTCTCAGAAGTCCTGAATGATGAAAACCCAAGAGTCCGCCAGCTCGCCGTAATGGGCATGGGAAGGCTCGCCGCTACCGAACCCGAGCCCATCGATTTCCTGATTCAGGCCCTCCGCCATCAGCATCCTGACGTCCGTTCCATGGCCGCCCTGTCTCTGGGACACCTCCGCGAGAAGGCAAAGCGGGCAGTCCCCGACCTGGTGCAGAGTGTTTCGGATGCCAACCCCAGCGTCAGGCAAGAAGCCGTCACCGCCCTCGAGCGGATCGATCCTCGAAGAGGGGAGAGCATTCGGGGATTCATCGCAGCCCTCGGACACGAGGACAAGGAGCTGCGGCTCAAGGCCATCCGGGCAGTGGAATTGGCTGGGCCCCAGGCGGCCGAAGCCGCGGGCCCGCTGGCCGAAAGACTCGGCGACCCCGAGTCCGACATCCGCGAAGCAGCCGCCTGGACCCTGTTCCGGATCGGGCCGGAAGCCCGATCGGCCTCGCCCTCTCTCCTCGCACTGCTGAGTGACAAGCATCCCCGCGTGCGGCAGGCCGCCGCACAGGCTCTCTCAGCGACCGACCCCGATCCGGAGGCCGCCGTGCCCCTGTTGATCGCGGCCTTGGACGACGACCAAGCTTACGTCCGGTCCGCCGCCGCAGCCGCCCTGGTCGCTTTGGGACCGCGCGCCAAGGCGGCCGCGCCCCGTCTGGTCCAGGCTCTGAAAGACGAGGATGAAGGCGTACGGCTGAATGCTACGGACGCCCTGGGCCAGATCGGGCCGGAGGCCAGGGATGCCGTGCCCGCCCTTCGTCAAGCCATGAACGACCCCTACGAGCCGATGCAGTCCCGCGCGGCCGAAGCCATCCGCAAAATCGACCGGCAGTAGACGAGCTTGTCTACTAGGCTGAAGGCTGCGGCTTTCGTCTTTCCCTTGTCCCCTATCCCCTTATCCCTGGACCCCTTCTGCCCGCACTCAAGAATGGTCCAGGGGTCTCAACTGGAGCACTCCCGACCACAGGACTTCATGCGCTAAGTTCGGATGAGACAGGCCAAGCCCTGTTTCGCCAACCGTTCCATCTGAAGCCCGGTCGCCTCCAGCTTGGACCACTGTGCGCAGGGGATGGGACCCGCGTGTAAGGCCTCGAGGTCGTCGTCGCGCCCCCTGCGCACACTTGAACAACTGTGCGCAGGGCATGCGGTCCCGGCCACTGCCAGGGCCTTGGGGTCGTTACATTACCGGCCTGTGCGCACACCTGAACAGGTGCGGGGCGAATGCGACGCGTCTAATCGGACCGCTGCGCGTGCATCTGACCGTCCGCTTATGTGTGTACTGCGTACTGAATTTACGTCTTCGAGGACGTCGATGGAACAGGCGGTAAAACCGTTTGCCGCACACCTGAAAGGGTGTACGGGCGAGGGTTTCGGAACTCGTGGTGGTGCGCGCCCCTCACACCTGCACAGGTGTGGGGCACGCAATGGGCACTCCTGTTCGGTCGCCCCTCTCACCTGCACAAGTGTGGGGCACGCAATGCGCACTCCTGTTCGGTCACCCCTCACACCTGCACAGGTGTGGGGTGGAGCTTTCCGAACTCGTGGTGGCGCGCACCCCTCATACCTGCACAGGTGTGGGGTGGAGGCTTCCGAACTCGTGGTGGCGCGCACCCCTCACACCTGCACAGGTGTGGGGGAGGGAATTGGCACTCCTGTTCGGTCGCCCCTCACACCTGCACAGGTGTGGGGTGGAGCTTTCGGAACTCGTGGTGGCGCGCACCCCTCATACCTGCACAGGTGTGGGGTGGAGGCTTCGGAACTCGTGGTGGCGCACACCCCTCACACCTGCACAGGTGTGGGGGAGGGAATTGGCACTCCTGTTCGGTCACCCCTCACACCTGCACAGGTGTGGGGGAGGGAATTGGCACTCCTGTTCGGTCGCTCCTCACACCTGCACAGGTGTGGGGGAGGGAATTGGCACTCCTGTTCGGTCACCCCTCACACCTGCACAGGTGTGGGGTGGAGCTTTCCGAACTCGTGGTGGCGCACACCCCACGCCGGTCGATCTCGCCTCCTTCGCCCTGCGTCGGCGAGTTAAGGCCGTGGAAGTGCTCAGTCCCAACCTTCCGGCCGGCGAACGGCGTCTGGATTGACTTGTCCGCGTCACCACCAGCGGCGAAATCTTCCTACTCCAGGCCGAATTTCAGACCGAGTACGACCAGAAGAAACTCTTTGACTGGCTGGGATACCGGGTACGGGCGCGAGAGGTGCATGACCTCCCCGTGTATTCTGTGATCTGCTCTCTCACCGACAAAGCCCATCCAGGTCCGGGCGCCAACCGATTTGAGGAGACCGTACTGGGGAAGAGGCTGCACCTGTTTGAGTGTGATGAGATTCTGCTATGGGAATTGGATGGTGAGGAGGTTCTTGCTGCAGGGTGCCCGGGATTGATTCCCTTCGTGCCCCGATGGCGGGGCCGACATCGGAACATCTCTTCACCTTGGCTGTTGAAGCCGTTTCCAAGGTTTCGGATAATCGAGGACGGAGGGACCCATTGAAATCCGCTGCGCCTTCCGGGCTACACGGATTTCGGAGCCAGGATTGTCCCGGCTTCGCCGGCCCAACCCTGGCGGGTAAGCAGAAGTTTCTAACTCAAATTTCCAACTTCTTGGTTTATCCTGGATCATCTCGATAGAGCGCAGGTCGGGGTCGGGATCGAAAAAGTTCTTACACCCTTGAAGTGCAACTCAGAGTTAAAAAGTTTTTTCAAGTTTGACGCCCCAAGCGCCTATAAGGAAGGCAAAACACGCCAAAATAAGAAGTTATGAACCGACGGTCGCCTGCGAGAGCGCGTCCATCGCCACCCAGCGAGGGCATCCATGTTTCTCGATGAAATCACGTCACCCACGGAGATGCGTATCGTTGTCGGCCTCGCCGACATCACCGGCTTCGCACGAGATGCCCAGGCCAGGTGCGACCGTGAAACCTTCGATGCATTGGCCCAATTTTACGCTGTAGTCGGCAAGATCGTGGAAAGCGCCGGCGGCAGGGTCGTCAAGTTCATGGGTGACGGGGCTCTCCTGGTTTTTCCACCGGAGCGTGCAAGAGACGCGGTGCAAGCCCTCAAAAGCCTGAGCGAGAAGGCCAGGGACCCCCTCATTCGATTGAGCCCACAAGGCCGACTCCGGGTCAGGGCGCACGTGGGCACGGCCATTTGCGGTCCGCTCGGCACGGCCACACATGAGCCTCTCGACATCATCGGCAGACCGGTCATGGAGCTGTTCCGGATGCCGTCGGGCGATCTCGTTGTTTCGCCCGAGCTTCGGCGGCTGCTCGACGGACCCTGATTGCAACCTCTAGTACACGGGCACGGATGTCACGACCGGTCAGAGCGCGCCCCACTTATCCGGTGAGCGCGCTCCACCCCTTCCGGTTACCCGAAGGGGCCTGTCAAGTGTTCGCGCACGAACGGAAGGTTCATGTAAGTCATTAATTTGTAATGGGTAATGAAATACAAAGTAAAATAGCGGCCAAGATTCCTCTCGAAATTTCCGGGGTGGCGCGCCCCGGGGCACGATGACCGGATAAGCGGGGCGCGACTCACCGCCGATGACAAGTGGAAGTGGGAATGCACTTCCGTGCCCGTGTGCTAACGTTGTTAGCCTTGCACGCTCTGGATACAATGAGAAATGTTAATCTCCCACGGAGCCTGACGGCGGCCCGCGTCTTTCGGTCGAAGACCTTTCCACCTTTCTTCATCGAGGAGCACCGAACATGGTCGAACGGCAACTTTCGATCTTCTTGCAGAACAAGCCCGGGGTTCTCGCGGAGGTCTGCCGGGTCCTTTCGGGGACGAATATCAATCTAAGAGCGATTTCGGTGAGCGACACGGTGGACCACGCCGTGGTGCGACTGGTGGTGGACAATCCTCAAAAAGCGGTGCATCTCCTGGGTGAGCGCGGGACGCTGGTGGTGGAGACGGATGTGCTGGCGGTGAGGCTGACGAACAAGCCGGGCGCCCTGGGCGAGGTGGCCCGCAAGTTGGGGCGGGCGGGCGTGAACATCGAGTATGCCTACGGCAGCGCCGACGCAGCGGAAGGTGTTCTTTTCCTGCGCGTTTCGAACCTGGGCAAGGCGCGGAAGGCGTTGTCAGCCCGCTCGTCACGGAGATGATCGACGCGAGGGTCGAGGACCTTGGGACCGACGCGGAGGGTTTTTTTGAGGTGGCTGGCGGGGTTGCCCCTCTTCGCGGCCGCTGCGGCCGTCGCTACTGCGGCCGCAGCGTTCCTCTGGCCGCCCAGGAAATCACGGGCATCGGGCTTCACGGACCTTGGTCCGGTCGATGAGATTCCCGAGGGCGTCGTCGTTCGGACCCTCGAATCCGGCCCGATCGTTGTCCTCAAGGAGGCCGGGCAGTGCCGGGCCTTCTCCGCTGCCTGCACTCATCTCGGTTGTCCCGTGCGCTGGCGGCCTGAGGCCGGCGAGTTTTTCTGCTCCTGCCACGGCGGCGCATTTGACCGCGGCGGCAAGCCTCTGCGCGGACCCGTTCGGTCGCCTCTCAAGGCCCTCAACCTGCGCATCACAGGGGGCCGCCTGCTTCTGGAAGAAAGCTCATGAAATCCGCTCCGCCCTTCGGGCTCGCGGATTTCATTGAACGAGTTTACCAGCAAAGTCGTCTACCCCGGGGAAGTCCCCATGGAATTTGTCGAAAGGTGGACGGAAGCCTTGGACCGGCGTCTTGGAAACCGGGGTGATGCCAACCGGTGGCGGCAGGTTCTCTTGCGAGAGGCCGGCCGGCCGGCCCCGCCATCCACCGGGTGGGCCTTGACTCTCGGCTGGAGTGTCGCCGCCTGTTGGGCCCTCCTGGCCGCGACGGGTCTGCTGCTCCTCTTCTATTATCGTCCCACGCCGAGGGAGGCCTACGAAAGCGTGGCCCACGTGGCCGACAACGTCCGGCTCGGCTGGCTCGTCCTCCAGTTGCATCGATGGGGCTGCCATCTCCTGGTCTTCCTGTTCCTTCTCCTCCTCGCGAGGGAATTCTACTTCGGGGCCTACAAGTTCCCCAGGGACTGGACCTGGTGTCTCACCGTCGCCCTGCTGGTCGCCGTGCTCGCCTTCGGATTCACGGGCCGAGTCCTTCCCTGGGACCAGCACGCCTATCATGCCACCACGGTGGCCACGGAAATCATGCGCCAGGGGCTCGGGAAGCCCGGGGAGTGGCTTTGCACGCTCCTGCGCGGCGGCCCGTCGATCTCCGGCGAGACCTTGACGCGCTTTTATGTCCTGCATGCCTGGCTGCTGCCCCTGGCCTTCGTCGGCCTCTGGGCCGGCCGCGCCCTGCTCGCCCGGGCCGCGGGGCCCCCGCCGCTGGATGCCGGGCCCGAGGAATCCAGCCCCGATCCTGAAGCCAGCGGGAACACATCCGAACAGGCCCAACCGCCGCTGCTCGCTCGCTCACTCGCCGCTTCTGAGCTCGTCCTCGTCCTGCTCGGGACCCTGGCTGTCCTCTCCCCCCTGCCGCTCGGGCATCAGGCCGACCCGGCCGTCGTTCCTGACCTCCTCAAGCCCGAGTGGTATTTCCTGCCGTTGCATCAGCTTACCAAGTATTTTCCAGTAGGCGTCTGCGCGGCCGCGGGCATCTTGATTCCTCTGGGCCTCCTGCTCCTGCCGTTTCTGGACCGTTCCCCGGAATGGCGGCCGGGCAGACGACGACGAGGCCTCACCCTGGCCGGTTTCGCCCTGGGCCTGGCTCTCCTCCTGGGGGCACTCGGACACCTTTCCGGCCGTGAATACGCCGCGTTCGGCGTCCGCATCCGCTTCAACATGGCGGGCGTGCCGGAGGTTCTGAGTCCATCCGTTCAGAAATAGTCTGGCACTCTTCATGAACGGATGGACTTCCGTAACTTCTCAACAGGTCCGGGGATGACGATCAGGTCAAATCCATGAGGTTAACAAGGATTGCCGTCCTCATGCTTCTGGTCCATGCCCATGCCCGCGCGGAGACGGGGGCCGCCAACGAGTGCGAGAAGTGCCACGAGCTGGAGCTTCAGGCCTACGCCCGGAGCGCTCACCGCATTGCTCGAACCCTTTGCCACGACTGCCACGGCGGCAATCCGGCGGCGCTGCGGAAGGAGGATGCGCACCGGGCGGAGGACGGCTTCGTGGCCCGATGCGACGACCCGATCGCCTTCTGCGGCCGATGTCATGAGGGAGTGGCGGAACATTACCAGCGAGGCCCGCACTATGATCGTTTCGACGCCCGAGTCTTTGATGTGATGACCTGCACCACCTGCCACCACTACCATGACGTGGAGGAGGTGAGCGAGGTCTGGCTGAAGGTGAACTGCGAAAGTTGCCATCGGGTCGAGCCCGGCCGCCTGGCAGCGGGCCTCCGCTTCTTTGAGCTGGTGCGTCTAGGTCGAGCCAAAATCTCCGCCCTGGAGTCTTCCGAGGCCTGGCTTCGCTCCCGCGGGTTCGCGTGCGTAACCGAGCGGGACCAGGCGCAGACCGTCCGTGGCCTGGTTGAGGCCATAGGCCCCCTCAGTCATGCCTTGAAGGAAGAGGAATGCCGGAAGGCGGAAGGGGAGCTGGCCGAGCTGGCGGGCAAGACCCTCGATCTCCTTGAAGAAAAGGAGCGGGCCTACCAGGGGGCCCTGGTGGCGCTGCTTCCTGCCTGGCTGCTGGCGGCCTGGGCGGCCGTGGCGCTCCTGCGCACGGCTCGGCAGTATTCTCTCTCCACTCCCAAGAATGGCTGCTCGTATGCAGAAAATACCGACGAATCCTGAGCCTGCACCCGCATCCGTGTCCTCCGTGCCTCCCACCGGGACGGGTCCCAGAGGGCCTGGCCCGGTCGGGCCGGCCATTCGGACCTCTAGCCGATCGGCCGGCGTACTGGCGGGTCTTCCTCCGACCACCTACGTGCTGGCCTTCAGCCTGGGCCACTTCGCGGTGGACTTCTATGCGGCGCTCGCCGTGCCCCTGCTCGACGAGTTCCGCAAGTCCTTCAGGCTCGAGGAATGGCAGATTCTGGCTTACACATCGACGGCCACCATCTTCGGGTCGCTGCTGCAGCCTGCGCTCGGTCTGGTGGCCGATCGCTTCAACCGCGGCGCGATGGCGGGACTGGGCCTGCTCCTGGCTGCTGGATTCCACAGCCTGTCCGGCGTGGCCCCGCACCCGCTCGTCCTCACCCTGTTCCTCACGTTGGGCGGGCTCGGCGTGGGCCTGTTCCATCCCAGCACCGCGGCGGCCATCACCCAGATCGTGCCCGGCCGCAACAACCTTTTCATGTCCGTCTTCGTCGTCAGCGGCATGACGGGGCTAGCCGCGTCGGGCATCGCCGTAACGAGGTTCGTCGCACCTGGAGGCGTCGTGGACCTTGGCCGCACGTGGATGCTGGGGCCAGCCGGGATCGGGCTGGCTCTCATCGTCTTCTTTGTGACGCGGTCCGCGCCGGGCTCCAGACCCGAGGATCGCCCGCGGTCGCCGGGCGGCCTCCAGAGTGCGGTCAAAGATTTTTTTGCCCCGGAATTCAAGCCGGTGCGCCGGCTCTGGGTCATCGCCTTTCTCCGCGCTTTTGCCATCATCGCCTTCCAAAGCTTCGTCCCTTTTCTCGCCGCGGAACGCCAGTGGTCGCTGGTGGTCGGCGGCGGGGCCATCTCCGCCGTCCTGTTCTTTCTCGGCATCGGCGGGCTCGCCGGCGGCTACCTGGCCGACTGGATGAACGCGCGGCGTCTCTTCTTCGCCTCCACCTTCCTGCCCGTGCCCTGTCTGGTGGCCTTCGCGATGATCGAGGGGCCCGCCTCGATTGCCTTCTTCGCCCTCGCCGGATTCTTCATCGGACTGGCCACTCCGTTGACCGTGGTCATGGCTCAGGAACTGCAACCGGGGAAGGCCGGGTTGATCTCCGGGCTCTTCCTCGGCTTTGCCTGGGGCGTCTCGGGCCTCTGCATGCCGGTGGTGGGCCGGATCGCCCAGAGCGACCTGCTGGGGAAGTCCTGGACGCTCGTGGCGGTGGCCCTGCTGCTGTTTCCGGCCAGCTGGATGGTCTTGCGACTGCCCGAGCGTGAAAAAGCGTGAGTTAAGAAAGGGAAGATCAAAAGCAAGAGGGCAATCAGCCCATGATCTTCCTTAACTTGGCAGCCAAGGGGTTGTGGGGGCATGCCCCGAAGCGAAGCGGGGGGTGTGGGAGCCTGTCAGACTGCGAGAAGCTCCTCGAAGGCGCTCCGAGTCGCAGCAGCACGAGATGCCAGCGGTTTTCCGGAGGCGCGGCCTCGGGGCCGGCGAGGAGAAGGCGCAGGTCTTTCAGTTTTATCTCATCCTCGAAGCCGAAGGCCTCCCCGAGCCTGTCCAGGCGGGCCAAGGCGTCCGGAGGCAGGGCACGCCACGTTTCTTCGGGGATGATGAGATAGACGGCGGCCGCGGGCGCGGCCGGGCCGGGTCCGCCGGCCTCCTCGATGGCCCGGGTGAGCGCGGGCGGCAGGAGTTCGGGCCCGAGAAACCGAACCGGTCGGCCCAGGAGCGCCATGGCGTAGGTGTGCCACTTGGTGTGCATGCCGGCGACCCAGAGCTGGTCGTCAGGCTGTAATCGGGTCCGGAGCTGATCGCAGAGGCGTTCCAGGGGCTGCCCGCGCACGGCGGGAACGAATCCTACGAAGACGAGGTTGTAGATCAAGAGGAGTCCCACGGCGACGGCCGGCGGGCGCGGCATCCAGCGTTTCTCCTGTTGGGACTCGCGCCCGCGGTGCATGAAATACCGCGCGGCCAGGATCGCCACGGCCGGGGCCATGGGCAGAAGATATCGAGACCGCGCCTGCTGTCGGATCACCACGGTGAACAGGAGGAAAATCGGCACGATCAGGGCCAAGAGCATCCGCGTCTCCCTCGGTTTCTCACGCCAGTCGAGCCGAAGGACCCTTGGGCCGAGAAAGAATCCGGCCAGAACGAAGAGGGACCAGGGAAAGAACATGCGCAGGTAGGCCAGGGGATAGTATCCCAGGTTCTTGACGAGGCCGTGCCAGCCGCCGCTGGGCCGACCCTCGATCTCCTCGGCCCGGAAGAAGTCCACGAAGGCCTGGCTCAAGGTCTGGTCAGGCCGGGGATGATTCGGCGCGAACTCGATCGCCGGCCGGTCGCACGTCGCCAGGTAGAAATACCACCAGCCGCTGAGGACGATGGCGGGCAGCCATGTCCCAGGGGCGAGCAGGTCGCGCAGGGGCACCCGGCCTGAAGAGCCCCGATCGAGGGCGACGAACGTGAGGATGGGGAGAGCGGCGAGGACGGCCCCGACGTGTCCCTTGGCCATCCCGGCGATGCCGACGCCGATGGAGGAGAGCAAGAAGTTGAGCGGGCGGCGGCCCGACAGGGCGCCCCGGAGGAAGAAAAACGCGCCGGCGAGGATGCCCAGGGTCATCACCATGTCGGTCAGAGCCAGCTTCGAGTGCCAGTAGGTGGTATAGGAAGAGGCCATGGCGAGCCCGGCACATCTAGCGGCCCGGGCATCGTTGTAAAGGGAGTAGGTCCAGGCATAGACGAGCACCACGGCCAGCCCGGCGGCCAGCAGGGAGGGAAAACGGAAGGAGAAGAGTGTGAGGCCGAAGAGGCGGCAGGAAGCGGCGGCCAGCCAGTAATAAAGGGGCGGCTTCGCGAGGTTGAGGTCGCCGTCGTGGACCGGCACGAAGTAGTTGCCGGTCTCGGACATGTGATGGGCCCACTGGATGTAGAATTTCTCGTCACCGCGGGCGAGGGCGAGCCCCTGGATGCCGGGCAGGCCGGCCGCGAGGGTGAGGAGGAAGAGCAGGCCCGCGCCGATCAGATGGAGACGCCAAGTCGGACTGGAATTCATGAGCAAGAATTCGCTTGTATCTCAAGGGCAGGTCGATTTCAATGATAGGCATCATGAACAATGCAGGAAAGGCGGTTTTCCTCGATCGGGACGGGACGGTCATCCGTGACGTGGGCTACCTGAGCGCTCCGGAGGACGTGCATCTGCTCCCCTATGCGGCCCGGGGCATCCTCCGCATGCGCGAGCTGGGATATCGTGTGGTCTTGGTCACGAACCAGTCCGGCATCGCACGGGGTTATTTCACCGAGGACGATTTCAAGCGGGTGGAAGCACGAATGGAAGAGGAACTGGCGGCCAGGGGGGCCGGGCTGGATGCGGTCTATTATTGTCCTCACCTGCCGGGTGGAGCGGTCGCCGCCTACGCCATCGAGTGCGAGTGCCGGAAGCCGAAGCCGGGTCTGATCCTGCGGGCCGCGCGGGAACTGGGAATCGATCTGGGGGCATCGGTCATGGTGGGTGACACCGAGGCGGACATCCAGGCGGGCCGCCGGGCGGGCTGCCGGACCATCCTGCTCAGCACGGAACGCGTTTCGCTTTTGATTCAACCAGACGCTCATGCCGCCCATCTGCTGGAGGCCGTCGAGCATCTCGAGCGCTGGGGCCGGCCGAAGTAGGAATGTTTCGATCCCTGGCCATCAGTTGCAGCCCCTTGCAGGCAAGGCTATACTAAGAGTTTAATACAGCTTGCTGAGGAACGGAAGTCCTTTCAGGGCTTGTGGTCTCGGAGGGCCTGGGCACTCTCTCGATCGGGGCTGTTGGGCTATCTCTCCATGCCTGGCTCCATGTTCCAGAATCTCTTCCGCCGGCGAAACCTGTGGATTCACACGGGCCTGCAGCTCCGTGTCATTCTCTATTGCGTGCTGAGCTCCATGGTGATCGGGATTTTCGTGGCCCTGGCCATGTACGCCCTGCTGTGGAACAAGGTCGGGCAGCTCCAGACCCAATACGTGGGCAGATCGGCCGGAGAGCTCTTTCCCCTGAGCCTGCCGGAAATCCTCCCCTGGGTCGGTGCGATTTTCTTAGCGGTGCTTCTCTGCGCGGTCTCCATCGGGCTCATCGTATCCCACCAGATTGCGGGCCCCCTTTTCCGGCTCAAGCGGGCATTTACGGACATCGGGGCAGGCAAGCTGGAGACCCGGGTGAAATTGCGCCCGATGGACGGGTTGAAGGACGTTGCCGATCTGCTGAATGAGACGATGACCGCGGTCCAGTCCCGGGACATCGAGCGGGCGGAGCGGCTGGGGGCGGCCGAGGAGGCCCTGGGCGCCCTGCCTGACCGCCTCGATCAGCAGATTCGTTTGACCGTCGAGCAGCAGGAAAAAATCCAGAAAGCCAGGTCGATGTTTTCGAACGCTATGGCCTCCACGCCTGAATCATGAGCGAAGTCATCAATAAGACGACGGGGAAACCGCCGTCCCAGGTGGTGTCGGCAGCTTCCTTGAATCCCGGGGTCAAGCCTTCAACGAAGGCTGTGCCCGCCGTTTCTCCGCCTGCCGGCGCGAAGCCGCCAGCATCGGGCGCTCCTGCAGCACCGGGGAACTTCGACCCGACGCAGACGCGGCTCGTGCGTTCGGATGGGCGTCGCCTGGGAGAGATCATCACGGAATGTACGAAGGTGACGGAAGCGGAAATTACGGACACGCTGGCGAAATGCAAGGAGACCGGTCTTTCGCTGGGGGAGCAGCTTTTCCGAGATGGGAGGATCACGGACGAGGAGCGGGCGCGGTGTCTGAGCATCCAGTGGGGGATGAAGTTTCTTGACCTGGCCAAGTCCCGGCCATCAAAGGCCGCACTGGAGCTGGTCGATCCGACCTTTCAGCGCGAGAACCAGGTGCTGGCGCTGCAGCAGAACAACGGGATTCTGACGGTGGCCATCGTGGACCCCTTGAACGTCGATCCGCTGGATGCGATCCGGCTGACGACGGGCCTGGACATCAAGCCGGTGATGGTGGCCCCGAGCGCGCTCCAGGCGAAGTTTCAGGAGCTGTTTGGGGAGACTCCGGAGAAGGCGCCGGCCGTGGAGGAGAAGCCGAGCGGGGATGATGCGCTGGCGCTGGACACGAGCCAGATCAGCAACATCGTGGAGGCGGCGGCGGACGACATGAGCGTGGAGGTGGTGGCGTCGAAGGAAGTGGTGGATGACACCCACGCCCTGGGGAGCATGGCCGAGCAGGCCCCGATCATCCGACTGGTAGACGGCATCCTGGCGCAGGGCATCAAGGAGGGAGCGAGCGACATCCACATGCAGGCGGAGGAGAGCTGCTTCCAGGTCCGTTACCGGGTGGACGGTCTCCTGCACGACGGGCCGAAGGTGCCGAAGTCCCTCATGCGTGTGGTCGTTGCCCGTATCAAGGTCATGGCCAAGATGGACCTTGCTGCCCGACGCAGCCCGCAGGACGGCCGCCTCAGTCTCCGTGCGGGCGCCCGAAACTTCGAGCTGCGCGTGTCCATCCTCCCGTGCGTCAAGGGGCCCAAGGTCGTCATGCGTATCGCCGAGCAAGCGAGCAACATGATCGGACTCGACAAGCTGGGCTTCGAGGAGGATAACCTCAAGAAGCTCCGCGAGCTTATCGCTCGGCCCAACGGCATCGTCCTCATCACGGGACCCACCGGGTCGGGCAAGTCCACCACGCTCTACTCGATCATCGCAGAAATCAGCATGCCGGACACGAACATCCTGACGGTGGAGGACCCCGTGGAACTGCAGTTTCCCGGGATATCCCAGGCCGAGATCAACGAGAAGGCCGGTCTCTCCTTCGCCGCGTGTCTCCGGGCCGCCCTGCGCCAGGACCCGGACGTCATCATGGTCGGCGAAATCCGCGACACGGAAACGGCGGAGATTGCGATCCATGCTTCGCTGACCGGCCACCTCGTGTTGAGCACCTTGCACACCAACGACGCGCCGAGCGCGGTGACCCGGCTCGTGGACATGGGGATCGAGCCGTTCCTTGTAGCGTCCTCCCTGATAGGCGTGCTGGCGCAGCGGCTTGCCCGGCGGCTTTGTTCGACGTGCTCGGAGGACCTGGAACTGACCGTGGACCAGATTCGTAAGTATGAGATTCCCGTCGCCCTCGACCAATCGGTCACCATCAAGAAGCCCAAGGGCTGCGAGAAGTGCGGCAACAAGGGCTACAAGGGCCGGCTGGGCGTCCACGAGGTCCTCATGATCAGCGAGGCCGTCAAGTTCATGATCCTCGATGGCAAGGGCGACGCGTTCATCCGCAAGCTGGCCATCGAGGAAGGCATGAAGACGCTCAAGGACGACGTGTTCACCAAGGTGCTCGCCGGCAGGACCACCCTCGAAGAAGCTCACGCCATGGTGACGATTTAAGTGGAGCTTTTGGCGAGCAGGGTCAGTTCGACGGCCCGGCGGGTCAGAGCGGGATCGATTCCGAAGCAGCGATGGACATGGGCGGGGATTTGTTCGGGCGGCATCTCGCCCCTTCGCGTCTCCTCCGCGGTCCGCATCTGCCAGTTCGTGCCCTGAAGATAATATTGGATGCCGCCCCGGAGCTGCGTCACCAGGGGATAGCGCATCATGTCGAACTGGAAGGTCGCCAGCCAGAAGGGGCGGAAGGCATCGCCGTCGAGCTGGTCCGGCTTGAGGGTAAAACGATACTTGCGGTGGCCCCGAAAACGAGTGAAGACCTCGAAGCGGCCTGCGTCGGCCGGTACGACCTCGATCTGGTTGATCGGGGTGGAGTGAATTCCGAGCCGGCGGGGGTCGAGCGGCAGGGGTTCGAAGATGAGGAATCCGACGTCCAGGAGATAGGTGACACCCTCGGCGGGACAGGCGACGGCGCAGTGGGTGTCGGGGCCGTAGTGCCGGTCCCCCATGAGGATGCTGGCAGGGAGGCCGAAACGGTTGAGCATGCGATAGGCAAGATAGGTCAGGGAGAAGCACGTTCCTCCGCTGCCGTACTGGAAATAATCGGGGATCAGGACCTCGGGGGTCTGGAGGGACCGAGCGGGGTCTGCGGTCCGAGCGAAGAGCACGATCTTGGAGACATTTTCGTAAACGATTCGGGAGAAGCCCTCGAGGAAGGAGCAGAGGTAAGATCGCGTGGGTGCGGGCCGGTCGATGTCCAGCTCCCGAGCCAGGCGATCGAGGGCTTCAGCCTCTGCATTGGAGGACATGGGGACAGGATGGTGTCAGGTGTCAGGGAGTTTGGGCATTATGCGAAAGACGCCAGAGGGCCGACCGGAACACATCTCGAATCTGGCAGTCCTTCTCCTCATCGAGGCGGGCAAGCAGGAGTTGGGCGGTCGAAGAGATGGGGCGAATGGAAAGCTGTTTTGCCGCCTCGAGGCGCACCCATCGACTCGGGTCGCCGAGGGCCCGGAGGATCAGACGATCGCGTTCTGCGCCAGGAAAGCGGCAAGAGGTCCAGATGGCGAGGAGGCGTCGCTGGACCAAGGGGTCCGAGGCGAAGGCGCGCAGGCGGTCATCCACGGCGGCCCGGATGGCCACGTCGTTCAAGCCATCGAGGGTCTCGATGAGGATGAGGACCAGCGGCGGGCTGTCGAGGTCGAGGAGTCCGAGGAACTGATGTGCATTCTCCGGGCGAACGAGCCCAGGAATCTGCTCGGCGAGGAAGGAGATGAGGAACTTACCGGGCGACTCCCGGGCGAGCTGGACGAACGGGGAGGCGAGGTCCGGAGGCAGTCGTCCGAAGGCGACTCCGATGCGCTGGATCAGGTCTTTTCGGGCGGCGGCCCTGGCCTGCTCATTGGCGAAGAGCTGAGGAGCGACGTGGTGGCTGGCCCATTCTTCCATGCGACTCCACTCTTCGAGCTTTTCGGCGCTTTTTTCGTAAGTGTCGAAGAGCCAGGGAAGCGCCGGGGCGTGCCCGACTCGGACGAGTGAAAGCGCGGCCTCGTCCGCGAGGTCGGTGGCTCGCTCCCGCACGGCGAGAAGGGCGGGCAGCGCCGCGGGGTCGCCCAGGTCGCCGAGCCCACGCACGGCGGCCAGCGGCACGCCAGGCGTCGGCGACCGGCACGCCTCGGTCAGGGGCTCGAGCGCCTTCCGGAGGCGAGTGCGACCCAGCAGGGCTGCCCCGTAGCCGGCGGCGGCCTGGTCCGGGGACTGGAGCAACTCGAGGGCGGGCTCGAACAGGGCCGCCCCGCCCCGATCTCTGAGAGCCTGGTAGACTCTCTCCTTGGTCTTGTCGTCGTCCTGGTCGGTGCGGAGCACGGAACAGAGCACGGGGACGGTTTCATCGTCGATGGACTTGAGAAGGGCATCGATGGCCTTGCGGCGTTCGTCTCCCTCCAGTTCCTCGAGGTCGAACTGGGCCATTTCGCCGAGTTCTTCCTCTTCATCCTGGCCAGCGACGCGGCTTCCGGGCAGGATGCCGGAAGCCACGACCAGCAAAGAAGGAAGTATCAGGCGCATAGAGGCTCGATTCCCGGGCCGATGACTTGCCCGGTCGAGAGGTGCTTCCGCATTTCCGAGCGCTTGAGCTACGGGTACTCGCGGTGCCAGATGCCGAATCCGCAGAGTTGTTTCCGGGCCTCGGAGGTCTGGCGTGCGGCGAATTCGGGCGTGCTATCGTAGCCGTCCATCCACTGGCGCATCCAGGCATGCTTATAGAGGATCATGATGAGCTTGCGCGGCTGGTCCGAGAGGTTGGGCCAGCTCGTGTGGTAGATTTCCGTGTTGTTGATCAGGCAGGCGCCGGCGGGTCCGGTAACGTGGACCATCCCCTCCATCGCGCGGGGCTGACCGCCCTCGTTGTATTCCTTGGGACAGGGGCCCGTGGCCCGGTGCGTGCCGGGTAGCAGAGTAAAGGGTCCGCGATCGACGGTGACGTCGTTGAGGAAGTAGGAGCAGCGGACCCAGAAATTCTGGCGCGGGTAGGGCAGATGGGGCATCCAGATGAAATCGTTGTGCCAAGCGATGTAGGCGGGCGTACGGGCGGGACGATAGTCGCCTTCGCCCGCGGTGGCCAGGGTGATGTCCGCGCCGATGATCGCTCGGGCGATGGGAAACACCGCGGGCCAGTCCATCAGGTCTTCGAAGGCCGCATCCTGCTCGAGGCATCGCTTGATCTCGAGGTGGCGGGAGGGCTTCAGCGGATCGACCGCGTCAATCTGGGGCTGAATCTTGGCGTCGAAGACGCGGTTCAGCTCGGCCAGCTTCGCGGGGGCCAGGGCATCTTCGATGACGACGTAGCCGTCGCGATTGAAGGCCTCGAGCACAACTTCGATGGCAGTGGTCTTCTTGAAAAGGTTCATAAACCATTCCAGGCTCGGCTTGAAGACAGAGTTTACAGCCTCTTCCCCTCTCTCGCCAGAAAACGTAAGTGATTATGCAGAAGGGTCTTGTCGGGCTGCTTTGTAGCTTCTCGATAAGTTCGGGGAGATGGCCCCGCCCGATTCCATCATCGATGATGATTCTGCACTTCACGAGTCTTCGTAGCGAAGCGCGTAATCGAAGGTCCCTCCCGCGCTTGCCCCTCCCACAGGGTCAAGCGCGGGAGGGACAAAGTTGGAAGCGCTTCGGCGAAGCCCGGAATCGAAAATCCCATTGGGAGGGCTTCGCCTACGTTCGCCGGGCGTCACCCCTGAATTTCGTAGGCGAAGCCTGGGAGGGCTTCGCCTACGTACATCACTCATGGACTTGACCTGATCCACATCCCTGAACTTATCGAGAAATTACATTGCTTCTTGGGAGGGATACTCGGACGGATGAGGTTCATGGAGGGGAAAGGGTGAAAGCTGCCTGGGCTTCGAGGCCGCTGAGCACGTCGCGCACGGTGAGCTTCCATCCGCCAGGAGGGTCGTTGAGCGCGAAGGGGATGGAGAAGGTGGCCTGGCCGGCGCTGGCGATCCAATCGCCAGCATACTCGCGGCGTGTCCGACCCTGGGCATCCGTGACGGTAATCGAGAAGGCATGTTCGCCGGGCGGAGCGGACGTGACCAGGGCGGCGTGGAATCGGCCCGGAAGCCCGGCCTGGAGCGTCCCTTCGGGAACGACGGAGAGCTTCTGCACCTCGTAGGGGAGCAAGCTGTACAGCTCGGCGACGGCGGGAGTGGCAGAGACCGTGAAGGACCGGACATGGCCGAGGAATCGACGCCGGCGGACGTCGTAGACGCTGCGGGCCTGGTCGAGCCGGACGGTGACCTCGTAGGGTTTCTGCCCGGCAACGGGCCCGTAAGCGCCTCCACGTCCGAAGCCGAGGATGCGATTCTCGCCGCGTCGGAAGAGGGCGAAGTCGCCGGAGAAAGGCTCGTCTCCGGGCTCGAGGATGCGGGCCGCCGGCTCGATGCCGGCGAGCTGGAGCAGGGAGTGAACCAGCTCGCGGCGGAAGACTCTGAGGGGCCGGTCATCGGCCGGGTTGGCGACACCCGAGGCGGTAGCCGCAGCGGAGAGGCCGAGGGCGGGGTGGAAGTTGAGGAGGACCGCCTTGCCGCGTCCGAGGGGTCTCAGGACGAAAGCGGGCGCATCGCCCGCCTGGCCCAGGGCCTGGCCGCCGTCCAGGACGAGCCGCGAATCGCCGAGGGACGTGGTGATCGCGCTCCTCTGGAATTCCAGGTTGAGCCGGAGCGGGACGGGCTGCACGGCCTCGGCGAAGCGGGGGCCGAAGCGGACCCCGAAGCACTCTTCGAGGCCGCGGCCCGTCCGGGGGCTGCCGTGGCGGTCGAACCCGCCGGGCGGAAAGTCGGCGACGAGAATACCTCCGTCCTCGACGAACTCACGCAGGGCTTGAATCTCGGCGTCTGAGAGCGCGAGGGAACAGGGGAGGTAGAGGAGGCGAATGCCACGGGAACGAAGCTCGCCTCGCTCGACCTGTTCATAGGAGACGAAGTCGGACGAAAGGCCAAGCTCTCGAAGGGAGGCGGCGAAACCGTTCCAGCTCAAGACGCGGTCGGGCTGTCGGACCGACGGGCTGAGGGCGTGATGGAGCTGGAGGCTATTCTGGGAGTAATGGATGGCGACGGGGGCGGACTCGGTCTGCCCGAGGCAGAAGGCATCGATGCCAGACTGAATCTCACGCACCTCCTCGGCGCACCATGACAGGGCGCGGTAGGGCCGGAGATCGGACCGGACGGCGATGTAGCCGCCCCAGAACCAGAAGGTATTTTCCCCTTCGAGGAGAGCGAGCCAGGGCCCGTATCGGCAGGAGGATTCCTGGTGGTCGGTCAGGTCATAGGCGTAGCGTCCCCAGTTGCCGAGGGAGAGGTCGCCGCGGTCGAAGGACCGGTGGAACGAGTTCCCGCGGGCTTCGCCGTACTTGATGATGACGGAACAGACGCGGGAGAGCT
This sequence comes from Planctomycetota bacterium, assembly GCA_016179685.1. GTDB lineage: Bacteria > Planctomycetota > PUPC01 > JACPCR01 > JACPCR01 > JACPCR01. The sequence continues at coordinate 8,488 of JACPCR010000065.1, read as the reverse complement.
TCCACCAATCGAACGAGCCGATTTGGACGCCATAGGTGCCGCTGAGGCCGACACGGGCGTCGGGAATCTGCTCGCGAATGCAGTTCTGGGCCAGCTCGACCCAGCCCGCGACGACGGATTCCATGAACGTGCGGTGGTCGAGCCAGGATGCCACGTGGCCGGCCTGGACGGCTTCTTCGAGTCGGAGGGGCTGGACCTCGGGCCAGGCCTTGAAGCGGCTTCCCCAGGACTGGTTGAGCCGGTCGAGGCTGGCGTATTGTTCCCCGAGCCAGCGCCGGAATCGGGCGAGGCAGTGGGGAGAGAAGCAGTAGGGGCCGCCGAAGTTGGTTTCGTCCTGAAGCTCGAAGCTGCGGACGCCCAGGCGGCGCAGGGGTGGAATGACTCGTTCGAGGCTCTGCCGGATGCCGCGCTCGAAGGTGGGGCTGCTGAGGCATGGGCTGCGAACGCCGTCGGCTGGAAACTTGGAGGGCGTGCCGATGGTGCACTGGAGATAGGCCCAGCCGACGTGGAATTTCAGCCCGGCTTCGATGGCCTGGTCCACGAGTCGCGGAGCAACGGGAAAGTCGACGGTGTCCACGCCGATTCGGGCGATCTCGCCATAGGTTTCCGCTTCCACGAGGGCAAAAGAAAAATGCTGCCGGTTCTCCGGCAGGATGACGTAAAGGGGCAACACGCCATCGTCGGACACGCTCTGGCCCGAGATGAGGGAGAGCCGGAGAAGGGAGCGGGTGGACAGGAGATTTTCGATGGGAACGGACAACGAGAAGTCGCGTGCGGCGGGCGGAAGTTCTTGCGCGCCCTGAACAACGCGGCGTCCCGAGGAGTCTTCGAGAAACCAGGCGATGCGGGCCCCTGCCGGCACTTCGCCCTGGATTCGAGCGGTGACGCTGGCCGTCTGGCCGGGCTCGTAGAGCTCGCGGTCTGCACGGATTTCCGCCCATCGGGGCGAGGCGTTACGAAGCAGCCGGAGGGCCGCCCAATCGAGCACGGCATCGTCGGGTCCGCGAAGTTGAAGGTCAGCAACAAAAGCGCCAGCGGGCAGGGGCGGCAAGGGGAGAGGGACGTCAGGGTCTTTGGCGGGGCGCTTTGAACGATGAACCGTTTCGCCAAATCGGTTTCGGATGGCAAGGTGGATTTCCAGCTCGGCCACCGCCAACGGCACGGGCGTCAATCGTATCCGGACGGCCTCACCCGTGTCCTCGAGGCTGCCGATGCAGGCGGGCGGGTCGGGCCTGCCGCTGGCCCAGAGGATGACTTTGGCGAGTGCGGAGTAAACGTAGTCCTCCTCGGGGAAGCGCATCCAGGGTCCGAGGGCGCCGGGAATCTGGAATTCCGGGCCGAGGAAGAGCTCGCTGCCGCGCACGAAGTGGACGCCCGGCGTGAACACGGCGATGCGGCCCCTGCCGAGCTGGGCGCAGGAGACCTTCCGAGCCAGCTCCCCGGCCTGCCTGCCGGGCCAGGCCAGGTCGATGGAGTCCGGGGCGGGCGAGAGCTCGAGGCCTTCGGCGACGGGGTATCGGGCGACCTGGCCCGGGAGTCCGATGAGGACCAGTCCGGCGCCCTCGGACACGCGGCGCAGGATGCGGGCTTTCATCCATTCGGGGAAGAGGTCCCAATCGCTCCGGCGCGGAAGATTCGCAGGCAGGTACCCGCTGTAATTTCCAACGATGATGACCTCGTAGGGCTTGCTCCAATAATGGTCGAGCATCAGATGCGTAGGAGCAGCAGCCGTATAGCGGTCACGAGGCGACCGGTTGAATGCCCAGGGGCCCCAGCGCTCCTGGTGCGAGCCATTGATGGCGTCGATCAGAGGGACGACATCTGCATCGAGCTGGATGCGCTGGGCCAGCTCGAGCATTTCGCGCTGGGCATGGCGCGAGAGGATGAAGAGACAGCGCAGGGGCCCGTGGAAGAGGGGTTGAGCCCAGGCCCGATGAGGAGTGACGACCTCGGCGGAAACCTCGAAGTGGCCCCGCTCAGCCCAGGTCTTCTCGGGACCGAAGACCCGGGCGTACAGGTTGTGCCGGGCCTCCGGTAAGGCGAGGTAGTCCGCTATCCCGCTGAGGACCACCGTGCCCCGCCCCAGCACGCCCGGGTAGAGCAACATCGCCGCGTGGTCCGGCCTGGAGGAGCTGCGCCAGGGGGCCAGGGCCCGGCTTCGATCCCAGTCCGACCAGGTCACAACGAAAGATTTCTCCACCGGGCTGCGGGCCAGCTTGAACGGTTCATCGAGGATGGGATGGAACTCGTCGTCCGCGCAGACCACGGGCGGCCCGGCCTTGTCTTCCGACGCGGCGGGGACCGGGAGTTTCAGAGCATGCAGCCACTCCCCGGCCGGCACGCCGAGTGACCCGGGCTCGAAAAACACCCATCCGCCCCGGGCGAGGAAGTCGCGAAGCACGCGGCGGTTCTCCTCGGACCCGAAGAGGGACTCGGCGAATGCTTCGCCGAGGGGGAGAACAGCGAGGAGGGGGCAGCCGTCGAGCAACGGCTCGAGCCCGTCTCCGATGGACTGGGGCGTGACGGGCCGGGGCGCGAGCTGCCATTCCGATCCGCCGACGCTGCCGCCGAAGCCAAGCCCGACCAGATGCCACTCGGACGGCCTGGCCCAGGCCGGCACGTCCTTCTCGGTAGCGACGGCGATGGGGGCGCGTTCGTCGATGGTGGCGGCATGAAAGGCGGGGACCGGCTTCAGGGCGCGTTCCTGTCGCTCGAGCGATCTCTGGGCCGCGACCAGCTCCGCTGCGGTCTCGGGCGGCCTTTCGAGGCTCTTCTTGAGCAAAGGAATGGCGCCGGCTCTCGGCCTTTCTCCCAGTGCGGCCAGGGCGGCCGACCGGATGCCGGGGTCCTTGTGCCCGGCCAACTCAGCCAGCTTTTGCGTCACCGCAGGGCCAGGAACGTGGCCCAGGGCGCGGACGGACTCGGCACGGACCGCAGGATGCTCCGAAGCGGCCAGGGCGTCGACCTCTTCCAGGAAGTTCTGATCGACTGACAGCTCGACCCCGGCCAGGACCTCCTGGCGAATCAGGTCGAAGTCCTCGGCATCCGCCAGGAGCTTGAGGAGGAAAGGGGCGGCATGGGGCGAACGCAGGCGCAGGATTTCCTTGACCTTGCTGGCCTTGGCCTCAGCGGGAAGCTCATCGACCTGGAAGAAAAGCGCTTCGATATCGGATGGGGTAGGCTCGGGTTGGAGGACGCCGACGCCGATCCAAGGGAGGAAGAGGGCGATGACCCGCCTGGAGATAGCGCGTCCTCTGAAATTCATGTAACCTCCCTATCTGAAGAACGTCTTGCAAGGCCATAAGGGGTGTCGGATTATTCCGAGTGGTGTCTTCATTATTGCTCCATATCTTAGGGCGAGGTAATGGCCTATGTCCAAGGGAATGAGTGGATTGCTTTCCTTATCGCTCTGCGCCATGGTGACGGTTGCGCCCTGGACGTTCGGCGTCCGGCAGGCTTCAGGCTGCTGGGCCGATATTCCAATGGAAACCTTGCTTCAGAAGGCCGATCTCGTGGTGATGGGGGAAATCGTGCGCGTCGAAGGGGGGATTGATCGCCAATGCGGGGACTCTAACCGGTATTACGCCGTCGGGCTCATCCAGGTGACGGAGACGCTCAAAGGGAAAAAGACGGAGGAGGTGAAGCTGATTTGGCCGGCGACAAGGCCGGCAGCCAAGCCGGCCGCGGCGGCCCCAGCGTCTGCCGCCGAGGGGCAGGAGGCGAAGAGGGTGGCCGCGCCCGTTGCGCGGCTTACGATCACCTCGGAAATGGTTTCCACCGACATTGTTTATCAGAAGGGCCAGAAAGGGCTTTGGATTCTGAAGAGGGACAAGGACAGCGACGCCTATTGGGCGGACTATCCGAAGGACCTGCAGAAGGAATCGGAGCGCGACAACATCGTGAAGACGCTGAAAGGAAACTCGGGCAAGGAGCAGGCAGGCCCGGAGCTGAAGCAGTTGCAGGTGATCTGCGATTAGCCGACGAGTTCACAAGTGCGGGTGCACTTGCGAACTTGTCTAGGAGTACCCCTATTTTCGCGCCGCGCGTGAAAACACGACCTATGGCCTTCCTTTGGGTCTTCCTCAGTCTCTTCGTCTCGCTCGGTGCACCGGCACGCGCCAACTCCATCGCTATCGGTGTTCACGATCAGAGCGTCAACCTCTGGCGCTACTGGAGCGTCGTGGGACCCGATCTGAAGCCCGTCCAGGAAATGCTGGTCGTCAATGCGTCGGACCAAGCACTCCAATTCTGCTTGAAGTCGCTCGCTGCCAACGGCCTCTGTTTTACCGAACTGAAAGACCCAACTTCATCCCCGCGTCTTGACCTCCAGCCCCGCGCTCTGGTACGGGTCGGCACACAATCCCTCAGCAGCCTGGCCGATGCCCAGGCGCCCTTTGTTCGTCTCCATGTCCAGGTGGGTGACGATGCGCGCATGATCGGCACCCTGAGCAGCTTTGAGAGTGCTGCCACCCTGTTGAGGGATAGTATGGACGGCGTCCCCGCCCAGCACCGTTACGTCGCTTTGGAAGGCATGAACCTTTTCGGAGGCGTGTCCTCTCATGCCTGGTGGGAATTCGACTCTCCCGCGGTCGAGTCCGGAAAGACTGCAAACCTGACTCTCCGTCTAACCCCGATGGCCAGCCCTTTCCCCGGTGATGACCCGCGCGAAGTGAAGTTCTACCGCTCGGCGAAGGCCGCCGGCGCTGATGGGTCAGAGCCTGCGCCACTGGCCGTCATCCAAGTCACCAGCACGGACTTTGAGGTCAAAGCCGACGATGAGAAATGGGCCGTCACCGTTCCCTGGAAGGCAGCCGGCAATGAGGCCATCGGGGCTCGCCGGAAGCGAGCGCTCGACATCCAGGTCACGGTTCAGGCGCCATCGGTCGCGCATGTAGCGCTAGCCATGGGCAGGGCCTGGCACTCGCTTTCCAAGGGTTCCGGCGCCCACCTGGGCCCCACGCTCGTCGTCCTTCCCACGGGCGCTCGCTGGCCAGAAACCGCCATACCCGTTCAGTGGAGTGCTCCTTAGATTCGGGAAGTCTACCGGCATCTTGCCTCCTGCCTTTCTGATCCGGCCCTCGTTTGTAGGAAGCCCTGAACGCCATGGATGACCCAGTAGTCGTTCGTGGCTCACTCCAGTTTCAGCCAGGCTTCCACCATGGGGCTTTTTACTTTGAACTTATCGCAGAGCTGCTGGAGCTGGCGTGCGGAAAGCCCCGGCGTCTCGATGCCCGCGGCGCGGTTCACATAGAAATATCGTGCAGCGATCTCGGCGCAGTCCACCAGGTCGAAGGCCGACCAGGCATCGGGCCCGATGCTGACCACGCCATGCCGGGCCCAGACGACGAGGCGGTGGCTGCGGAAGGCCTCTGCCGTGGCGGCCGCCTGCTCCTGGCTGCCCGGAAGCTCGTACGGGATCAGGCCGATGCCTTCGGGCATGAGCACGATCGTTTCCGGCTGCCAGCGGAAGAGGGCGCGGTTGAAGGCTTCCGGCTGTTCGTAGCCCGCCGCGTGGGACAGGGCGGTCACGTGCAGGGGCTGGGCATGGATGACCACGGAGGCCGGCTGGCCGATCTCTCGGCGGACCTGGTGCACGGCGAGGTGCGAATTGAGCTCGGAGGTGGGCCTCAGGCCGCGCTTCTTTCCCCAGAGCAGCTCGCCCGCGGCCCCGTCCGCGCCGATCCGAACCAGGCAGAGGGTGCCTTCCGGGTCATCCCGGATTTGCCAGAGGCGCCGGCCGGAACCGGTGACGAGGAGGTGGACACCGGCGAGGAGCGGGTAGCGGCCCGGCAGGGCGACCGTTTCCGTGTCCGGCTCGGACGGGAGGCCGGGCAGGTGTTCCGGGCCGAGCGTGGCGGAGATATTTCCGGCCCGGCCTTCGGCGGCGTCGATCTCGCGGAGGCGCAGCCCGACGTCTCCGATCTGACGGATGAGGTTTTCCAGTGCGGCGGAGAGGAGCATGGGCGTCACCAGCCGGGGACCGCTACGTCGGGGAAATTATCCATGACGCGTCCGGCCCGGAGGGTGCGGAGGATGCCGCGGGCGTCCTCGAAGCGAACGACCTTCTGCTCGTTGCCGCGGCAGTAACGCCTCCAGCTCACCGTGCCGCCCTCCTGGTCCCTGCCCCCGACGACGAAGAGGTTGGGAATCTTGTGGGTGACGGCCTCGAGGACCTTCTTGTTGAGGCGCTCGTTCCCCTCGTCCAGCTCGGCGCGGAAGAGGTCTTGGACCAGCTCGGCGCGGAGTCGAGCGGCGTAGCCCAGGAATTTTTCGGAGACGGGGAGGATTCGGACGTGCACGGGCGCGAGCCACGTGGGGAATGCCCCGTTGAGGTGTTCGAGGAGGTAGGAGAGGAAGCGCTCGTGCGTGCCGAGGGGCGCGCGGTGGATGATGTAGGGCCGGCGCTTCTGTCCGTCTCGGTCCGTGAACTCGAGGCCGAATCGTTCGGCCATGACGAAATCGAGCTGCGTCGTCGCCGCGGTCTCTTCCCGGCCCAGCAGCGTCTGCATCTGGAAATCGATCTTGGGCCCGTAGAAGGCGGCCTCGCCCAGCTCCTCGACGAAGGGGATGGCCAGCTCCTGGAGGACTTCACGGACGACCTTCTCGGACAGCTCCCAGAGGTCGGCCTGGCCGACGTATTTCTCGGAATCGGGTGCGCGGAGAGAGAGGCGAATCCAGTAGTCCTTCAAGCGGAACATCTCGTAGTAGACGCGGTGCAGCTCGAGGACGCGCTTGACCTCCTCCTTCACCTGCTCGTTGGCGAGGTAGATGTGCGAATCGTTCTGGCACATGCCGCGGACGCGCAGGAGGCCCGCACACTGGCCCGATCGCTCGTATCGGTAGACGACGCCGAACTCGGCGAGCCGGAGGGGCAGCTCGCGGTAGCTCCGCGGCCGGGAGGCGTAGATTTTATGGTGGTGCGGGCAGTTCATCGGCTTGAGGTAGTAGTCCTCGTCTTCGTCCTCGTCGGAGATGTGCATGGGGGGGAACATCGAGTCCTTGTAGTGGCTCAGGTGGCCCGAGAGGCGATAGAGTCCGCCCTTGGTGATGTGTGGCGTGGTGACGCGCTGGTAACCGCCGCGGAACTCGACCTCGCGTGCGAGGGCTTCCAGCTCGTCGCGGACGGTGGTGCCGTTCGGCAGCCAGAGGGGCAGGCCGCGGCCCACGTCGTCGTCGAAGGTGAAGATGCCGAGGAGCTGGCCGAGCTTCCGGTGATCCCGCTCCTTGGCCAGGTCACGCCGTTCGAGGAATCTCTGGAGGTCCGCGGCGGAGGGGAAGGCGAGGCCGTAGATACGGCTCAGCATGGCGTTTTTCTCGCTGCCGCGCCAATAGGCGCCGGCGACGGAATCGAGGCGGAAGCAATTCTCGGGCACCTCGCCCGTGCTTTCGAGGTGCGGCCCCTCGCACATGTCCTCGAAGGGACCGTTGCGATAGAAGCTCAACGAACTCTCGCCTCGGCGGGCCAGATCCTGCGCGTATTCCACCTTCAGCGGCTGCCGCCGGTCCTCCAGGAAGCAGAGGGATTCGGCGACGGGCCGGAGGGCGCGCTCGAACTTCTGATTCTCCGCGATGATGCGGCGCATGCGCTGCTCAAGGTCCAAAAACTCCGCGTCCGATACGGGCTCGTCGAGCAGGAAATCGTAGTAGAACCCGTTTTCCACGGGGGGGCCGAATCCGAGCCGGGCGCCGGGCCGAATCTCCAGCACCGCCTGCGCCATAATGTGGGAAAGAGAGTGCCTCAAACGATACAGCCAGTCGTCCTTGCTCAGCTTCGAGCTTTTCGCCATGCGTTCGTGCCTCCCACTTGTCGTTCCGCGGGCCGGTCCCGACAGGTCCCTAGCGGTCCGGAACGTTTCGGACCTTCCCATGTCCAGGGTCGAATTCTCCCAGTTCACCGATCCGGACGCAACTGGACAATTTTCAATCTACAATTTTCAATTCCACAAGGGTTTCCTTCACATCGGGTCTGCGGGTACACTTGTCTTATGAAGAAGCAGGTCTCTTTCTTGAAGGATTGGACATCCGAGCAGAAGGATCTCGGGAAGCGCTGGGTCCAAACCTGGAAGCTTGCCGGGAAGGACCTGGAGCAGATTCGCCGCAGGGAGATTCGGGAACTCGATGCTTACTCAGCGATCGCCAGGCTCTGCGGTCCAGCCGATTACACGCGTGCACCCTACGCTCCCCAACCGTCTTCTGGCCTGATCGAACAGCAGCGATGGTTCAAAAAGGCGGCAAACCGTGATTGAGGTGATTCTCGCCGCCTCTGAGGTCCAGACGGTTTGCCAGAAATACGGCTGGCCATTCTGTTTCATCGGCGGCCTCGCGCTCCAGCGGTGGGGCGCGCCTCGGATGACGGTTGACGTGGATTTGACCCTTCTGACGGGCTATGTGTATTTGTTCAAGCTGATTACTAAAAAATCGGGGGTTTGGAGGTAACACTTTTTCATGGGTTCAGACGGGAAATTCAGGTATCAACGATAACAGGAAG
>JACPCR010000120.1 GCA_016179685.1 Planctomycetota bacterium | reverse complement strand
GGTAGAGGACTTGAATGTGGGGCTGTTCTCCCACATTCTCACCTCCAGACGCCGAGCATGCCCGGCACACGTAGCGAAGCGCGTCAGCGCTTCGGCTGGCCCCTCAAATCTCATCTCTCGGACGAAACGCTGGCGCGTTCCGCTACGGAATTCATACTTCATGGACTTGACCTAATCCTCCTCCCCGAACTTATCGAGAAGTTACGGGGAGGACGGAAAGCAAGAGGCCAATCGGCCCATTTTCGCCCTTAACTTGGCACCTGCGCCCGAGACCCCACGTTTTATCTAAGCGCCGCCTCAAACCAACCCGTGTGGCTCGAGCGACCAGGATTCCAGCGGACATGCCGATCAAGCCCGCGAAGGGTCATGCGGGCCTCTGAATTCAGACCGTTGGGAACTCGAAGCCGCGGACGGCGAAGACCTGGGACCGGCCGCGGGTGCAGAGGTAGTCGGAATTGAAGAGGACGGTACGGCAATCGGGGGAGAGAGCCGGGCAATTCTCGGTGCGTGCCCAGTTCCAGGAACTGAGGGGGTGAACCAGGTGCTTGGGAACGATGTAGGGGTCCTCGCCCGGCTTCTCGACGACCGTCCCGATCCAGAGGTAAGCGGTGGGTCCCATGGGGAAGGCCTCACCGCGCGCATGCCAGCCTTCCGTGTCGCAGACGACGCGTTTTCCAGACTGATTCCAGCACATGTGGCAGACATCGGGACGGCGAATCTTGCGCGTCATCTCGAATCGTCTGGCTCCGGGTATCCTCGCTCCCTTGTGCTGGTCTTCGGGCGCGCAGGCGACAGGCTCGGCGCAGAGGATAACACCGCGCCAGTGGGGAGCGGTCTTGAAGTCGCTGGTGTGGGTGACGACCTCGTAGCGGCCACCGCGCCAGTACGGATGGTCCACGCCTTCGCCGTCGTCACCAATGGGGATCGTGGCGATGTTCCGGCCTTCCTCCGTGACGACGTGTAGGGTGGCCCGCCGCATGTCGCTGTACCACTTCTCGCTGTATTTCCCTTCCTTGTCCCAGTGCTGGCTGCGGTGACAGCGCACCATGAGAAGGTGGGGCACGTGCGCGGGGTCGTTCCCCCGGTAATAAGTTCCTCCCACACGCCAGCTATAGGGTTCCCACTCGAAGGTGTGAGCCTCCAGGGTCTCGAGGTCCACGATGGCCGGGGCGAAGTGGTTCTCCCCGTCGTCGCCGGCGAAGTTGCATCCGATGCAGACCTTGCGGCCATCGCTACGGAGCGAGCAGCCCCGGCTCATTCCGCCGCGCGGCCTGCGGCCTACTCCAGCTACGGGACTATCGTAGACCGTCACGGTTTCCACTTTGAAGGTGTCGAGGTCCACGCGTCGAAAGGCGATGCGGGGCTTCTCCTCGGCGGTATGGTCCACAAAGTAACCGAAGTATTTCCCATCGAGGCTGATGAAGGGTGCCCGAGCGTTATCCTCTTCCGTGAGGAGACGAAGCTGAAATTCCTGGTCGATCTCGCAGAGGACGAACTCGATACGCGGGTCGCTGCCCTCCCTCGGCCGGTGGCGGAGAAAGACGAAACGCTTCGAGTCGGGCGTGAACAGGTGTTCCATGCCCCGGGTATCCCCCTCCGCATCGAGGTCCGTGGTCACTTGAAACACCTCGAGGCCGGGGTCCGAAATGGTCGAGAGCATCTCGGGGAGCGGCTTTGCTTCAGAGAAGGGAACGCCGACTTTTGATCGAGCCATCATGGGATTCATCGCTGTGCCTTCGATGTGAAAGTGTAGAGATATGGAACGTTTCTGCGCCAGCATACTATCATAGGAGCGACGTAACTCCTTAGTGAACGTGTAACTCCTTGGCGAAAACTTCTGTCGTCCCTACGGGACTCTTATGGTTGATGCGCTTTTCATTCCCAGGGCTGCGTTCGCCTTCGCTGGGCTTCGGCGAACTTGCCCCGGGCTGCTATGTAAGGTGGCAATGTCCTTGACGTGCCGCCTCACATAACCCATTGTATGTAAACGGTCTACGTTTAGCATGCGTAACTATTTTCGGGCGTCCCTACGGGACTCACAGAATCAGGCTTGCCGTGACGATCACTCAGCAGTTACGGAGCGACTGCCCCGGAGGACTTCGGCGTGGAAGTGGACCCGGTCCAGAAGAGCCTGAAGCCGATACTGGCCATCCTCGGTGGATTCTTGGCCTCGCAGTGATGCCGGCACCTTCATGGCCGCGGGATGCGGTTGCCGAGACCATTAGACTTTATTCGCTCAACAGCTCAAGGAGTATCCAGGCTGGAGTGCCCTGGGCAGGGAGGTTGCCGCCGGCGAGGCGGAAGCGACGGCTTTCTCTCGTGTAGTCGCGGATGGAATAGGCGGCGTTGACCACCTTTCCGCCGGGACAACTGTAGAGGCAGGAGATGCAGCCGGACTTCCACTGCCCGATGAGAGCCTCGTTTCCGACAAACCGGAAGTCGAGGTCCTCGGGCCGGACGCCCTCGAACAGGGTGTGGAGCGCGACCCCTTCATCACTGCCAGGCCATTGGACCCGAATGGCGACGGTCGGGCCCTCGGCGCGCAGGTCTGGGGCGGGATGCTCCGGGTCCTCGCGGCGCGTCCAGCATTCGGCGGTGAGGTTGTTCGACGGGCGTGCGCCGAGTTGCCGAAGTGCCTCGAGAATGGCGCGATCGGAGGGCTCGGCCTGGAACAGCGCACTCGATGCCGCGCCCCCGCGCTCCCACACGATCAGATGGTAACCGGCCGTCCGGCCATCCGACTCGAAACCGTGCGGATTGAACCGCGCCGGAAACCGCAGGGTCCGCGCCTGGTCATCTACCTCGATGACGCCGGCCGCCGTGCGTGTCCCCCGGTATGCCAGGAACAAGGCGGCAAAGATGCTGGCGGGGAGGAAGAGGATGAGAGCGGCCTTCAGTTTCATGGTGGCGGCGATTGAGCCTGGAGTGCACGGACGATCTCGTCGATCTTCATGTCCACCATGTAGCCGCGGAAGCCGTGGTGATAATCGTGCTGGAAGTAGAGGTCGCCGCGCGCGGACTCGAGGTCCGGGACCAGCGACGCGTCGCCGAGGTCCCCGGCCGCGGTGACGGCCGCGTGCCGCACCATGGGATGGGCGTCCTTCAGGCCTCGAAGAATGTAAGCCCGGGCGGAAGGGTGGCGGGTCAGGCCGAGCGCAATGAGCGCGTTCTGGCGATTCCAGGGATGATGGCTTCTCGTCTGGTCGTGGAGGACGCCGACGGGTTGAGCGTCGCCGAGGCGAAGGAGTGCCGCAGCGGCATTGATGAGGACAATCTTGTCGGGGGACCGTTGATTCTCAGTCGACTCGAGGGCCGCCCGGAGGGCCGGGCAGGAGTCCGGGTTGCCGAGGTCGCCCAGGGCGAAGGCGGCATAGGCCCGGACGTGGACGGTTTCGTCCTGTGCGAGGGCTTTTTCGAGGGCGGCGCGGCCGGCGCCGGCGCGAAGTCGGCCCAACGCGATCGCACACTGGCCGCGTACGCGCTCATCCTCGTCCTGCTCGAGCGCCTCGATCAAGCTGGCGGCCGCTGACGCGTCAGCAATGTGCCCGAGCCCGACGGCCGCCATGAGCCTGAGGTTCACCGAAGTGCTCTCGCGGAGCAGTTTGAGCATGAAAGGGACAGCACGCTCTTCGCGCAACTCGCCGAGCGCGGCGAGGATCGCCGGACTCGGCCGGCGTCCGAAGGCTTCGAGGAGCGGCGCGCCCGCCTCGGCGTCGCCCAGTTTTGCCAGCGCCAGCGCGGCCGCGTCCGTCACGTCCTCGAGCGAACGCGGGTCCGATACGGCCTGACGCAGCCAGGGGCACGCTGGCCGGAATCCGCATTCGGCGAGGGCCTCGATGGCCATGGGGGCGGCGGCCGCGCTGGCGGAGTTAGCCCGTGCGAATTCGAGAAGGGGCGGACCTGCTTCCGGCGATTTGAGCCGGGCCAGCCCCGTGAGGATCACCTGCTGGACGCGGCCGTCCCTTTCGGATGCCAGGCGCTGGGCCAGGGGCAGAGCGAGGGAAGGGGCCTCAAACTCGCCGAGGGCGAAGGCGGCCACGGCCCGCAGGGAAGCCTCCGGATGGGAAAGCGTGCGAAGTGCGAGGCCGCCGCCCTCCTTGGCCCGCATCATGCCCAGGGCGCGAAGCACAGGCTCGAGCACGCCCGGAGCAGCCGTCTCCGCAGAAACGCACTCCAGGAGCGATCGGATGAGGGCGGTCCGGGGGCCCGTCAGCCGCTTCATCATCGTCTGTTCTGCGAGGTTGAGGAGGATGGGAACGGTCTCCTCGAGGCGGGCCTCTTCGCCCCCGCGGAGGATATCCGCGAGGTGCGGGATCAGTTCGCCCGGGGCGGAGTGCACGAGAGAGAAACCGGCCATCCGGCGGATGTCCGCGGCGGGGTCCGACACGAAGGCCCGGACGAGGGCGCGGGTCATCTGATCCCGGGCTTCGGCCGCTGAACGGTCCAGCCCATCGACCAGGTAGAGCTGCACGATCAGCGGGTCCTCATCGAACTGTTTGCCGATCTCCTGGAGCAGAGACAGAGCCACGGCGCGGACCCGGCTGTCCTCGTGGGCAAGTAGGCCGACGAGAGGGTCCACCGAAGCCGCACCGGCATTCACGATCCGCATCTGGAGCGCCAGACGCCGGCCGTGTCCCAGTTCCTTCTCCTTCTGGACGGCTTGGACAAACTCCTGGACGATAGAGCTGCCTGGCTGCGCCTCGCCAAGGAGCGTCAGGGTCCCCGTAAGACTGCACCCAACGCAAAGAGACGTCAGAAGACGGAAAATTTGTGGACGTGTCTTGAGCATGATGGGTCGGGGTTCAGGAGGACACGGGTCCGACGCCGAGCTCCGCAAGGGAATAGGCTAACAGGCGGACAAACTCAAGGCCACTGGCATCGTTCCGAAGCGCAGGCGCGCTTCAGCTACGAGGAGCGCGGGACGCGCTCGCGCGCGGTATCGACGCCTCCCAGCGGGATGAACTCCGGGCGTCGGGCCCGTGACGCTCCCGAAGCGCGGGGTGGCAGGCGGCCCCGCCTGCCATCCCCCAGGCGAGCCGCCTGGGCCTACGGGCTACGCGTCCCGCCTGCGCCTGTGCGGGGTGGCAGGCGGCCGCGCCTGGCTTCCCACCCGATGCGCTCGCGCGCGGTGCCGACGCCTCCCAACGGGATAACGGTGAGGGCGTCGGACACGCGAGGCCGTTCCGAAGCGCTGACGCACTTCGGCTACCTCGGACGCGCACCCGACGGTTACGCACGCACACCTTCGACCACGCTGAGGGGGCAACGCGTGGGGATAATCCTTGAGAGCCGGAGGCCCGCGGCGGCGTAGAGGGCGCGGTATTCCTGCTCGGTACGCTCAAGCCCCCCGGTCAGCACCATCATTTGAAGGTCGATGAGCTTGCCGAAGGAGCGCTCGTGGGGCGGCGGGACGACTACTTCGATGGCGAGCAGCTTGCCGCCGGGCGGCATGGCCTGGCGGCAGTTCCTGAGGAGGGTGAAGGCCTGATCGTCGTCCCAATCGTGCAGGATGCGCTTGAGGGAGTAGGCGTCGCCGCCGGCAGGGACGGACTGGAAGAAGTCGCCGGAGACGAACTTGCAGCGGGCCGAGAGGCCGACCTCGCGGATCGAGCGTTCCGCACCCGGTGTGACTTGTGGGAGGTCGAAGTGGATGGCCTGCAAGTGGGGGGATGCGCGGAGCACGGCGGCAAGGAAGAGGCCATGCCCCCCGCCGACGTCCACCAGGGTACGGATAGATGAGAAGTCGTAGGCTTCGAGGATGCTTTCGTCGGGGTAGGCGCTTTGGGAAAGCGCGCTCATGCCTCGGTTGAAGGTCTCGGCCTCATCCGGATGCTCGCTGTAATACTCAAAGAATTCCTTTCCATGGGCCAACTTGAAGGCGGTCTGGCCGGTCTGGACCGTTTGCAGCAGCCGGCCCCAGACGTGATACCAGTCCCCGCCATAGAGGATGACCGCGTCACGCAGGGAGCCGGGGACGCCGCTGCGCAGGTATTCAGCAGTGGGGGTAAGACCGAAACGCCCGTCCGAGCTTTCCACGAAGATGCCGGCGGCCGTCAGGCCCCGAAGCAGCCGGTAGAGCGAGCGCGTGTCCGCGCCGACCCCACGCGCCAGGTCTTCGGCAGTTCGGGGACCTTCCCGGAGCAGGTCGGCGATACCAAGCTTGGCGGCGACGTACACGGACTGTGAAAGCCAGTAACCATTGACCAGCCGGAAAAGGTATGAGACGGGCGTCGATTCATCTGGCCGGAGGAGGTCTTCGCGGGTCGGCATGGGTTAATGGCAGCGAGGGTCCGGGGGATGGGTGTCAAGAGAAGCCAGGATCGCTCACTCTCTTGCTTCTCATCTTACTTTTCCCCTCTTGGTTCTCATCTCGATTGAGCGCGCGCCGGGATCAGGATCGGGATCGAAAAAGTTCGTATGCCCTTGAAGTGCAACTCAAATTCAAGAAATCTTTTCAAGTTTGACGCCCCCAACCGTTATAATACGCATATCAGTTGTCGTATGTCACACTTCTTGGGACTTTCCGTTTAAAGCTTTTTGAGACCCCCTCACCTCAGCCCCAGAGTGAAGGGTATTTCAAAGAGCCTGAACAGGAAATTGCGGTGTTTTATCCAATTCGCTGCGGCGTAGTCTGGCTGGCAGTCTTGCAGGTCATTTTTCTGCAAGTCCTTTTACCAGAAACTGTTGAGTTGATCAACGGCCAGCGAATCACCGGCTCCATCATCAAGGAATCCGCCGAGGAGGTCGTCGTGAGGTCCGGCAACCGCTACACGAGGATTCCGCTCAAAGCGGTTTCGAAAATCTATCGGAAGGGCGAGAAGGTTCCTCCGGCGGTGAAGGGCCAGACGACGTATCGGGCGGGCCAGAAGCTGGAAGCAGCGCCGCCCCAGCCCTATCCGACGATTTCGGTGGAGCTGGAGGAGAAGCTGAGCGGGGTAGAATCGGAGATTCTCCGCGGGGCGGACGCGGCCGAGCGCAAGGCCCGGCATGGAGCGCAGCCGCAGGCGGACCGGGATCGACTTTTCCCGCTGGAGGCGATGGAACGCTGGTTGGCGTTGCCTCGTCGTTACCCGGATGCCTCGGGCCGGGTGATCGAGGTGGACTGGCCATGGAAGGGGCAGAATGCGCGGGCCATTGCCTTTCTCGGGATACCGGCGAGCTACGATCCGCTGGCGGGTCCGTGGCCGCTGGTCATTGCGCTGCACGGGACGGAGGACCATCCTGGGAACATGTCTTCCGTGATGAGCGGGGTGCTGGCCGCCGGCTGTTTTCTGATGGCGCCTCGGACCACCTCGGCGCACTTCTGGGATCATCCAGAGGAGATTCGGAATCTCGTAAGGGGTGTGGGCCACCTGGCGGACCACTATCGGATCGATCCACGGCGACTGGTTCTGTGCGGCGGATCGGGTGGGGGGATGGGGACGTGGTCGATCGCGGGCCGGCATCCGGAGCTATTCTGTGCGGCGGGCAGTTTCGCTGGGATGCCGGGCATTCCGGTATCCTGGGTGAAGCGTCTGAAGTTCGTTCCCTTCTACATCCTACATGGCCGGAGCGACCACATCCCCATCGAGGGCCCGAGGAAGATGAAGGCCGAGCTGGAGCGTCTGGGCTACGAGCACGTGTACGTGGAATATGACGGCGACCATTTCCCACCGGAATCGGAGAAAGCCAAGTTCCGGGAGTGGCTGGAGCGTGCACCGAAGAAGCAAGACGCGTCGCCGCGTCCGGCGCTGCTCGAGTTCATGCGGGAGGCGGCAACGGCGATTCCCTTTTCGGGAACGGAATGGAATTTCGGGCCTGCCGGTGCGATGCGGAAATAAGACCCCGGTGTATCAGCGTAGGAACGAGGTGACCTTTGCCTGCTCGGTAGCTTGGGAGAGCCCAGAGGGCATCTATCAGACAGCGCTGGGCAAGTGAAGCGCCGCCCTGGGCTGTCTCACAGTGTGGGGCCGAGTTGCCAGGGGGCGAATTCTTCATCGCCCATGCCATGAAGCTCGCTTCGGGTTCTTTCGCCGCCGGCGACCGCGATGATTTTTTCCAATATCCGCAGGCCAACGTCCCGCAGGGTTGCCGATCCGTCCAGGATGTCGCCCGCGTTGATGTCCATGTCGTCGGCCATCCGCTCATACAGGGGCGTGTTCGTGGCGATCTTGATGCAAGGGACGGGTTTGCAGCCGTAGACGCTGCCGCGGCCCGTTGTGAATGCGGCGATGTTGCACCCGCCAGCCACCATGCCCGTCATGCTGACGGGGTCATAGCCGGGAGTGTCCATGAAGCCGAATCCGGGCGTGTGGATGGACTCGGCGTAGCGATAAACCGCGGCGAGCGGGGACTGCCCGCCCTTGGCCACCGCGCCGAGGCTCTTTTCGTAAATGGTCGTCAGGCCACCTTCCTTGTTTCCCGGCGCCGGGTTGTTGTCAATGGTGGCGTTGTTTCGGCGGGTGTAATCTTCCCACCAATGGATGAACTCGATCAGCTTCTCGCCGACTTGGCGGGATACGGCCCGGCGGGTCAGCAGGTGCTCTGCGCCGTAAACTTCGGGCGTTTCGCTGAGGATGGACGTGCCGCCGAATCGAACCAGCTCGTCGGAGGCAAGGCCGAGGGCCGGGTTGGCCGTGATGCCGCTGGCCGCGTCGGAGCCGCCGCACTCTTCCGCCAGCACGAGCTTGCTGATGGGCTGATGGGACCGGCGGGCCTCGTTGGCCAGCGGCAGGAGTTTCCTGACCGCGTCGACAGCGGCCTCCACGGTCTTCACCACGCCGCCCACTTCCTGGATGGTCAGGAAGGCCGGGCCCGGCTCGCCTGGCCGCAGCACATTCAGGCCATGGTTTTGAACCAGCACGGGCACCTGGTTACATTCGCAGCCGAGGCCGATGATGAGATATCCGAACACGTTCGGGTGCCGGGCGAAGCCGGCGAGCACCCGCTGGAGCACCTTTGTCGGCTCGTCGAGCGGCATGGCGCAACCGGTCTTGTGCGTGAGTGCGAGCACGCCGTCGACGTTGGGGAAATCTCGTTTGAGCTCCGGGCCGCGGAAGCGTTCCGCGGCGTATCTTGAAACCGAAGCGGAGCAATTGACGGTGGAGATGATGGCCACGTAGTTCCGAGTGCCGACCCTTGCGTCGGGCCGCAGGTAACCGCGGAAAGTGCGCATCTGTTCCGGCGGGACGTAATCGACGGACCGGGCATCGACGCAGAATTCGTAGTCCCGGCCAAAGTTCCTGGCCTCCAAATTGTGGGAATGGACGTGGCTTCCGGCCCCGATGTCTTGCGAAGCGAACCCGATGATCTGGCCGTATTTTCGGACGGGATTTCCTTTGGGGATGCTCCGGATGGCCAACTTGTGGCCACGAGGGATGCTCTGGCTGACGACGACGCTGGCCGAACCGCTGACGAGCTTCATGCCGCGGCTCACGGGTCGCTTCATCACGGCCACGTCGTCCCGGTCGTGCAGGAGAAGGGCGTAATCGGTGAAGTTTTCCATGGGGTCCTCAGTGGATTCAATGTGCGGCCCAACCTTTATCGGAATTAAGGCGCATGATACCCGCAACCGGACAGGCCTGGGAAAGGTGTCAGGTGTCAGGTGTCAGGTGTCAGGAATCATCTGACCCGCCTCCCCTACTTGTCCCTCCCGGACCCGTCCCCATGGGAGGGATTTTCCCATAGTGATCCTGTTGGGACGCTGGGACATGGGACCTGTCCTCCCGAAGGGATTCCGCTGGGATGTGGCGGGACGCCCGTTCAAACACCCTCGCCGGGTGACCGCTGCATCCCAAAGAAATCCCTCCGGGAAGCTCGTAGACGAGTTCGCAAGTGCGGGTGCACTTGCGAACTCGTCTACGAGAGCGTTCCTATTGCGGGAATCCTTTTCGGCAGCAAGAACTCTTTACCGGCTCCACCGTTGGATGAGGCCGCGCTTGGGCTCGATCGTTCCGGTGGTCCAGAGGGCTTCGCGGTGGTAGGCTGGCGAGCCGCGGAACGAACGAGTGGCGGGCGGCGCGGCATGGAGGGTCGGCGTCCTGGCCAGCAGGCTGCCGTCCGACAGCCGAAAGACGTAGAGGTGGTTGTCATTGCTGGGGACACAGACCTGATCGCCGATGATGGCGGGCGAGGCCTGGACATCATCACCCGTGCGATGCGTCCAGCGGACGGACCCGCTGGCGGCGTCCAGGGCATAGACCTGATTGTCCTCGCTGCCGAAGACGACGATGCCCCGGGAGACGGCGGGACTCGAGGGGAGGTAGCCGCCCAGCGGGGTCTTCCAGGCCAGGCTGCCGTCTGCCGCCTTGAGCGCGTAGGCGAACGAGTCGTCCGAGCCGAAGAAGACGACTCCGTTTTCCACGCAGGGCGTGCTGCGGACGTCGAACCCGGTCTTATATTTCCACACTCTCTTTCCGGTCTGGAGATGGACGGCGTGGAGGCAGTCGTCGTAGCTCCCGATGAAGACGAGTCGGCCGTCGGTAGCGGGCGAGCCTTCGATCCAGTCC
Organism: Planctomycetota bacterium; assembly: GCA_016179685.1. GTDB lineage: Bacteria > Planctomycetota > PUPC01 > JACPCR01 > JACPCR01 > JACPCR01. The sequence continues at coordinate 21,405 of JACPCR010000120.1, read as the reverse complement.
TCGGTGCGGTATTTCCAGAGGAGCTGTCCCTCGAGGGGATCGAGGCAGTAGAGATAGCCATCGAGGCTGCCGAAGAGGAGCTGGTCATCGACGAGGAGCGGCCCACCGGCGATGCCGTCTCCGGTAGGGAACTTCCAGACAAGCTCGCCGAGGCCGGAGGTGAGGCAGTAGAGGACTCCGTCCATCGAGCCGCAGTAGACTCGCTGGCCGTAGACGAGCGGCGTGCCGCGGAGGATGCCGCCGGTGGTGAAGGACCACGCGCCGAGTTTCCGGACATCGTGGAGGCAGGTGCCGAAGAAGACGCCGAGGTCGGTGGCGGCGATGCCGCATTCCACCTGGTCGCGCACGTCGAGAAGGGTCGAGGGCTTCTGGAAAGGCGACGGGTCCGGAGACGGGGCCTGGCCATCGGGCGGGGTCATGCTCGGTGAAAAACCGGTACGGGCGGGGTCATGGTGAAACATCGGCCAGTTGGTTTCGCCGATGCGGCCCCGGACGGAGGCGGCGAGGGATTTGGCCTCGGCTCGTTCGGCGGGTTTCTTGAGGAACTTGACGGCGTAGAGCAGCATCTCCTGGGCCTGGAAGAACTGGCTTTTTTCGGCGAGGACTCTGGCGCGGGCGAGATAGAAATCGCCCAGCTCCTGGTTTTCCTGGAGTTGGAGCTTCTCGGGCAGGACGGTCCGGGCGCCGGGGAAGCAGGTGAAGCGGCTGATGAGGAGGACGCGCTCGGCCCGGGACTCGGAGGGCCGGAAGGTCAGGGGCGCGAACTGGTAAGCGTCACTGTGGCCGAGAAAGGTGAATTCGAAGCGGCTGAGGCCGGCACGCACGTCGGCGTCGCCCCAGCGTTTCCAGACGGCCTGGGAGTCGGGCGGAGGCGGGTTCTTCGGGTCGAAGGCGTTCCAACCCGCGAGGACGGTCTGGCCGTTGACCCGGAGCATGGTAGGCTGGATGCCCTGGTGCGCCTCAGCGAGGAAGGAGAGTCGCTGAGGCGACTTAAAGTCCATGGTGAAGGTATAGCGCGTCATGGCATGGGGCAGGGCTTCGATCCCGACGCCTCGGACAAAACCGGTCTTCATTCCGGCAAAGGGCTTTCCCTCGGCCTCGGCCTTCCGGCGGGCATCGAGGGCCTGGGCCTTGGAGGCATCGAAAAACTTGACCATGATGTCTTCGCTGTAGACCTGCTGGGTGTTCAGGCCTTCGACGGTTGCGGGCCATGCGTAGGATTCCATCCAGATGCCGCCCTCGGGACGCCAGTCGTAGAGGGGCATGGCAGCCTGGTCGTTGCCCAGGTACACGTAGTACGTGCCCGTGAGGCCTTGTGTCCGGAACACGAGGACGCTTTGGCCCGCCGGGCTGAGTTGCTTGAGCACGACGGGCGTCTCCTGCCCGGTGGGGCTGACGACCCGGAGGTCGGCCCCGTCCGGCTGGGTGAGCCCCAGGGGCTGGAACTCGACTTCCGCAAGGTCGGCGGGCTTGTTGACCTTGACGGGGATGCGGGCGATCCAGGCCTTGTCGAACCAATCGGCGGTCCGGCGGGGCTCGGGCCCGTAGACCTCGATCTCATCGATCTTGCAGGGGCCCCGAAGATACCAGAAACGGATTTTGTCGGTGAGGATCGGCTCGAACTTGAAGACCTGGAAGGGGTCGGTGTTCCAGCGCCTCTTGGCGATGGTGCGCCAGTATCCCGGCTTGATCTCGCGTTCCTCGGCCTCGGACTTGTTGAGCCTCCGATCACGAGTTTCGACCCAGGCCTGGAGGCAGACGCGTTCGGCAGGCAGCCCGTCCTCGTCATCGAAGAGGGCGACGTGGGAGACGGGTCTCGGCTCGGGGAGCTCGAAGACCATGGCGCACGGTGTGATCTTCATGCGGGCCGTGCCCGAGCCGAGGGGGCCTCCGAACCACCAGCCGTCCTCGAGTTCCTTCTGCCTGCGGAAGACGTGTCCGTCCATGAGATAGAACGGATCGCACCAGACGACGGTATGGGAGCCCCACTGCATGTGGAAGACGCCAGCGCTGACGGGGGCGCTGTCCATGACTTCAGGGGTCTTGCCTCGGGAGTAGGCCCCGCGGTGGTAAAGGAAATTCTCGGACGGGTACTCCAGTTTCTGGAGTCGAAGGTCCTCGAACAAAATCTCGGGGCTGCCCGAGGGCCTCTCGAGTCGAATGGAGACCTGCTGCGGCCGGTCGGACAGCTTGAAAATCCAATAGTGTTCGGACGGGAAGGGCTTGGCCTGGAAGTTCCCGACGCGCAGCTCGGAGGCCTTACCGGCGGCGTCCAGTTCGTGAATCGAGGCCTGGAAGCCGCTCTCGCCCTCGCGGGCGCGGAAACGCATGGCGGCGAAGTAGGTGGCCAGCTTGTCGCCCGGCAAGCGGAACTCGAGCGGATCGCCGAGGACGGCGTGGTCCCCTTCGAGGCCCAAGAGGTTCGGGGAGAGGGGAACGTCCCGCTGGACGACCTGATGCCAGGGCGGGTTCTTGCCGTATTCGAGCTGCGCCACCGTGCGGTCGTGCTGAGCCCAGAATTCCTCGATGTTGGGGATGAACGAGCCTGGACGGAGGTCGTGCAGGAAGAGCGGGCTGCCGTCGAGGCGAAAGGCTTCGACGATGCCCGTCTTGCCGCCGGCGACGAGGCTGCTGCCGTCAGGGGAGAAGGCGACCACGGCCCCGCTGGGGATGCTCCGGGTCCACCGGGGCTGGCCGTTCTCGGTATCGAGGAGGACGAGGCGTCGGCCCCAGGAGGCGAGGGCGAGTGAACGTCCGTCCGGCGAGAGCGCCCCGCCGGAGACGAGGGGCCCCTCGAAGCTGTAGCGCCAGGCGGCGCAGCCGTCGGGCCGGACGCGGGTGACGGTGTCCCTGGCCAAAACATACAGGATGCCCTCCGGGCCGAGCCAGAAATGGTCATTGGAGCGGTAATGGGCGTAATACGGGGGCGCGAGGAACGATTCCTGGACGAGGCTTCCGTCGCGTCGGAAAACGAAGGCATAGGAGTCGCCCTCGGCTTGAAGAAGGGCCAGGAACTCCCCGTTCGGCGTTGACTGCAGCCGGGAGAAGCGGAAAGGCTGAAGCCGCCTCGGGTCATAGGGATTGAGCTGAGTGACGGCCTGGGGACTGAACTGGTGGAGGACTCGGTTCGTGGCGGCGTCGCGAAACTCCACCTGCCGGCCGTTCCTGAGAACGACGGTCTTCTGGTCTTCGAGGAAAGCGATATCGGCCAGGTTGCTCGAGGTGTTCATGCGCCAGGGATCGGTCTCCTCGAGCCACGGGTCATCGACCCAGAGCGCCGAGCCATCGGGCCGGAGGGCGAGGGTGAGGTCCGCACCGGCGGAGAAGAGGAGATTGCCCGCGGCATTGATGACAGCGTGCTGGCCGAAGCGCCAGAGTATCCGGCCGCTGCGGTCGAGGAGGTAGGTTCCCTGGTCGGTGACCGCGCAGAGGCGTTCGCCGCCGCGGCTCAGGGTCAGCCCACGGACCTCCGACCGTCCGATCTTCTGTTTCCAAAGGAGCTGGCCCGCCCGGTCGAAGAGAAACAGATTGTGGAAATACCACGAGCAGCCGACCGCGAAAGCGTCCCCCTCGGGTGAAAAGGCGAGACACGAGACGGGGATGCCCTCCTGATCAGCGACTCGGTTGGGGACCGGGGAGGATGGGGCAGGAGGGGGCTGCTCCGCGGGGGCCTGGCGCAGAGGCGCGGGACTTGGCGGCAGCGTGGCGATCCGGAGCAAGTCGGGCTCTTCCGACTCGAAGCGTTCGAACTGGAGAAGGCGCTCGACGCCCCTCTCCAGGCCTGACTCGTCGGTGCTCAGCACCAGGATGGCCTTGAAGGAGGTGGCGAAGGGGCTGTGCACCAGCTCGAGGAGCGCCCGGCCGTCGCCCGGGTAGTTGCGGGTGAATCGGCGCAGGAGAATGGGCGTATCCACGATCTCCTCGATGAGCGCGTTCTCCCCTTCGAGGCCGAGGAGGAGGACATGCTGGCGAATGTGGCTGTCCGGCCTCGGGTCGCTCCACTGGAGCTTGGCGAGCGGATGGGTGATGCGGCCCCGCGATTCGAGCACGCCGGGATCGTCGATGCGCTTGACTTCGGCCCGGATGCCCGTCTGTTTCAGCGCGTCCGCGAGGCGTTTGGCGAGGCCGGTCCGCCGCGGGGCCTGGTCGCCGCCGAGGAGTATCCAGAGGCGGCCGCCCTCCTTTGCGAGCTGGCGCAGGAACTGAGAGATGTCGCGCCCGTTGGCTACGAGGACGTCGGAGGACGCGACGGCCCGAATGGGGGCGGCGCCTTCGGGCACGCGGAAGGACAGGGAGGCGGATCGGCCGGCGAGACGGTCCCGGGCCTCGATGCGCCACTCGCCGGGCCGCGCGTTCAGGCCGATGGGAAAGGTCTCCTCGAAGCCCTCGGCCAGGGTGCTGCGGTCCACGCGGTAGACGCTCTGGCCCGAGGGGTCCCGAACGTGAAGCTCGATGGGGACGGCGGCGCGGAGGACCTGGCCCCGGTCATCCAGCGCTCCGGCGGAGACGCGGAGGGCCTGGCCGGGCTGGACGGACTCGCTGGCGGAGAGGCGGAGGGCGGCGATGGGCCGGGGAAGCAAGGCAAAGACCTGCGCGCCGATAAACTCGAAGTCGGCGTCGAGAGTACGGATGTCGCCTTCTTTCGGCCCGTCAACCGTCCGGCCTTCGAAGAGGCTGTAAACCGTGCTGGTGGTGTCCCGGAGCCGGATACGGCTCTTCCCGGGCAAGGTATGGTACTGGGCGCCGTAGTACTCGAACTCCGCCCAGTAGGGCAAGGCGTCGTTGACGGCGAAAACATACCGGGCGTCCCCGTGCCGCAAGGTGCTGGTGAGGATGCGGCTGCTGGGTGCGGAGGCGAAGGGTTGGTCGATCGGTGCGAGAATCTCTTCGAGCTTGACCACTTCCTGGCGGGTGCACTTGTAGGCCTCCCAGAAGACGCGGTTTCCGTCGTATTGGGTGCCGATCTTCATATAGGGATAGAGCATGGCCCGGAAATTCTTTGGAATCCTGCGGGCGCCGGCGACATCGACGCGGGTGTCCTCGTCGGCGAGGACGATGCCGCCCGCCTGGATGAAGGCCTCGAGGGCCAGCCGCACGTCGTCGGGCATGAGCTGGACGCCCGGAAGGATGACGATGCGGTATCGCTGGAGATCGCCCTGGCGGACGCGCTCCTCGTCGATCATGGGCGCGATGCGGTGGGTGCGGACCAGCTCGTAGATGGCGCCCATGGCGAGGTAACGCGTGGTTCCGACCTCGCGGATGCCGCCGATCTCGTGGGCGCTGTCCAGGTAGCCGTGGTAGACGGCGATGCCGGTCTCCAGCTCCAGGCACTGATACCAGTCGCCGAAAACTTTCAGCCAATCATTGAATTCCTTGTACTCGTCGTAGCGCCAGTCGTCGGCGTGGATGCCGAGGTCCCCCGCGCAACTGTAGTAGCCCATGGCGTCGACCTGTCCCATCAGATTGAGGTAGAACTGAACCTTGGCGTTGGTCCGGCCGGCCGTGGACCACTCGGACATGCTGCGCCACTGGGGCTGGCGGAATCCGATGGTCCGGCCGTGCATCGTGTCGATGATCTCCTCTAGGGGAAACATCCGCCAGTAATCGCCAAACCCCACCGCATTCAGGTTGAGGTCCATCTCCGAGTGCATGCGGGAGATGAACTCGCCCATGGCGGCCGAAAACCAGCTGCAGGTCATGGCCCCGATCTGCACGCCAGGCTTGACCTCGGCGACGGCCTGGCGGATGTCGTGCTGGAGGCCTGGCAGCAGGCCGTTGATGTGATCGGACCAGTGCATCCAGCGCGTCTCGACGTCGGCGAAGCGTTCCCGCGCCGCTCGGTCGCCTTGAAACCATCGGACGACCTGGTCCTGCCGCGGCCGCTCGTGCCCGTACTTGGCCTTGAAGTTCTGCATCATGGCCTGATCCCGCTCGGCCCAGCGGGCATCGCCCGTCTCCGAGTTGCCGAGCACGGCCACCTGGTCCTTCGGGGTCAGGAAGCCGATCCAGTTCGGGAATCGGCAGTAGTCCTGGGCCAGCAGGGTGTACTTGCGCATCTCGTGCAGCCGGTCCTCGAGGATCGAATGTTTCAGGCTGCGGAAGCCGAAGGTGCTCATGTAGGACTGCGGGAGATGGCGCTGCCCCAGCCGGATCATCTCGTCGTGGACGATCTCGAAGTTGGTCCGGCCGTAGGCCAGCTCCGAGGCCGGCATGCCTATGTCGTCCCGCATCATCTTTTCCACCTGGGCGCTCCAGGAACTGGACTCCCGCAGCTCATAGAAGTCCTGCCATTCCACGGGACAGACCACGTTGATGTTCATGTGGGCCAGCCGCCTCATGTTGCGCCGCAACTCGAATTCCCGGACCGCCGGGTTTTCCTCCCGCCCGGTGCTGGTCTGCATGTGATGACCCGCACCCCACGAGTAATGAAAGATGGGGAAATGCGTGTTCGGCGTCGTCTGGCGAATGAAGAGCGGGTAGGCCGGGCTGGCCAGATCGCCGAGCGCGGCCTCGAGGCGGTAATCGCCCTGGGCCAGCGCAGCGGTCACTTCAGGCTCGATCCGATAGGTGAAGGCATGGTGGCCGGGAGGCAACACGTCGAGGCTTTTCTCAACGAGCGGGAACGCCCGGGCTCCGTCGTGGAGCTGGACTCGCAAGATGCCGCCCATCGGCTGCCGGTTCTTGAGAACAACGTTGAACTCGAGCCATTCGCCGGCCTGGTAGGCGCTCCGGAGACTGTCCGTGAACAGGCTCAGAGTGCCCGGCAGGTCCGCCGAGGAGATGGAGACGTGGAAGTCCACGGCCAGGAGGGAATCGGGCGAGGCCCGGCCAGCTCGATCGACCACGACCCGGCAGGGATAGATGCTGGTGGGCCGATCGGGGATACGGGCGCGGTAGAAGGGCTGGCCGGGCGTCTGGCGGCAGGGAAGACGCCGCCAGAGCGCCGGCGGCGGCGTCTGGCCGAATCCGGTGTAGTCCACTCGGCCGTCGGGCCGGAGGGCCGGCGACTCCCGGAGAAAAACCGAAATCTCGGCAGGGACCAGCGTTGGCACGTCCACGCTGTCCAGGTAACGCACGCGCAGCTCCAGCTCCTCGCCGGGCTTGAAGGCCTGGCGAGCCCAAGCGACCACCAGGCAGCGAGGTTCATCGGAGGCCGTGTCGCGGGCGTCCACACGAATGCTCCGGTACGGAAAGGCCGCGAGGTCCCCCTCAAGGTCCAGCGCCTCGCTGGCCGTAGCGTGTCCGACCTTGACGCGGCTGCCCTGGCGGCTGTAGAAGCCGCGGAACGTCTTGGCTGCCCGGCTCTGGGCATTGAACTGGATTTCGCCGGAGAGGCCGTAGACCTTGACGCCCACCTTGTGGGCCTCCCGCGTGGTGATCTCGACGGGCACGCTGAAGCTCGGGATGCCGACCGTGAAACGGTTCTCGACCGTGACGCCGGAAGCGGCGGCCCGGGCCTCCTCCGTGTCGATGATGCGAACGCCGTCCGGGGCGACGCGAAAGGCCTGGCCGGTCGGCCGGAGACGGTAGGGCTGGCCCTGCGGATTGGAAACCAGGTAAAGGACCAGCGGGTCAAACTTTTTGACCACGGGCAGGATCATCTCCTCACCGTGGAGGACGAGGAGATCGCTGGGGATGCGGCGCAGCTTGAGGGGCCTCGGCCGCACGATGGAGGCATCCACGGCCGCGAAGGTGACGGGGTAACAGAGGACGTCGAGCCCGTCGCCGGCGGCTCGAATGTCCGGGTCGTCGACGACGATCCGGCCGTCGCGCAGGCTGAACCGGTGTTCCCCGGGCTGGATGACGTGCTCCCCGTCGGCCAGATCGGCCGTGACGACGGCGGACCGTTTGAGAAAGGCGCCCTTGTAGGTGATCTTGAAGGCATCCTGGCCGTCGAGGGTGACGGAGCGCATCCAACCGACGTAGGGCGAGGGCGGCGGATGGAGGTCGAGCTTCTCCGCCTCGGGCGGCTTCTTCTCCTCGGGCGTCTCCAGCTCGGCGACCGTCTGCTCCGGCCGGTCCGCGGCAATGAGCCGGAGCGTGAAGGGCTTGGCGCTCACCGTGTCGGGAATGACCAGAACGGCAAGAAGAGCGGGCAGGCGGAAAGGGTTTCCGTGCGTCATGCAAACCATGATAAGAACCAGGTCTTGAACCGCAATGTGCTCCATGGCTTCCCATAGGGTTTCGGAGGGATGGAGTGGTGAGCTGATCCGCAGCCCCGTTAGGTCCCTGCCGGCTGCGCTGCGTCACATCGAAAACTCCAGGTCGATCGGGCGTAGATCGATCGGATATGACCAGTTTCCCAACTTACCGGATGAAAGAGGACGCCCTGAACCTGCCTGAGAAGTGCGCCTGCATCTGCTGACCACGTGAAACCGATTTATAGAAACGGACATGATGGGATACTGTCGTATATGAAATTCCATAATCTTCCCGCTCTGCCTGAAGGGGCGGGACTGGTATGACCTCCTCTGGTATCGTTCGCGGAGGCCGCCCGTTGTCCCGAATCCGACGCGGCTGCAGGGTGCGATGGACCAGACGGACGGGCCGGGCGCTTTTCGGGCGCCGGAATGGCCTGAAAAACTCCTCCAGATTCTGCAAGAAGTGGATGTTGGAGTGCTGGCTTCTGACGTCGCTCCTTTTCTCGAACGCAAGCAGGAAGTCGCCCTTCTTACCCCTGAAAATTTTTCGAGAATCTTGAGGTCCGATTGTTAAGCCGGCGCAACAAGGCAGGAAAAGGTCGAAAAGGAAGTCTCTGAGACCTGACACCAGACACCTGACACCTTAGAATATCCCCATGGCTTACGGCCTCTACCTTCACATTCCCTTCTGCGCTTCCGCCTGCTCCTACTGCGATTTCTTCAAGGTGATTGGCCGGGAGGACGCGATCCCGGAATTTCTCGAGGCCCTCGGCCGGGAGATCGACCTCCGAGCCGATCGGGCCATCGAAGCCGATACTCTTTACTTCGGCGGCGGAACACCCTCGCTGCTTGACCCGGACGCGCTCGCTCGCATCCTCGAGAAAATCCGTCAATCCTTCACAGTCTCGCGCGACGTCGAAATCACGTGCGAGGCGAACCCGGAAACGGTGAACCTCGACAAGCTGGCCGCCTACCGCTGTGCGGGCATCAATCGCCTCAGTCTGGGGGTCCAGTCTTTTCGGGACGGCGACCTGCGCCTCATGCGCCGCGCCCACGACGCACGCCGCGCCATCCAGGCCGTCCGAGACGCACGCACCGCCGGGTTCAGCAATCTCTCCTTCGATCTGATCTCCGCCTTGCCCGGCATGAACCTGAGGGATTGGCTGAGCAATGTTCAGCATGCCCTTTCCCTGGGTCCCGACCATCTTTCCGCTTACGCCCTCGAGTACCATCCCGGGACCGTCTTCACGCTCGAACGCGATTCGGGACGCCTCGAGCCCGCACGGGAACTCATCGAGCGCGAGATGTTCCTGGCTGCCATCGAATTCCTTCAGGCCCGCGGATACGAGCACTACGAGATATCCAACTTCGCTCGGCCCGGCTTCGCCTCCCGCCATAACCTCAAGTACTGGCGGCACGAGCCCTACCTCGGCTTCGGCCCCTCCGCACATTCCTTCACGGGCCGCCAGCGGTCCTGGAATCACAGAAGCCTGCAACGCTACATCGCCGATCTCTCTTCTGGCCGAATGCCCTTCGCCGGACAGGAGGACCTGACCCCCGCCCAGCTCGACCTCGAACGACTCCTCCTCGGATTGCGCACCCGGGAGGGTGCCGAATGGCTTGGCGGCCCCCTACCCCCGGGGGTTCCGGACCGGCTGGTCGCCCGGCGTGGCCGCAACCTGTCTCTGACTTCGGAAGGCCTGGTCCTTTACGAGTCCGTCTGTGAAGCCTTTGCCCAGGCCCTGCCATGATCGACGCCTCCCTCGAGTGGGTCCTGGAAATCTACCGTACCTACCAGGAGAAGGCGTGCCGACGCCGCGGGCTGCCAGCCCCTCAGGGCGCCGCTCTCGAGGTGGCTCTCTATGAGTATCTCGCCCGCTGCAGCGTTCATCTCCTCGTCCAGCAACCCTGGGCCGGCACCATTCGATTCAAACGCCTCGTGGTCCACCGCGGGCCCGAAGCCTATGAATTCCTCCGAAACGCCGAGACCCTGATCCGCGAGCGATTCGGGTCCGGTAAGTTCAAGGTCAATCTCTACGAGGGCATGAACTTCGTCGGGACCCGCAATTTCAAGCCCCAGGGAGGCCCCGAACTCTGGCGGGAAATGCCCGAAGCGCCCCTCGACGAGGCCGGCCGCGCTCATTCGTAGACGGAACGCTCCTTGTCGCTCGTGCCTGTTCCCCTATAATAAGCCCCCTCGACGCAACCTCTCCCGATGAGTTCGATCGGAAAGTGACGCGGATTCCAGGAAGAAAAATCCTGTGAGAGCCCAGGACCTCAAGACCCTGCTGAAACGATACCCGTTCGTTCCGATTCGGCTTCATCTGACCGATGGAAGAACCTACGACATCGGGCACCCGGAGCTGGCATTCCTGACTCGTTCCTGAATTGAAGTGGTGACGGGAGGGAGGGAGGGAATCCCGGAGCGCATCGAGTTTTGTTCTCTTTTGCACATGGTCCGCATCAAGAACTCTTCAGCGCCGACGGCCACCTGATGGCGTGCCGAAAAGAACATGGCTACCGAAACCCGAGTCCGCATCGCCCCCAGTCCCACCGGTGAGCCTCACGTCGGCACGGCCTACGTGGCTCTCTTCAACCGGGCATACGCCCGGGCGGCGGGCGGGAAATTCATCCTCCGGATCGAGGATACCGACCGGGAGCGCTCCACGCGGGAATCGGAGGAGGCCATTCTTCGCAGCCTGCGGTGGCTCGGCCTCGAGTGGGATGAGGGGCCCGACGTGGGCGGCCCGTACGGCCCCTACCGTCAGTCGGACCGGCGGGGCCTCTACGGCCAGTTTGTCGAGGAGCTTCTCGGCCGCGGCGGCGCATTCCGCTGCTTCTGCACGCCGGACCGCATCGAGCAGCTCCGCGAGCGGCAGAGGGCGCGGAAGCAGCAGCCGCGCTACGACGGGCTGTGCCGCAGCGTCGATCCCGCGGAGGCCCGACGCCGGGCCGAAGCGGGCGAGCCGCACGTCGTCCGCCTCGAGGTCCCTCCTGGAGGCCCCACGACCTTCCGCGACGAGATTCGCCGCGAGGCCATCGCCTTCGAAAACGCTCAGATCGACGATCAGGTCCTCCTCAAGTCCGACGGCTGGCCCACCTATCACCTCGCCAGCGTCGTCGACGACCACCTCATGGGAATCACGGACGTCATCCGCGCCGAGGAATGGATTTCTTCCACGCCCAAGCACGTCCTCCTCTACCAGGCCTTCGGCTGGACAGCGCCGCGGTTCTTCCACATGCCCCTCCTCCGCAACTCGGACAAGAGCAAGATCAGCAAGCGGAAGAACCCGACCTCGCTCGAATGGTATCGGCAGCAAGGCTACCTTCCTGAAGCTCTGGTCAACTTCCTCGGGCTGCTGGGCTGGTCCATGAGCGACGGCCGCGAGAAATTCTCGTTCGATGAAATGGTCGCTGATTTCAACTGGGAACGCGTCGGGACGACCGGCCCCATCTTCGACTTCCACAAGCTCGATTGGCTCAATGGGCTCTACCTGCGCGCGTTGTCCATCCCCGATCTGCGACGCCGCCTCGTCTCTGAGCGCTGCATCGAGTCCGAGGAGCGCCTCGAGGCCATCGCCCCGGTCCTCCCCCTGATCCAGGAGCGCATCAAGAAGCTCAGTGAATTCAGACCCATGGCCGACTTCTTCTTCCAGGACCCCCGCGATTACGAGCCCGCTCTCCTCGTCCCCAAGAAAAGGGAGGCCTCGGACGTCCGGCAAGCCCTCGCGCGCTCACGCGAAGTCATCGCTCGGGCCGACCCGTGGACCTGGGAGAAGCTCGAAGCGGACATCCGTGCCCTCGCCGACCAGCTCCAGTGGAAGCCCGGCGATTGCTTCATGCCGCTCCGCGTCGCCGTCACCGGATCGACCCAGTCCCCGCCGCTCTTTCAGAGCCTCGCCGTCGTCGGACGCGAGGTCACCCTCCGCCGCATCGACGCCGCCCTCGCCAAGCTCGCGCCCTGACGCTCCGCCCGCCCCTGCCTGCCGTAGGGATTCCGTTTGCTGCATCCTGTGGAGCGATGCTCTGCACAGGCCTGCATCGGCGCGGCAGGCATAGGCGTCGCTTCTCCCGGACCGGCCCCCAGGAGAGGCGCCCCGTTTCCGGACTTGTCGTCCCGAACTTGTCCCAGTGGGAGGAATCCCTTTGTGTTCGGGAGGTCATGGCCAGTCCCCGGAAACGCTGAGACGCCCGAATGTCGCCAATTCACTCGCCTCTTTCGAGTCCTTCCTGCCGGCCCTTTGGGAGTCCTTTCCGGATTCCTTCCTGCCGGCGTGACAGCCAGGGAAGCGGGCCTACGAACGAAGACGGAGGCGGGAGTCCAAACGCCCGTGGCAACGAACCTTCACTTTCCCTGCTTGGTCATCCGTTTTCTCAGGCGTTCAGTCATTTTCTCAAGTTCGGCAGCGGACATTTTCTCCAATACGGAAACCGCGGTTCGCACGCGCCCGATGCGGACGAAGCGCGCACGCGTTTCGCTATGCGGGCGCAGGATTCACGCCCGACGTCCGCCGGGCGCGATTGAAACTTTGAGGCGGAAGAATGAAAATAGGAAGAAGGGAGCTATTTGCAATTCATTGACCACGGGAAATCTGCCCACGTCAATCGTTCATTCCTCGGATTTCATCACGCGGAATGAACTGAAATTCAGAGGCTGGTTGCATCAGGGGGCCTCATGGCAGCGTGCAGGGTTGTCGGTTTTGCCGGTTTGATTCTCATGGCGGCGGCCACGCCAGATGCCGCCGAGGAGTCCGCAACGACCTGGCTCGAGCAGGGCTACCAGCGTGTTGCGGCGGGCCAGAGCGCGCTCGCCGCCTTCCAGCAGGCGATCCAGATGAACGCGGCGCTGCCGAAGGAGTGGGCCTTGTCAAAAAGGACGGACATCCTGTTCGCATCCCTTTGCAGCGAGGTCGGTCTGGCTTACCAGGTCCTCGACAAGACCAAGGAGGCCCGGGAGCTGCTTCAGGCCGCGGCCGAGGCAAAGCCGTCCGATATCACTTACCAGCTTCAATTGGGCGAGTTGCACTGGCAGATGAAGAACTACGAGATGGGGCGGCAGGCCTTCGAGGCCGCCCTGGCCGTGAACGAGACCTCGCCCACGGCCTGGCACGGCAAGGCCCGCTGCATCCAGAACTCGGGCGAGCCGGAGGACGCCCTGAAGGCCTATGAACGGGCGGTGGAGCTTTCACCCAAGAACGTGACCTACGTGCGGGACCTCGGCCGCCTGGTCTATCACCGCGGCGACCTCCGCAGGGCACTCAAGCTGTTCCAGGACGCGGCCCGGCTGCAGCCGAGCGATACCGCACTCCAGTGCGAGATCGGATGGATTCACCTCCACAGCGGCAAGATCGGTGACGCCCTCGCCATCTTTCTCAAGCAGACGAAAGAGGCCCGGCCCGACGCGAGCTGCTGGTTCGGACTCGGCACGGCCCTGGTCCGCCTCGAACGACTCGGCGAGGCCGTCGAGCCCCTCCGCAAGGCCTGCGAGCTGGACCCGAAGGCGCCCGGCTACTGGCGTGACCTCGGCAACGTGTTGTTCCTGCTCGAGCGGTATCCCGACGCCGCGGAGGCCTACCGGGCATCCCTGGCCATCGAGGGCGACCAGGCCGTCGTGTGGGACAGCCTGGGCAACTGCCTGGCGGGGGTATTCCGATGGGAGGAGGCTCTCGCGGCGTACGCCACGGCGTCGTCGCTCGACCCGATGGGCGACTCGTGGGGCAACCAGATGCACGCGCTCAACGAGGTGAAGCGCTACGGGGAAGCCGTGCAGGTGGGCAAGAAGGCCATCGCCCTCGGAACGTTCGATGCCAAGGACCTCTCCAAGCGCGGGCTGACCAATCCCCGGTTCGTCTATCGCATCCTCGCAGAGGCCTACATCGGGCTCAAGCAGTACGACCAGGCGCTGGCCGCCTGCGACCTGGCGGAGAAGGCGAGCCGGCAGGCCGACCTGGGCCTTTACCATCGCTGTTACATCGAACGGGGTGACGCCCACGTGGGACTCGGCCAAATCGACAAGGCCCGTGAGGCCTACAAGAAGGCGATGCGGGGCGACACGGACGCGGCCGTCGCCCGACGCCGGCTCGAAGGATTGTCGAAGATCAAGACGCCTTAGCCCGAATTTCTCATCCCGCTGGGATGAGAAATTCGGGCTAAAGGGCATTCAGCGTGCGGACAAAAGCGATGAGGTCCGCCAAATCCTGCGCACTCAGATGCCGGCCGAAGGCGGGCATTTTGTCCTTCCCGTGGCGGACCACTTGCGCGATTTCTTCGTCCGGCGTCGCCTTCTGCCAGTTCGTCTCCGTCAGGTCCTGGACTGCAAGATTCCGGCCCGAGGGCGTCTCCGCCTTGCCGTCCTCGCCGTGACAGAGCGAGCAGCGCCTCATGAAGATGACCTTGCCTTCCTCCGCGCGGCCCGGAAGCGGGGCCTTCTCCTGAGCGCCGCCGCCGCTCCCGCCACAGCCCAGGGGCCAGGCAGCAAAGAACAAAAGTAGCCCCGCGCACAGGGCAGTTTGGACCGGAGAAATCCGACGACGACTCAAGTGCATACGTCGTGTTCCATACCCGAAATGCCTCAGCTCATCTCGGTGCGGCACGCTCGAAGAAGGCTTGGATTCCTTAACCGTCAATCGCAAGGTTAACATGGACCGCCCGTATTGAAAATTGAAAATTGAAAATTGAAAACGGGCGGATAAGAAGCCTCAGTGGCTTTCCGTCCAGGGTTTTGACACCCGCCTGCCGGGACGCTATACTCACCATCATTTGCCAGGGTCCTCGGGCTCGACCATGAATCCCATCCTGCAAACCACTCGGTGGGTGGCACGACGCCTCACCTTCAATCGGGCCGTCAATCTTTTCTTTCGCTGCGGTTTCCACCTCGTCTGCGTCTTCACGCTGGTCGCCCTGGCCGACAGGCTTTTCTACCTGGGATTCAGCCCCTACACGGCACTCTTCCTGGCCTTGGGAACGCTGATCCCGATCAGCCTCGTGCGGTCGATGTTGAAGCCCGTGAGCTTGATGCGAGCTGCCCGGGCGGTGGACGAGCGACTCGGGCTCGAGGAGCGTCTCTCCACGGCGCTTTACCTCCAGGGATCGGACGAGCCCGCGGCGCAGGCGGTGCTTCTGGATGCGCAGCGTCATGCGGAATCCATCCGGCCCCAGCGTCACTTCCCCTACCAGTTTCCGCGGGAGATGCGCTATCTGCCCGTGCCCGTGCTTACCCTGGCGCTCGTCTGGGGCGTGATGCCGTCGCTGGACTTGCTGAAGCGGGAGACGGCGGCTCAGGAACTGGCGAAGGACAAGGCCCGGATGAAGGTGGAGGCCCAGGCCCTGAAGGACCGGACGCAGCGGCTCAAGAAGAAAATGGAGGAGGTCAAGTCGCCCCACACGGCGGACCTGGTCCGCCAGCTCGAGAAGGCGGCTGACGACCTGAAAGCGGCGAAGGACAAGAAGGAAGGATTCCTGAAGCTTTCGGAGCTGGGCGATCAGCTCAAGAACCGGCAGGAGGAGCTTCAGAAGATTCTCGAGAATCACAAGCGTTTCCAGCCTGGCGCTCAGACGGAGATGATGAAGGAACTCGAGCAAGCATTGGCGCAGGGCGACCATGAAGCGGCCCGGAAGCAGCTCGAGAAGCTGAGCGAGCGGCTTCGGGAGGAGGGAGACAAGCTGGGCCAGGAGGAGCGTGAGAAGCTGGCTCGGGAACTGGATCATCTTGGCGATCGGCTTCCGGAGCAGGAAAAGCTCTCGAAGGCGATGAAGAGTGCCGCGGCCGCTCTCCGGCGGGGAACCCCGCAAGGCATGCAGCGATCCCTGGAGGAACTGGAGTCAGCGGAGTCCGAGTTGGCGGACCTCGAGCAGCTTCAGGAGGAGTTGGAGATGATCGACCTGGCGATGAAGGAGCTCGACATGGCCAAGGAATGCATGTCGTGCCAGGCGATCTTTTCAGAATTCTGCCCATCGTGTAATCAGAAGCTCTGCCGGACCTGCGGGACGGACGAGTGCGAGTGCTGCGGCGAAGGACAAGTCGAGAAGTGCAAGCTCAAGGTCTGCCGGGGCGGATCGGGGAACGGCAAGGGCGGAGTGGGCATTCGGTCGAATCGCGGGGGCGGCTCAGGCCAGGGCCAGGGCCAGGGCGGCGGCAGCGGCCGCGGCAGCGGCCAGCGGCAGCGCGGGGACCTCGAATCGGCCGGTTTTGAGAAAACCAAGGTCAAGGGCCAGATCGGCAAGGGGCCCGTCCTCGGCTCGTTCATGGTCAAGGGCCTGCCGCCCAGAGGCGAGACCACCGTCGAGTACAGCGAGGTGGTCACTCACTATAAGGAGGCGGCCGAGGATGCCCTGGACAAGGAACGTATCCCCGCCAATTACCGCGACCTCGTGCGGGAATACTTCGAGTCCATCGAAACGCCCGGCGGCCAGGATAACGGGACCGGGGTCAGCCCGGATGACGCGGGCGGCCAGGCACACGACTGAAGGGCGGCCGCAGGTGATGCGCCTCCCCAAACCGGACCGTCTCTGGGATCGAAGACACCGTCGGGAAATGCCCCCTCCATTCGGTTGCGGGCGTTAGCCCGCTTTCAGCTCCCCAACCGCAAGCCGTGATGCTGCCCCGAGTCATCCACCCGCAGGCCCTTCTTCTCCTCGTCTTCCTGCCGCTGCTCTATTGGTGGTGCCGGCGCAGCCTCTCCGGCCTGAGCCGGACGCGGCAGCTCGTGGCCTTGGGCCTTCGATCCGCCTTGATGCTGCTCCTGATCCTGGCGCTCGCCGGCCTTCAACTCGTGCGGGAAAGCGAAGACCTCACCGTCTTCTTCGTGCTGGACCAGTCCCGGAGCATTCCGGCCGACCTGAAGGCCCGGTCGTTCGAATACATCTCCCATGCGGCGTCCAGCCCGAAGAAGGGGAAGCACGACCAGGCCGGCCTCATCGTCTTCGGGGCCAGTGCCGGGATCGAATCGAGCCCAACGCCCCGGCTCAAGGTCTCGGACGTCCACACCGTGCTGAATCCGAGTGCGACGGACATCTCCGCGGCACTGCGGCTGGCGATGGCCGCCTTTCCGGAGCAGACCCAGAAGCGGATGGTTCTGGTTTCCGACGGCAACGAGAACCGTGGCAGCGCTTCTTCGGTCGCTCAGGATGTCCGGGCGAACGGCATGGTCGTGGACGTGCTTCCGCTCGAATTCTCGCGCGGGGCCGAAGTCCTCATCGATAAGATCATCCTCCCTACCGAGGTCCTCCCGGAGGAGGAGTTCGAGGTCAAGGTCGTCGTCCAAGCCCTCCAGCCTGCTCGAGCCAGCCTCAAGCTTTACGAGAACGACCAGCTCATCGCCAACCAGCCGGTCGAGGTCTTTCCGGACCGGCCGAACGTCTTCACGGTGACCCGGGCCCTGACGGATCCGGATTTCTACACATTCGAGGCGGTGATCGAGCCGGAGGAGGACACGCTCTCGGACAACAACCGCGGGTACGGCTTCGTGGATGTGCGTGGCAAGTCCCAGATTCTTTACATCACGGGCGACTCCCAGGGGGACGAGTTCCTCGCCCAGGCGCTCACGGAAGAGGGCCTGCGGGTGCACGCCGGCGGGCTCGGTGACATCCCGATCACGCCGGCGCAGATGCAGCGCTGGGACCTGCTGATTCTTTCAAACGTTCCGGCCAGTGCGATGACAGGAGGGAAGAACAGCCAGATGGCGATGATCCGGGATGCGGTGAAGACCTCTGGAATCGGGCTCATGATGATCGGGGGCGACAATGCGTTCGGGGCCGGGGGCTTCAAGGGCACGGAGATCGAGGAGGCTCTGCCGGTCGAGATGGACGTATCGCAGAAGAAGGTGCTGCCGAGCGGCGCCCTGGTGCTCGTGATGGACGCGGTGGAATTCGAGAACGGCAACGCCTGGGCGCGCGAGATTTGCAAGGCGGCCCTCGATGGAATCTCGACACGGGATCAGATCGGCATCTACTCGGGCGGTGGCTGGTTTCTGCCGCTCATGCCTGCCCTGGACAAGGCCGCGATCCGTGCGAAGATCGAGGGCTTGCAGCCGACGGACGAGTCGCCGGAGGCGGGCATCGCTGCGGCGCATGGAGTGCTGCAGAAGGCCAGCGCGGGCATCAAACACACGGTCGTGATCTCGGACAGCGGCTGCATGGGTGGCAACATCGGCGGCCGGCTGCAGGAAATGGTGAAGGACCGCATCACGACGAGTGCGGTGGTGATCGGCCCGCACACGGCCCTGATGGCCCAGAACATGGAATACATCGCCGAGCGAGGCCGCGGCAACTTCTATTACCCAAGGACTCCCGAGTCCCTGCCCGCCATCTTCTTTAAAGAGGCCTCGGTCGTGAAGAAGTCCCTCATCTGGGACAAGGAGCCCTTCCAGCCGAAGATGCTCCACGTCACGACGCCGCTCAGCGGCATCAGCGCGTCGCAGATTCCCCCGCTGCTCGGCTACGTGGTCACCTCGGCCCGCAACTCCCCCCTCGTCGAGGTGCCGATCATCGCCCCACGGGAAGACCGGGACCCCATCTTCGCCCAGTGGCGATATGGCTTGGGGAAGTCCGTCGCCTTCACCTCCGATGCCAAGAACCGCTGGGGCAAGGAATGGGTCGCCTGGCCCGAGTTCAGCCGGTTCTGGGCTCAGACCGCACGCTGGTGCATGCGCGACTCGTCGAGCTGGGACTATCACGTCCAGACCCGCATCGAGGGCTCGGAGGGGCGGATCGTCGTGGACGCCGTGAACGACCGCGGCGACTTCGAGAACTTCCTCGAGATCGCCGGCACGGTCACCTCGCCGGACATCAAGAATCAGTCCATTCATCTCTCGCAGACCGGCCCGGGGCGCTACGAGGCCGGCTTCCGGGCCGACCAGGTGGGCACCTACATCGTCAATCTCTTGCAGGCCGGGCGTGAGAACGCCGCTCCGTTCCGCACCGGCGTGGCCGTCTCCTATTCCCCGGAGTACCGGCAGTTCGAGACGAACCACGGGCTGCTTAAGCAGATCGCGGAGACCTCGGGCGGGCGTCTGCTGGGCCCAGCAGACAACGTTTTCGAGCACAATCTGCCGCCCGTCCAGGTGTCTCGGCCGCTCTGGCAGGGCCTGCTCCTGGCCGCGCTGTGCCTCTTCCCGTTTGACGTCTTCGTGCGCCGGGTGATGATCGACTACGAACGGCTGGCGGCGCTGCTTCAGGCGCTGCTGGCAGGACTGCCTGTGGTCGGTGGGCGCTGGAGGGCCCGCACGGCCGCGCCGCCGGACTCCATGCAGCGGCTGCTGCAGCGGAAGCGCGAGGTGCGCCAGGCGGGGGTCCCGGCCGCCTGGTCGACGCCGCGGGAGTTGCCCCTCGAGTCCTTGTCGGACCGGGCCCCGCGGCCTGGGGCCGGTCCGACGGGTCCGACGGGTCCGACTTCAGCCGGGGCATCCGACGCCGCTAAACCGCCGGCAGCCGAGCCGGCCCCCGATTCCTATACCCAGCGGCTGCTGGCCGCCAAGAAACGGGCGCTCAAGAAGGGAAAGTGAAACCTGCGCCCACACACACACGTCTCGAGGCTTCCCTGACGACTGAAACCTGAAACAACCAGACCCCTTTCCACCGCGCACCCTCATCCAGCCCGAAGGAAAACCATTCCATGAGCGCAGTTCCGGCCATCGTCGAGCAGGCGGTCCAGTTCCGCAAGGAATTTCAGGCACTCGCGGCGGAAATCGGAAAAGTCATCGTGGGCCACCAGGAGATCATCGATGGCGTCCTGACTTCCCTGTTCGTCGGCGGGCACTGCCTCCTCGAGGGCGTGCCGGGCCTCGGCAAGACGCTCCTGATCCGGACGCTGAGCGAGGCGCTCGACCTCCGGTTCTCCCGCGTCCAGTTCACGCCGGACCTCATGCCGGCGGACATCATTGGAACGAACATGGTGATGGAGACGCCCTCGGGTGAGCGGCAGTTCCGCTTCCAGCCGGGCCCCATCTTCGCCCATATCGTCCTTGCCGACGAGATCAATCGCGCCACGCCCAAGACGCAGTCCGCCCTCCTCGAGGCCATGCAGGAACGCGGCGTGACCGTCGGCGGACGCCTCCACAGGCTCGAAGAGCCCTTCCTGGTCATGGCGACGCAGAACCCGATCGAGATGGAAGGCACGTATCCGCTCCCGGAGGCGCAGCTCGATCGTTTCCTGGTCAAGCTCATGGTGAATTATTCCACGCTGGAGGAGTTGATCGAAATTCTGGACCGGACGACGCAGAACGTGACGCCGAAGGCGGAGCGGGTCATGAACGCCCAGCATATCCTGGCGTGGCGGCAGCTTGTCCGGCAGGTCGTCGCCGCTCCTCATGTCAAGGACTATGCTGCGCGTGTCGTGCTGGCCACGCATCCGAAGAGCCCGCACGCCGCCCCCACCACGGACCAGTACGTCCGGTTCGGGTCCAGCCCCCGCGGCGCCCAGGCCATTCTCCTCGTCAGCAAGGTGCGCGCCCTGCTCGCCGGCCGATTCAACGTCAGCATCGAGGACGTCCGCAAGGCCGCGCCCCCGTGCCTGCGACACCGGCTCATCCTGAATTTCGAAGGCGAGGCGGAAAACGTCACGACGGACAAGATCGTCACGGAAATCCTCGAGCATGTGCCGCAGGAAAAGCCGGAGAGTTAGGGCTTGCCAAGAAATTACCATGCTCGTCGCTTCTGTGCCTCAAGACCCCTCCCGAGGGGATCCTGCGGAGGTGATATTTAGCCCGGATTTCTACCAAATTCCCTAGCGGATTTGTGAGAAATCCGGGCTAGACTCGGTATCGAAGTCTCAAAGATTTTCAAAAAAAATTCGCCTGATTTTCCTTGGCGGGTCAATATTATCTGACTCGTCGCATCGTGGGACCGTCATCGTAGGCGGGTATGAAACTCGACCCACAGACGCAAATCCGTCGAGTTCTGGGATGGCCTGGTCAGAATCGCAGCAGGGATGCTGGTGAGGCTCCTGAAATGCAAATCCAAGCATACCCCACGAAGCGGTTAGACCGACTTCATGCGGTCAGCCCTCGCCCACCCCCAGTTCTTGCGGGGGGGGTGCCCCTATGGCCCCGCCGATCCTCGCCGCCTGACCCAACGCTCCGAGAGGCCTCCTTCCTGCCTCTTGGGTCATCCTCAAAAAATTCGGGGTTTGACCGGGTTTCGACGTAGCCCCGTCGCCGCTGCGACGGGGGATCGACATAGGTAGGCCCTCGCGGGCTTTCCCTGTCACACCACCGTACGTACGGGCCTCGTATACGGCGGTTCAGTAGAGGTTACGCTCACGTCGGAA
>JACPCR010000119.1 GCA_016179685.1 Planctomycetota bacterium | reverse complement strand
ACTGATGCCGGTGTCCGTTACGGAATCGCCGGCGCACACCTGTGCAAGTGTGCGTGCGGGCCGCCGTTCGACCTCAACCCCCACACCTGTGCAGGTGTGTCCGCGTCCGGCGGGTCATCCGCCTCACGCGGCACACTGGTGCCGGTGTCCGTTGCGGAGTCGCCGGCGCACACCTGTGCAGGTGTGCGCCGGGTCTGGAAAGCCACCCTGCAGTACTCAGCGGCGATACATCGGTGAAATCGTTATTTCGCCCCCCCGAACTTGTCCCTCCCGGAGGGATCCCATTGGGACATGGGAGGGATTTTCGATTTGGGGCTATCTATGGAGGAGCGATTCGCCGTTTTCACTCAGTTCTTGCCCGCCACGAATCAATGGGAAGCTCCCTCTCTTGAAGGGCTCCAGAGCCTGAGCCCGGTGAGGAACCGGGCTCGGTGACCTTACGCTATCGCCATTGACTCAGGGAATAACGCGCTGCACTTTGTCGGGCTTCCAACAACCTGGCCACGTTTTGTCGAAATTCCGGCGGAAGGTCCAGCTCCCCACGTCGAATTCAGGGTCTCCTATACACTGACGCGGTATACAAGGGACACAATAAATCCTCATGCCACCTACTCGGCATCCTGGGGAATGCGCTCGGCGTTCACTGGTGGGAAATTCTCCTTCGAAGATGTCCCAGCGGGCGAATACGACCTTCAGGTTTATTGCCATCGTCATCACTTGATCCGTCTGGAGAAGACGTGCTTCATGACCATTTACCGAGGAACAGTATCGGTCGAGAAGGGTCAGCCTCTTACGATGGATATCAAGAGTGACGATCTGAAAACACTGGAAGAAAGGCATGAACAGTACACGAAGGTGCGTGATGCAGTTCGTCGCGTCGAGCACTTCGAGCCGCCCGCAGTCTATCTTGGAACTTATCTGAAGCCGTTGTCCGGCGAACAGGCCGAGGTCATGCAACTGACGGGGGACTCGGGTGTCCTGGTGAACGACATCATGGAGAATTCTCCAGCGGCAAAGGCTGGTATCAGAAAGGGCGACGTCATCTTCACCATCGATGATTTTGCAGTTGGATCGCTCGGGGACATGTTGAACGCCATGATGCACCTGCATGCCGGCCAGCAGGTCCAGATTGTGATCTTTCGAGACGGCCGGGAGATGACATTCGAGGCTGCGTTGGAAGCTCGGGCCTCCCTCGATACATTTTGGAATCTCTGGTCGATGAGCCTGATTTTTTCAACCAGCTCGAGCGGGCTTTCGGTTCAGAGCGGTTTCTTTTATCCGTGGATTTGCCTCCCAACGGAATTCCTCCCATAGGCCCAAGAGGCCCCCTCCAACAGTCCCATCGGGAGCCCTCCCACAGGGACGAGTTCGGGAGGACAAGTCCGGGAAGGATTTCCATCGAGTACGCTGGAGCGGGAGGTGCTGGGGAATCCCGTTCCGGCGTACCCGAGTCTTCGGGGGTCACTTCTCCGCGCCTTGTTGGGTCGCGGCATTCGCCCGCCTTAGGAGTGGCGCGGGCGGCAAAAAGCTTTATCATGCAGACGGCGGTGGAGTTCTCCGGGCCTGCGGTTCTCGGCGTCCTGCGACAGGCACGGACCGGCGCGACAGGTTGTCCATGGCGACCAGCGATCTGAGAAACGTCCTGCGATATGTGCCCCAGTTCCGCGACAAGGTGTTCGTCATTGCGATCGACAGCCAGGTGGTGGCGGACGACAACTTCGGGAACGTGCTGCTGGACGTGGCGGCGCTGCACAGCCTGAGCATCCACCTGGTGATCGTTCACGGGGCATCCGCCCAAATCCGGGAGTGGTCCGAGCAACTGAAGGAGGCGGTGACGGACGCCGACGGCACGGGCCCGTGCGACGCGGCCACGCTGCGCATTGCGCGCTTGGCCGCGGCTCAGGTGGGCAACCGCATCCTCGATGGCCTGTTCGGCACGCACGAGCTGCGCGGGGCCGTCCCCAACGCGATCAAGGCCAAGCCCGCCGGCGTGCTCAAGGGCGTGGACCACCTCTACCGCGGCCGAGTGGACCAGGTGGACGTGGACTACCTCCGGCTGCTGCTCCAGCACGACATCGTGCCCGTGATTCCGCCCATCGGCACGGACGGCAGCGGCCAGCCCTACCGGTTGAATTCGGACGAGGTAGCGGAGGAGGTGGCTCGGGAGCTTCAGGCCGTCAAACTGATTTTTCTGACGACGAAGCCGGGAGTCGAGGTGGAGGGCCGCGTCCTGCGTCAAATCTCCTCGCGGGATCTTGAGGAGCTTCTCGATACGCGTCGCGACCAGTTCGCGCCCGCGGTCGTCAGCAAGGTCGAGGCGGCGCTGAGGTCCTGCAAGGGCGGCGTGCGCCGGGCGCACATCATCGACGGCCGCGTCGACGAGTGCCTGCTTTCCGAGGTCTATTCCAACGAGGGCATCGGCACGATGGTTCACGCCAACGAATACCAGTTCATCCGCCGGGCCCAGCCCAGGGACGTCAGCTTCATCTGGGCGCTGGTCAAGCCTGCCATGGAGAAGGAGGAACTGCTGAGGCGCACGCGGGCCAGCATCCAGAAGCAGATTACGGACTACTACGTGTTCGAGACCGACGGGGCGATCCTCGGATGCGTGGCCTTGCACGTGTTTTCCGAGGAAAAGAAGGCGGAGATGGCGTCGTTGCACGTGAGCCCGCTTCACGAGAATCGGGGCATTGGCACGCGTCTGGCTCGGTACGTCGAGGAGCTGGCCCGGAAGCAGGGGGTGGAAAGTCTCTACTGCCTCTCGACGCAGGCCTTCTCCTTCTTTCAACAGAAGCTGGGGTTCGAAGAGGTCTCGCCCGATTTTCTGACGACCGACCGGCGGGCGAAGTACTTCCAATCGGCTCGAAACTCGAAGGTGCTGGCGAAGTCGCTTCTGAAGCCGCCGGCGCCCATTCCGGCGGGTTGACCCCCTGCCGGCATCCCTTGTGGAAAACGCCTCCCTTTTCCATGGGCTGCTGTCCTGACACCCGGCACTTCACTTCCGTGCAGGTTTCAAGGCGTAGACGGCGATCTGGAGCTTCATGGATTTGTTGAAGCCTTCAGAGAGCTTGTGGTCCTCGGGCTTGGCCTCGTCGTTTTGCGGGAATACACGGTCCCCGGCTTGGGCGATCAGGGGTACCTCCATGTTCCACGCAGTGCTCTTCTGGGGCCGGCCTGGAAGCACGACGGCAACGTGTCCGTGGCTCTCTTCACCCGGGGGCGGCTCGGCCGTGTTTTCCCAAGCGACGACCACGAGTCGTCCGCGGTTACCCAGTTCCTGGGCGCGGTGCAGAGCCTTCAGAACGACGCCCTCTTCCGCAGGATCGACCTGGGGATCGAAGAGGCGCTCCCAGTGGCCGGAGTCGCGCCGCATGGTTCTGGCCATTTCATTGGCATCCTGGCCGCCGGCAAAGCCCTCGTAGGCGAAGAGGCCCTGAGCGACGACTTGAACGAACAGGTTGCACCGTGTGCCTCGCTGGTCGGGATCGAACTTGCCCGACCGGAGCAGCTTTCGCGCGGTCTGGTCAAGGATGGACGGGGCCTGGAGGCGATGGGACTTGAGCAGGGCGGCGGCGTCACGGCAGAGGGCGACCCAATCGGCCCGGACGCGTTCGGTAAAGGTGTTGTGATCCTGGACGATCTGGCGGAGAGCCGGGGTGGGCTCGGCGGTCGTGCCGAACTGGCCCGCGGATTCCCGAGCGCGTTCCATGCGGGCGCGCAGGGGCTGGATGCGAGCGGCGAGGGCAGGAGCCTCGGCGCTTCCCATTCCCTCCAGCTCGCCGAGAATGGTTTCCAGGCGGGCGATCTCCTGAAACATGGCCTCGCTGGGTGAAAGGACGACGAGACGATCGCTTCCCGAGGATTCCGCCGCGCCGCGGGTCACCGGGACAAGGAGTGTCGCGGCCGCCAGGCTGAAAAAGGAGGAGCGAAGCACGAGGCCGGGAGCAGGCAACATGGCGGACGAATTCGGTTACAAGAAACGATGGGAAATTGGCGGGAAGAATACATATAATAAGAGTTACCCCCACCCCCGTCGAGAATTCGCAAGGCGGGCTTTGCCCGCAGCCAAGACCCTTCCGCTATTCGACTGCTGGCCTCCCTGCCCGTTTGATGCCGCAGGCGAATGGGGTATTTCCCGCTGTCTTCCCTTACCGGTGTGACTCCCATGTATGCCTACGAAGCCAAAATCCGCAGGCCGATCCTACAGAAGACGGCTGATTTTGAACGAAATGGCCGTTTGGTACACGTCATTTTTGCCCAGCAGTTTGACCGCGGCCTGGTGGACCGGGTGAGCGACACGGCGGACCGCGTTCGGACCCTGGGGCGTATCGAGCGGCCGAGGTCCCAAAGCAACCGGGATGCGGACGGGGACCGGCGCTCCCAGCGGCCCGGATCGTTTCTTTCTGGCCTCTTGAGTCACAAGCGGGCCATGCTCTATTTCACGCAGGCCTCGACACGGACCTTCCTCTCCTTTCAGGCGGCGTGTCAAATCCTCGGGATCACCTGCAACGAGATTCGCGACCCGTCGCTCTCTTCCGAGGTGAAGGGCGAGCATCCGATGGATTCCATCCGGATGTTCAGCACCTATTTCGACCTGATCATCATGCGAAGCCGCGAGCCGGAGCTGGCGGAGCGCAGCGCCTACCTCATGAACGAACTGGCGGCCCACAGCGAGCGAACGGTGCCGATCCTGAACGCCGGATCGGGCGCGGACGAGCACCCGACGCAGGCGCTTCTGGACCTCTACACTCTGCGGCGGATTTTCGAGTTCCCGGACGCCCGAGGGGGCTCCGACGAGACACGCTTTCTCCGCCTCCGGGAGAAATACCTCCGGCAGAGCAAAGTGGACCTCCGGCGGGGGATTGATGGTAAGAGCATCGCGTTCGTGGGTGACGTGGGCCGCGGCCGAACCGTGCGCTCCCTGGCCCAGCTCCTGACGCTCTACCGGGGCATCACCATGCACTTTGTCGCGCCGGAGCACCCGGTGCTTCAGCTCCAGCCCGACCTGCGGCACTTTCTGCAGAGCCACGGCATCCAGATCAACGAGCATTCCGATGTCAACGAGGTGCTGGGCGACGTCGATGCGCTCTACATGACCCGTATCCAGAGGGAGCACGACACCCCCGATCTCGCCCGCTTCCTCGCCAGTATTCCCCTGGACGAATTTCGGCGGCGGTACTGTCTCGACCTGGACAAGCTGGACCGGATGCGCGAATATGCAGCGGTCCTGCATCCGTTCCCCCGATACGGGTGGGACAAGAAGGCCGACCGTGTTCCCTCCGAGATCGAAATTCCATTCGAGATCGATACGGACCCCCGAGCGAAGTATTTTGAGCAGGCCGAGAACGGGATGTGGTTACGCGCCGCCCTGATCGCGTACCTCTTCAACGCGGACGAACTGGTCCGCGAGGAGTATGATCGGCTCTGCCCGCCGGAGTTGCAGACGTACAACCGCGCGGTGCTGGGCCGCACCTCCTAGTTAACGGCAGTAGCCTCCGTCCATGAGTGCTGTCCTCATCTTTCGACACGGCCACAAGTCCCGGGCCATCCGCGTCACCGAGGAGCACCCGGTCCGTATCGGACGCGGCGACCCGACTCTCGAAATCCGCGTCAACCACATCAGCATGTCCCGAGTCCACGCCCGGATCGAGAAACGGCAGGACGGGTGGTACGTGCTGGACCTGGACAGCCGGAACGGGACGGTGGTGAACGGGAAGCGCATCACGGAGATTCGGCTGAAGTCGGGCGACGAGATCACCTTCGGGAAGATGCAGGCCGTATTTTATCCGGCGACGGGGGCCGTCCCGATGCGGGAATCGGCTTGCAACAAAGGCGGCGGGGAGAAAGCGAGGTTGCAGGAGGCGGCGGCGCTGGAGTCGCCGGGCCTGGAAGCCCTCGAAGGGGCCGTGGCCGGTTCGAAAGGCGAGGGCAAGAAGGCCGGGTCCCGGGCCGGCCCGGCGCTGGAGTCGCCGGGCCTGGAAGCCCTCGATGAGCCAGAAGACATCGAGGAAGGCGAGGCGACGTTGCCTCCGTCCTCCTCGCGTCCGGGCCTTAAAGATGAAGAAGAGAAAAGTGAGGCGAAGGCCGCGGAGGAGCCGCAGCCGGTGCTCAAGCCTCGGCCCGGTCTCGAGCCGCAGGCGCGGGCCAGTCGAGATGACACGGCGAGCAAGGCCGCATCCGGGCAAGGCCTGGATGGGGCGAGGGAGGATAAGGGCTCTCGAGAGGAGATCGGATTTGCCGAGCCGCCAGCGGCCGCGAAGCCAGCCGCAGAATCGGCCGGGGCCGCGAAGCCGCCCGCCGAGTCGCCCGCTGGTCCCTTGCCGTCTCCGAACGCCCAGCCCGCCGACAAGAAACAGCGGTTTCAACGTTCGACCCTGGTGCTGGGACTGGTGGCGGGCGGGGGAGTGGCCGCCTGCGCCGTGCTCGGCATCCTGCTCTTCAACCTGTTCGGGCGCAAAGGTTCACCAGACGCCGGGGGCGGAACGCCGGGCGGGCAGGCCACTGCCGCCGTTTCTTCGGCCTCACCGGCGGGGACAGGCCCTGCGACGGGTTCGGACACGCCCACGACTGCGATATCGGGCCAGGCTTCCGTGATTCCGCCGACGCCGGCCGTCGCCCGGACCGAGCCGCGCGAGAATGGGCCCGAGCCGCCCCTGCCCGAGGTCCTGGAAGGGGAAAAGAAGCCGGAGACGGGGGCCGAGCCGGACGAGCAGCCGGAGACGCAGCCGGCCACGCCGGTGGTCACCGTGGCCGTGCGGGGGCCCTGGGCGCGCGTCGCCGCCTCGTTCACCGACCTCCTTCGGCAGGAGAAGGCGGTTCAGGCCCGGATTGCTGGCGAGGTTCAGAAGGCCATTGGGGAGTTGCCTGAGGAGAAAGCCCGCGCCGGAGGGGCGATTCGGCAGTGGCTTTCCCGGCCTGAGCTGGAGTGGAAGTTCGCCGGGGCGTGCGCCGCGGAAGTCCTGCAGGAGGAAGCCTTTTCATCGGACCTGTTCCAGGCCATTCAAAAGGTCGAGGGGGACCGCTCCAGCCCGCCCTCCAGGGCCGGGCTCTCCGTGCGCACGGTCCGTGCGCTTTCCAAGGCCCTGAGCCAGGTCGCACCGGTCACACTCGCACCCGAGCTTTTGAAAGCGTCGCCTGGTCCGGATTCTCTCTGGGCCGCGGAAGTCTTGAAGGGCATCCGTACACGGTCGCCCGACGCCCTGGCCGAGGAGATTCACGACTACCTGGTCCGCCGGGCCAGCGGGGAGGAGCTGGCCCAGCTCGTGCCTCTCATGGCCCGCATGGATGCCTGGGGAGCAGAAATCTCCACCTCCACCGTGAACCGCGGCCTCCAGAGCGACGACCCGCAGGTGCGGCTGCGGTTCGTACACGTCAGCCGGTCCGCCGAGTTGAGGGAGACCCGGGATGTTTTGATGAAGCTGATGAAATCGGACCCGGACGAGCGGGTGAAAAAGGCGGCGAAGGAGGCCCTGGTCGCGCTGGGGGAACTGACGCCGGACGGAGACCTGGGCCAGCTCGTGCGGCGATTCCTGACGGGCGCGAAGGAGGATCGGCAGAAAATCTACAGCACGCTGGAAACAATGGGCAAGCTGAGGGATGCTGAGCGGGCCTTGAGCCGGGACGCCCTCGGTCTCGCCAACCAGTTTTTTCAGGCCTTTCAGGAATCGGGCCGGGAGAAGCTGTTGACGGATTATTTTCGCTCGGGGGCGCTGTACCTGGAGGACGGCGAGGAAGCGGCGTTCCAGCAGCAGCTCGAGGATGAGAAGTTTCTCGCCGATTATGGGGGCGTCTGGACCGAGCACGTCTGGCTGCTGCAGAACGGCATGGCCGTGGGGCTCAAGCCAAAGAACAAGGAGATCGTGAAGATGATGGAGGGCGCCGCGGTGGACAAGTTCGGCAACCCGGGCTGGCTGGTCGGCGCCCTCTTCGTGCTGGTGCCGGACAACGGGGAATGGAAGGTGGAAGGCCTGGCGAACATGAGTTACGCATCCAACCTCACACGGATGTTGCGCCGGCAGAAAGAGGAGCTGAAGGAAGACTCGGGCGGTAAAGGGAAGAAATAACGCGGCGAGGCCGATGCCATGCGACACCCGGAAATCCTTTTGAGGGAGCGCAGCGCCCTCCTAGTGGTGGACATCCAGGAGAAGCTGGTCCCGACCCTGCCCCGATACCCCGAGATCGAGCCGAACGTGCAGCGGCTCATCCGCGTCGCCGGTATCCTCCGAGTGCCCATCGTGGTCACCGAACAGTACCCGAAGGGCCTCGGAACAACCCTCGCCTCCATTCGCGAGGCACTGCCGGCTTACCAGCCCGTGGTCAAGAACACCTTCAGTTGCTGCGGGTCCCCAGAGGTAGTCCCGGCGCTTCGGCAGAGCCGGGCCGAGGCGGTCGTCCTCGTCGGCATGGAGGCCCACGTCTGCGTGCAGCAGACGGCGCTGGACCTGATGGCGAACGGCTTCCGGGTGCATGTCCCCGCGGACGCCGTGGTGTCGCGCCGGAAGCTGGACTGGGAGGTGGCCCTGCGCCGGATGGAGCGAGCCGGGGCGATCCTGACGACGAGCCAGTCGGTGATCTTTGAGCTGCTCGTCGAGGCCGGGACGCCCGAGTTCAAGGCCGTGCTGCCGCTGATGAAGTAGTTCGAGCGGGCGCTTTGCGACGGATCGGGGTCTGACCTGAATGGCGCTTCCTTAAGCGCGTTGTGTTTGGCAGCCGCCCAGGTAACTTATTGTTGTTTACCAATTTACGTTCTTGAGCTGTTCTTAAGGAAGCGCCATTCAGGTCTGACCCCAATCCGCCCGCCCAATCACTGACCGCTCGCCCCGTGCCTCAGCGGCTTAGTTCAACCACGTTTTATCGCTCGTCGCAGAACGACGAGGCGATAAAACGCTATTCGTTAGTTGTTGTTGATTGTTGATGATTTTGTCCGCGGTAAGATGCGTCTTACTTGATCGTGGGTAGTGTGACCCCTCTTGCCCGATGATCCGCGGCGAAATCAAACTGGTGGAGGCATCCTACAAGACGGATAAAGGCGTAGAAATGAATATCTCATCGTTGCAAATGGAACGGATCGGACAGATTGTGCTCGCGGACATCAATTTCGGTGACTTGACGGTTCTGGTCGGGCCACAAGCCACGGGGAAGAGCATCTTCCTGCAATTCCTGAAACTAGTCGCCGACACAGGCTATGTTCATGATCAGCTTCGCAAGCACGGGATCGACTGGAACCGCTCGATGCCCGATTTCCTGGATGTGTATCTCGGCGATGGGATGCAGGAAATCTGGCGCAGCGGCGAATCACCCAGCGCCGTCACCGTCGACTGGAACCCAGAGGACGCGGCCAACTTGGCGCGCCCACGCCATCGAACGAGAAAGACGTCGGTATTCTACATCCCCGCCCAGCGGGTGCTTTCGCTGGCCAATGGGTGGCCGCGTCCGTTCAGCGGGTTCGGAAGCGAGGACCCGTTCGCCGTGCGGGACTTCAGTGAAACCTTTCGGATCCTGATGGAGCAGGAATTGGGCCGGAGCGAAGCGCTGTTCCCAAAGACCAATCGCTTGAAGAAGGAATACCGCCATCTTCTGTCGCAACACATCTTTGGTGGTTTCGGACTGGAAGTGGATCGGCATGGGGCACAAAAGCGCCTGGTGCTGCGTCAATCGAACACGAGCAAGTCGATTCCGTACATGGCATGGTCTGCCGGACAGCGCGAGTTCGTTCCCCTGTTGATGGGGCTATACTGGCTGATGCCGGGTGCCAGGGTGAAGCGGCGCGAGAATCTCGAATGGGTGATCATCGAGGAATTAGAGATGGGGCTTCACCCGTCTGCCATCTCGGTTGTCTTGTTGCTGGTCATGGAGCTTCTCTGGCGGGGGTACCGGGTTTGCCTCTCCACGCATTCGCCGCACGTTCTCGACGTGGTCTGGGCGCTGCGCACGATCCATCAGCACAGTGCAGAGCCCGACCTTTTTCTGGATGTGTTTGACGTTCGAAAGTCTGAGGCGATGAAGGGCGTGGCACGGGACGTGTTAAAGAAACGCGTGGAAGTCTACTATTTCAATCGCGACGGGCGCACGCGGAACATCTCCAAGCTGGATCCCGGATCCGATGATGCCCTGGAAGCCGGCTGGGGCGGCCTCAGCGAGTTCAGTGGCCGCGTGGCCTCGATAGTGGCTGCGGCAGTCAACGGCACGTCGAGCGTGAAGTGAGTCGCGCCATGACATGCAAGACCGCCGTCGTGGCCGTTCTTCAGTTGCAGGATGCGTACCAGCCGGGGCTTCAGGCACTGCGGGCGGTAGACCGAAATCGAATCCAGTGTTCCAATACACGCCGCCTCACTGGGAGTGTTGATTTGGACACGACCCTGGCGACTGCGCACCCGAACGCCAGTAGGTGGGACTACGGCATCGGGCAGGTGAGCGGGAGCGAAGAAGAAGCCATCTGGGTGGAAGTCCATCCAGCGAATTCGAACCATGTGACCGAGGTTATTCGGAAAGCGAAGTGGCTCAAGGGGTGGCTGAGGACAAACGCCCCTGGGTTGTTCGTCATGACTCGAAAAGCCAACGGATATGTCTGGCTGGCGACCGGAAGCGTTTCGCTGCAGCAAGGATCGCGGCAGGCGCGGCAACTGGCAATGGCCGGCGTGGCGTTTCCTCAACCACGTTTGCGCCTGTCATGAAATGCGATCCAGCCGCGATCGAGTGGGAGCGGGAGATGGGTGCGGCGAAATATCTCGGGGCCCCTAACCCGGCCATCGTAAGCTCGCGATTGAAATTCCGGGACTGTTGCCGCCGCCGGAGGTCACGGCCTTCGGCCCGCTGCTTCTTGCCGTCCACCACTGCGATCTCGGCGGGACCGTCCGACGCGAGTTTCTTGCCGACATACCGGGCCTTGCCTCCGGCCGGGAGACAGAGGGTGAAATGCTTCTTGTCTCGCATCTTGGCGACGAGGCAGGATGCGGTGGCCTCGAGACCCGCATCCTCCACGGATCGTTCGGCCGTTTCGAGCAAGACGTAGTGGGTCTCGTCCTTCCATCGGATCTGGAAGCCGCCGGCCCGGGTCTGGAACTCGGGCCGTGGCTCGCCCGCAAGACGCGGGAACAGGACGGCAAGGAGTCCCTGGCCCTTCACGCCGTCGAAGCGGGCGAGGACCTGCTTTTCGCCCGAAAATCCGCGGGCACGGACGATGCCTTCGCACTCAGTGTGGGTGAAGAAGTCGGTGAACCACCGGCCGGACTCCGGAGCGGCCATGAAGAGACCGGTATCGACCCCGAGCTGGCCCTTGAAGTGCGCGCGGTGATCGAGCGTCTCTACGCTCTCGGACAGGGACCAGAAACTGAAGGAGGGTGCGTGCCGGGCGAACCCGCCCAGATCGTCGCGCACTGCGAGGTCATTCATGCCGTTCGAGGTGGGCGCCTTGACGTAGGGGACCCGGCGGGTCCAGGAGAACGGATCGGGCAGGCGCACAAGGGGCGGGGTGGCCTGCTGCTGCATGGCGACCGAGTAGTTGGCCCGGGTGGGCACTTCGGTGAAGGCGGAGACCTGGACCCGGCCCTCGAGGAGCGCCGCGGCCGGCTGGTCCGTGGCCCAGGTGATCCGCCCACGGGTCTCCGTGATCTTCTGGCGATTCGGGTCCCACCCGGCCTGAATGTGCAACCGGGGGCGGCGGGTGTGCTCGACCCAGGGAATCTGATGGTCATGATACCAATCGCCGGGCCGGTCCTTGCCGGGCGTGGGGTCGCCCTCGGGCCGGACGTCCCAGGCCAGGGTATTGTGGCTGAGGGCGCTGACGGCCCCGGGCTGATACATGTCGCCGGTGTAGAGGGTCAACGGAACGCCTTTTTCATACCATTCGTCGGTCTTGCGGAAAAGCGTTGCCAGGACACCCGGAAGGGCGGATCCGCCGGGCCGGGTGTCGCCCTCGGTCAGAAGCGTGCGGATGCCCCAGCGTGGATCGACGGGCGTCATGAGTTGCATGGAGTAACGGGCGAAGTTCCGGAGCCTGGCGGAGGTGGAGACGTCCTCAGCGAGCCCGTTGTTGGCGAGGGCGATCCAGGCGTAGAAGGAGGTGGAGGAGGCGCTGATGTAGTGGGGGCAACTGATGTGGACGCCATCGGGGCTGTATTCGGTCTCGAGGAGCATCTTGAAATATCGGCCGGTGGGTCGCAGCCATTCCCTGGCCAAGGGGTGATCGCTGATGGCGCTGGCCATGATGGCGAGGCCGCCCCACCGCCCCACGGGCATGTTCATCGAGCCCCAGCCGTAGTTGATCTGCTTGTCGCTCCAGGCGTCGCGAGAGGTGAGGCAATGGGTGAGAATCGCCATCTTCTTCTTGAGGGAGCGAGCCATGGAGGGACGGATCGGGGTCTGACCCCAATCCGTCCCCCCTTTTGATCAGCCGCCGGTACTTGCGTTCGATAAAGTCAAAGTGTTCGATAGCGTCCGGGCCATAGAGTAGCGAAGCGCCTGCCTCAAACCGACCTGTCTGCGCCGTCCTGTCTGCCGTGCCGGGCACGGCACAGACAGGCGCGGCAGGCAGGCAAGCGTTGCGTGATTCACCTCATCGCGGGCGGATGCTACGCAGCGTCCACAAATAAATTCTGGCACATCAGGTTTTTGTGTGGGTGACCCCAATGGGTTGTGGTTAAATCTAGAATGTCCTATGTTCATCCCGAAAAGTATGGGCTGAGATGGCTGAGTTGATTTTCGAGACTCGTTCGCTCGTGGCGTGCAGGTCTTGGAGTGGCAGATGCCGACTCAATCGGACGTGCGGTTCGCCCAGGCCGCGGTGAATGCGAAATTCGTCGACGTCGAGAGGGCTAAAGAGGCGCTGCGGTCGCTGAAGCAAGCGGAAGCCATCGGCGTCACGGGCTCGATCTCCGATGTTTTTGTCAAGAAGGGGTATCTGACGAAGGAGCAGGAGTCGCAACTGCTCAAAGCGCTCGGGCTGGACAAGGATGCGGCAAAGGACATCAAGAAAATCGGGGATTTCGAGCTTTTACGGCGGATCGGCGCTGGCGGGATGGGCGCGGTCTACCTGGCGAAGCATGCGAATGGAGTGGAAGTGGCGCTCAAGGTGCTGCCTGCGCATCTCGCGAGCGATGAGGATTACGTGGCCCGATTCCAGCGCGAGGCGTCGATTGCGTACCAGCCCCGCGGGCAAGTTCATCTACCAGGACGGGCAGGAGATCGATGTGCCGGCGTTTTACATCGGGAAGTACGAGGTGACGAAGGCGGAGTACGCAGAGTTTGTGGCTTGGTTGAAGAAGGAGGCGGAGAAGGGACAAGAGGGTGACCCGCACCGATTCTGTTATCCGGGGTATCTGCAGGACGGGAAGGAGTTATCGGATCAGCAGTTGGAGGGGCTGCGGAAATTGACGGTGGAGAAGCGGGCGGCAGCGATAGAGAAGATGGGGCTTCAGGGCGGGGAGACAGGGGGAAGGGGCACGAAGCGGGCGGGGGCGAGGCGAACCATCCGGTGGTGAATGTGGACTGGTATGATGCGTGGGGGTATTGCCGGTGGCGAGGGGGGCGATTGCCGACGGAGCAGGAGTGGGAGAATGCGGCTTCATGGTCGGTGAAGCAGAAGCGGAAGCTGCAGTATCCGTGGGGGGACGAATTCATCGGTAGGTTTTGCAACATCAGTGGAGGGGAAGACAAGTTTGCCAATACGTGTCCGGTGGACGAGTTTCCGAAGGGAGTGAGCGCGTATGGATGCTACAACATGGCGGGCAATGTATGGGAGTGGTGCGATTCGTGGTATGACAAGCAGGGCTCGTCCCGCGTTTTACGCGGCGGCAGTTGGCGCCACGACGCGGACAACTGCCGGGCGGCGTGCCGCAGCAATAACGCGCCCGGCTCCCGCCACGGCAACCTCGGTTGCCGCCTGGCCCGTAGGTCTAACCCTTAAGTTCTTTTACCCTTTTACCCTCGGTTTCAACAGGGGCTTTCGATCGCCGCATTGCGGCTCGCCACGCCGGATGGTAGCATGATCAAGTGCCGTTTCCTTACAGGTACGGAAGGAGCCTTGTTCATGAAACAGCTTTCACGTTTGCCTCTCGGCAGCCTGTTCCTGTCCTTGGGATTCGTCCTTCTGATGATCGCGCCCGTCTGGCCGCGTTCCTCGTCCAAGGCTGAGAAGGAGGAAGGCGAGGAG
Organism: Planctomycetota bacterium; assembly: GCA_016179685.1. Taxonomy (GTDB): domain Bacteria; phylum Planctomycetota; class PUPC01; order JACPCR01; family JACPCR01; genus JACPCR01. Next base: position 18,516 of record JACPCR010000119.1, on the reverse strand, counting down.
AGGGAGGGAAAGAAAGAAGGCCGGGAGAAGAAATCGAAGGAGAGCCGGAAGGAGAAGCGTGCGGCCGAGGAGGAGATGGAGAAAGCCGTCGAGAAAGCGGCGGAAAAGGCGGCGGAAAAGATTGCCGAAAAGGTGAAGGAAAAGGTGGCAGAGGGCGCTGAGGAGAAGCCGGCCCGGTCCGCTCGGCCCGCCGTCAGGCGGAAACCAGCGGAATCCCCTCCCGAAGCGGGACAAGATTCCCCTGCTTCACCGGCGGCGAGCGCTGACCTGGGGGGCGGACTCGGCGCAGGCGGAGCAAAGATCGTCGATAAGTCCCACGTGCTCTACCTGCGGGACGGCACCAAGCTCTACGGAACGGTCCTCATGGAAGGAAGCCGGTCCGTCATCGTGTTGACCGAGGAAGGCGAGGTGGAGTTCGATCCGGCGGCGGTCGAACGCATTGGACCGTCTGGTGAAGGCAACGTGCCGGTGTACGCGGCGACGGAGATTCGGGACGGGCACGAGTACTTGACGCCGCCGCAGGAGCCAGCGGAGGACGCCGAAAGCGCGGCGGGGGACTCGGCCGGACCGCCCGTGCCGGATGCGTCGCCCGCGCCGGCCCCGACGCCTTCGCCCGCGCCCGCTGCCGAGGCACCTCCAGCGGCCGCGAAGCCCGGTACACCGAAACCGGAAAAGAAGGCGGCGGTCTTGGACCAGGTCGAGGCCTTGCGGGCGGCCAAGGCCCAGGCGGATGCGAAGGCGGAGAAGCCAGCGGACACGGCGACTCCGGCGAAGGGCCAGAACTTCACGGACCTGCTCAAGGCCCTCGAGTCCAAGGAGGGTGTCAACAACATCCTGGAGCGATTGAAGGACAACCCGGACTTCTTCAAAGATGTCAATCTTTCCAAATAGCTTTTTTGCGGCGGGAAATCCAGATCATTCATGACCTGGTCCTGAATCATCTGGGTTGATGACTCGCCCCATGCCCGCTCATACCCGAATCCTGGAACAGTATCACCAGAGGCTCTCCGCCTCGATCGGCCGCAGCCCGCTCCTCAAAGTGAGCGCCGCCAAGACAGGCCGGTTGCTGGACCTGACGCGCTTGGGCGTTGTTTCTTCCGGCCTTCCCCGGCAGCTCCTCTCCGCGGTGACGAGGGGGCAGGGGACCGTGTCCATGGACCTGGACCGGAGGATGGCGGGCCAGACGGCCCGGGCGAAGCGATCGAGCCGGAAGAAGGACGGAGAGAAGGATACCCCCGCTGACGATGCGCTTTCGGCGGCGGAACGCGCGGCCCTCGAACAGGCCGAAATCTACGATCTGCTCGACAAGCGCATGTTCCGCCATGCGGAACTGGCCCGCCGGGAGACCGGTGTGCACGCCCTCTGGCTCGGCTACCCGCTTCTGCATGTCGATGCGGGGACCGGGGAAGAGCGGCAGTTTGTTCTGGCCCCGGTGTTTCTCTGGCCCATCTCCATCGAGATCGACCTGCGGCACGAGGGCCGGATTCGTGTTCGCCGGGAGGACGAAGCGGGCTCCGTCCGCATGAACGTTGCGTTGGCGGCATGGGTGCGCCGCATGCTCAACCTCGAGTTGGCCTGTCCCAGCGAGGAGGAGCTTCTCGAGTTTCCCTGGGAGGAACTGAAGGAGGACTTGCAGAAGATAGCGCAGGGCTTCCGGACGCCCCCCTCCGTGGACTGCGACGCGGTGCTGGAGGCTGTGCCGTCGTTGAAGCTGCTCAGCCCCCAGCAGAGCCCGCGCTATTACAACTCGGCCGTGCTCGGGTATTTCCGGTGGCCCAACGAGGCCATCCTGGCGGACCTCGAGAGCCTGAAGAATCGTGAAAGCTGCGAAGGGGTCTCCGCCGCCTTCGTGTCAGCCCTCCGCCTGCCGACGCCGCCGTCCGTGCCCGCGCCGGCCGAGGAGGACCGCTACCTCGTCTGCGACGCGGATTTCTCCCAGGAACGCGTGATCTGGCAGGCCCGGGCCGAGCCGGGCTTGATGGTCCACGGCCCCCCGGGCACCGGGAAGTCTCAGACGATTGTGAACCTGATCGCGGACGCGCTCGCCCGCGGGCGCAGGATTCTGATGGTCTGCCAGAAACAGGCCGCCACGCGGGTCGTCCTCGAGCGCCTCCGGGCCGCCGGCCTGGCCGACCTCTGCCTCGAAGTGCACGACGCCGAGTCGGACCGTATGCAGGTCTTCAAGGCGGTCCGCGAACAGGCCGACCTGCTACCGGCCTCCGTCCAGGACGAGGTCTCTGCCCGCCGCCGGGCGCTGGCGCAGGAGATCACGGCGCTGGAGGAGGAGCTGGACCGCTATGCGCAGGCGCTGCATGAGCCGCACCCGCGACTCGGCATCTCCTATGGCCAGATGAAGGCGCGGGAGGGCCGAATTTATGCCCAGTTCCCGTCCGTGCGGATGCTGCCGGGCATCCAGGACTTCCTGGCCGATCTGCCCGCCGCGGAGCTGGACGCTCTGTGCGGCCGCGTCGAGACCGTGGGCGGGCTCTTCCGGCAGTCGGATGCCCTTCACAACCCGTGGCGTTTCCGGCAGCCCTCGGCCGAGATGTCGCCCGCGCTGGGGGCGGACGTGCGGGCCCTCGAGGCCCAGCTTCGGGCCCTCGACGCCCGGCATCAGGAGCAGGTCCAGCGGGCCGGGGCTGGCCTCGGGCTTCCACCCTCCCTGGCCGATTTCCCCGCCGCTGCCGCCGGCCTTCTCGAGCCCCTGAACGCGCTCCTGGAACGGCCGGATGAGCTTTCCTGCCGGCTGGTCCTGGCCTGGCTGATGCCGGTGCGCGCCTCGAGCGAGGAGGAATGTGGCCGGCTCGTGGCCCGATGCCGCGAGGCGTCCGAGCTGGCCCAGAAAGCCGCCGAAACGCAGCCCGACGCCCGCTGGAGCGAGGTCTGCCGCGGCATGCCCCTCGGCCAGCTCGACGTCCTTCGCACCCACGCCCAGGAAGTCCTCGCTCATCGCGGGCGCTGGCTGCGCGTTTTCAGCCTCCGTTTCCGCCGAGCCAGGGACGTGATCCGGCAGCTCCGGCCCGACGCGGCCGGCGAAATGCTCTGGATGGTCGCCGAGGCCATGGTCTCACACGTCCAAGCCCAGCACCTCCGCGAACAGCTCGATCGCGCCGAGCAGGCCCTGGTCCCCGGCGTGCGCCCGCCCCTGCGGGACGAGTCGTCCCTCCAGGCCTTCACCCGGCAGGCCTCGAAAGCTCTCGAGGAGGCCCTCGCCCTCGCCCGAAAAGAGTCCGCATCCCCCTGGGCGCGCCCGCTGGTGGACGCTGCGCTGGATGCGGCCAAGCCCGAACGATTCCGTGCCATCGCCAGCGAAGTTCAGGCCGCGGTCCAGCGAGCCCCCTTTGCCCGTGACCTCCTCGACGCCCTCTCCGCCGCCGAGGCCTTCCTCGGCCCCTCGGGGCTGGAGGAGCCCCGGACCTGCATCCTTACCGGGCAGGCCCTCGGCCCGTGGCTCGACCGACTCACGCGCGGCCTCGCCAGCCTGGACACGCTGGCGACGCTGGACCTGGACCGGCGTCAGCGGCGGGGCGCGCTCAAGACGCTGCTCGACGGTCTCGAAGCATACGAAGCTCGACGTGGCGTCGGTGAAAAGCTGCCCGCGCCACCAGCAGACCTCGCTCCGGAGGCCCATGGCCGCTGGTGGGTCGCCCTCCTCCAGTACACCGCCGCACGGATGGGACAGACCCGAAGCCACCAGGATCAACCGCTCCTCGTCGAAATCACCCCGGAGGTGCATGCTGGAAAAGTCGGCCAGCTCCGGGAGCGCCTCGGGCAGAAGCGAGCGCTCGAGGCGCAGGCCATCCGGACGCGCTGGCTCGGACGCGCCGCCGCCTGCCGCAGCCAGCCGTGGAAACGCATGTTCCAGCTCCGCCGCTCCCAGCACGGCGACGCAAAGCGCATGCGAGAGGCCGTGTCCCTCAGCCTGACCAGCGGATTGCTCGATCTCCGCCCGTGCTGGTTGGCGAATCCCGAGTCCGTGGCGGAGATTTTTCCCCTCCAGCCGGGCCTGTTCGACCTGGTCATCTTTGACGAGGCCTCCCAGTGCCCCATCGAGCAGGCCGTCCCCGTCATCTTCCGAGGCCGCAGCCTCGTCGTGGCCGGAGACGAGAAGCAGCTCCCGCCGACCAGTTTCTTCTCCGCCCGCCTCGGGACGGACGGTGAAGGGGAGGAATCCGCCGGAACAGAGGATGAGGAGGCCGTCGCCGCAGCGGCAGAATTGCAGCAGGCCGGCATCCGAAGGATGGACGAAGGCTATCTGCTTCAGGTGGAAGACCTCCTCCAGGCCTCCATGGGCAACCTGCCGGAAAGCTACCTTACCGTGCACTACCGGAGCGAGACGCCGGACCTGATCCAGTTCAGCAACCGGGCGTTTTACGGCGGAAGGCTGGAAGCGCCGCCCGCCCGCACGCTGTCCACCGACTCCCGCCGGCCCATCCAGTACCACGACGTGGCCGGTGTCTACGACCAGCGGACCAACCGGGAGGAGGCCCGGAAGGTCATCGCCATCCTCAGGGAGTACTGGATCGGCCAAGCGACGAGCCCGACCCTTGGCGTCGTCACGTTCAACCAGTTCCAGAGGGATTTGATCGAGGACCTGATTGGCGAGGAGTGCCAGCGCGATGAAGCGTTCGCCACGCGGTATCAGGTCGAGATGTCGCGAAAGGAGTCGAACCAGGACGTCGGATTCTTCGTGAAGAACCTGGAGAACGTCCAGGGCGACGAGCGCGACGTCATGATCTTCAGCACCACGTTCGGCCGGGACGGGACCGGCAAGTTCTTCCGGCGCTTCGGGCCGGTCGGCGCCCTCGGGGGCGAGCGCCGGCTCAATGTGGCGGTGACTCGCGCCCGGCAGCGCGTGATCCTGGTGGGCAGCATGCCCATCGGCGAGGTTTCCTCCTCGCTGGGCAGCAACGAGACGCTCTCCTCCCTTACACCCGCCTGCTGCCTTCAACTCTACCTCGCTTACGCGCAGGCCGTCTCCGGGGGCGACGAGGCCCGCGCCCGGGCCATCCTCGAACGCTTCGGCCGGCCCGCCGGCGCCGCAGCGGCCGGGCCATCCCGTGACCCCATCCCACCGCTCGTCCAAGAGGTCGGCACAACCCTCGAAAAACTGGGATACCAGGTTCGGCCACAGGTCGGCGAGGCGGGCTTTCGGATCGACCTTGGCGTGCTGCACCCCCAGGTGAAGGACAGTTACCTGCTGGGCATCGAGTGCGATGGGCCTGCGCACCTGGGGGGCCGGACCGCCCGCATCCGCGACGTTTGGCGTGAAGAGGTGCTGAGACGCCGGGGCTGGAAACTCCACCGCGTCTGGAGCACCCGCTGGTGGTATTACCGCAACGAGGAGACCGACAAGCTCCAGCGCGCCCTCGAGGAAGCCCTGCGAGCGTAAGCCCGTGCCGAATGCACTCAATGGAATGAACCCGATGAAGAAGCGCCGAATCCTCATCAATAACGACTTTTACAACATCTTCCAGGTCGAGCCTCCAGTGACGGATTCGGACGTTCTGGCCGCGGTGGACCGGCTTGCAGGCACGCAGGTGGACACCCTTTTCCTGATGACGCCGACCGGCCTAGCGGGCCGGAAGGGGGATTTCATCAGTCCAGAACTCATTCGGCTCTACGAACATCCCGAGACGGACCCGAGCATCCGCAACCTCATGGAGTTCTGCGCGGGAGGCAAGGACCCGTTCGGAATGCTGGTCGAGCGGGCAAAGCAGAGAGGTCTGGAAATTTTTGCCAGCTTTCGGATGAACGATACGCATTACCTGGACCAGATTTTCAATCCGTGGATACCCCTTTCGTACTACGACAATCTGCACCACCGCGTGGGGCCCGGCGGCTCACGCGGCGGCGCGGAGCTGGACTACCGCAAGTCCGCTGTGCGAAATCAAGTCCTCGCACAAATCCGGGATGCTGTGATCCGTTATCCCGTCGATGGTGTGGAGATGGACTGCACGCGGAACTGCATGTTCTTCCCCAGGGGAAGCACCGAGTCGGGATTCGCAGCAGAGTGTGCGCCGGTGATGACGGATTTTGTCCGGCAAGTGCGTGGCGTGCTGGATGAAGCGGGCATGAGGGTAGGCCGCAGAATCCACTTGTGCGCCACCATTCCAGGGTCGCTTTACCATGCCCGAAGCGAAGGCCTCGACATCCCCCTCTGGGCGCGGCTCGGATACCTGGACCTCTTGTGCCTGTCGAGCCCCTTCGTTGCCGATTTCGACCGCGACGTCCAGGATACCCGCCTGAAAACGCCCGGTGTACAGGTCTATGCCGGCTGTGACCGCAACTGCCAGTGGCCGGGGCGCCCGGTCCCAAGGGAAACCTACCGTGCCATGACCATGAACTACCTCCAGCAGGGCGCGGACGGGATTTATCTTTACAACGTCATGATCTGGACGCTCGACCCGAAACGGTTTCCTGCCATGGTTCTGCGGCACGGGGGACAGGGGATGAGCGATTCCGACCGCGGGCTGATGTATGAACTGGGCGATCCTTCGACCCTGGAATATCTGGACAAGCTCTACATGGTTTCCCATGCGGCGGAATCGGTGGACCGGCCCTATGCGGCCCTCCCGGTGACCGTGCCGGCCAGCGGCGAAGTGACGCTGCGGCTTCGCGTGGGCGACGATGTGGCAAAGGCCGCGGCCCAGGGGCGGATCAAGGCCATATTCCTTCAGGCGGTTTCTTCGGACTGCGCGGATTACAACAATTACACCCTCAAGCTGAACTCCGTGGATCTTTCCAGGCAGTACGCTTTCCTGCCGTATGCGGACAAGCCGGCGGAGGCTCTGCTTTTCCCGGAACCCGGCCGCTCAGTGCCGCCGCCCCCGCTGGAGAACGTCCGACGTCACCCGGTGCGGCCGATTGACCTGCACACCGGCATCAACTATGTGACGATCAAGAGTTACAAGGACGCCATGACGATCACGGACCTGGAGCTCGCGATCCGATATCAGGAGTCTTAACGCGCCGTCCCTCACGGCGCCGACGCCTTCCCAGCGGGATGAATTTCGGGCGTCGGACGCGCGGGGCGTTTCCGAGGCGCAGGAGCGCTTCGGCTGCGTTTCCGAGGCGCGGGGTCCCTTCGAAACGCTCACGCGCTCCGGCTACGATCCTGCGTTGACACCCTCAGAGGTCCAACTTATGATGCACCAACGCGATCCGAACGGTTCGAGCCCTCCTCGCGGAACTCCTTCATGAAGGCCGGCGTCCCGATTGTCGCAGTCCTGGCTCTCCTCCATGCCGGCTGGCTGATGCCCCATCCCCTTCTGGCCGAAGTCCACACGGACGAAGGCCCGATGTGGAGGGGCGAAGACGTCGAAATCACGGTCATGATGGAATACATCAGCCGCTTCCTCAACAAGCGGTTCGTCTACGATCCGAGCCAGCTCCGCGGCAAGAAGATCGCGGTGCTTTCCAACTCGCGCATCCCGCAGGACAGGGTTTACGGCATCTTCCAATCCATCCTGCAGATGTACGGGTTCGTCCTCGTGGAATACGACGCATACGTCAGGGTCGAACAAGCCGCGAACGCGCGGCTGTTGCAGACAGGGGTCTATTCTGCCCAGGACGCGGCGCGGTTCACGGACCAGGATCGGCTGATCACCCGCGTTTTTGCCTTGCAGAATGCTGATGCGAACACGCTGAGCGCAGTGGTTCAGCGCATGATCCACCCCCAGTACGAACAAGTGATCGCCGTCGTCGACAGCAATACGCTGGTGGTGACCGGATTTGCGCGGAACTTGGAGCGGATTGCGAGCGTAGTGGACGCGTCGGACCGCGTGGGGCCCGACACGGTGACGGAGTATGTCGCCTTGAAATACGCCCGGACGGACGAGGTGACGAAGCAGCTCCAGCCCCTGGTGCAGGGATTCGTTGTCCGGCGCAATCGGCTCGGCACGCGGGCCACTCGCATTCCGCCGCCCCAGGTCATCGCCGTCGCCGCCAATAACGGCGTCATCCTTTCCGCCACGGAAGGGGAACTCCAGGAAATGCGGTCCCTGCTCCAGAGGCTGGACGTCCCGGGCCCGGAGCTCAAGACCGAGTTCGTCCAGCTCCAGCACGCCTTCGCTGAAGAGGTTCTCAAACAGATAGACCCCCTTCTCAAGACTTTTGCCATGGAGCGCACCAAGCCCGGGGTGAAAAACGGACTCGCCGCCGTCCAGATCGTGGCGGACCCCCGCACCAACGGGCTCGTCCTCACCGGCACGCCGGACGAGCTTCAGGCGTTTCGGGACCTCATCGCGAAGCTGGACGTCGAAGTCGCCCGGCTCGAATCCATCGTCCGCGTCTTCCCGGTCCGCAACGCGGATGCCGAGGAGGTGGCCAAGGTCCTCGAAAAGGTCCTCAAGCCGTCCGCGACCGCCGCGGGCGCGGCCCCGGGCCGGCCGTCCGCGCCCGCCGGGGCCGCGGTCGAAGCGGGCAGCCGGAACGAGCTGGGGGAAATCGAGTTGATCGCCCAGCGCGGGGTCGTTGTGGTCCGGGCCTCTGCGGGCATCCTCGAACGCGTCGAGAAGCTCCTGGCGGAGCTGGACATCCGCAAGCCGAAGGTGTTGATCGAGGCGGCCATTGTCGAGCTGACCGTCGATGGCTCCTTCGATATCGGCGTGGAGCTCGCCACGGTGCATGAGCCGACCCAGGACCCGCGGCCCTTCGGCGCGACGAACGTCGGCATCTCGCAGCTCCTGGACACCAATAACGACGGGATACCGGACGCCCGGATTCCCGTGGCCGGGGCCGGCATCGTCGCAGGCATCTTCAAGGAGCGCGTCGGCAACATCCCCCTGCTCCTCAAGGCCCTCGAGAGCAAGGCCCGTATCCGCGTCCTCGCCGCTCCCATGGTCGTCGCCGATGACAACCAGGACGCGACCTTCAAGGCCTCCGACCAGGTCCCCGTCGCCACCTTCACCACCACCCAGTCCACCACGGACGTCACCAGCTTCGGCGGCTTCCAGGAGGCCAAGATTGAACTGAAGATCAAGTCCAGCATCAACCAGCAGGACGGCTACCTGCGCCTGGACATCAAGCAGACCGTGGAGGCGTTCCAGGGCGACGCCGTGGCCGTCAACCTCCCGCCCCGCAAGATCAGCCGGGAAGTCACGGCCGTCGTCACGGTGCCGAACGGCCGCACCGTCGTCGTCGGCGGGCTCAACAACAACCGGCTGGACAAGGCCGTGCGCGGGGTGCCCTACCTTCAACGCATCCCCGGGCTCGGTGTGCTCTTCCGCGGCAAGACGGACCGTGACGTGCAGACGCGGCTCTATGCCATTGTGAGCCCGACGATCTTTGCCGACCTCTCGTTCGAGGATTACGAGCGCATGAGCCGGCAGCGCCAGGCGGAGCTGGACCAGTTCATCCAGGAGGACGAGAGGCGGTCCGGCCTGCGCCGGAAGAGGGAGAGTCGCAACAGCGGCGAGAAGAAGGCCGGCGAGCCCGCCGCAGGCGGCGAGAAGAAGGCCGGCGAGCCCGCCGCAGGCGGCGAGAAGAAGGCCGGCGAGCCCGCCGGGGCCCAACCTCAGTGAATCGATGGCAAATCTCCTTGAAGAAATCCTGAGCGAACTGATCCAGGGCGGTGTCCTCAAGGCCGAAAAGCTTGCCCTCTGCCGCACACTCGCGGAGGAGACGGGCCGGGGCGTCGAGCGGACGCTCGTCGAGGAAGGCCTCCTCACTGAAGGTGAGATTCTCGAGCGCTACGCCCGCAAGCTCGGATTCCCTTACGTGAGCGACCTTTCCGAGCGTGAAATGGCCCCGGAATTCCTCGAACGCGTCCCGCTCCAGTTCGCCCGCCAGAACGCCCTGGTCGGCCTCAAGAACGGCGAAGGCTGCATCGAGGTCGCCACAAGCTCACCCCTCAATTTGCATCCCCTCGACGACCTGAGCCGGATGCTCCATGCGGAGTTCGAGACCGTTCTGGCCCCGCGCAGCCAGATTCTGGCGCGGATCAACCAGGGCTATCCCCAGGGCGCGGAAATGGTCGATCGCATGCTCGCTGAAATCCAGGAGGAGGAGATCAGCTCGCTGGCGGTGGAGCTTACCGGGTCGGAGGACCTGCTCGACATGGCGCACAAGGCGCCCGTCATCCGGCTGGTCAATACCCTGTTGAGCCAGGCGCACCGCAACCGGGCAAGCGACGTCCACATCCAGCCTTACGAGGAGAAGGTGATCGTCCGGTATCGCATCGACGGCCTTCTCTATGACTTCCTCATCCTTCCCAAGAAGGTCCAGGAGGCCATCGTCTCCCGGGTCAAGGTGATGGGTCGGATGGACATCGCGGAGCGGCGCTTCCCGCAGGACGGGCGTGCGACCATCCGCGTGGCGGGTCACGAGGTCGATCTCCGCATCTCCTGCGTCCCCACCTCGCACGGCGAACGCGTCGTGCTCCGTTTCCTCGACAAGAGCGCCGGGCTCTTCAAGCTCGAAGAGATCGGCATGGATGATCAGATTCTCCACGCCATGAGCTCGCTCATTCACTTTAGCCACGGCATCCTGCTCGTGACCGGCCCCACCGGCAGTGGCAAGACGACGACGCTCTATGCGGCGCTCGACCGCATCAACACCAAGGAGAAGAACATCATCACCATCGAGGACCCCATCGAGTACCAACTCACCGGCATCAGTCAGATGCAGGTCAATGAGAAAAAGGGCCTCACCTTCGCCGAAGGCCTCCGCTCCGTCCTCCGGCAGGACCCCGACGTCATGATGGTCGGCGAGATTCGGGACCCCGATACGGCCTCCGTCGCCATCCAGTGCGCTCTGACCGGTCACCTCGTTTTCAGCACGCTCCACACCAATGACGCGCCCAGCGCCGTCACCCGCCTGCTCGACATCGGGATCGAGCCCTACCTGGTCTCCTCGTCCGTCATTGCCGTGCTCGCTCAGCGCCTCGTCCGACTGGTCTGCCCCCATTGCGGCGAAGAAACACCCGCGGACCCCCAGAAGCTCGCCACCGTCGGACTCGAGCCGGGCCTGATTCCTTCCGGCCGACTCTGGATCGGACGAGGCTGCGACGCCTGCCGCGACACCGGCTACCTCGGCCGCACCGGCATCTACGAGTTGATGCTCGTCGACGATATCATCCGCGAGCAGGTCATGGGCCGCACCGGCGCGAGCACGATCAAGAAAGGCTGCGTCGAGCGCAGGATGCGCACCCTGCGCATGGACGGCGCAGAAAAGATTCGCCGGGGGCAGACGACCATCGACGAGGTCCTGCGGGTGACCCAGATGGACCTCTTCTAGTAGACGCGTTCGCCAGTGCGGATGCACTTGCGGGCTCGTCTACTCGTGTGCGCGTGCGGAAGCGCATTCGCAATTCCGAGCGCGCGTCATACCCGTTAGGACATGGGAGGCGGTGCCGTCCGGAGAGCGCCTCCCGGACCTGTCCCCATGGGAGGGATGCAGCGGAAGCATCCTGCTGGCTCTGAAATTTGGTAGATTCTGGAGTCCCGCTGGAAACCGCCGGGGTCAAAATGGAATCATGCCCGTCTTCGAATATCAGGCCATGAGAACCGGCGGCGAGCCGGTGAGCGGCATCGTGACCGCGGACTCGCCGCGCCAGGCCCGGGAGCAGCTTCGGGGCAAGGATATCTACGTCACGTCCCTCAAGCCCCTGGAGCAACAGGCTCGGCAGACCAGCCTCTGGCGATTGCCTTCCTCGCTCACGGGCCGGAGGCTGCGGGACGTCGGCCTGGCCACCCGCCAGTTCGCCACCATGCTCGGCTCCGGACTGCCCCTCACGGAAGTGCTGGATGTCCTCATCGAGCAGGTCGAGGACCGGCGGCTGAGCCGCGCTTTCCGGGACGCTCGGGAGAAGGTGACCCGCGGCTACACCCTCGCCGATGCCCTGGCCGCGCACCCGGCCTATTTCGATTCCCTTTACGTGGGGATGGTCCGGGCCGGCGAGGCCACCGGCCACCTCGATGAAGTCCTCGGCCAGATCGCCGAGTTCTGCCAGAAGGAATACCGGATGCGCAGCCGCGTCACCGCCGTCCTCACCTACCCCTGCGTCCTCCTCGTCTTCGGCAGCGCGGTCGTCGTCTTCCTCCTGACCTTTGTCGTTCCCCGCATCACCGCCGTGCTCCAGGAAAACCGCGTCCGGCTGCCCACCTCCACCGCCATCCTGGTCGGGATCGCCGACTTTCTTCACGCCGCCTGGCCTCTCCTGCTGGGCGGCCTGGCCGCCGGCCTGTTCGCCTTCCGGGCCGCCGCTCGGACCGAATGGGGCCGCTGGGCCATCGATTCCGCCAAGCTCCGCATCCCCGTCGTCGGCGAGCTTTTCCGCAAGCAGGCCGTCGCCCGGTTCGCCAGCACCCTCGCCGCGCTCCTCCGCAGCGGACTCCCGGCCCTCGAGGCCCTCACCATCGTCCGCCAGGTCATCGACAACCAGGTGATTGCCCGGTCCATCCGGACCGTCTCCGAGGCGGTTACCGCGGGTCAGGACATCTCCACCCCGCTCCGCAGCGCGGGCGTCTTCCCCCCCATGGTCGCCCACATGGTCGCCACCGGGGAGCAGAGCGGCCATCTCGAGGTCGTCCTCGATAAGGTCGCCCGGGAGCTCGATGAGGAGGTCGACCTGGTCGGCCAGAGGCTCATCGCTCTTCTCGAACCCCTCCTGATCATCGTCATGGGGGTCATCCTGGCCTTCATCGTGCTCTCGGTGATCCAGCCCATCCTGGAGCTGTCGAACTTCTAGTAGACGAGTGAGCAAATGCACCCGTACTCCTGAACAGGGATACGAGATTTGGGGACAAAAAATGCGGCTGTACTTTCGGTCCCAAGCTCAAGGCGGGCGATGCCCGCAACCCACAACAAGGCTCGGAATGGTGTCACGCCAGACTTGCCCCAGTGGGAGGCGGGTCAGGTGTATCAGGAATCAACTGGCACCCGAAACCTGACACCTTTCAACATCTCGGCCGGGTGCTCACCCAGTGCCCACCGGGTGCCCACGGAGTGGGTGCGGCGCTACGCCACGCGCGGTGATGTTACAGGCTTGGACGCTAGTAGCCCATGTCCAGAGCCACCTCGCCTTCCAGCGCCTCGCCGCGGGCGAATCGACAGAAATTCCGCACGAACGACTCCTGGTTTCTCGCGTTGCGCAGCGGCGAGTGCCCCGCGATATGGGGCGTGATCACCACGTGGTCCATCCGCCAGAGCGGACTCCCGTCCGGCACGGGCTCGACGGCCAACACGTCGAGCCCGGCGGCGGCGATCCGGCGGCTTTCGAGGGCCTCGATGAGAGCCTCCTGGTTCACCACGTCGCCGCGTCCGATGTTGATGAGGATGGCCGTGCGTTTCATTTTCTGGAGCTCCGGACGGCCGATGAGGTTGCGGGTCTCCGGCGTGGCCGGCGCACAGAGGGCCACCACGTCCGATCGCTCGAGCAAATCGTGCAGCCGTTCGGGTCCCCATACCTCCTCCACGCCGGCGACCGGAGAGGCGGCGGGATGACGCCGGAGGGCGAGGACCCGCATCTGGAATCCGGCGGCCATGCGGGCGAGGGCCTGACCCGCGCCGCCGAACCCGACGATGCCGAGCGTTTTGCCACGCAGCTCCGTCGCTGTCCGGCCCGGCTTTCCCGCGCGGTCCCAGCGGCCGGCGCGGACCGACACAGCGATGTCGCGCGTCAGGGAAAGAAGGAGGGCCATGGCGTGCTCGGCGAGGAGCGAGCCGACGACCTCGCCCTTCGCGCAAGTCAGGTGAGTTCCCCGTGCCTTCAGTTCAGGGAAGAGCAGGGCATCGACCCCGGCGCTCGAGACATGAATCCAGCGAAGCCTGTGAGCGCGGCGGAGCAGCTCGTGGAACGGGGCAGGATTCTCGCCAGCGTATCCGGCGAAGATCACCTCGGCGGAAGCCGCGTGGGCAAGCAACGCTTCCTGGCTCGTGGCGATGACGAGATGGATCTGCGGGTCGGCCGCCTTCAGCTCCGCCGCCAGGGCTTCATCAAGACTGAATACACTCAGGACGTTCATGGGTGTCAGGCGCCTGGGACGTCAAATGAGACACAGTTAACACCGCGGGTCATCTGTGGTAAGCTTCAGGCATGGAGATACGAGGCCGGCATTTTAGCAAAGATGTCCTTGAGCGCACTCGGCTGCCGGTGGATGCGGAGTCTTCGATCTCACGCCGGGCGCCGCCGCATCCAGTATGCCGGGGGTTGGACCGGCGTTGCCCGGATGGGAAGCTCCAGGGCATGAGCTGCCGAGTGGTGCATCCTTCCCACCGCGTCCCCTGCTTTCGGGCTCCGAGCTTCGCCCTCCTGGCGCTCAGCGTGCTCCTGATCCACTCGGACGCCGAGGAGCGCGGGGCGAAGGTGGCCCTGATCTCGGACGTAGCACCGGACCCCGACTTCGAGCCGAAACTGCGGGCGGCGGGCTGCCAGGTGGTGGTCACGCCTGCCTCGGAACGGGATTGGGAAAAACTTTCCCAGTTCCATGTCTGGCTCATCTTGGATTGGTCGCCGGAGCAGGTTGACCCGGAGCTGCTGCGCCGGTTTCTTGAGGCGGGTGGTGGAGTGTTCATTTCCATTTTCTCCACGGACATCATCCATGACCGGTTTCCGGCGTGGAACGCGCTTCTGGGGCCTTATGGAGCTGCGGCTCGGCGGGAACAAGTCGTAGACCGCGAGCATCAATGGGTGCAGCCGCGGTGGGGCCGTTCCTACGCCTGGACCACCCATTTCGCCGAGTCTCCGATCACCGAAGGCTTGTCGGCTCTCTGGTATCCGGACCACACGCAGAACCGCCAGGGGCTCAAGCTCGGCAATTCGTGCCTCGTGGTGGACCAGCACTGGATTCCCGTCGTGCGCACCATGCCGAGCGGCGGCGCCTTCGCTTTGACCGCCACCGGCGCCCCGGACTTTGACCGGATGACTCAGGCCTCGCCGCCCCTTCTCGCCGTTCGAGAGGTCGGCCGCGGGCGGCTGGCCGTGCAGTCCTTCCCGGCCTTCTATAACTTCTCCGGCGGCTACACGCTCATGGTCGACGGGATCGTCATGGAGCGGGGCGACGGCCTGCGCCGCAGCGACGGGGCCGTGCTGCTGCTGAACACGTTTCGGTGGCTGGCAGAACCCGCTCTGGCCGCCGGGATACCGGACGGATGGAAACCTGAAAAGCCGCTCCCGCAGAAGCCCTGGCCGGGTCCGGCCGTTCGACTCGACCAGTGGGAATGGATGCGCCCGGTCAGGACGGAGACCCACCAGCCGACGCCGCCCCCGGTCCACCATTTCCGGGGTCTATTGGGGGCGCACACCGCCCTTTCCAACGGAACGGGCTCGGTGGCCGAACAAGGCCAGGCGGCGATGGCAGCCGGTTACGATTTCATCATCTTCACCGAGCATCTTGGCGAGATGACGGCTGAAAAATACGCTCGTCTCGTCTCGGAGTGCAAGGCGGCATCCTCTGCCCGGTTTCTGGCCGTGCCCGGCTTGGACGTCCAGGTGCAGCCCTGGGGCAATCCGCGTTCCCCTCTCTGGAAGTATCTTCTCTTCGGATTCGAGAGGTTTCCCGAGAGCCGTCACCTCTCGGAGGACGGGAAGCTCTTCGCTCATCAATTCGACAACTGGTATTTCGCGGAGCAAGCCCCCGGCGTGGCCGTCCATTCCCTATCGGAGCGCGGGCTTCCGGGCTGGTTTTACGCCTTTTACAACTGCTTCTCGCTTTTCACCTACCGGTCCGGGGAGCTGCGGGACGATGCGGTAGCGGAATTCATGCGCGTCGCGGACAACGGCGCTTACCTGCTGCCCGTGGTCACGCATCTGTGCTACTCGGTCGAGGACATCGGGAGGGCCCGGCAAGCGGCTTTCCAATTTTACGTGAACGTGCGGCGTCAGGAGAAGGAATCGCCAGCAGACTACCGCGGCGCCCTGGAATCGGTCGTGAGCCTCCTGAGGTTTGGCGAAGGGACGAACGGCGGATTCCGCAGCCCGCAGCCGTGCTTCGTCTCCTCAGGCCCCCTGCTCGAGGAGTACACGATGGCCGGCGGATATCCGGCGGACCTCCAGTACCTGGACAGGCTGAGACTGGTTGCAGGCGTCTCTTCAGAAGCGGATTTGGCCGCTATCTCCATTTTCGACGGCGATCGGCCCTACCGCCGATACGCCGTCAGCGGCCGGCACGCCACGGTCTCGGCCGAAGACTACGCCAGCCGGTACTGGCATTTCGTCGTCCAAGCGAGCGATGCGGCCGGGGGTCGGATGGTCTCATCCATGATGGCGTGCGGCTCCTGGCTGAACTGGGCGCGGATGTGCACGGACCAGCAAAACATCATTGCCGGGCCGCATCTCTATTTCAAAGGACATTCGACCCTTGTGCGCCTGCCTACTCCGCCTCCCAACGCGGTTCGCTTCTGGGCGGGCGAGGGTGACGACGGGCCGGACGGCGCCAACTGGAACGTCTGCCTCTGCGCGGACGTGGACGAATCCGGAGGGCTGAAGGCGGGCAACCTGTACGCGCCGCCGGAGTTCCACCTGGACCTGGCCAGCCCGCATGTGAACGTGGTGCACGCCGACCAGCGCTGGAAAGGCGGACGGGAACAGGCCTTCGAGGGGCCCGCGGACCCGCTGCGCCTGCACGTCCGGATTCACACCTTCTATCCGGCCATGAATCAATCCTGGAAGTTTGCGGATTACTACCGCCCCTGCCCCCCTCAGGTCGGGTGGGCGCTCGTGGAGGGAGAAGCGGAGTTGACTCGGGATGTCTCCCCCAGGCCGGAGGCCCTGGTGAATCTGCTTCTGGTGAGCGTGGACGGAGGAAATGGCGAACAGTGCGTCTATTCGCCAGCGGATTCAATTCCGACGAAATGTCTGATTTGCAAGCGTCCGGATAGCGGCTGGAAACGTGATGGCCGCCTGGCCGAGGGCGGCATGCTCATGATCGCCCCGGTCACCACAGGGGCCTTTTGCCTCTACCCGCTGACGTCCGGATTATCGTTTTCACTTCGTCAGAACGGCGGAGGTTGGAATCTCCTCGTGGGTTTTCATTTGGACGGAGTGAGAAAGAAGGGCGAACGGTTTCCCGTGCGATTCGCCCTCGGACGCGGCATCCCAGGAAACCGCATCGAGGACGCCCTGGCCGCGTTTCAGTCTTTCGCGGCCAGCTTCGCCTTCAGCACCCCGCAGCCCTTCTTTCGGCTCAAGCCGAAGATGGGGCGCATTCGCTCGATGCGGGGCATTCTGGATCTGGACTCCGAGGACAACGGATTCCTGGGAAGATTGGAAGGGGCTGACCAGAGGCGCGAGGTCGTCGGCGTGCGAATCCACGGCCTCACGGAACGGTGGGATGCAGGAGTGGTCGTGCCAGAGCGCCAGTGGCTGCGCCGAATCGGATTCGTCGAAAAAACCGGTTATACCAGCCTGGACCAGACCGAGCCGAAGGCCACGTTTTACATCGGGAATCTGCTGGTTTGCGACAACCCGCAGGTGGACCTGCGTCTCATCGACGCCACGAAAGCGTGGTGTCGCTTTCAAGCGCATAATTCAGGGCCTGAACCTGCAACCATCACCGTGCGCCCCGCGCGGGGTTTCCAAAAGGTTTACCCGATCCCCCGTTTCGCCCAACCGGCGACCATCCCTCCTGGCGTCACTCTGACCCTGGAGGTCGGCACACGCCCGAAAACGCCGCGCTGGGAGCACGTTTACGATGGCGTCGATACCCAGCACACCACCGGCGTCATGACGGCCGCAGACCACGACGCCCAGGCCGTCCAGGTCAGGGTGGCCCGAGCCGGAATTCACAAGCCCGGCTTCCTCCTTCATGAGCTGTGGTCGTCGGATGAGCCGGCCGGTCAGCGCGAGGCCGTCTTCCGACTGAAAGTCCCCCTTGCCGGCGGTGACAGCGAGGTGGCGCGGATCGAAGTGCTGAACCGCACGTGCGACGTGGTGCTCCAGTCACGCCTCCTGCTGGGAAGCGATTTCAAGAAGGCGGACAAGTTCCAGGATTTCTCTCTCGCTTTTGACCGTCCCATGTCGGACGCGATGGATTACCGGGTCTATTGGTTCGGCAGCAGCGATCTCTGCCTGGATACCGTGACGGTCAAGTAGCTCTCCTGAGGGGGGGGCTTTGCCGACGGCGATGGCGCTGCGCCACATTAAGACACCCTCGTTCTCTAGTCTTTCGATTCATAAATCCGATGACGGATTCCTTCCCCCAGGACGAGTGCGGAGTAAGCAAGCGAGGTGATCCAGTGATGGTCATTCGTCAAGAGCGCGGTCTACGAAGCTCGCGGACTCGCTTCGTTGTGACAGACAGAAACGAAATCGGTGCGAACCGGGGTGAACACGGAGAGCACGGAGAAAACCAGCAAAGCTATTCATCAGAATCCCTCCGTGTCCTCCGTGGTTCACCTTAGCGCTGACGCGCTGCGCTACGCCATTCGGGGCTGACACCCCGCGAACGAAGGGGCGAAGCCCGGAAGGGCTTCGCCCTGGAGTTTGGCAGATAATTTGAACATTCTTGACCGGTCGGTCGGTCGCTTCCCCCCAAAGGCTGGCGACACTACGGCGGTTGTGTTTTACTTACGGGA